>JBFWXS010000012.1:0-105444 GCA_050187175.1 Burkholderiaceae bacterium
GTCTGCGCGCTGCCGCCGGGAAAATCGGCGCGCGCCGTGCCGTAGTCGGGCATGAACATCGTGTCGCCGACGAACACGTCGTCGCCGATCCGGTAAGACACGCAGGCCGGCGTATGGCCTGGCGTATGCAGTACTTCGACGTCTAGCGTGCCGAGCTGAAAGACCTGCCCGTCGCGGTACAGCTCGTCGAATTCGCTGCCGTCGCCGGAGACGTCGTCGAGGTTGAAGACCGGCCGGAAGATGGTCTGCACGTCGCGGATGTGCTCGCCGATGCCGACCCGCGCCCCGGTCATGCGCTTGATGTGAGGCGCGCCGCTCAGATGGTCGGCGTGCGCGTGCGTCTCGAGGATGCGCGTGATCGAGGCGCCGGCCTGACGCGCCGCGTCGATGATGCGATCGGCGGAGCGGGTGCCGAAGGCGCCTGACTTGTGGTCGTAGTCCAGCACCGGATCGATGACGGCTGCCTGCTGCGTTGCCGGGTCGATGACCAGATAGCTGACGGTATTGGTCGATTCGTCGAAGAACGCCTGGATGCTTGCGGTCGCTGTCATCGTTCGTTTCTCCCGGATGGGGCGGCTGTGCGAACAGTATATCTTTATTTTAGAATAAGCTAAACTATAGATATCGAAATGCAGTAAAGCGACGTACGGGCGGTTGCGATGCACGCTGGCGATAATGTACGGATGTCGACTCGTTCCCTTGCCCTCCGGACTGCCGTCCACAGCGACCGGCGCGACCGCGCGTTTCGCCAGGAAGGCGCGGCGCAGGCGGCCGCGCTGCTGAAGACGATAGGCAACGAGCAGCGCCTGCTGGTGCTGTGCCTGCTGATCGAGCACGGCGAGATGACCGTCGGCGCGCTGCTCGACGAGGTCGATCTGAGCCAGTCGGCGCTGTCGCAGCATCTGGCGCGCATGCGCGACGAAGGGCTGGTCGCATTCCGCCGTGAGGCGCAGACGCTGCATTACCGCATCGCCGATCCGAACGCCGAGAAGCTGATCGCCGCGCTGAAGAACATCTTCTGTCCCTAGCCGTGCGGGTACGCGGCTTGCTGCGGCGAACGAAGGTTCGATGCGGCAGACCGAGGAGCTGCGATGCCCTGGCTGATGGCGGCACACATAGCAGCGCTCACCCTATGGTGTGCCGGCTTGTTCTTCCTGCCCGCGCTGCTGGCGGCGCACGCTGGCGTCGCCGATCCCCCGGCCTTCCACCGGCTGCGGACGATGAGCCGCTTCACCTACATTGCCATTGCCTCGCCGGCGGCCGTGCTGGCCATCCTCACCGGCACGGCGCTGGTGGCGTTCAGCGATCTGCTCGGTGACTGGCTGATACTGAAGCTCACACTGGTCGGCGCGATGAGCGCCTTCCACGTCTATTGCGGGCGCCTGCTGACGCTGCTTGGCCGGCATCCCGGAAGGCGCACGCTGCACCGCCTGCGCTGGCTGGTTCTCGTGCCGGCGCTGCTCGTGCCGCTCGTGCTTTGGACCGTGCTAGCCAAGCCGGTGCTGCTGGCGCGGGTGGGATAAGGGAAGGCGCGCATGTTCCCCTGTTCCCGTCCCTCAGAACGCGTCGCTGTCGTCGTCGTGGATGCCGACCTGATCGCGGAACACCAGATTGCCGCCCAGCCAGCCCGCCATTCCGACCAGACCCACGCCGAGCAGGGACAGATAGATGCCGAGCGGAAGCACGGCGCCCGCCGGATCGGGCAGGCGGATCGCCCAGTTGATGAACTCCACCGACAGCAGCATGACCGCGGCCACGAAGTGGCTCCACGCCGCCGGGCGATGACGGATCCGGGCCACTGTCAGCAGCTCTATGGTGCCGGTGACGGCGGCCACGAGGCCCATGATCCAGCCCGCGCCGAGCAGCCACAACGAGCAGCGCGGCCAGAACGGATCGCCGCCGTACCAGAACGCGGCATCGGTGCCCAGCGCCGCCACGAAGAACGCGATCGGAAACGTCACCACCATCGGGTGCAGCGGATGCTGACCGAGCGCGACGCGTGTGGGCGCCCCGACGGGCAATGGCAGGCCGAACTTTTCCATGACGGCATCTAAGCACGCCAGCCTCCCGTGTCGGTGGTTCGCCCCCACGCGCGGCGGGGGCGAACGGTGCGCCGCGAACGGCTTGCTCGCGGCGCCGACGCTGTCCACGCCGCTGTCGACGCTCGATCCGGCCGGTCCCGCCGGCGCCTCGATCGCCGGCGTCTGGTGGACCATGCTGGCGGCCGCGCTGCTGATTCTGGTGCTGACCGTGGCCCTGGCGCTGTATGCGGCCTGTCGCAATCCGGCGCGACGCGCGCGGCTTTCGCCGCGCCTGCTGATCGTCGGGGGCGGGCTGCTGTTTCCGCTGGCGACGCTGGCCGCGCTGCTGACCTACGGCATTGGCGCCGGCCATGCGCTGCTGCCGCTGCCTGGCGCACCCGACGTCTATCGCGTCGAGGTGCGTGCGCATCAGTGGTGGTGGGAGGTCAGCTATCCGGACGCGCCCGGCGGCCGGCTGTATTCGGCCAACGAGATCCACGTGCCGGTCGGCCGGCCGATCGACGTACACGTCAGCGCGGAAGACGTGATCCATTCGTTCTGGGTGCCCAGGCTGGGTGGCAAGATCGACGCGATTCCCGGCCGCACCACGGTGATCCGGCTGCAGGCGGATCGAGCCGGCGTCTATCACGGCGTCTGCGCCGAGTTCTGCGGCGCGCAGCATGCACGCATGGGGCTGCAGCTCGAAGCGCACGAGGCGCCGTCGCTGCAGCGGCGCATGGATCGCCTCGCGGCCGCCGTCGGCAGCGCGGGGCAGCCGTCGTTCGATCGGCTGTGCGCGCAGTGCCACAGCCTCGACGCGCGCCGACGCGGCAACGGCAAGGGGCCGAACCTGGCCGCGCTGGCCGATCGCGCGATGCTCGGTGCCGGCGTCCTGCGCAACGACGAGGCGGGGTTGCGTCGCTGGCTTGCCGAACATGCCGCGCTGAAGCCGGGCAACCGGATGCAGGTGCCGGATGGCGCGGCCTCGCCTGACCCGCTCGACGCGGCCACGCTCGACGCGCTGGCCGGCTTGCTCGCTGGAAGCCGGCCATGAGCGAGCCGGTCTCGCCGACGCGTCCCTCGTCGCCGCTACAGCCTTCGCCGATCGCGCTGCATCACCGGCTGCGCGCGATATGGGGCAGTCCGGGCGGCTGGGAGAGTCTGGCCACGGTCAACCATTCGGCGATCGGACTGCGCTTCATCGTCACCGCGCTGATGTTCTTCCTGATCGGCGGCGTGCTGGCGATGCTGATACGCACGCAGCTGGCCACCTCGGACAATGCCTTCGTCGGACACGAGCTGTATGGCCAGCTGTTCACGATGCACGGCACCATCATGATGTTCCTGTTCGCGATCCCGATGCTCGAGGGCTTCGCGATGTACCTGCTGCCGAAGATGCTCGGCGCGCGCGATCTTGCCTATCCGCGGCTGGGCGCGTTCTCGTACTGGTGCTATCTGTTCGGCGGCCTGATGCTGATCTCGGCGCTGGCGATGGGCCTGGCGCCCGGCGCGGGCTGGTTCATGTACACGCCGCTGTCCGGTCCGCGCTACAGCCCGGGCATCGGCGCCGACGTCTGGCTGATCGGCGTCACTTTCGCCGAGGTGTCGGCGGTCTGCGGCGCCATCGAGCTGGCGGCATCGATCCTGCGCTTGCGCGCGCCCGGCATGAGCCTGGCGCGGATGCCGCTGTTCGCCTGGTACATGCTGGTGACGGCCGCCATGATGCTGATCGGCTTTCCGCCGCTGATCCTCGGCAGCCTGCTGCTCGAAGTCGAACGGGCCTTCGGCTGGCCGTTCTTCGAGGTCGCACGCGGCGGCGACCCGCTGCTGTGGCAGCACCTGTTCTGGCTGTTCGGCCATCCTGAGGTGTACATCATCTTCCTGCCCGCCGCCGGCATGGTGTCGACGATGATCCCGGTGTTCGCCAGGCATCCCATCATCGGCTATCGATGGATAGTCGCCAGCGTGATCGCGATGGGCTTCATCAGCTTCGGGCTCTGGGTGCATCACATGTTCACGGTCGGCATCCCGCATCTGGCGCAGGTGTTCTTCTCCGCGGCGAGCATGCTGGTTGCCGTGCCGACTGCCATCCAGTTCTTCGCATGGATCGCCACGCTGTGGGCAGGGCGTCCGGTGCTGAAGCTGCCCATGCTTTACCTGTTCGGTTTCCTGGTGGTCTTCATCGCCGGCGGGCTCACCGGCGTGATGCTCGCGCTGGTGCCTTTCAACTGGCAGGCGCACGACACGCATTTCGTCGTCGCTCACCTGCATTACGTGCTGGTCGGCGGCATGGTGTTTCCGCTGCTGGCCGCCATGTACTACTGGCTGCCGCACGTCACCGGCCGGCTGCCTTCCGAGAACCTCGGCAAGTGGGCGTTCTGGCTGATCTTCATCGGCTTCAATCTCACCTTCCTGCTGATGCATCTCACCGGCCTGCTCGGCATGCCGCGCCGCGTCCACGTGTACGCGCCGGAAGCGGGCTGGGACTGGTTGAACCTGCTTTCGTCGATCGGCGCGTTCATCCAGGCCATCGGATTCGCACTGCTGCTGCTCGATCTGTTCCTGCATGCGCGCATGGGCCGCGGCGCGGGCCGCAACCCATGGGGCGCGGGCACGCTGGAATGGGCGATGCCGACGCCTGCCTCCGACTACAACTTCGCCAGCCAGCCGCAGGTCGACAGCCGTGAGCCCGTATGGGAGCGGCCGCGGCTCGGCGCCGAGCTGGCGGCGGGCGAGCACTGGCTGGGCGCACCCGCCACGCGGCGCGAGACGCTGAGCGTCGACGTAGTCAGCGGCCAGCCAGAACGGGTAGTCGTGCTGCCGGGCAACAGCTGGCTGCCGCTGCAGACGGCGGCCGCAGCGGGCGTGTTCTTCTTGTGCCTGCTGTTCAAGGCCTATGTCGTCGCGCTGCTAGGGCTGGGGTTGACACTGGTTCTCGCCGTGCGCTGGGCCTGGCAGACCGGCCAGCGCAGCGACGATACCGGCGTGCAGGTACGGCCCGGTCTTCGGCTGCTGTCGCACCGTGCCGGGCGCACGCATGCGCCGGGCTGGGCCGGCATGCAGCTCGGCCTGGCCGCCGATGCGACGCTGTTCGGCTCGCTGCTGTTCGGCTATCTGTACCTGTGGCTGATCGCGCCGAACTGGCCGGCACCGCAGCAGGTCGAATGGCGGCCGTGGCTGGTCGGCGCTACGCTGGCGGTATCCATCGGTGCGGCCGTGTCAGCGTGGCGGGCGAGGGCAGTCAACAAGGCCGATGGCGCGCGTCCTGCAGCCAAGGCCATGCGATGGCTGGCGTCGGCCGTCGGGCTCGGACTGGCGGCCAGCGCGGGCCTGGCAGCGATCATGGCAGCGGCGGTGCCGCCCGCCGTATCGCATGCGCATGCAGCAGTGGCCAGCGCGCTGCTCTTGTACGCCGCCGTTCACACGGCGCTCGGCGCCTTGCTGGCCGGCTTCGTCTGGGCCCGCTGCCGCGCCGGCTTCGTTTCGCCGCAGCGCTGTCTCGAACCGGAGCTGGCATGCTTGTGGTGGTCATACACGCTGCCGGCGGTGCTGATCGTGATCGGCGCGCTGTATGGCTTGCCCGGATCGTAAGGGCAGTCAGGCCATGAAAAGCGTAACGAGCGCCGCGACGAGCGAAGGCCGCCGAAGGCCGCGGCCTTCATTGTCGTGGGCCGTCGCGGGTTTCGTGCTGTGGGCTTCGTGCCTGGTCGTGCTGTATGCGTTGCTGTCGATCGCCTGCCGCGGCGCGCCCGATACGGCGATCAGCGAACCGCTGCTGCGCGCTTTGCTGCTTGGCGCCTGGGCCGCGCACGCGCTGATCATCGCATGGCTGCTGCTTCGCGCGCGCCGTGCCGTGCGCAGCGAGGTTTTCATGCGCGGCGAACCCGCGGCGGCCGGCTTCGTCCATGGGTTGGCGCTGCTGCTGAACGCCGCGGCCTTGCTGTCGACCGGGTGGATCGGGTTGCCTGTCATGGTGCTGCCGCCGTGTGCCTAGCTTCCGCCGGCTTTCCGATCGAAAAGGAGTTCCGCCAATGGCCGATCTGATTCTCACTACCTTCGACTGGGTTCCGCAGATGCCGCGCGGTTTCGTTCGTGATCTCCGTGTGCGCTGGGCGCTGGAAGAGGCGGGCTTGCCCTATCGCGTCGAGACCGTGCCCTTTCGCGACCGGCAGGCGGAGCACTTCTCGCACCAGCCGTTCGGCCAGGTCCCGTGGTTGATCGACGGAGACCTCTCGTTGTTCGAAAGCGGCGCGATCCTGCTGCATCTGGGGCATCGCAGCGCCGCGTTGATGCCCACTGACGAACGCGCTCGCAGCGAAGTGGTGGAGTGGGTGTTCGCGGCACTCAACTCGGTTGAAATGGCTAGCCTGCCGTGGGCGCTGCTGAAGTTCTCCGGCAATGCGGGCGATTCACCCGGCTGGGCGGTCCTGGATCAGTTTCTCGACCTGCGGCTCACGCACATGGAAAAGGTGCTGGCGCAGCGCGAGTGGCTGGTGCAGAACTTCTCGATCGCCGACATTCTCATGTCGGATGTGTTGCGCCTCGTCGATCGTTTCGACGGACTGGCGACGCGCCCGGCGTGTCGCGACTACGTTGCCCGTGCGGCTGCGCGCCCTGCGTTCGTCAAGGCACACGAAGATCAGATGGCCCATTTCGCGGCGGCGGATTGAGGCGCGCACCCGTGCGCGTGGCCGTGAGGCGAGCGCCCATGCGCTTGGCCGGCTGCGGCCCGTCGCCGCCGTCGAAGCGCAGGCCGCCGCCTTCGTCATCGCGCAGCGCGATGCCCAGCGCGATCATCGCGGCCACCAGCATGAGCAGCCCGCCGGGCACCCACATCAGCAGCCCGCCCAGCTGCTGATCCTCGAGTGCAGACAAGCCCCATGCGATGGCGCTGAGCTCGTGCACCGGATACAGCGCACGCGGCGCGAAGGTCAGCAGCGCGCCGAGCAGGCCCATCTGCATGCCGCTTGCCACGCCGGCCCACATCGCAGCCGGCATCGATCTAGCGCCGCGCGCGAACAAGGCGCCCCACAGCAGGCAGGCGGACGCGAACAGGCTCAGGTGCATGGCCCAGTACGCGGCGTCGCTGCCGAAGCTGGCCTGATAGGGGCCCGGCGTGTGCCAGCCCCATAACAGCAGGGTGAACGCCAGCCACGCGGCCGCGAGGTTCGCGCCGCGCGGGAAGCCGTGCATCAGGCCGAGCGCGGCGAACATGGCGGCGGGCCGGCCCAGCATCACCAGAGGCGCGGCGACGAGCATGAGCAGCAGATGCTGTGCGACGCGCGCCGAGAACAGCGCGACCGACAGCGCGCACAGCGGTGAGACCAGCGCCAGCGCGGCGATCGACCATCCTGCGATGAAGCACCCCTGTTGCGCCGTCGATGGCGTGTCCGCGCCGCGGGCCGCGCTGCGGTGCACATGCCGCAGGCGCCAGGCTCCCGCCAGGTAGGCAACGAGCGTCGTCGACAGCAGTGCGAGCAGCAGCGGATCGAAGTTCCATCGCATCGCAAGCTCGCCGGGCGAAGGCGCGCTGCCGCAGTACGGCAGGATGACATCGGCGGGAGAAACCATGCTCGCTACGTCCGTGTCCGTCGTGTTCACGAAGTTCAGTGTTGACCGTAGCACGTCCGCCATCGCACGCGGCGCTTCACCGTGCCGCCGGTCGGGTTTGCATCGCGTCCGCAAGTTCCGCCGATGCGGGCGGGTCTGCGCATTGCTCTGCAATTGGACGCCCTGCCATGCCCTCGACCAAGGAGGCCACCATGTCGGCATCACCCAGCAAGCCGCAGCGCCGGATGTTCCTGCAACGCTCCCTGACTGTGGTGCCGGCCGCAGCGCTGCCCGCGGTGGCGGGATTGGCGGGTTGCGACAGCGCCCGTCCGCGCGCCGCCGGAAGCACGCACAGACCGGCGGTCGCCGACGCGAAGCCCTCTGATTATCAGCCGCGCGCCTTCAACGAACAGGAATGGCGCTTCGTGCTGGCCGCCTGTGCGCGGCTGATTCCGGACGACGACGACGGACCCGGCGCGATCGGCTGCGGCGTGCCGATCTTCCTCGACAGGCAGCTCGAAGGGCCGTACGGACATGCGGCCAACTGGTACATGCAGGGCCCGTTCCACCAGGGAGCCCCCGAGTTCGGCTACCAGGGCCGGGCCACGCCGCGCGAACTCTATCGCGCCGGCATCGCTGCGGTCGACGCAGCCTGTCTGCAGCGCCACTCGAAATCCTTCGCCGAGCTCGAGCCGGCGCAGCAGGACGAGATCCTGCAGCAGCTCGAGGACGGCAAGCTGGAGGCCGACGCCGTCGACCTGAAGGCGTTCTTCAAGTTCCTCAGTGACGACACGCGCTACGGCTTCCTGGCCGATCCGATCCATGGCGGCAATCGCGATATGGCCGCCTGGAAGATGATCGGTTTTCCCGGGGCGCGCGCCGACTTCCTGGAATGGACCGGCAGGCACGGCGACGCGTATCCGCTGGGGCCGGTCAGCATCGACGGCCGGCGCGGCTGAGGGCGTACGACGATGGCTGATCGAAAGGACGCCCCCGTCGACGTGGTGCTGGTCGGCTTCGGCTGGACCGGTGCGATCCTCGCCAAGGAGCTGACCGATGCCGGGCTCGAGGTGCTGGCGCTCGAACGCGGCGAGGATCGCGATACCAATCCCGACTTCTCATATCCGAAGGTCATCGACGAGCTGACCTACGGGGTTCGCGGCCGCCTGTTCCAGGACCTGTCGCGCGAGACCTTGACCATCCGTCACGGCTTGAACGATCTGGCGCTGCCCTATCGGCAGTACGGGTCCTTTCTGCCGGGCAACGGTGTCGGCGGCGCGGGCGTGCACTGGAACGGCATGCACTGGCGTGCGCTGCCGGATGAACTGCGGCTGCGTTCGCATATCGAGGAACGCTACGGCCGCGATTTCATTCCGCCAGAGATGACGATCCAGGACTTCGGCGTCAGCTACGAGGAGCTCGAGCCCTTCTTCGATCATTTCGAGCGCGTCTGCGGCGTGTCGGGGCAGGCCGGCAATATCGGCGGCCGCCGCGTCGACGGCGGCAATCCGTTCGAGGGGGCGCGTTCGGCGGAGTTCCCGCTGCCGCCGCTCGCGCAGATGTACAGCGGCGCGCTGTTCGCCAAGGCTGCCGCCGAGCTGGGCTATCACCCGTTTCCGACACCGGCGGCCAATGCCTCGCGCGAATACACCAACCCATACGGCGCGCAGCTGGGCAAGTGCAGCTACTGCGGCTTCTGTGAACGCTACGGCTGCTACAACTTCTCAAAGGCCTCGCCGCAGACGACCATCCTGCCTGTGCTGCGGCAGCGTCCGCGCTTCAGGCTGCGCACGCAGGCGCACGTGCTGCGCGTCGATCTCGACCGCGACCGACGGCGCGCCACGGGTGTCACCTATGTCGATGCGCTAGGCCGCGAGGTCGAGCAGCCGGCCGCGCTGGTGATCCTCTGCGCGTACCAGTTGCACAACGTGCGGCTGATGCTGCTGTCCGGCATCGGGACTCCATATGATCCGAAGACCGGCGAGGGCGTCGTCGGCAAGAACTACTCGTACCAGATGATGGGTTCGATCGACCTGTTCTTCGACTCGGGCACGCGTTTCAATCCCTTCGTCGGCGCCGGGGCGGCAGGGTACGCGATCGACGACCTGAACGGCGACCACTTCGACCACGGCCCGCTCGGTTTCATCGGCGGTGCCTACGTCGCCGCCAACCAGACCGGCGGCAGGCCGATTCAGCAGACGGCACTGCCGCCGGGCACACCGACCTGGGGTGCGAAATGGAAGCAGGCGTTCAAGGCCAGCTACGGCCACACGATGTCGATCAGTACGCACGGCACGGTGATGTCGTATCGCGACACCTATCTCGATCTGGATCCGAACTATCGCGATGCGCTGGGTCAGCCGATGCTGCGCATGACCTTCGACTGGAGGGAAAACGAGTTCCGGATGACGAAGCACGTGACCGAGAAGGCCGCCGAGATCGCGCGCGTGCTCGCGCCGGCGCAGATGGCGGTGAAGATCCGCAAGAGCGGCGAGCACTACGATACGCGGCCCTATCAGACCACGCACAACGTCGGCGGCGCGATCATGGGCAGCGAGCCGCGCAGCAGTGCGCTGAACCGGTATCTGCAGTCATGGGACGTGCACAACGTGTTCGTGATGGGCGCCGGCGCATTTCCGCAGAACATCGGCTACAACCCGACCGGGCTGGTCGGCGCGCTGGCCTACTGGTCCGCCAAGGCGATCCGCGAGCAGTATCTGCGCGATCCGCGGCCGCTGGTCCAGGCATGAGCGGCCCCGAGACGGCGAGCTGCGCGCCGCGGTATCCGTGGCGTCCGTGTCGTCCGGCAGGGCTGGGGGGGCGGGGAGGCCCGGGAGGCCCGTGGCGCCCGTGGCGCCGCGTGGCGGCGGCCGTGCTGTGGCTGTGCTGCGGCGGTGCCGGCGCGCTCGAAGGCACGGCCCCTGGCACTGCTGCTAGCACCGGCACGCGCACGGCCAGCAGCACGCCGGGTGCGATCGCGCCGGTGCTGCCGCCCAGCCAGGGAATGGCCCAGGCCGAGATCAGCGCCGAGCTGATCCAGCGTGGACAGTACGTGGCGCGCGCCGCCGACTGCATCGCCTGTCACAGCGCGCCCGGCGGTCCGCCGTACGCCGGCGGCCTGCGGATGAACACGCCGTTCGGCGCCTTGTTCACGACCAACATCACGCCGCATCCGACGCAGGGCATCGGCCAGTACAGCTTCGAGGATTTCGAGAATGCCGTGCGGCGCGGCATCCGCAAGGACGGCGGCCGCCTGTATCCCGCTATGCCGTATCCATCGTTCTCGGGCATCACGCCGCAGGACATGCAGGCGCTGTACGCCTACTTCATGCTCGGCGTCGAGCCTCAGCCGGTGGCCAACCGCGACAACCTGCTGCCCTGGCCGTTCAGCATGCGCTCGCTGCTGCGCCTTTGGACCGCGGTGTTCTACCGCGAGCGGCCCTTCGTCGAGGATCCGGCGCGCGATGCGAGCTGGAACCGCGGCGCCTATCTGGTGCGCGTGCTTGGCCACTGCGGCGCATGCCACACGCCGCGCGGCCTGGCCGGCCAGGAGAAGGCGATGTCCGAGGCCGATGGTCCGCGCTATCTGAGCGGCGCGGTGCTCGACGACTGGTATGCGCCCAATCTGCCGAAGACATTGAAGGCATCAGCGTTTCCGTGGAGCGTCGACGACCTGGTCGAGTTCCTGGAGACCGGCCGCAACCAGCGCAACGCATCGGTCGGGCCCATGGTCGACGTGATCGGCCATAGCACGCAGTACCTGAGCGAGGCCGACCGCCGCGCGATCGCCGACTATCTGCTGTCGCTGCCGGTGAACGAGCGCGGTGAAGCGCGGCCGCCGGCCGATGCCGAGGCAGCCGTGGCTGCGACCGCGCAGCGCTTGCGCGACCTCGATGTGAGCCTGCCCGGCGCACGGCTGTACCTGGACAACTGCCAGGCGTGTCATCGCGCCGACGGCGCCGGCGATCCGCGCACTTTCCCGGCGCTGGCCGGCAGCGCCGTCGTGCTGGGCCGGGAGCCCAACTCGCTGGTGGCGATGATTCTGCGCGGATCGGCGATGCCTTCGACGCGGCGCGCGCCGAGCGCATTGTCCATGCCCGGCTTCGGCTGGCGGCTGTCCGACGACGAGATCGCCGAGCTGGCCACCTTCCTGCGCAGCAGCTGGGGTAATGCGGCAGGGTCGGTGTCCGCTTCGCAGGTGAAGGGGCTTCGCGAGCGCTTCGAGACGCACGGCGCGAACCGCTGAGCCGCCAAGGGGCCGCGCAGCCGCGCGGCCCCTCGTGCTTCAGCGACAGTCCCGCATGCAGGCCTGCGGCGCGATGTCCCGGCCCGTGAACAGCGTGAAGCCGTCGCGGTTGGGCATCTTCACCGCCGGCAGCGAGCGTGCATCCATGACGGTGTCGGCACCGACGATGCCGTTGACGTGCAGCACGTACGCGGTCAGCGCATACACCTGGTTGGGGTTCAGCGACTGCGGCGCATCCCACGGCATCGCGCGATTGATGTAGTCGTACAGCGTGGTGGCATACGGCCAGAAGCTGCCGACCGTCTTCACCGGCTTCTTGGAAGTCAGGCTTCCCTGGCCGCCGGCGAGCGCGCCGCCCGGTCCGCCCTTGCCGGCATCGCCGTGGCAGGCGACACAGCGCTGGGCGAACAGCTCGCGGCCTTGGGCCACCGTCCCCGAACCGGCCGGCAGGCCGGCGCCGTCCGGCGCTACGTCGATGTCCCAGCCGCGCAGCTCGGCAGGCGTCGGCGCGCGGCCGAGCTGGTAGTGGCCCGGCGGCTGTGCCGGCGGACGCGGTGTCATCGACGTGCAGCCGGCCAGCAGGGCAACGGCCAGCGCGCTCAGGCCCAGATTGCGTTCAAGCGTGGACATTGCTGACCTCCCCGGCGGCGGTCACTCGCCAGCTCTGGATGGCGTGATAGTGATACAGCGAGTTGAGCCCGCGCGCGGCGATCAGCCGGTCGCGGGTCGGCTGCACGTAGCCGGTTTCGTCCATGGCGCGGCTTTGCAGGACGGCGGGGGAACCGTCCCAGTTCCACGGCAGACGGAAGCGCGTCAGCGCCTTGCTGCGCACCGGCTCCTGCAGTTCGGCCTCGCGCCAGCTGCGGCCGCCGTCGGTGGAGACGTCGACGCGGCGGATCTTGCCGTGTCCGCTCCACGCGATGCCGGAGATCTCGCGGAAGCCCCGTCCCTTCACCGTCTGCCCGCCGGACGGCGACAGGATGACCGACTTGGCATCCATCACGAACGTGAAGCGGCGCGAGCTGCCGTCGGGCAGCGTGTCGGTGTACTTCGAGGTCTCCTCGCGGGTCTGGAACGGAGCCGTGCCGATCTTGATGCGGCGCAGCCACTTGATGCTCATGTTGCCTTCGTAGCCTGGCAGGAACAGCCGCACCGGGTAGCCCTGTTCGGAGCGCAGCATCTCGCCGTTCTGCGCATAGACGATCATCGCGTCGTCGAGCGCCTTCTCGATCGGCACGCTGCGCGTCATGGCCGCGGCGTCGGCCCCCTCGGCCAGCAGCCAGCGCGCGTCGGGCTCCAGTCCCACTTCGTCGAGCAGCGTCGACAGCATCACGCCGGTCCATTCGGCACAGGACACCAGGCCGTGGATCTCCTGCGCCGTGCGGCCGGCCGGACCCGCCCACTGCGACGAGCCGTTGCCCGAGCATTCGAGAAAGTAGATTCTCGATACCGACGGGAAGCGCATCAGCTCGTCCATCGACAGCAGCAGCGGCCGCTTGACGCGGCCGTGGATCATCAGCCGGTGCTGCGCCGGATCGATGCTGGGAACGCCCGCGTGGTGGCGCTCGAAGAACAGCCCGTTCGGCGTCAGCGTGCCGTGCAGGTTCTGCAGCGGCGAGCGGCTGCCGGTGGGAAACGGATTGGGCGCCGACGGCAGCACGCGTACCACGTGCTTCTCGAACGGCGACGGCACACCGTAGGGCGGCGTGATGAACGGACCGCCTTGCTGCTTCATCCAGGCCGGCACCGCCGGCGGCAGATTGTCGGCGGCAGCGCTGGCCGTGCCCGTGCCGCCGGCACCCTGCGCCAGCGCCGATTGCGCTGCCGCGGCGCTCAGAGCGGCGGCCGGTACCGCGGCTGCACGTCGCAGCGCGCGTCGTCGCCCGCGATCGAATGGATTGACGGGATCGGATCGTTTGCTTTTGTCGCTTGTCATCGTCTCCTCCAGTGAACCGGCCGTCGGCGGCCGGGGATCAGGTCGTGGCGGCGGGCGCCTTGGCGATCTGCGCGGCCAATCCCGTATGCACGTCGCCGGCACGGAACTCGGACGACTGCAGCACCTTGCGAAGGAACGGGAGATTGGTCTTGACGCCTTCGATGCGCGTCGCGTCGATGGCACGCAGCGCCAGCTCGATCGCCGATGCGCGATCGGTCGCGGTCGCGATCAGCTTGCCTATCATCGGATCGTAGAACGGGGTGATCTGATTGCCTTGCCGATAGCCGGTCTCGATGCGCACGCCCGGCAGCGACGGCATGTCGAAGACTTCGAGCCGGCCCGGCGCCGGCAGAAAGCGCACCGGATCCTCTGCGTAGAGCCTGAGCTGGATCGCATGGCCGCGCGCGACGACGCGCTCGGGAAAGACTTCGGACAGGCGCGCCCCAGCCGCCAGCCGGATCTGCGCCTGGACCAGGTCGACGCCGGTGATTTCCTCGGTCACGCCGTGCTCGACCTGCAGCCGCGTGTTGATCTCGAGGAAGCTGAAGCCGACCGCGGCATCGTGCAGCATTTCCACGGTACCGAGGTTGTCGTAGCCCAGCTTGCGCAGGATGCTCGCCGCGCGTTCCCCCATTGCGTCGAGCTCGGCCTCGGGCAGCAGCGGCGCGCGCGCTTCCTCGATGACCTTCTGGTGGCGGCGCTGCAGCGAGCAGTCGCGCTCGAACAGGTGCCGCACGTCGCCATGGCGATCGCCGACGATCTGGAATTCGATGTGGCGCGGACGCGTCAGCAGACGTTCGACGTACACCTCGTCGCTGCCGAAGCTGCGGGCGGCGAGCTTGCCGGCGCGCTCCAGCGCATCGCCGAGCGCATCGGCGTTCTCCACGGCCTGCATGCCGATGCCGCCGCCGCCGCCGGCAGGCTTGACCATCAGCGGGAAGCCGACCGAAGCCGCGGCGCTGACGCGTTCGTCCAGACTGCCGCGCAGCACATCGCTGCTCGGGCAGACCGGCATGCCGTGGCCGGCCATCAGCGTGCGCGCGCGCGTCTTGTGGCCCATCTGGCGCAGCCAGCGCGCATCGGGGCCGACGAACAGCAGGCCGGCCTGCTGCACGGCCTCGGCGAAGTCGGCGTTCTCGGACAGGAAACCGTAGCCCGGATGTACGGCGTCGGCGCCGCTGCGGCGCGCCGCGTCGATGACCGCTTCGACCGACAGGTAGCTCTGCGGGGCCGGCGCGGGGCCGATGCGATGACGCTCGTCGGCGTCATCCAGGTAGGGCAGATCCGCATCGGCGTCGGAGAACACGCAGACCGTGCTCATGCCGAGCTGGCGCGCGGCGCGCTGCACGCGCGCCGCCACGGCGCCGCGGTTGGCGATCAGGAGCTTGCGCAGTTCAGCCATCTCAGGCTCCGGCCATGACGGCGACGATCTGGCCTTCGCGGATGGGCTCACCCTCGGCGACCAGGATCTCGCTGAGCACGCCCGCGTCGGGCGCCATTACCGGGATCTCCATCTTCATGGATTCGAGGATCATGATCACGTCGTCGGCCTGCAGCCGGTCACCGACTTTAGCTTCGACTTTCCACACCATGCCGGTGACCTCGGCGGCGATCTTGTTCACAGCCTGACTCCTCCTCGATTGCAGATTCGTAGTATCGGAGAAGCCCGGGATATAGTCAACGTGATTGACCAACAGTTCAGGCCGGTGCGGTTGTGCCGGCCCGATTTTCGGCGGTCTCCCGGCTGCGCAGCCACGCCCGGTAGCGGCGATAAAGTAAACGATGTAGACTAAATCTCCGCCTCTACAAGCTTCGAAGCTAGAACCGCCATGTCCCGGAACTCCGACAAGAGCTTCGATGAGTCGCGTGCGCTGGGAATCGGCCGGCTGCTGCTGCTGGCCCGCCGCGATTTCATCGCCAGGCTGGCGCGCCGCATGTCCGGCGGCGGCGGCGTGCCCATGACCCGGTCCAGCGGCGCACTGCTGCCGTACATCGATGTCGGCGGCACGCGCAGCGCCGTCCTGGCGCAGCGCACCGGCATCAGCAAGCAGGCCATCGCGCGGGCGGTCAAGGAACTCGAGGAGGCCGGCCTGCTCAGGCGCAAAGCCGACGCCGAGGACGGCCGCGCCTTCCTGGTCGGCTTCACCGACAAGGGGCTGCGCTATCTGAAGGAAATGCACGTCGCTATCGACGAGATCGAGCGCGAATACGACCAGATGGTCGGCGCCGACCGGATGGCGGTGGTGCGCTCGGTGCTCAAAACGATTGCTTATCCGAACGGCAAGTAAGCCGGCGAACGGCAAGCAGGCAGGCGAACGGCAAGTAACAAGGAGATTGGATGAGTTGGCGTGAGGAAGCCGAAGAGATTCGGCATCGCCGCGAATTGGCTGAGCGCTGCGGCGGCGAGGCTGCCGTCGAGCGTCATCATGCGGCCGGCAAGCTGACCGTGCGCGAGCGCATCGCGCGGCTGTGCGATGCCGGTTCGTTCCGCGAGGTGGGCAAGCTGGCCGGCAAGGGAACCTACAAAGACGGCAAGCTGGTGGATTTCGAGCCGGCGCCGTACGTCATGGGGCTGGCGCGGCTGGCGGGCCGGCCCTTCGCAGTCGGCGGCGAGGACTACACGATCCGCGCCGGCACCGGCTTCGGCAGCGACCGCCGCAAGGGCGGGCAGGGCGGCTTCGTCGAGGACCTGGCCTACGAATACCGGATTCCGCTGATCAACCTGATCGACGGCACCGGCGGCACGGTGAACACCGTGCGCCGCAAGGGCTACTCGGTGTGGCCCGGCTACGGCCAGGACGGCTTCGAGCGCTCGGCCTCGCTGCTCGGTATCGTGCCGGTGGTCAGCGCGGTGATGGGTACCGTCGCCGGGGGGCCCGCCGGCCGCGCGATGATGGCGCACTGGACGGTCATGGTTCGCGGCAGCAGCCAGATCTTCGCTGCCGGGCCGCCGGTGGTCGAGCGCGCTTTCGGGCACAAGCTGCACAAGAACGATCTGGGCGGCGCGCAGATCGCGGCCGACAAGGCCGGCACGATCGACAATGTCGCGGACAGCGAGGATGATTGCCTGGCGCAGATCAAGCGCTTCATGTCGTACATGCCGCAGAACGTCTGGGAGCTGCCGCCGCGAGTGGTGACCGGCGATCCAGTCGACCGCTGCGACGACGCGCTGGTCGACATCGTGCCGCGCTCGGGCCGGCAGGCCTACAACATGAAGAAGCTGATCGGCATGATCGTCGATCGCGATTCGCTGTTCGAGATCCAGCCCACCTTCGGGCGCGCGGCGATCACCGGTCTGGCGCGCATGGACGGCCACGTGGTCGGCGTGGTGGCGAACAATCCGATGTTCGGCGGCATCATCGATTCGAAGGCGGCGCGCAAGCAGACGCATTTCATCGACCTGTGCGACATGTTCCACATCCCGCTGATCTTCCTGGTCGACGTGCCGGGCCTGTTGATCGGCGTGGAGTCGGAATCCGAGGCGATCATGCGCTTCGGCATCCAGCAGCGCTATGCTCTCGCGCAGGCTACCGTGCCGGTATATACCGTGCTCGTGCGCAAGTGCTTCGGCGTGGCCGGCGGCAGCGCGATCCAGCGCGGCGGCTTGAACTTCAAGCTGGCCTGGCCTTCGGCGAGCTGGGGTTCGCTGCCGATCGAGGGCGGCGTGAAGGCCGCGTATCGGCGCGAGATCGAGAGTGCGCCCGATCCGCAGCAGCGCGAGGCCGAGATCGAAGCCGAGCTGCGCGCGCTGTCGTCGCCGTTCCGCACCGCCGAGGCCTTCGCCGTCGAGGACCTGATCGATCCGCGCGAGACGCGCCCCTATCTGTGCCAGTTCATCGAGGCCGCGCAGTACCGGCTGAAGACCGAGCTGGGACCTAAACCGCGCTTCGGCGTGCGGCCCTGAACGTCGACAGAACCTGACCGTCAACAAAAGACAGGAGGAGACAAAATGGACAGCGTCAATCAAACGCGGCGGCGCTTCGCAGCCGCTGGCCTGGCGGCCGCCGGCGCGTCGGCACTGCGACCCGGCGCCGCATGGGCGGCCGCGTGGAAGCCCGACCAGGTCGTCGAGTTCGTGGTGCCGGGTGGCGCCGGCGGAGCGCTCGATCAGGCGGGCCGCGCGATGAAACAGTACTTCGACGACAACCGGCTGGGCGCCAAGGGCATGATCGTGAGCAACAAGCCCGGCGGCAGCGGCAAGGTCGCGTTCGACCAGCTGCGCCAGCGCAGCGGTGACCCGACCGTGCTGTCGGCGAACACGCATGGCTACATCGCCAGCTATCTGACCGGCAATCTGGACGTGCTGCCGCATCGCGCATTCACGACGGTCGCGGTGCTGCAGGACGAATTCCTGGTGCTGGCGGTCCGCACCGATTCGCCGCTGAAGCGGCTGGGTGATGCGATGGAGGCGCTGCGGCGCAATCCGCAGAGCCTGTCGATCGCGGTGGCGACGAGCGTCGGCAACCACATCCACGTCGGGACGGCCAAGGCCCTGAAGGCGGCCGGCGTCGACATCACCAAGCTGGTCGTCGCGCCGTTCAAGTCATCCGCCGAATCGATGGTCGCGCTGATGGGCGGCCACATCGACCTGGTCGCGGCGACCACGCCGAACGCGATCACGCCGCTGCAAGGCGGCAAGATCCGGCTGCTGACCGTCAGCGCCGACAAGCCGCTGGGCGGTGCCTTCGCCGGCGTGCCGACCTGGCGCGAGGCCGGCGTCGACACCGAGTTCAGCTCGGCGCTGGGCATCGTCGCGCCGGCTGCGCTGACCGGCGACCAGGTCGAGTTCTGGGAGTCGACCTGCCGGACCATGGTGCAGAGCGATCTGTGGAAGCAGCTGGCCGAGCGCAACCAGAGCCGGCCGCGCTTCCTGAGCGCGTCGGCCGCGACGCGCTTCTATGAACAGGAGACGAACTCGATGCGCGATATCGTCAGGGAACTCGGCCTGCTGGGCGCGGGCAAATGAGCGACGCAGCCACCGCGCGCAGCGGCGGGCCGCTGGCCGGCTACAAGGCGCTCGAGCTGTGCTCGACGGTGGCTGGGCCGGCCTGCGCCCGGCTGTTCGCCGATTTCGGCGCCGACGTGATCAAGGTCGAACCGCTGGCCGGCGATCCGATGCGCAGCATGGGCAAGCACGTCGGCGACGTGTCGCTGTACGCCGCGACCATTCTGCGCAACAAGCGCGCGATCGCGGTCGATCTGAAGACCGATGAGGGGCGCGCGCTGGTCGGCCGCCTGGCGCGCCAGGTCGACGTGCTGATCGAGAACTACCGGCCCGGCGTCATGGAGCGGATGGGTCTCGGTTATGACGTGCTGTCGCGGGACAATCCCGGCCTGGTGATGGTCCGCATCAGCGGCTACGGCCAGACCGGGCCGTATCGGATGCGTCCCGGCTACGGCGTGATCTGCGAGGCGATGGCCGGTGTGCGCCACCTCACGGGTGATCCCGATCGGCCGCCGGCGCGCGTGGCGCTCGCCACGACCGACTACCTGACCGCCGTCTACGCTGCCTTCGGCGCCACCATGGCGCTGCTGCACCGCGAGCGCACCGGTCGCGGGCAGGTCGTCGACGCGGCGCTGTACGAGACCGCGTTCTCGCAGATGGAAGCCTATGTGCCGGCCTTCCGCACCACCGGTTTCGTGCCCAAGCGCATCGGGCCGAGCCTGCCGAACATGGCGCCGAACAGCCTGTTCCCGACGCTCGATGACGGCTACGTGCTGATCGCCGCCAATAGCAATCCGACCTTCCTGCGCCTGATCGAGACGATGGGTCAGCCCGAGCTGATCGACGATCCGAAGCTGAGCTCGATCCGCGCGCGCGGCCAGAACATCGACTACTGCAATCAGATCGTCGCGGCGTGGACGCGTCAGCACGACGGCGCGGAAATCGAACGGCTGCTGCTGGCCGCCGAGGTGCCGGTGTCGCGCGTCAATACGATGCCGGAGATCTTCGAGGATCCGCAGTTCGCCGCGCGCGACATGCTGCCCGAGGTGCCGCATCCCAAGCTCGGCAAGCTGGTGCATCCCGGTATCGTGCCCAAGCTCAGCGAGACGCCGGGGGGCATCGTGCACAGCGGGCCCGATCTCGGGCAGGACACGCGCCAGGTGCTGGCGACCGAGCTGGGCCTGAGCGAGGCCGAGATCGACGGGCTGGCCGCGCGCGGCGTGATCGGCTGCGGCGAGGCATAGAAGAGCCCCTGAAGCGGCAATCGGGGCGAGCGACGCCGTATAGTGACGCCTGGCCCGCGATCAGGAGCTCCCTCGACATGAATGGCGCTGAATCCCTCGTCCGCACGCTGCTCGCTTCCGGCGTCGACGTCTGCTTCACCAATCCCGGCACGTCCGAGATGCATTTCGTCGCCGCGCTCGACCGCGTGCCCGGCATGCGCTGCGTGCTCGGCCTGTTCGAAGGCGTCGTCACCGGCGCCGCCGACGGCTATGGCCGGATGGCCGACCGGCCGGCCTCGACGCTGCTGCACCTGGGCCCGGGGCTGACCAATGGCATGGCCAACCTGCACAATGCGCGCAAGGCGCGCACGCCCATCGTCAATATCGTCGGTGAGCATGCGAGTGACCACCTGCGGCATGAGAGCCCGCTGCGCTCGGACGTGCCGGGCGCCGCGGCACTGTGTTCCGACTGGTACCGCGTATCGGCGAGCGGCCGTGCCGTCGCCGGCGACGCGGCCGAGGCGGTGGCGCAGGCGCGCGGCGGCGACGGCCGCATCGCGACGCTGATCCTGCCCGCCGACACCGCATGGAGCGAGGCCGACGGCCCTGCCGCGCCGCGTGCGCCGCAGCCGCGTCCCCGAGTCGCGCCGGAGGCGATCGCCGCCGCGGCGCGCGCGATCAGCGCGGGCAAACGCTGTGCGCTGCTGCTGTCGGGCAACGCGCTGCGCGAGCCCGGGCTCACGCTGGCCGGCCGCCTGGCCGCCAAGACCGGCGTGCGCCTGCTCAGTCAGCAGACGGTGCGCCGCGCCGAGCGGGGGCGCGGCCGTCTGTCCATTCATCGCGTGCCGATACCGGTCGAGCCCGGCGTGGCGATGCTCGCCGATCTGGAAGTGCTGATCCTGATCGGCGCGCCGCCGCCCGCGGCGTTCTTCGGCTATCCCGGCAAGCCGCGGCTGCTGGCGCCTGCGCAGTGCGAGATCCAGCGGCTGGCCGGTCCGCATGATGACGGCGTGCATGCGCTCGAATGGCTGGCCGACGAGCTCGGCGCTGCCGCGCACGCGCCGCTGGTGAATCAGGCCGCGCCGCTGGCGCTGCCTGCCGACGGCGCGCTGAACGCCGATGCGCTGATGCAGGCGCTGGCCGCGACGCTGCCCGAGCAGGCGATCCTGTGCGACGAATCGATCTCGTCGGGCCGAGCGCTGTTCCGCTTCACCGATGCGGCGGCGCCGCACGACTATCTGCAGGTGACCGGCGGCGCGATCGGCCTCGGCATTCCGATGGCCACCGGCGCGGCGGTGGCGTGCCCGGACCGCAAGGTGGTCTGCCTGGAGGGGGACGGCAGCGGCATGTATACGCTGCAAGGGCTGTGGACGCAGGCGCGCGAGCAGCTCGACGTGGTGACGATAGTGCTGGCCAACCGCGGCTACCAGATCCTGCGCGGCGAATTGAAGAGCGTCGGCATCGACGCGCCGGGCGAGCGCGCCAAGCGCATGCTCGACGTCGAGAAGCCGAGGCTGGACTGGGTGTCGCTGGCTCGCGGGCAGGGCGTCGAAGCCGTGTCCGTCGACACGACGGCAGCGTTCATCGCCGCGCTGAAGAGCGCTTTCGCGCGGCGCGGGCCGTTTCTGATCGAAGCCTGCATCGGCTGAGCACGGCCTGCGGGGTCAGCGGCGACCGCGGCCCCCGGATCCCGGGGGCCCGCTCACTGCGCGGCCGGCAGCACGCCGCCGCGGCATTCACCGAAGCCGATGCGGGCGAAGCCGGGCTTCTCGCACCAGCCGCGCAGGACGACGACGTCGCCGTCCTCCAGGAAGGTGCGCGTTTCGCCGCTGCTCAGCGTCACCGGCTGCTTGCCGCCTACCGACAGCTCCAGCAGCGCGCCCCCCTCGGCGGCCTCGGGCCCGGACTGCGTGCCGCTGCCGAACAGATCGCCGGGATTCAGGTTGCAGCCGCCGACGGCGTGGTGCGTGATCATCTGCGCGACCGTCCAGTACGAGTGCCGGAAGCTGGTCAGCGACAGCCGTGCCGGTGCCGCCTTCGCGTCACGCATCGCCGGCGTCTCGATCTGCACTTCGAGCTGAAGGTCGATGGCGCCGCGGCGGCGGTTGTCTTCCGAGTCGAGGTACGGCAGCGGCTGCGGATCGGCTGCGTCGCGCGTCCATGCGGTGCGATAGGGTTCCAGCGCCTCCATGGTCACGATCCACGGCGAGATGGTGGTGGCGAAATTCTTCGCGAGGAACGGGCCCAGCGGCTGGTACTCCCAGGCCTGGATGTCGCGCGCCGACCAGTCGTTGAGCAGGCACAGCCCGAACAGCCGCTGCTCGACCTCGGCCAGCGGGATCGCCTCGCCCTGCGCGTTGCCCGGGCCCATCCAGATGCCGACTTCGAGCTCGTAGTCGAGCCGCTTGCTCGGGCCGAACACCGGCGCTGTCGCACCGGGCGGCAGCGTCTGCCCGCGGGGCCGGCGGAACTGCTGCCCGCTGATGCCGATCGACGAGGCGCGGCCGTGATAGCCGATCGGAATCCACTTGAAGTTCGGCATCAGCGGATTGTCGGGCCGGAACAGGCGGCCGACGTTGGTCGCATGATGAATCGACGTGTAGAAGTCGGTGTAGTCGCCGATGCGGGCCGGCACGGTGTATTCGACCTCGCTCTGCGGCACCAGGCAGCCGCGCAGCAGCGCGGCTTCCGCGGCGCCTTCGCGCAGCGCACGTGACAGCGCCAGCCGCAGCGCCGACCAGTAGCGCGGCCCCAGTGCCATCAGGCCGTTCAGCTCGTCGCGGGCGGCCTCGGCGGCGGCCTTTGCCGCATCGCCGCTGAACACCCCGGCGGCTTGCGCGGCCGCCAGGTCCAGCACCTGATCTCCGATGGCAGTGCCGCCGCGCCACGCCTCGCCGGTGCTGCGCCGCCGGAACAGCGCGAACGGCAGATTCTGGATCGGGAAGTCGCAGCCGGCCTGGTTGGCGGAGCTCACCCAGCTGCGCAGCGCTGCGTCATGCGTCTCGTTGATCATCGTCTTCAAGCTTTGCCGTTGAACTGTTTCGTCAGTCCCTGCCAGCAGTCGCTGTAGTCGCGCTGCCGCTGAGGGCTTTCGAGCGCGAACCGGGTCGGCCGGATCGGCAGCCGCGTCTCGAACATGAACGCCATCGTGTCGCGGATGTAATCGGGCCGCGTGGTGTCGGTCTTGCTCGCCTTCTCGAACGTGTTCGCGTCCGGGCCGTGGCCGGTCATGCAGTTGTGCAGGCTGGCGCCGCCGGGTACGAACCCGCCTTGCTTCGCATCATATACGCCGGTGACCAGGCCCATGAACTCGCTGGCGACATTGCGGTGATACCACGGCGGTCGGAAGGTGTCTTCCATCGCCAGGATGCGCGGCGGGAACACGATGAAGTCGAGCATGTCGACGCCCGGCGTGTCGGAGACCGACTGCATCACCAGGAAGATCGACGGATCGGGGTGATCGAAGCTGATCGAACCGATCGCATTGAAGCGGCGCAGGTCGTACTTGTACGGCGTGTAGTTGCCGTGCCAGGCGACGACGTCGAGCGGCGAATGATCGATGGCCGCCGACCACAGATGGCCGCCGAACTTCGCGACCAGCTCGAAGTCGCCGTCGACGTCCTCGAAGCGCGCCACCGGCGCCAGGAAGTCGCGCGGGTTGGCGAGCCCGTTCGAGCCGATCGGCCCGAGGTCGGGCAAGCGCAGCGGCGCGCCGAAGTTCTCGCAGACGTAGCCGCGCGCGCCGTCTAGCGTGCCGCCGGCCAACTTCAGGTCGGGCAGCTCGACGCGGAAGCGCACGCCGCGCGGCACCACGGCGACCTCCTGCGGCTCGACGTCGAGCGCGCCGAACTCGGTCAGCAGCCGCAGCCGGCCCAGCTGCGGCACGATCAGCAGTTCGCCGTCGCTGTCGTAGAAGAAGCGTTCGTGCATCGAGGCATTGGCGCAGTACAGATGGATGGCGCAGCCGCTCATCGAGTGCGGGTCGCCGTTGCCGCCCATCGTTGCCAGGCCCTGCAGGAAATCGACTTGCTGCGAGGCGGGCGGCAGCGGCAGCGGATCCCAGCGCAGCTGGTCGGGCGGCGTCACGGCCTGCGCGAAGTCATTGGTGATCAGTCCGTCGTCGATCTGCTTGAACGGACGATGGCTGGCGCCCGGCCGGATCCGGTACAGCCAGGAGCGGCGGTTGGCGCCGCGCGGCGCGGTGAAGGCGGTGCCGGACAGCT
Source organism: Burkholderiaceae bacterium (assembly GCA_050187175.1). GTDB lineage: Bacteria > Pseudomonadota > Gammaproteobacteria > Burkholderiales > Burkholderiaceae_E > Zeimonas. Next base: position 24,145 of record JBFWXS010000012.1, read on the forward strand.
GCTCCGCGTACAGCCCGTACGGACAGCGCTGCGGCGAATTGCGCCCGACCGGCAGGGCGCCGGGCAGCGCCTCGCTGGCGAATTCGTTGCCGAAGCCGGATTGATAGTCGAGCGGCTGCACGGATGCAGCGGCGCGGATCGGTTCCATGTGGCCCATTTGCTCCTCCGATGATTGCGACGGGCGGGGTCATGGCCGCCGCCCGGATCGAGCCTGTCGCCGCGGCACGCGCAGATCGCGGACGGTGCGCTTTCAGCGCGGGCGCCACGGACTCGTGCTGCCATTGGACAACAAAGCGGCTCATGAGGGAAGATTAATAATTTGATCAATTAAAAGAGAATAGTTGTGAATCTATCAACGCGCCAATTGAGTGCTTTCGTGGCCGTGGCCCAGCTCGGCAGCTTCACCCGCGCCGGCGACCGTCTGCACGTGACGCAGGCCGGCTTGAGCGCCATGATCCGCGAGCTCGAGCATCAGCTCGGCGCGCGGCTGTTCGACCGTACGACGCGCTCGGTGTCGCTGACGCCCGGCGGCAGGGCGCTGCTGCCGGTGGCCGAGCACGTGCTGGGGGAACTCGAAAGCGTGCATGGGCGCGTGGCGCGCCTGGGAGCCGACGCAGCCGCGCAGGTGCGGATCGCCGTCACCACGCTGATGGCCGTGCATCTGCTGCCGCGCGTCGTGGAACTGGCGCGCCGGCAATATCCGAGGCTGACGATACAGGTGGCGGACGTCGATCCGCTGCAGATCCAGCAGCGGGTCGAAGGCAACGACAGCGATCTCGGCCTGGGCGCCTTCCTGCGCGGCGGCGTCGGTCTGGAGCGCAGTCCGCTGTTCCGGTTCGAGCTGATGCTGGCCGGCGCGGCCGACGGCGAGCGCAGCGAAGCCGGCGAACGGGTCGGCCGCCCGCGCCGCGCCGCATCGAACGAGCAGCGCTGGCAGCGGCTCGGCGGCTGCGAGCTGGTGGGCCTGTCGGCGGACAATCCGCTGCAGCAGCACATCGAGCAGCAGCTGGCGAGCAGCGGCGTGGCCGTCCGCTGGGTGGCGCGCTTCAATACGCTGGAAACTGTAATCGCGATGGCCGCTGCCGGGCTCGGCCAGGCGATCGTGCCCGGCTTCACGCGGCCGGCCTGCGCGCGGCAGGGACTGACGCTGCGGCGGCTGAGCGCGCCGGTGGTGGCGCTGGATTTCTATCGCGTCAGCCGCAAGGGCAGTCCGCTGAGCGAGGGCGCGCTCGTGGTCCTGGATCTGATCCGGCAGGTGCTGTCCGAGCAGTCGCTCGACGCCGGCTGACCCGACGAGGTGGCAGCATCCGGGGCTCGCCGCCGGCTGCGGCGTCCGCGGAGAGCCTCCGCCCAAGCCTCAGCGGAGGGCCCCGGCCGAGCCCTCAGCGGAAGATCACCGTCTTGCTGCCGTTGAGCAGGATGCGGTGCTCGGAGTGCCACTTGACGGCGCGTGCAAGCACGACGTTCTCGATGTCACGTCCCATCGCGGTCAGCGTCGGCACGTCCATCGAGTGATCGACGCGTTCGATGCCCTGTTCGATGATCGGCCCTTCGTCGAGGACGGTGGTCACGTAGTGCGCGGTGGCCCCGATCAGCTTCACGCCGCGGTCGTGCGCCTGCTGGTACGGCTTGGCGCCCTTGAAGCTGGGCAGGAACGAATGATGGATGTTGATCGCGCGGCCTTCCAGCCGGGCGCACAGATCGGCCGACAGCACCTGCATGTAGCGGGCCAGCACCACCAGCTCGGCCTTCTCGGCCTCGATCACTTCGAGCAGCCGGGCTTCCGCGTGCGGCTTGGTCGCCGCGCTGACGGGGACGTGGTGGAAAGGGATATTGTAGGAAGCCGCCAGCTGATAGAAGTCGCGGTGGTTGGACACGATCGCGCGGATGTCGATCGGCAGCAGGCCCGAACGGTGGCGAAACAGCAGGTCGTTCAGGCAATGGCCGAGCTTGGACACCATGATCACGGTCGGCACCGGCCGCGCGGCGTCGTGGAAGCCCCAGCGCATGCCGAACGATTCCGCGATCGGCGTGAAGGCGCTCGCCAGCTCATCGCGCGAGACCTCGGCGCTGCGCGTCTCGAACTGCACGCGCATGAAGAACAGACCGGTATGGCGGTCGTCGAACTGCGCGGCCTCCAGGATGTTGCCGCCGTGCTCGAGCAGGAAGCCCGAAACCGCGTGGACGATGCCCGGACGATCCGGGCAGGAAAGGGTGAGGATGGTGCCGTCGGTCATTGCATTGCTGCCGTAGCGCCGCTCGGGCGATCAGGCGCGCAGTATATCGGGGCTTCGCGAGGCCGGCTCGACGCGGCGGCCCTGCGCGTCGAACAGATGCCAGTGGCCGGGATCGGAGTACAGCCGCACCGCCGCGCCGCGCTCGGGGCGTGCGGCGCCGCGGTCGCGCGCGACGAGCACGGTTTCGCCGGCGAGCCTGACGTGCACCAGCCGGGACTCGCCCAGCTCCTCGACGCGTACGATCGTGCCGTCCAGCGCCACGCCGGCATGCGACGGCTCCGTCGCGGCTTCCCGCGGCAGCAGGCGAAGCTCGTCCGGCCGGATGCCCACGGTGACCGGGCCGCGCAGCGCCGTTGCCGCCGCGAGCGGCAGCGCCAGCGGCTGTCCGCCGGGCAGCACGGCCGTCGCGCCGTCGCTGTGCGCCGGAAGCAGATTCATCGGCGGCGAACCGATGAAGCCGGCCACGAACAGGTCGGCGGGCGCGCCATAGATCTGGGTCGGCGAACCGATCTGGCACACCGCGCCGCGATCCAGCACGACGATGCGATCGGCCAGCGTCATCGCCTCGGTCTGGTCGTGCGTGACGTAGACCATCGTCGTGCCGAGCGTCTCATGCATGTTCGCCAGCTCGAGGCGGGTATGGGCGCGCAGCGCCGCGTCGAGATTGGAAAGCGGCTCGTCGAACAGGCAGACCCGTGGGCGCCGCGCGATCGCGCGCGCGATCGCCACCCGCTGGCGCTGGCCGCCCGACAGCTCGCGCGGCAGCCGATCGAGCAGTTCGTCGATGCGAAGCATGCTCGCGACTTCGCGCACCCGCTGCTCGATGGCGCCGGCCGGCTCGTGAGCCAGCTTCAATCCGAAGGCGATATTGCGCCGCACGTTCATGTGCGGATACAGCGCGTACGACTGGAACACCATCGACACACCGCGCCGTGCGGGCGGCATCGCGGTAAGGTCGCGGCCGTCGATGAAGATCCTGCCGCGATCGGGCAGATCGAGGCCGGCGATCAGCCGCAGCAGCGTGGACTTGCCGCAGCCGGACGGGCCCAGCAGCACGACGAGCTCGCCGTCGGCCACTTCCAGGTCGATCCCGCGCAGAACGGCCTGGCCGCCGAACGACTTGTGCAGGTCATGCAGAACGATGGATGCCATCGGCTAGCCCTTGATTGCGCCCGCGGTCAGGCCCGCGATCAGGCGGCGCTGGAACACCAGCGCCAGTGCGATCAGCGGCACGGTGACGACGACAGAGGCCGCCATGATCTGACCCCACGGCACCTCGTGCTCGCTCGCGCCGGTCAGCAGCGCGATCGCCACCGGCACGGTGCGCTGCGCATCGCTCATCGTGAAGGTCAGCGCGAACAGGAATTCGTTCCAGGCCGCGATGAACGCCAGCAGCGCGGAGGTCACCAGCGCCGGCGCGAGCAGCGGCAGCAGGATCTGCGTCAGCCGCGTCCATGGGCCGGCGCCGTCCATGATCGCCGCTTCTTCGATTTCCACCGGCAGATCGCGCATGAACGCGGTCAGCAGCCAGACGGTGAACGGCAGCGTGAACAGCATGTACGACAGCGCCAGCCCGCCGAGCCGGTTGTACAGGCCCAGCAGCCGCAGCAGATCGAACAGGCCCGCCAGCACCGCCACTTGCGGAAACATCGAGACCGCGAGCAGCGCGGCCAGCGTCAGACCGCGGCCGCGGAACCTGAAGCGCGCCAGCGCGAACGCGGCGCAGACCGCGAGCAGCAGCGATGCGCCGACCACCAGCGAGGCCAGCAGCATGGAGTTGCCGATATTGCGCGCGAACGGCTGCGCGCCGAAGATGCGGCGGTAGTTGTCCAGGTCCGGCGCCTTCGGCAGGTAGTCGACGACGAACAGCGCGGAGCCGCTCTTCAGCGAGGTCAGCACGGCGTAGTAGAACGGAAACAGCAGATACAGCAGCAGCGCTGCGATCAGCGAGATCCACAGCAGCCGGGCGGCGAAGGTGCGCAGCAGCTTCATCGGCGGGCCTGCGTTCCATGGCGGATCGACATCAGGCAGACGACGGCGATCAGCGCCGCGGCGGCGAACAAGGTGGTGGAAGCGGCCGAGCCATAGCCGGCGTCCTGGAAGTCGACCAGCTGCTGGCGCGCGAACACCGACAGCGTCAGCGTGGCGGGTGCCGTGCCGGTCATCGCGTAGATCACATCGAAGACGCGCATCGCATCGAGCATCCGGAAGGTGACCGCGACCGCCAGCGCCGGGCTGATGAGCGGCAGCGTGACGTGCACGAAGGTGGCGATAGGGCCGACGCCGTCCATCCGGGCGGCCTCGTAGCAGTCGCGCGGCACCATCTGCAGCGCGGCCAGAACCAGCAGTGCCACGAACGGCGTCGTCTTCCAGGTGTCGACGGCGGCGGCGACCCACAGCGCCAATGACGGGTCGGCGAGCCAGGCGATGGGCGCGGCGGCCAGGCCGGTTCGCAGCAGCAGATCGTTGACCAGGCCGAACTGGTCGTTCAGCATCCAGGCCCACATCCGCGCGCAGACCACCGTCGGGATCGCCCAAGGGATCAGCAGCGCCGCCCGCACCAGGCCCCGGCCGCGGAACGGCGCGTTGAGGACCAGCGCGATCAGCACGCCGAGCACCGTCTCCGCGAATACCGATGCGAGCGTGAACGCAAGCGTATTGCCCAGCGCCCGCCGCCAGTCGGGGTCGGCCAGCAGGCCGAACCATTCGCCGTCGGCGCGGCCCAGATAGTTGTCCAGCCCGATCAGCTGGTACTGGCTCATGTCGATCAGCGTCGCATTGGTCAGGCTCAGGAACAGCGTTCGTCCCAGCGGCCAGGCGGCGACCAGCATCATCACTGCCAGCGTCGGCGCGAGAAAGCACCATGCGACGCGCGCGGCCGAACGCGCGTGGACGGAGGCGGGGCTCATGGCCGTTCTCCGGCGCCGCCCTGGGCGGCCCGCCAGCGGGCCCGGCGGGCGATGCGGCGCAGCTCGGCGTCGAGCTCTTCCAAGCGCGCCCGCGGTTCGGCCCGGCGCGCGATGACGTCGTGCACGGCGGTCCAGAACGCATGCGAGACGCGGTTGTAGCGTGGTCCGGCCGTGCGGGCGGGCCGGGCGATGGCCTGCGCCAGGCTGTCGAACAGCGTGCCGTAGAACGGATTCGCCGCCAGTACGTCCGCATCCCGGTACAGCGCGGGAATGCTCGGGTTGTAGGCGCCCGCCAGCGCGCGGCGCTTCTGCTCCGCGGGGCTCGTCAGATGGCGCACCAGATCGGCGGCGATCTCCGGATGCCGGGAATGGCGCGATACGGCGAGGTGCCAGCCGCCGAGCGTGCCGGTCGCCCGGCCATGGTTGCCCGGCAGGGCGGCGACGCCGACGCGGTTGCGTACCGGGCTGTCCGGATGCTGCAGTAGCGCCCATGCGTACGGCCAGTTGCGCATGAATACCGCGTGGCCGCTCTGGAAGACGCCGCGCGCCGCCTCCTCGTCGTAGGTGAGCACGCCGGGCGGACTGATATGGCCGACCCAGCGCGCCGCCAGCGTCAGCGCCGCCACGGCCCCTGCATTCGCGACATTCGGGCTGCCGTCGTCGGCCAGCAGCGCGCCGCCGCCGAAGGCATCCAGCCATTCGAGCGCATTGCACGTCAGGCCTTCATATGGGCGGCCCTGCCAGACGAAGCCCCACAGCCGCGCGTTGCCGCGCTCGCGTTCGCGCTGCTGGATGACGCTCGCGGTCTCGGTCAGCGCCTGCCAGCTGGTCGGCACCGCGAAGCCGTGCCGTTCCAGCAGGTCGCGCCGGTAGTACAGCACGCCGGCATCGATCCACCACGGCATGGCGACCAGTCGGTCGCCGATCGTGTCGTTGGCGATCAGCGCAGGAAAATGAGCGTTCGCATCCTCGCCCATGGCAGCCCGCAGATCGATCAGGTGACTGGCCAGCACGCCCGTCCAGACGATGTCGATCTGCAGGACATCGATGTCGGGCGAACGCGATGCGAGCAGCTGCAGATACAGGGCGAAGCGTTCCGTCGACGAATTCGGTGTCGAGACGATGCTGACCTCGTGTCCCGTTCGCCGGGACCAGGCTCGGGCGCCTTCCTCGCACAGTCGCAGCTCGATGCCCAGCGCGCCGCAGGACAAGGCGATTCGAACGGGGGCCGCCGCGGCTTCACGCCGGTCGGCTGAAGCGCCGATCGCGGTGACTGTCAGCAGCCAGGCGCCGGCCGCGGCGCTGACCAGCCACCGTCGCCATGCGCTACTCATCTCACGATGCGGCGCGCAGCAGGGGCGCGGCTTCCGGCGGCGCAGTCTCGGCGGTCTCCGGCTGAGGCGCGATCTGCTCGAACCGGTGCAGCGTGTGGTTCACCCAATGGCCGACGTCGTAGCGGCGCACGACGTCGCGCATCGAGTCCATCCGCTGCCGGCGCTCCGGCTCCGGCATGTCGAGCGCCAGGTCGATCGCCTTGTCCATCTCGCGCGTGGAATAGGGGTTGGTCAGCACAGCCTGCGGCAGCTCGACCGCGCAGCCGGTGAATTCCGACAGGACCAGGACCCCCGCGCGTCCTTGCTGGGCCGCGATGAACTCCTTCGCGACCAGGTTCAAGCCGTCGCGCAGCGGCACGGTGATGCAGACCTCGGCCTCGTGGTAGTACGCGATCAGCCGATCGAACGGGATCGCATGGCTGAACAGCAGGATGGGCGTCCAGCTCAGCGTCGAGTACAGCCCATTGATGCGGCCGACCAGTCCTTCGATCTCGCGCTGCGTCTTCCTGTAGATCTGCATGTTGCCGGCCGCGCGCACCGAAGTGGCGATCAGCTTGACCTTGCCGCGCAGCTCGGGGCGGCGCTCGAGCAGCCGCTCGAAGGCCAGCAGCGTCTCGCGCATGCCCTTGGTGTAGTCGGTGCGGCCGACTGCGAACAGCAGCCGCTGCTCGCCCAGCTCCTTGCGGATGCCTTCGCGCAGCGTGATGTTCTCGGGCGTCTGCAGCAGCCGCTCGATCAGCGCGGGATCGGTGCCGACCGGCGCGGCATCGAGCAGGACGCTGTGCGCGCCTATCCGCAGCCGGGACGGTACGTCGCTTTCGGACAGGGCCTGGCCGAGCGCCGCCGTCTGTTCGTCCGCGGGGGCCGCGTCCGACTCGACGGTCACTTCGCGCAGCGAACGTGCCACGTCGGCGAAGTTCTTCGCATAGCGCGGGATGTGGAAGCCGACCAGATCGCAGGCGAGCAGGCTGTCGACGATCTCGTCGCGCCACGGCAGGATGTTGAAGACGTCCGGCCCCGGAAACGGCGTGTGATGAAAGAACGCGATGCGCAGCGTCGGATTCAGCTTGCGCAGATAGGCCGGCACCAGCCACAGGTTGTAGTCGTGCACCCAGACCACCGCGCCGTCGGCCGCCTGCTCGGCGGCGGCCTCGGCGAACAGCCGGTTGACCTCGCGGAACACGGGCCAGTCGACGCTTTCATAGAAGAACATCGACGGAAACGAATGCAGGATCGGCCACAGCGCCTCCTTCGAGGTCACGTGGTAGAAGCTGCGCACCTGTTCGGCGCTCAGCGGCAGCCGCGATACGGTGAAGCTGCCGAACTGGTCCTCGATGTGCACCACGCGCTCGAATCGCACCGGCTGCCGCGGATTGACCTGCTTCCAGGCGATCCATGCGCCCTGGCCGGCGCCGATGCGGCCGAAGAAGCTCTTCAGCGTCGGCACGATGCCGTTCGGACTGCTGTTGTCGCGATAGACGAGCTTGCCGTTCTCGATGACTTCCTCGAACGGCTGGCGGTGATAGACGATGACGAGCGAGGATTTCTTCATGGGGCGCTCCGTTCGAGGCCGTAGTGGCGCAGGGCGTCCGCGATGCCGGCGGCGCCGGGATGCGGGCTGGCGTAGACCGACGGAAGCGCGCGCACCGCATCGAGCAGCAGCGGCTCGGAATTGGCGACCGCGACGCCCTTGAAGCCGGCACGAAACAGCGACAGGTCGTTCATCGTGTCACCGGCCACCAGCACGGCCTGCGGCGGCAGCTGCAGCATTTCGACCAGCCGCCGCAGCGTGGGGCCCTTCGAGACGCCGCGCGGCAGCACGTCGAGAAAGGTGTCCGCGCTGAGCAGGCAGTCGAAGCCGGCGGCTTCGATGGCGGCAACGGTTTGCGTGCGCAGCGCTGCCGGTTCGTAGTAGTAGCTGACCCGGTTTCGGAAGCTGCCGGGCTGCAGACGCAGGCCGGGTTCGCCGTCGAGCAGCTGCAGCACGCGCCCGGTGGCACCCGCCCACTGCGCATCGATCTCGTCCTGCAGCAGCGCCAGCGGCTCGAAGCGCGTACCGTCGACCACCGTCGTGCCTACGTCGCCGATGATGAAGTGCGGGCGCGGCACTTCGCGCCGCGCGATGAGCTCGCGAATGAAATCGAGATCGCGGCCCGTGACGAAGATCAGGACGGCCTCGGGATCGTCGGCCAGCCGGCGGTACAGCGATTGCCGCTGCTGCTGCGATCCGCCGAGAAACGTGCCGTCCAGATCCGTGGCGAGGATCAGGCGCGGCGCGCTCATCGCGCGTCGGCCGCGTCGCTGCCCGGCGCGACCATCGATGCAGCCGGCAGCGTCATCGTGTCCGATCCGCCGGCGGGGTGGGCGAACCGGATGCTGTCCTCGAGCGCGCTCGCCTCGGCGCGGATAGGCCGGTTCAGCAAGCGCTCCATCGCGGCGTCGATCGGATGGCCGCCGTGAACGATTGCATCGACCGCTTCGCAGATCGGCATCTCGACGCCGAGTCGCCGGGCCAGCGTCACGACGGCGCGAGCGTTCACCGCGCCCTCGACCACGCTGAGGCGATCGGCGAGCGCGCGCTCGGTGGACGTGCCGGTACCGAGCTGCTTGCCGAACGAGAAGTTGCGCGACTGCTCGCTGGAACACGTCAGCACGAGGTCGCCGATGCCGGCCAGGCCGGTCGGCGTCTCCGGGTCACCGCCGAGTGCCGACGTGAGCCGCTTGATCTCGGCCAGCCCGCGCGTGATCAGCGCGGCGCGCGGGTTGCTGCCCAGGCCGCGGCCGGCGGCGATGCCGCAGGCGATCGCCAGCACGTTCTTCACGGCGCCGCCGATCTCGACGCCGACGGCGTCGTCGGACAGGTACGGCCTGAAGCAGGCGCTGCTCAGCGTGATCGCGATGCGCGCCGCGAGTCCGTCGGGAGCGGCCAGGTCGGCCGCGCTGCCTCGTACATCGGCGATGGTCACGGCAGTGGGCTGACCGGCCGCGACCTCGTCGGCGAAGCTGGGGCCCGACAGCACGGCCAATGGCCACTGCGGTAGTTCCTCGCTGGCCACCTGCGACATCAGCAGGCCGGAGTCGACCTCGATGCCCTTGCTGCAGATCACCACGGGGGCACCCGGGGCGAGCAGCGGCGCCAGCCGGCGCGACATGGCGCGCAGATGCTGCGACGGCACGACGAGCAGCACCAGATCGGCCGACGAACGCGAGCCGACCGTCCTCGCCAGATCGTCGTCGACCTTGATCGAGGCCGGCAGCGGATGTCCGGGCAGAAATGGATTGATGCCGTCGCGCCGGATCCGGTCGAGGGCTTCGCGTTCGCGAATCCACAGCCGGCCGCGCCTGCCGGCGCGCTCCGCAGCGAGGGCGAGGGCGGTGCCCCAGGCACCTCCTCCGATGACGACAACGCTCTCGAAGGGGGCAATCCCCACCCCTTCACAAGACCGCGTGGCTGAGCCGTTTTGATGCACGGTTGGGCCTCCGCTCCGCGATCGCGTGGCCATCGCGGAAATGAAAAGACGTTCGCGACGTCTGCCGCTCACCTCATTGGATTGTGTTCATGGCCGCACGTGATGCACAGACTTCACGGCAGACCGCTCAAATGCACCGATCGGGGGGCAGCGCAGGGCCGCAACCGGGCTGCAGTGACCTGCAGGATCGGGTGATAGCGTCAACGATGTGTTGAAAACGGTGTGTATTTTACCCCGCCAGGCCGGATCGACAAAACGCGTGCCTGATCGGGCGTGCTCTGGGTGGCGCGGGCAAAGGCGTGGACCGGGCGCTGCGGCTGGGCGTCGCGCCGGGGCGCACGGCGGGTGGCCCCAGTGGGCGTGGCGCTGGATGCTTGCCCCTTTGCTTCGCAAAGGGGTTCCCTGCGATGCTCGGAAGCAGGGCCCCGCGGCATAACTCGCTGCGCTTCCCTGCGGGAAGCTCCGCTCAGACAGATGCCGCAAGTCAGTTAGTGGCGCGCTGACGCGCGCGGGCCCTGCTTCCTGCGCTTCTCGGCTGCGCATACAGCGACACGCCCACTGGGGCCACCCGCCGTGCGCCCCGGCGCGACGCCCAGCCGCAGCGCCCGGCCCACGCCTTTGCCGATACAGCGGTGGCAGGCGACGATGATCGGCTCGCGTGCTGTCTCGCTCGCGTGCCGTCTCATATGCGCCCCCAGCTACGCAGGGTATATGGTGCTCTGATGCACCAGCGACGTGACTACAGCCCCGCGCAGGTCAGCGAATCCCCGCCGCTCCCCCGCTCGGTCCTGACGCCCGAAAAAAAACCGGCCCTGAAAGCGGCCGGCCAACGCGTATGCGATCGATTGAACGGCTGCAGCCGTCTCGTCTTTTCGCTCTACGAGGGATGAGTGCTGGTGCGCTGTCGTGACACTTGCGGCTGGCCAAGCGGCGTGCGCAGCGATTCGACGGCTGGCATTCATTGTGGACAGCGGATACGGCGCAGGCATTGATCAGGCGCAAGGCGCATAGCCGGCTCGTACCGCCATCAGCGAGTGATGTGCTGCCGGCATCCGGTCCTGATCTCAGTGTCCCAGCGCAAGGTTCTCGCGGCGCGGATCCGCGCCGCCGACGAGCACCGTTCGTCCGTTGCGAGTCGTGCGCATGATGCTGCTCAGGCCGCTGGGCTGAGCCCAGCGCGAGACCGAGTGGCCGCGGCGCGCCAGCCCGTCGATCAATGCGTCGCTGACGCCGGGATGTCCGCCCTCGACGTTCGTCGTGGCCTCGTTCCAGGCGCCGAAGTTCACCAGCGAGACCGCCTGCTGCGCATCGAGGCCCCAATCCAGCTGGGCCACCAGGACCTTGCCGACGTACTGGATGATGGCGGCTCCGCCGGGTGAGCCGGTGGCGAGCATGAATGCGCCGCGTCGTCCGTCCGGCCTCTTGTGGAACACCAACGTAGGCGCCATCGAGCTGCGCGGGCGCTTGCCGGGCTGTACGCGGTTGGCGATCGGGCCGGCTGCGTCGGAGGGCTGCTCGGAGAAATCCGTCAACTGGTTGTTCAGCAGGAAGCCATGCGTCATCAGGAACGCGCCGAAGCCGCCTTCGATCGTGGTGGTCATCGCGACGGCATTGCCGTAGCGGTCGACGATCGACAGATGCGTGGTTTCCGGCAGGCCGGGTCGGGCATCGATGCCGCCGCGCGAAGCGAGGTCACCGGGCATCGCGGTGCCCATCGAGCGCCGGGGATCGATCAGCGCGGCGCGCTGACGCAGATAGGTCTTGTCGAGCAGGCTGCGCCAGCTGCCGCCGGGCAGCGGCACGAAGTCGGTATCGGCCACATACCGGTCGCGGTCCGCGTAGGCCAGGCGGTTGGCTTCGGCGAACAGATGCACGCCCGCCGCGGTCGGGCGGCCGCCGTTGCGATCGCGTGCCGTCGGAGCGTGGCGGGCCATCTCGAAGGACTCCAGAATGCCCAACGTCTGTGCGACGGCGATGCCGCCCGACGATGGCGGCGGCATGCCGCACACCTCGTAGCGGCGGTAGTTGACGCATACCGGCGTGCGCCGCTTGGCCGTGTAAGCGGCCAGGTCCTGCGACGTCATCAGGCCGCCCGTCACCGTCGGCCGGCGCGCATCGGTCGGCGGCGTACCGACCTTCGCCACGATCGCCTGCGCGATGGGGCCGCGGTAGAACGCCTGGGCGCCGCCGTCGGCGATGGCGCTCAGCGTCGCGGCCAGCGCGGGGTTCTTCAGCACGGTGCCGGCGGCCTTCGCGCTGCCGTCGGGATTCAGGAAGTAGGCCGCCGCCTCGGGATCGCGCGACAGCGCGCGGCGCGAACCGGCGATCGACTCGGACAGCCGCGGACTGATCGCAAAGCCGTCGGCGGCGAGGTGAATAGCCGGCTGGAACAATGAGCGCCAGGCCATCCGACCGTGATCGGCATGGACCAGTTCCAGCATGCGAACGGCGCCGGGCACGCCGACGGACCGGCCGCTCTGCCGCGCGTCGGGCTGTACCGGCACGGCCGCGCCGCTCTCGTCGACGTAGCGCAGATAGTTCGGGCCGGCTGCCGCCGGTGCCGTCTCGCGGCCGTCGTAGGCCTGGACGGCCCCGCTGCGTGCGTCGTAGTGCAGCAGGAACGCGCCGCCGCCGATGCCGGAGGACTGCGGTTCGACGAGGTTCAGCACCATCTGCGCGGCGACCGCCGCGTCGACCGCCGTACCGCCGGCGGCAAGCACCTCGCAGGCGGCCTGCGTCGCCAGCGGATTCGCCGTGACCGCCATGAACGAGCGGGCATAGACCGGATCCTTGGCTTGGAAGCCCGTGCTGATCTCTGGTGCTCTCGGGCTGTTCGCGGCAATGCGGGGGATGGCGGCGGTCGCGCCGCGGGCGGTGGCGGGCCCGCGGCGCGCGGAGGAGGTGCTACGTGCAGTAGAAGTGCTGGGTGGGGTGGAAGCGCTGCGTGCGGCAGCGCCTGCCGCCGGAATCGCGCAGGCCGGCGTTGCACGCGGACCGTTTGCAGCCGGGACTCTTGCCTGTGCCGGTCCCGACGCAGCCGGCCCCGATGCTGCGGCGGGCAGCGGTTCGCCATCGCGCCCGCCCAGCGTGCACCCTGCGACGAGCAGCGCGCCGCCGGCAATGATCGCCGTTGCCAGCCGCATCATCCGGCTCCTGCGCGCGTGCGTGTGCCGCGCCGTTCGGTGGCATGCGCGATCAGGGCCCGCGTCGCCGCGCTCTGGTAGCGCTGCGGATGCGTGGCGATCCAGAACGAACGCGTGAGCGCACGCCGCAGGCTAGGGGAGCGCGGCGTGACGTCGATCAGGCTGCCGTCGGCGAACTCGTCGGCGACGGCGCGCCGGCTCAGGCAGCCGAACCAGTCGCTGTTGCTGACCAGCCGTTTCAGCGCCTGCGCGTCGTTGACTTCGAGCGCGATCACTGGAGGCCCGAGCAGCGGCCGCATTGCTCGCAGAAAGGTTTCGCGCGTGCCCGAGCCGCGTTCGCGCAGCGCCCAGCGTCCCTGGGCCAGTGCGGTCGGCGCCGGATGGCCGACGCGCGCGAACAGGCAGATCTCGTCCTTCAGCCAGGGCTGCAGCGACAGGCCGGGCTCGAGCACGTCGCCCTCGATGAACGCGACGTCCAGGTTCAGATCGCGCAGCCGGGCGGCGAGTGCTTCGGTGTTCTCGATGACCAGTTCGATCGATATCCGCTGCTGCTCGACGAATCCGGCGAGCAGGTCCGGAATGACGAACGGACCTATCGTGCGCGAGGCGCCGATCGCCAGATGCTGCGGGCTGTCGTCAGCGTCGCGCGCCAGCGCCGGCAGCTCGGCTGCACGGTCGATCAGCTCCATCGCTTTCGGCAGCAGCCGGCGCGCGGCTTCGGTCTGCCGCAGGCCGCGGCCGGCGCGCTCGAACAGCTTGGCGCCGAGCGCGGTTTCCAGCTCCTGCAGCGCGAGGCTGACGGCCGACTGCGTGCGCGACAGCCGGCGCGCCGCGGCCGAGACGCTGCCCGCGAAGGCGACCGCGCAGAACGCTTCCAGCTGCCGCAGCGTGGCGCGCGAGCGCGGCAGCACGGGGGCCGGCGCCGAGGAGGGCGCTGAGCCCGATGCCCCGGCACCGGCGCGGGAGCTCTGCAGCCGGGAGGACGGCATTCTCTATCTATCGGAAACACAAATACATAGGTCCAGATTTTCTCAGTTTTATAGATGGATGTCGATGGATAGAATGACAGCCCTTGAAGATGCCATCGGCCCGGCCCCTCATTGCGGGACGCGCCGGAGCTGAGCGGCGCGCGACCGCGAGGGGAGCGCTGCCGCGCCGAACGACGCCCTCGACGAATTCATGCCGGCCCGCGGGCCGGCGACGGAAAAGCCGCCGATGCCGAATCCGCCCCTGACGCCCGCTGCCGAACGCCCGGTCCGCTTCGACGATCGTAGCCGGCAGGAAGTCAAATACACGACCTGCTACATGTGCGCCTGTCGCTGCGGCATCCAGGTGACGCTGGAGGACGGCAAGGTCCGCTTCATCCAGGGCAACGCCGAACACCCTGTCAACCAGGGAGTGCTGTGCGCCAAAGGCAGCGCCGGCATCATGAAGCAGTACTCGCCGGCGCGGCTGTCGCAGCCGATGATCCGGCGCCCCGGCAGCGAGCGCGGCGCCGGCGAGTTCGATCCGATCTCGTGGGACGACGCGCTGGCGCTGCTGGCCGAGCGGCTGGCGCGGATCCGCGCGACCGACCCCAAGCGGCTCGCGTTCTTCACCGGCCGCGACCAGATGCAGGCGCTGACCGGCCTGTGGGCGCAGCAGTTCGGCACGCCGAACTGGGCCGCACATGGCGGTTTCTGTTCGGTCAACATGGCTGCCGCCGGCCTGTACTCGATCGGCTTCTCGTTCTGGGAGTTCGGCGCGCCCGATTGGGATCGAGCCAAGTACTTCGTGCTGTGGGGCGTGGCCGAAGACCATTCGAGCAATCCGATCAAGATCGGCCTGGACAAGCTCAAGCGCAACGGCGCCAAGTTCGTCTCCATCAATCCGGTGCGTACTGGCTATTCGGCGATCGCCGATCAATGGGTGCCGGTGCGTCCGGGCACCGACGGCCTGCTGGCGCTCGCCATCGTTCACGTACTGCTGTCGCGCGAGCTGTTCGACTGGGACTGGATGGTCCGCTACACGAACGCCGCGTGGCTGGTCATCGATGCGCCGGGTACGCCGCGCCACGGCTTGTTCCTGCGCGACGCGGCCGGCCAGCCGCAGGTGCTCGATCAGCGCAGCGGCGCGCCCGCGGCCTTCGGCAGGGATGTGCAGCCGGCGATGTTCGCCGAGCTGGCGGCCGATGGTCAGACGCCGCGCTGCCGCACGGTGATGTCGATGGTCGCCGAGCGCTATCTGTCCGACGAATACTCGCCGGCGGCGGTGGCGCAGCGCTGCGGCGTGCCGGCCGAGGCGATAGAGAAGCTGGCGCTGGAGATGGCCGCGGTCGCCTTCGAGCAGACGATAGAGCTGCCCATCGAATGGACCGACGCCTGGGGCCACCGGCATGACAAGGTGGTGGGCCGGCCGGTGGCGATGTATGCGATGCGCGGCATCTCGGCGCATTCGAACGGCTTCCAGACCTGTCGCGCGCTGCATCTGATCCAGATGCTGCTGGGTGCGCTCGACGGCCCGGGCAACTTCCGCTCCAAGGCGCCGTTCCCGCGGCCGATTCCGCCGCCGCAGCTGCCGGAGAACGATATCGCGGTGATCGATGCGCCGGACACGCCGCTGAATCGCCCGCCGCTCGGCTTCCCGGTTCGTCCCGAGGATCTGGCCATCGATGCGCAGGGTCAGCCGCTGCGGCTGGACAAGGCCTATTCGTGGGAGAGTCCGATCGCCGCCCACGGCATGATGCACATGGTGATCCGCAACGCGGTCGAAGGCGATCCCTATCCGATCGACACGCTGATGCTGTTCATGGCGAACATGGCGTGGAACTCGGCCATGAACACCGCGCAGACGCAGGACCTGCTGCGCGCGAAGAACGACGACGGCAGCTATCGGATTCCGTTCCTCGTCGTCTCCGACGCCTTCGATTCGGAGATGGTCCGGTTCGCCGATCTGGTGCTGCCCGACACCACGTATCTCGAACGTTACGATGCTATTTCGCTGCTCGATCGGCCGATCTCGGAGCCCGACACCATCGCCGATTCGATCCGCCATCCCGTGGTAGCGCCGGACCGCGACGTCCGGCCGTGGCAGGAGGTGCTGGTCGAACTGGCCGGCCGCCTGAAGTTCCCGGCCTTCGTGGGCGCCGACGGTGCGCGCAAGTACCGCGACTATCCCGATTTCATCGTGCGCTACGAGCGTGCGCCGGGCATCGGCTTCCTGGCGGGCTGGCGCGGCGAGGATGGCGGCTCGCCGCTGAAGGGCGCGCCCAATCCGAACCAGTGGCAGGCCTACATCGACGGCAAGAGCTTCTTCCAGCATCACTGGCCGCCCGAGATGCAGTTCATGCGCGGCGTCAATCAGGCCTATCTGAACGAGGCGGCACGCGTCGGCTTCATTCCGAAGCCGGACCCGATCATCATGCAGATCTACAGCGAGCCGCTGCAGAAATTCCGGCTGGCCGGCGAAGGTCTCTACGAGGGACCCAGGCCGGTCGAGGCCGTCGATCGCGAGCGGCTGGTCCGCTATTTCGATCCGCTGCCGATCTGGTATGAGCCGATCGAGAGCGAGCGCCTGGAGGAGAGCTCGCCCGCGGTCGACTATCCGTTCCATGCGATCACGCAGCGGCCGATGATCATGTACCACTCGTGGGATTCGCAGAACGCGTGGCTGCGGCAGATCATGAGCCGCAACTACCTGTACATGAACGCCGATACCGCCCGCCAGATGGGGCTGGCCGATGACGACTGGATCTGGGTCGAGTCGCACAATGGGCGGATCCGCTGCCAGATGCGCACCATGCACGGCGTCGAAGGCCACACCGTCTGGACCTGGAACGCCATCGGCAAGATGTCGCAGGCGTGGGGGCTGGAGAAGGATGCGCCCGAAGCGACGCACGGCTTTCTGCTGAACCATCTGATCAGCGAGAACCTGCCGCGTCGCGCGGCCGAGCGTTCGCTGACCAATTCCGATCCGATCACCGGGCAGGCGGCGTGGTACGACCTGCGCGTGCGGATCACCAAGGCCGCGCCGGGCGAAACCGGCGTCTGGCCCAAGCTCGATTTCGGGAGCGGCACTTGAAACTCGGTCTGGTCATCGACATGGACACTTGCGTCGGCTGTCATGCCTGCGCGGTGGCCTGCAAGGAATGGAACGGCGCATCGCTGATGGCCGGCGGCGCGCCCGACTACGAGCCGTACGGCGATCAGCCGTCGGGCGTCTGGTTCAACCGCATCCGCCACTTCGAAGTGCGCGACGAGGCTACGCGCGACGCAGCGACGGGGCACTTCAACCTGTCGAAGACAGTGAATGTGCCCATGTCGTGCATGCACTGCGAGGATGCCGACTGCGTCACGGTCTGTCCCACCGGCGCGTCGTACAAGCGCGCCGAGGACGGCATCGTGCTGGTCGATCCCGAGCGCTGCATGGGCTGCAACTACTGCGCCTGGGCCTGCCCGTACGGCGCGCGCGAACTCGATCGCGAAGAGGGCGTGATGCGCAAGTGCACGCTGTGCGTCGACCGCATCTACGATCAGGCCCTGCCCGAAGCCGAGCGTCAGCCGGCCTGCGTGCTGGCCTGCCCCGCGCATGCGCGGCACTTCGGCGATTTCGACGATCCGGCGTCCAAGGTGTCGACGCTGGTCGCCGAACGTGAGGGCGCGCCGCTGCTGCCGCAGCTCGACTACAAGCCGGTCAATCGCTATCTGCCGCCGCGCGAGGCGCCGGTGGTGGATACCGCGGCCGTCGCCGCGGCAGCGCCGACGCTCAAGGAGCGGCTGGCCAAGATGGTCAATCGTGTGGTGTCGATCTGATGAAGCCCGCATTCTCGGTCATCTTCTTCACGGTCAGTTCGGGCGGCGGGCTCGGGCTGATGATCTGGCTGATTCTCGGGCGCTGGCTGTCCGGCGGTGTCGACGGTCCGCCGTTCTGGGCCGGCGTCGGGCTGGCGGCAGCGCTGATCTCCGGCGGCCTGCTGTCGTCGACGCTGCATCTGGCCAATCCGCGCAATGCGTGGCGCGCGTTCTCGCGCTTCCGCACGTCGTGGCTGTCGCGCGAGGGCGTGCTGTCGGTGCTGATCTATCCGCTGGCCGGCCTTTATCTGCTGGCGCTGCTGCGCGGCGACGCGACGCTGGAATGGGTGACGGGCGGGCTGCTGCTGCTGCTGGCTGTCGCCGTGCTGTTCTGCACCGCGATGATTTACGCCTGCCTGAAGACGATTCCGCGCTGGCGCAACCCTTATACGAAGATCGCCTATCCGCTGTTCGGCCTCGCTTCCGGCGGGCTGCTGTGGCTGGCGCTGCGCGCTTGGGCGGTGTCGGGGGCATCGGCCGCGGCGTCCGGCCTGGATCCGTGGGTGATCGCCGCGCTGCTGCTGCTCGCCGCCGGTGCGGCGCTGAAGCTGCTGTACTGGAACGGCTTCGCCGACAGCGGCGAGGCGGGGCTGAGCAATACGCAGGCGCTGAACCTGAAGGGCAATGTGCGTCTGCTCGACGTCGGCCATACGCACGCCAACTTCCTCACCGACGAATTCGGCTTCGTGCTGGCACGCGAGCGCGCGCGTCTGCTGAGGAGCGCGGCGATCGTGCTGGCCTTCGTGCTGCCTCTGCTGCTGCTGCTCTGGCGGCCGCAGGCCGCGCCCGTCGCCGCCTTGTTGTGCCTGATCGGGTTGCTGGTCGAGCGCTGGTTGTTCTTCGCCGAGGCGCAGCACGTGGTGAGGCTTTATCATGGCCAGCGGCGAATCTGACTGAACCCGGCCTGAACCCCGCGCGACCCGATCTTGCGACACGACACGGCAGCCAGCGGCATCTGGCATAGGCTGCAGCCCCATCTGCCATTCCTTGCCTGGATCGGCCTGCTGCGCGACCGGCGCGTGCTGCGCGCCGACCTGATGGCCGGTCTGACCGGCGCGATCGTGGTGCTGCCGCAGGGCGTCGCGTTCGCGACGCTGGCCGGCATGCCGCCGCAGTACGGGCTGTACAGCGCGATGGTGCCGTGCATAGTGGCCGCGCTGTTCGGCGCCAGCCGCATGATGGTCACGGGTCCGGCCAACGCGATCTCGCTGACCGTGCTGAGCCTGATCGCGCCGCTCGCGGTCGCCGGCTCCGACGACTACGTACGGCTGGTGCTGACGCTGACCTTCATGGTCGCGTGCTGGCAGCTGCTGATCGGCTGGGCAGGCCTGGGTCGCATGGTCGATCGAGTGCCGCACAGCGTGATCGTGGGCTTCACGGCCGGTGCAGCGGTGCTGATCGTCAATTCGCAGGTGCGCAATCTGTTCGGCTTCGACTGGCCGCGCGGGATGTCCGTCTGGCAGACGCTGCAGCGCCTGGTCGAGGATCTCGGCCGCCTAGATTGGCCCACCACGCTGGTATCGGCCGTGACGGTGCTCGCCTGCGTGCTGGCCAAGCCGTGGAACGGCCGTGTGCCGTACATGCTGGTCGGCGTGCTCGCCGGCGGCCTGTTCGCCGCCGTCATGCCGCTGTTCTGGAGCGGCTTTGCGGTGGCTTCGGTCGAGCGGCTGCCCGGTGCCTTGCCGCCGCTGTCGGCGCCCGACCTGTCGCTGGACACGCTGCGCATGCTGTTCATGCCCTCGCTGGTGATGACGCTGCTGGCGCTTGCCGAAGCGATCTCCATTGCCCGCGCGATCGCCGTGAAGACCGGCACGACGCTGGACGGCAACCGCGAGGTGATCGGCCAGGGGCTGGCCAATTTCGCGGGCTCGTTCTTCTCGTCGTATCCGGCCAGCGGCTCGTTCAACCGTTCGGGCGTGAATGTCGCCGCCGGTGCGCGGACGCCGTTCTCCGCAGTCTCGGCGGCGCTGTTCCTGGTGCTGCTGCTCGCCTTCGTGGCGCCGCTATCGAAGTGGCTGCCGCTGGCTGCCGTGGCGGGCATCCTGCTGATGGTCGCGATCGGGCTCATCGATCTGCGCGAGATCCGCCATATAGCCGCTCACGACCGCCGCGACGCGCTGGTGATGGCGACGACTTTCGTGCTGGTGCTGGCGATTCCGCTGGAGTGGGCCATTCTGGCCGGCATCGCCGCGCACTGGCTGCTCGGCAAGGCGATGCGCAGGGACTAGCTGGCCGGGCCAGGCCAGGCCGCCGGGCCGATCGTTGCAACACATCTGCTAAAATCACGGTTCCCCTCGATCGGAGCGCAACGCACGGCCGCTGCAGGCTTGGCCGTCGGAGGCGCTCGTCTCGCAAGCAAGGAGACCGCTGATGCAACCGAAGCGTCTTTCGGGTGTCGAACCCCATGCTGCCGGCGCCGCCGGGGCTGCGGTCGATTCGCCCGCCGTCGAGGTCAAGGAGCCGCCGACGCCGATGAAAGTGTATTTCGACGGCGATTCGGTGGACGTGGCCGAGCAGTTCCATGAATCGATCCGCCTGCAGGCCGAGCGCTTCGTCGCCGGGCCGGGCGGAACCCTGGTCGTTTCCGGCCATGCCAATCCGGCGGATGCCGAGGACGACGCGGTGCGCCTGAGCATGGACCGCACCGGCGCGGTGGCGCAGCTGCTCGAACGCTTCGGCGTGCAGAGCCACCGGATCATCCGCGTCAGCCACGCCACTGCAACGGGCGACGAGGCCGGCCGGCAGCCGGCGGCGAGCTGCGCGACGCTTGCCGGCGAGCAGCGCCGCTATGTCGAGATCCGCCTGGGCGGGCTGATGCCGCGCCAGACGGTGTGGTCGCAGCGCACGAAGAAGGCGGCCAAGCGCTGACCTACCGCGGCCGAGCGCTGACCCGCCGGCGTTCGCGCCGGGCAGCACCGCGCCGGTCAGCGCCGCGCAGGACAGCGAAGCACTCTCCCGTCGGCCGGAGTCCAGGCCCACCGCGAACCGAAGCCCGCCGATGTCGAATCTGCTCGCCAACCTGAACGAACAGCAGCTGGCCGCCGTCACGCTGCCGGCGCAGCACGCGCTGATCCTGGCCGGCGCCGGCAGCGGCAAGACGCGCGTGCTGACCACGCGCATCGCATGGCTGCTGTCGACGCGGCAGGTCGGGCCGCAGGGAATCTTCGCCGTCACGTTCACGAACAAAGCCGCGCGCGAAATGATGACGCGCTTGTCGGCGATGCTGCCGATCAACACGCGCGGCATGTGGATAGGCACCTTCCACGGCCTGGCCAACCGGATGCTTCGCGCGCACCATCGCGATGCCGGGCTGCCGCAGACCTTCCAGATCCTCGATTCGCAGGACCAGCTCGCGTCGATCAAGCGGCTGCTGAAGGGCCTGAACGTCGACGACGAGAAGTACCCGCCGAAGAATCTGCAGTACTTCATCAATTCGGCCAAGGAAGACGGCCGGCGCGCGAAGGACGTCGAAGTCTACGACGACTACAACCGCCGCTTCGTCGAGCTGTACGCGGCCTACGACGAGCAATGCCAGCGCGAGGGCGTCGTCGACTTCGCCGAGCTGCTGCTGCGCAGCTACGAGCTGCTGGAACGCAACCATCTGCTGCGCGAGCACTACCAGCAGCGCTTCCGGCACATTCTCGTCGACGAGTTCCAGGACACGAACGTCTTGCAGTATCGCTGGCTGAAGCTGCTGGCCGGCGAGCAGTCCGTGGTATTCGCGGTCGGCGACGACGATCAGAGCATCTACGCGTTCCGCGGCGCGAACGTGGCGAACATGGCGGCCTTCGAGCGCGAGTTCCGCGTCAGCAACCTGATCAAGCTCGAACAGAACTATCGTTCGCACGGCAACATCCTGAACTGCGCCAATGCGCTGATCTCGAACAACAGCCGCCGCCTCGGCAAGAACCTGTGGACTGACGCCGGCGACGGCGAGCCGATACGCATCTACGAGTCGATGACCGACGGCCAGGAGGCGCAGTGGCTGGTCGACGAGGTGCGCAGCCTGGTCGGCGAGGGCTGGATGCGCAATGACGTCGCCGTGCTGTACCGCTCCAATGCGCAGTCGCGCGTCATCGAACACGCGCTGTTCTCGGCCGGCATTCCGTACCGCGTCTATGGCGGCCTGCGCTTCTTCGAGCGCGCCGAGATCAAGCATGCGCTGGCGTATCTGCGGCTGCTGGAGAATCCCAACGACGACGGCGCCTTCCTGCGCGTCGTGAACTTCCCGGCGCGCGGCATAGGCGCGCGCACGCTCGAGCAGCTGCAGGACGCGGCACGGGCCGCCAACCTGAGTCTGTTCGCCGCCGTCGATTCGCTGAGCGGCGCCGCGGCGGGCAAGCTGGGGGCCTTCGTGCAGCTGATCCGCCGCCTGCGCGACGACACGCGCTCGCTGCCGCTGGCCGACGTGGTCGAGCACGTGATCGAACGCAGCAGTCTCGTCGCGCACTACCAGAACGAGAAGGAAGGACAGGACCGCATCGAGAACCTGCGCGAGCTGGTCAACGCGGCGGCCGCGTTCCTGGGCGAAGAAGGGATAGCGCAGGACGTGCCGGCCAACCTGGGCGTGAGCCGCGAAGCCGGGCCGGTGGACATCGCTGAGCCGGGCGCCGCCGTGCCAGGTGCCGCTGCGCCGGGCGTCGCTACGCCGGGCGTCGCTACGCCGGGCGTCGCTACGCCGGATCCCTCGACGCTGGCCGCTCCGGAGTCCGACGCGGGCGACGCGCAGGCGCTCGTCACCGTCGAGCCCATCGCCGTGCAGATCACGCCGCTGGCGGCCTTCTTGTCGCACGCGTCGCTGGAAGCCGGCGAGAACCAGGCCGGCGAGGGCAGCGATGCGGTGCAGCTGATGACGGTCCATTCGGCCAAGGGGCTGGAGTTCGACGCGGTGTTCATCACCGGCCTCGAAGAGGGATTGTTTCCCCACGAGAATTCCAGCTCGGAAGTCGAGGGGCTCGAAGAGGAGCGGCGTCTCATGTACGTCGCCATCACGCGCGCGCGGCAGCGTCTGTACATGTCGTTCTCGCAGACCCGCATGCTGCACGGCCAGACGCGCTACAACCTGCGTTCGCGCTTCCTCGAAGAGCTGCCGCAGGGCCTGCTGAAGTGGCTGACGCCCAAGTTCGCCGCCGCGCCTGTCCGCGAGGGCTGGGGCGGCGCCTGGGAGGGTTTCGGCGGCGGCGCGCAGCGCGGCGCCGGCCGCGGCTATGGCCGCGACGCGGGGCGGGCGGGATCGCCGCGCGACAGCGATGTCGGGCGGCTGTCGAGCGCCGAGCAGCGCGCGGCCGCGCGCTTCGACCGCGGCGTCAAGTTCCGCGTCGGCCAGAGCGTGGCGCACGCGAAGTTCGGCGAGGGTGTGATCGTCAGCGTCGAGGGCAGCGGCGACGACGCGCGCGTGCAGGTCAATTTCGGCCGGGCCGGCGTGAAATGGCTGGCGCTGTCGGTGGCCAAGCTCGAGGCGGTGGGCTGAGCCGGCCTCAGTCGCCGACCACCGCGTCGCGGTAGGTCGGCCAGAATGAACAATAAACGGTGGTCAGCAGGATCAGCGACAGCGGCGACATGACTGCCGACAGCAGCATCGGGCTGCCGCCGAGCAGGCCCTGCATCAGCCGCACCAGCAGCGCCGCGGCCAGGCCTATGCCGAGCCAGCCGGCGGCGTAGACCAGGAAGGCGCGGCGATTGCGCAGCACGCCGACGAAGCTGTAGAACAGCGCGCGCCGCACCGGGACGCCGTTCCACGCCACGAACAGCGGCGCGTACCACATGGCCATCTGCACCGGCGTGTAGAGCACCAGGAAGACCAGCGCGGGCCGGATCAGCGATGCATCCTGCAGCGCCGGATCGTCGGCGCCGATCTGGCCGGTGGCCACGCGCATCAACGTGCCGTCGTCGGTCATCGCCGACAGCGTCAAGGCCAGGATCGTGACCAGTGCATTGAAGCCGCCCAGCATCAGCAGCGGCCGCACCGCACGGCCGCCTTGTTCGCGAAAGGCGCTGAACAGCATGCCGGGCGTGGGCGTCTGGCCTTCGTCGGCGCTGCGCACCGCCCGCATCAGGCCGGCCATCAGCGCCGGCGTCAGCACGAGCGGCGCCACCGAGCCGGCCAGCGGGATCAGCACGGACAGCGACAGCAGGAACAGATTCATGAAGGTCAGCGCCAGCAGCGCGATCGGCTGCCGGCGCAGTAGACGGAATCCCTCCTTGACCCAGGACCAGCCGGTGATTGCGGGGAGCGGATTGATCTGCATGATGGGTGGAGGATAGGCGCTAGACGGGCAGCGGCGGCACGCCGCGGCGGCGCGCGCGCAGGATGCGCTCGAAATGGGCGGGGTCCTTCGGCGTCACCATTTCGGCCGGGCGCGGCAGGTGCAGGTCGAACAGCCGCGACAGCCAGAAGCGCAGGGCGCCGGCGCGCAGCATCATCGGCCAGGCCTGCCGTTCGGCCCCGGTGGGCGAGCGGACGTCGCGATAGGCGTCCAGCAGCGCGCTCAGCCGCGGGCCGTCGAATTCGCCGCTGGCGTCGTCCACGCACCAGTCATTGGCGGTGACGGCCAGGTCGAACAGCCAGGTGTCGACGCCGGCGAAGTAGAAGTCGATGACGCCGCCCAGCACCGGCCCGTCGGGGCCGCGCTCGAATAGCACGTTGTCGCGGAACAGATCCGCATGCACCGGGCTGGCCGGCAGCGCCGCGTACAGCGGCCCCGCGGCGAAGGCCTGCTGCGCTGCCAGCTCGTCGCGCAGCAGCTCGCCCTGGCCGGCGGCGAGAAAGGGCAGCACCTGCGGCACCGTGCGCGTCCACCAGTCCAGGCCGCGCAGGTTCGGCAGGCCGCCGGGGAAATCGCGCGCGGCGCCGTGCATGCGCGCCAGCACGCTGCCGACCGCGGCGCAGTGCTGCGGCTCCGGTTCCATGTCGGCGCGGCCCGGCAGCAGCGTGACCAGCGCCGCCGGCTTGCCGTTCAGATGCTGCAGCAGGCTGCCGTCGCGGTCGGGCAGCGGGTCGGGGCACGGGATGCCGCGGTGCGCGAGATGGCGCATCAGGTTCAGGTAGAACGGCAGCTCTTCGGGCGACAGCCGCTCGAACAGCGTCAGCACGTAGCGGCCGCGGCTGGTGGTGACGAAGAAATTGCTGTTCTCGATGCCCGAGGCGATGCCTTGCAGCGACTGCAGGTCGCCCAGGTCGTAGCGCTGGAGCCAGATCGCGAGTTCGTCGCGGGTGACGGGCGTGAAGACGGCCATGACCGTAGTATCGGCGAAGAAGTGACGAAGAGTGACGAAGAGGTGGCGGGACGGATGCGGCCGTCCTTGCGCGGCGCCGGCAAGGACGGCCGCGCGTTTACAGGTACAGCAGCCGTTCGCGCTCGTGCTCGGTGGGCACGAAGCCGCGGGTCTGGTAGAAGTTGAAGATCGCCTCGACCACCTCGGCGGGGTCGTCGATGATCTGGATCAGGTCGAGATCGCCGGGCGAGACCAGCGCGTTGCCTTCGAGCTGGTCGCGGAACCAGTCCATCAGGCCCTTCCAGAACGACGAATCGATCAGGATCACCGGGATCCGGCGGCCCATGCCGGTCTGCACCAGGGTCAGCACCTCGGCCAGCTCGTCGAGCGTGCCGAAACCGCCCGGTACCGCGACGAAGCCGGTGGCGTACTTGGCGAAGGCCACCTTGCGCGCGAAGAAGTGCCGGAAGGTCAGCGAGACGTCCTGGTACGGGTTGCTGGTCTGCTCGTGCGGCAGCTGGATGTTCAGGCCCACCGACGCCGATTTCCCCTCGAAGGCGCCGCGGTTGGCCGCTTCCATGATGCCGGGGCCGCCGCCCGAGATGACGGCGAAGCCGGCGTCGGACAGCCGGCGCGCCAGTTCGACGGTCAGCTCGTACCAGCGGTGGCCCGGTTCGATGCGGGCGCTGCCGAAGATCGAGACCGCGGGGCGGATCTCGGCCAGCCGTTCCGTCGCTTCGACGAACTCTGAGATAATCCCGAGGATATGCCAGGACTCGCGCGCCTTCAGTGTCGTCGAGCGTTCATGGCTCGCGATCGCTCGCAACTGCGGCACCTGTTTGCTGCTGAACATGTCTGAAGAAACGCTTCTGCTGGTTGACGGCTCGGGTTTCCTGTATCGCGCGTTTCACGCGCTGCCCGATTTGCGCAACAAGGAAAACGAGCCCACGGGCGCCATTTACGGCATGGTCGCGATGCTACGGCGTCTGCGCGCCGACGGCAAATTGAACCACGGCGCCACTCGCGGCGCCGTGGTCTTCGATGCGCCGGGCAAGACCTTCCGCGACGACTGGTACCCGGAATACAAGGCCACGCGCAAGGCGATGCCCGATGATCTGTCCCGCCAGATCCCGGTCATCCATGAAGTCGTGCGTGCGCTCGGCTGGCCGCTGGTGATGATAGACGGCATCGAGGCCGACGACGTCATCGGCACGCTGGCCTGCCAGGCGTCGGCGCGCGGCATGAAGACCGTGATCTCGACCGGCGACAAGGATCTGGCCCAGCTGGTCTGCGACGACGTCGTGCTGATCAATACGATGGGCCGCGAGGGCGTGCCCGTCGAGCGCCTCGATCGCGACGGCGTGCAGGCCAAGTTCGGTGTGCCGCCGGAGCGCATCGTCGACTGGCTGACGCTGGTCGGCGATACGGTCGACAATGTGCCGGGCGTCGCCAAGGTCGGTCCGAAGACGGCCGTCAAATGGCTGAAGCAGTACGACAACCTGGACGGCGTCGTCGCCCATGCCGAATCGATCGGCGGCGTCGTGGGGCAGAACCTGCGCGCTGTTCTCGACTGGCTGCCGACGGCGCGCCGGCTGGTGACGGTGAAGACCGACTGCGAGCTGGCGCCGCACATCGAATCGATCGATGCCTCGCTGCCGCTGCGCGACGAGGATCCGGCGGCGCTGCGCCCGCTGTTCGAGCGCTGCGCGTTCCGCACCTGGCTGCGTGAGGTCGATGCGCGGCTGCAGGGCGGGGGTGCGGCGCCGGTCGGCGCAGGCTCGGCCGCGGCGCTGCCGGTCGCTGGTGCCGAAGCCGGCGCCGTCGCTGGCACCGGAAATTCCGGCGACTCCCCTGGCACCGCCGTTCCTCTCGCCAGCGCCACCGCAGGCGGCAGCGCGGCCGATGCCGCCGGCGCCGCGGCCGCGGTCGACGACCCCGCCGCCCGCGCCGCGCTGGCGCTGGCCGCCACCGAGGCGGCGCTCGACTACGAAACGATCTTCACCGACGCCCAGCTCGACGGCTGGCTGTCACGCATCGAAGCCGCCGAGCTGACTGCCTTCGACACCGAGACGACCTCGCTCGATCCGATGAAAGCGGAGCTGGTCGGCCTGTCGCTGTCGGTGACGCCGCGGCAGGCGTGCTACATCCCCGTGTCGCACCGCTACACGGGGGCGCCCGACCAGCTGTCGACCGAGCACGTGCTGGGCCGGCTGCGCGGCTGGCTGGAGAATCCGGCGCGGGCGAAAGTCGGCCAGAACCTGAAGTACGACATGCATGTGCTGCAGAACCACGGCATCCGGCTGGCCGGCGTCGCGCACGACACGCTGTTGCAAAGTTACGTGCTGGAAGCGCACCGCAACCACGATCTGGATTCGCTCGCCGAACGGCATCTGAACCGGCGCACGATCCTGTATACGGACGTGGCGGGCAAGGGGGCGAGCCAGATCGGTTTTGAGCAGGTGCCGGTCGATCGCGCTGCGCGCTACGCGGCCGAGGACGCCGACGTGGCCATGGACCTGCATCAGGCGCTGTTTCCGCGCATCGCCGAGCAGGCGCTGCTGGCCCACGTCTATCGCGACATCGAGATGCCCGTCATGCAGGTGCTGCAGCGGGTCGAGCGCAACGGCGTGCTGGTCGATGCCGATGCGCTGGCGCGGCAGTCCGATGAGCTCGGCCGCAAGATGATGGGACTCGAGCAGCAGGCGATCGAGGCGGCCGGCCAGCAGTTCAATCTGAATTCGCCGAAGCAGCTCGGCGAGATCCTCTTCGAACGGCTGAAACTGCCGGTGCTGAAGAAGACGGCCAGCGGCGCCGCGTCGACCGACGAGGAAGTGCTGGCCAAGCTGGCGGAAGACTATCCGCTGCCGCGCATCCTGCTCGACTGGCGTGCGCTGTCCAAGCTGAAGAGCACCTATACCGACAAGCTGCCGAAGATGGTCAACCCGCGCAGCGGCCGCGTGCACACCAGCTACTCGCAGGCGGTGGCGGTGACCGGGCGGCTGGCGTCCAGCGACCCCAATCTGCAGAACATCCCGATCCGCACCGCCGAAGGACGCCGCATCCGCGAAGCCTTCATCGCGCGGCCCGGCTGGCGCATCGTGTCGGCCGACTACTCGCAGATCGAGCTGCGCATCATGGCGCACATCTCGGGCGATGAGAACCTGAAGCGGGCATTCGCCGAACGGCTCGACGTGCATCGCGCCACCGCCGGCGAGATCTTCGGCCTGGCGCCGGCCGACGTCAGCGCCGAGCAGCGCCGCTACGCCAAGGTCATCAACTTCGGCCTGATCTACGGCATGAGCGCGTTCGGCCTGGCATCGAACCTCGGCATCGAGCGAGACGCGGCCAAGAACTACATCGCGCGCTATTTCGCGCGCTATCCGGGCGTGGCGCGCTACATGGAAGAGACGCGCGCGCTGGCCAAGCAGCAGGGCTACGTCGAGACCGTCTTCGGGCGCCGGCTGTGGCTGGCCGAGATCAACAGCCCGAACGGACCGCGCCGCGCGGCCGCTGAACGCGCCGCGATCAACGCGCCGATGCAGGGCACGGCGGCCGACCTGATCAAGATGGCCATGATCGCCGTGCAGGGCTGGCTGGACGCGCAGGCGATGCGCTCGCTGCTGATCATGCAGGTGCACGACGAGCTGGTGCTGGAAGTGCCCGACGAGGAGGTCGACAGCATCCGGCAGCGCGTGCCGGAACTGATGACAGGCGTTGCCGAACTTGCCGTGCCGCTCGAGGTCGAATGCGGCGTCGGCGCCAACTGGGATCAGGCGCACTGAGGCCACGCCGGCCGTTCTCGCCGCATTCACGCCCCTTTCCGGAGTCCTCGTGACCACCTTGTTCCTGATCATCGTGGCGACGCTGCTGGCCGGCGCCGTCAGCGTGCTCGCTGCCGCCGCCCTGTCGCTGTCGCTGCTCGCCCGGCTGGTCAATCGCCTGGTCAGCCTGTCGGCCGGCCTGCTGCTGGCGACCGCGGTGCTGCACCTGATCCCCGAAGCCTTCGAATCGGGCGCCGATCCGCACAGCCTGGCCTGGACGCTGCTGGCCGGCCTGATCGGCTTCTTCGTGCTCGAGAAGATGGCCGTGCTGCGGCACAGCCATCATCACGAAGGCGATGGGCATGCGCATCACCACGGCCACGATCGCGAGGAGGCGGGGCCCGGCGGCATGCTGATCCTGGTCGGCGACGCCATCCACAACTTCGCCGACGGCGTGATGATCGCGGCGGCGTTCATGGCCGATCCGGCGCTCGGCTGGCTGACCACCGCGGCCATCGCGGCGCACGAGATCCCGCAGGAGATCGGCGATTTCATCGTGCTGATCAACGCCGGCTATTCACGCGCCCGCGCGCTGTTCTACAACCTGCTGAGCGGGCTGGCCTCGGTGCTGGGCGGCGTGATCGGCTTCTTCGCGCTGGCCGACAGCCAGCAGCTGCTGCCCTTCGTGCTGATGCTGGCCACGGCCAGCTTCATCTACGTGGCGCTGGCGGATCTGATTCCTGACCTGCACCGCGAGACGCGGCGCCGCGGCGAATGGTTCTGGCAGTTCGTGCTGATGATGGTCGGCGTGGCGGTCATCGCGCTAGCGACCGGCAGCCTGCATCTGCATCACTGAGCCGGGATCGCGGCGGCGATCAGCCCTCGGCCGCCAGCGCGTCGATCAGTCGCTCGAACGCCTGTGCGTCGAACACGGTATTGTCGAAGCGCAGCAGCTCGGGGAACTCGGTCGGGTCCGGATCGAAGCGGCGTACTCGGTACTCGTCCCAGTGCGCCAGCTTGTACTGGTCGCGCTCGTTGCCGCGCGCGATGATGCGCGCCTTGGCGGTGGCTTCGTCGAGCAGGACCCAGACGACCGAGACCGTCGTGCCCTCCGGCATTGCCAGCCGCGGCGGATCGAACAGCAGCCGCGACTTCACTTCGCGCGAAAAGGGCCCGACCAGCACCACGTTGACGCCGAGTGCGAGATTCTCGCGCGCGATGTCCAGCAGGCCCGCGTATTCGGGATCGCGCAGGTTCTCCAGATAGGTCGGACTGTCGCGGTCGTTCGGATCGCCGGTGAGCAGGCCCATCACCTTGGCGCTGTACGTGCCGTAGACCGTATCCTTGTCGAGCAGGCAGAAGCTCTGCCCGGTCTGCGCATGCAGCAGCGGGACGGCGCGCTTGGCCAGCGTCGTCTTGCCGGTGCCGGCATGGCCGGCGAAGAAGATCAGTCGTGCCATGTCCTTGCGCTCACGGATGCTCGCCGGTCGCCACCGGCCGGGACGGATCGGAACACCATTCGCTCCAGGAGCCGGGGTAGAGCGCCGCGCCGGTGAGGCCGGCAGCCTCCATCGCCAGCAGATTGTGGCAGGCCGTCACGCCGGAACCGCACTGGTGGATGACCGTGGCGGGCGCGCGCGGGCCCAGCAGCGATGCGAACTCCTGGCGCAGCACCTCGACCGGCTTGAAGCGGCCGTCGGGCCGCAGGTTGGCCTGGAACGGCCGGTTCACCGCCCCCGGAATGTGGCCGGCGACCGGGTCCATCGGTTCGACGTCGCCGCGGTAGCGCTCCGGCGCGCGGGCGTCGATCACCATGCGCTCGCCGCCCGGGATCTGCGCCAGCACGGCCGCGGCGTCGGCTGTCGGCGTCAGCGGTGCCCTTGCCGGCAGCGAGCCCGGGCGCGGCGTCGGCAGCTCCGAGCTCAACGGGTAGCCGGCCGCCTGCCAGGCGGCCATGCCGCCGTCCAGCACGGCGGCCTCGGCGTGCCCGAGCCAGCGGGCCAGCCACCACAGCCGGGCGGCAAACATGCCGCCGTGCGCATCGTAGGCCACCAGCAGACGGCCGGGCTCCAGCCCCAGCGATTCGAGGCGGCGGCGCAGCGTCTCGCGATCGGGCAGCGGATGGCGGCCGTTGCGGCCGGTCTTGGGGCCGGCCAGGTCGTGATCCTGATGCAGGAAGAAGGCGCCCGGCAGATGCTGGGCCGCATAGGCAGCGGCGCCTGCGTCCGGCGCCGCCAGGTCGTGGCGGCAGTCGATCAGCAGGCAGCCGTCGATGCGGGCGGCCAGTTCGTCGGCCGAGATCAGCGGGGATGGGTTCATCGGGCGATCTCCGAAGCAGGGGCAGTAGAGGAAGCGGGTACGGCGCCGCCCGGCACAGCAGCA
This sequence comes from Burkholderiaceae bacterium, assembly GCA_050187175.1. Classification (GTDB taxonomy): domain Bacteria; phylum Pseudomonadota; class Gammaproteobacteria; order Burkholderiales; family Burkholderiaceae_E; genus Zeimonas. The sequence continues at coordinate 55,425 of JBFWXS010000012.1, forward strand.
CCCGGCGCGGTGCCATCGCCGGGCCCGGCTGCCACCCGGACCGGGTCACGGCGCACCGATGTGACGGTGGCCGCCGCACTGCTGACGACGACCAGCACGATGCCGGCGAGCTCCACGCCATCCAGCCGCTCATCGAACACCAGCCAGCCGATCAGCGCGGCGAATACCACACCGCTGTACTGCAGATTGGCCGACAGCAGCGTGCGGCCGTAGCTGAAGGCGCGCGTCAGGCATAGCTGGCCGACCAGCGCCAGCACGCCCACCGCGAGCAGTCCGCCGAGATCGGCCGCCGCCACCGGATGCCAGCCGTCGAAGACCGTCGCCGCGGCGGCGCTCATCACGCAGTTGACCACGGAGAACCAGAACACGATCCGCCATTCGGGCTCGCCATAGCGGCTCAGCGAACGCAGCTGGAAATAGGCGAACGCGCTCAGCAGCCCGGAGAACAGGCCGATCAGCGTGGGCATCACTGCCTGATGCCCGCCGCCGCCGGGCTGCAGGATCAGGACGACGCCGGCGAAGCTGCTGACGATGGTGGCGTACAGCCAGCCTTGCGAGGCCTGGCGCTCGCCGCGGTGCCACATCGCGATCGAGACGATGGCTGCCATGAACAGCGGCGAGGTGTAGTTCAGCGTCATTCCCGTGCCTAGCGGCAGGAAGCCCAGCGCGTAGACCCAGCACAGCATCGCTGCAGTGCCTATGATCGATCGCCGCGCATGCAGCCGCAGCGGGCCGGCGAACAGCGGCAGGCCGCGCCAGCCGGCGAGCGCGGCCAGCAGCACCACGCCCAGGACGCCGCGCCAGAAGACGATCTCGTAGGGGCTGTAGTGCGCGGCCAGCAGCTTGATGGCGGCGGCCATCGCCGCGAAGGCGAGCGCGCCGGCGGTCATCCAAAGGGACTGCATCGGCAGACGGAATCCAGGGCTGCGATCGCCGTTCCGGCATGGCCGGCGATCGCGATGTACGGGAGGACCCTCGATTCTAGAGGACTGCGGCCGGCAACGCTCGCGAACTCCCGGCCTTCAGATCGGGCCGAGCTCGCGCCTCAGGAACTCGTGGAAGTGCTGCATGCCGTCTTCCATCGGGCTCTGGTATGGACCCGCGTCGTTGTCGCCGCGTTCGAACAGGATGCGGCGGCCGGCGTCCATCCGCAGCGCGATCTCGTCGTCCTCGGCCGCGGTTTCCATGTAGGCCGCGCGCTCGGCCTCGACGAACTCGCGCTCGAACAGCGCGATTTCCTCGGGATAGTAGAACTCGACGATGTTGGTCGTGTGCTGCGGGCCGCGCGGGATCAGCGTGGAGATGACCAGCACGTGCGGGTACCACTCGAGCATCACGTTCGGGTAGTAGGTCAGCCAGATGGCGCCCAGCTTGGGCAGCTCGCCGTTGCCTACGCGCAGCACCTGTTCGTGCCAGGCCTTGTAGACCGGTGTGCCCGGCTTGCCGAGCGCCTTGTGCGTACCCACCGTCTGCACCGAGTACCAGTCGCCGAACTCCCAGTGCAGGTCTTCGCACGAGACGAACTGGCCCAGACCCGGGTGGAACGGCACGACGTGGTAGTCCTCCAGATAGACCTCGATGAAGGTCTTCCAGTTGTACGCGCACTCGTGGATCTCGACGTGGTCGAGCATGTGGCCCGAGAAATCGAACTCGTCCTTGACACCCAGCCCCGCGAGATCGCGGCGGACGTCGCGCGGACCGCCGAACAGCAGGCCCTGCCAGTTCTGCAGCGGCGTGCTGCCCAGGTTCAGGCACGGCTGCTCGCTGAAGTGCGGCGCGCCGAGCAGGCGGCCCGACAGATCGTAGGTCCAGCGGTGCAGCGGGCAGACGATGTTGTCAGCCTGGCCGCGGCCGTTCAGCATCACGGCCTGGCGATGGCGGCAGACATTCGACAGCAGCTCGACGCCGCCGGCATTGCGCACCAGCACGCGGCCTTCGTTTTCGGCGGCCAGCGCATGGTAGCTGCCGGGTTCCGGCACCATCAGTTCGTGCCCTATGTAGCCCGGCCCTTGCTTGAACAAGGTGTCGATTTCGCGCCGGAACAGCGCTTCGTCGAAATACGCGGAAACGGGGAGCTGCGTGCGCGAGGGAATCAGGAACTCACGACGACCCAGATCCGACATCCTGACCTCCTGAAAAAAAGTCGAAGGACGGAACCAAGCCCGGCCTCGGGAGTACCCCGGGACGGCCAATTTAGAACGAGGGCGAAGGATACCCGAACGGGGGAACAAGGCAAATTGACCCGGCTCAGGGCCCGGATACCCCTGTGCCGGCGATGCCCAGGCGCCCGGCGCGGGATGGAAAAGAGAAGTAAAATCAACCAATTGTGGATTCGAAACCGATGGCCAAGATGCTCAGTTCCGGGGATTCCTGCCCGGAGGACCAGGCCTTGCCGGCCCCGGCCTCGTTCGAGATCGCGCTGGGCGAGCTCGAAGGCCTGGTGCAACGCATGGAAAGCGGCGCTCTGTCGCTCGAGGAGTCGCTGTCCGCCTATCGCCGCGGCGCCGAGCTGATCGGCTATTGCCGCAAGTCGCTGGTCGACGTCCAGCAGCAGGTGCGCATTCTCGAGGCCGAGCTGCTGAAGCCGTTCGAGGCCGGCGGGCAGGACGATTCGTGACGCCGGCAACTCCCGATTCACCGTTCGCCGACTGGATGACCGAGCGCAGCGCCCGTGCCGAGCAGGCGCTCGATGCGCGGCTGCCGGCCGCCGACCGGCATCCGGCGCGGCTGCACGAGGCCATGCGCTATGCCGTGATGGGCGGCGGCAAGCGCGTGCGGCCGCTGCTCGTCTACGCGTCCGGCGAAGCGCTGGGCGCGCCGGCGGCCGCGCTCGACTGTGCGGCCTGCGCGGTCGAACTGGTCCATGCCTATTCGCTGGTGCATGACGACCTGCCGTGCATGGACGACGACGTGCTGCGCCGCGGCCGGCCCACCGTGCACGTCGTCTATGGCGAGGCGCTGGCCATGCTGGTCGGCGACGCGCTGCAGCCGCTCGCCTTCGACAGCCTGATCGGCGCGGCCGCGCACGGCGTCGCCCCGGCGGCCGTGCTGGCGATGGCCGCCGAACTGGCGCGCGCGGCCGGTTCGGTCGGCATGGCCGGCGGGCAGGCGGTCGATCTGCAGGCCGTCGGCGGCGGGCTGGACCTGGCCGCGCTCGAAGACATGCATCAGCGCAAGACCGGCGCCATGCTGCGCGCGTCGGCGCGCCTGGGCGCCGGCTGCGCCGGACTGGCGCCCGGCGCGCCCGAGCCGCGGCTGCAGGCGCTGGACCGCTACGCCGACGCGATCGGCCTCGCGTTCCAGGTGGTCGACGACATTCTCGACGTGGAAGGCGACGCCGCCTCGCTGGGCAAGACTGCCGGCAAGGACGCCGCGCAGAACAAGCCCACCTACGTCTCGCTGATGGGCCTGGAACCGGCCCGGCAGCTGGCCGCCTCGCTGCGGGAGCAGGCACATGCGGCGCTTGCCCCGCTGGGCCCCGCCGCCCGGCGGCTCGCCGAGCTGGCCGACCTGATCGTGCTGCGCAAATCCTGACGCCGCCATGCCGGAATCGATGACGATGAGCAACTCCCCCCGTCCGCCCCGTCTGCTCGAGGCCATAGACGAGCCGGCGGCGCTGCGCCGGCTGGAGCCGGCGCAGCTCGGGCCGCTGGCCGCCGAGCTGCGCGACTACGTGCTGGAATCGGTATCGCGCACCGGCGGACACCTGTCGTCGAACCTCGGCACGGTCGAGCTGACGATCGCGCTGCACTACGTGTTCAACACGCCGTACGACCGGCTGATCTGGGACGTCGGCCACCAGAGCTATCCTCACAAGATCCTCACGGGGCGCCGCGAGCAGATGGGCTCGCTGCGGCAGTTCGGCGGCATCTCGGGCTTTCCGCGCCGCAGTGAAAGCAGCTACGACGCCTTCGGCACCGCACACTCGTCGACGTCGATCTCCGCGGCGCTGGGCATGGCGGTGGCCTCGCGCAACAAGGGCGAGAACCTCGGCCCGGAGCGCCGGCGCCACGTGGCGGTGATCGGCGACGGCGCGATGACCGCCGGCATGGCGTTCGAGGCGATGAACAACGCAGGCGTCACGCCGGACATCGATCTGCTGGTGATACTGAACGACAACGACATGTCGATATCGCCGCCGGTCGGTGCGCTGAACCGCTATCTGGCGCGGCTGCTGTCGGGACGCTTCTACTCGAAGGCGCGCGACGTCGGCCGCGCCGTCTTGTCGAACGTGCCGCCGCTGTTCGAGCTGGCCAAGCGGCTGGAGGAGCACGCCAAGGGCATGGTCGTCCCCGGCACCATGTTCGAGGAGTTCGGCTTCAACTACGTCGGCCCGATCGACGGCCACGACCTGGACAGCCTGATCCCGACGCTGCAGAACCTGCGCGAGCTGCGCGGCCCGCAGTTCCTGCACATCGTCACCCGCAAGGGGCAGGGCTACAAGCTGGCCGAGGCCGACCCGGTCCTTTATCACGGTCCCGGCCGCTTCGACCCGCAGGAAGGGATCCGCAAGCCGGCAACCCCGCCGCGGCCCACGTTCACACAGGTGTTCTCCGACTGGATCTGCGACATGGCGGCCCTGGACGAACGGCTGGTGGCGATCACCCCCGCCATGCGCGAAGGTTCGGGCCTGGTCGAATTCGAGAAGCGCTTCCCGCAGCGCTACTTCGACGTCGGCATCGCCGAGCAGCACGCCGTCACCTTCGCCGCCGGCATGGCCTGCGAGGGCCTGAAGCCAGTCGTGGCGATCTACAGCACCTTCCTGCAGCGGGCCTACGACCAGCTGATTCACGACGTCGCGCTGCAGAACCTGCCGGTGACCTTCGCGCTTGACCGTGCCGGTCTTGTGGGCGCTGACGGGGCCACGCACGCAGGTGCGTACGATTTCGCCTATCTGCGCTGCGTGCCGAACCTGGTCGTGCTGGCGCCGTCCGACGAGAACGAATGCCGGCAGATGCTGTACACGGCGTTCCGGCACGACGGGCCGGCGGCGGTCAGGTATCCGCGCGGGGCGGGCGTCGGCGCCCCGACGCTGCCGGACCTGACGGCGATCCCGATCGGCAAGGCCGAGCTGCGCCGGCAGGGCCGGCGGGTGGCGCTGCTCGCGTTCGGCACCATGGTGGCGCCCGCGCTGGCGGCCGGCGAGGCGCTGGAAGCCACGGTAGTCAACATGCGCTTCGTCAAGCCGCTCGACGTGGAGCTGCTGCGCGAGCTGGCGCGCTCGCACGAAGCCTTCGTGACGATCGAAGAGCATGCGGTGATGGGCGGCGCCGGCAGCGCCGTGGCCGAGGCGCTGGCGGCCGAAGGGCTGACGCGGCCGCTGCTGCAGCTGGGGCTGCCTGATCGCTTCATCGATCACGGCGACCAGGCGCAGCTGCTGCGGATGGAAGGACTCGATGCGGCCGGCATCGAACGCTCGGTGCGGCAGCGCTTCGGCGAGCTGCTCAGCGGCGAGGGCGGCCCGCGCCTCGTCGTGAGCCGGGCCAGCTGAGGCCGGCGCTCAGAGGCGGATGATTCGATGAATGGGCGGACCCCTGGAGATGGATCGATGAATACTCGTGATACCAACGCGCTGCTCGCCGGTGCGATGCCGGACGTGCAGGGCAGCCGCGATCTGCGCGAGCTGCCGATCCAGCGCGTCGGCGTCAAGGGCGTACGCTATCCGATGCGCTGGCGCAGCGCCGACGGCGAGCAGCCGACGGTCGCCCAGTTCAACCTGTACGTGGCGCTGCCTGCCGACCAGAAGGGCACGCACATGTCGCGTTTCCTGGGGCTGCTCGAAACGCGGCTGGCCCCCGGCGAGGCGCCGGTCGACGCCGCGCGCATGGCAGCGATCCACACCGAGATGCTGGCGCTGCTGGAAGCCGACAGCGGCCGCATCGAGCTGACGCTGCCGCTGTTCGTGCGCAAGACCGCTCCGGTCTCGCAGGTGCAGAGCCTGATGGACTACCAGGTGTACATCGTCGTCGACGGCGGCGCGCAGGACGCGGCGCTGACGCTGACCGTGCTCGTGCCGGTCACCAGCCTGTGCCCGTGCTCGAAGACGATCTCCGACTACGGCGCCCACAACCAGCGCTCACATGTGACGGTGTCGGTCGAGTCCAGCGAGCCGATCGAGCCCGAAGACCTGATTCGCCGCGTCGAGGCGCAGGCCTCGTGCGAGCTGTACGGCCTGCTCAAACGCGTCGACGAGAAGTACGTGACCGAGCGCGCTTACGACAACCCGAAGTTCGTCGAGGATCTCGTGCGCGACGTGGCCGGCGCGATGCGCGCCGATCCGCGCGTGCGCCGCTTCGTCGTCGAGGCCGAGAACTTCGAGTCTATCCACAATCACTCGGCGTTCGCGCGGCTCGAAGGCTGAGGGGCGGCCGCGCGAGCCGCGTCGACGCGCTGGCGCAGCAGCCGCATGAACTGCTCGCGCTGGTGCGGCGAGACCAGCTGGAAGCCGCCGGTGTAGGTGATCAGCACGCGCTGCATCGACAGCGCCGGTGCCGAGAACGGATTCGAGCTCGGCTCGATGCGGTCGATGTCGCGATAGAAGATCCGCTGCCGGATCATGCCGGAGCGGATCAGCAGGTGGTCGCCGAGCAGCTCGTAGCGGCACGGCACGGCGATCAGCGCGACCACCACGGCGGTAAAGGCGCCGGCGCCCATCGCCGTCAGGCCGGCGCTCGTCGACGTGCTCAGCAGGTACAGGCCCAATGCGATCGGCGCGACGACGGAGGTGCCTACCAGCGTTGCGATCCAGGTATCGATCTTAGACGGAAAGACGGTCATCGGCGATTCCGGCTCAGCCGTCGATGACCAGCTGCGTCTGCGTCACGACCGAGCACAGCTTGCCGTCGGCCGTGCGGATCGACGTCTGCCAGACCATGGTCGTGCGGCCGCGATGCAGCGCCACGCTCTCGCCGGTCACGACGCCGCCGACCGGGGCGGCTCCGACGAACTTGGTGCTCGAATCGATGGTCGTCGTGCGCTTGCCCGCCGGCAGGTTGACGACGGTGCCTACGGCGCCCAGCGTATCGGCGAAGGCCATCGCCGCGCCGCCGTGCAGGATGCCGCCGACCGTGCACAGATCGGGGCGTACCGTCAGCGTGGCGACGACGCGCTCGGGTCCGACTTCTACCAACGTCACGCCCATCAGGCCCGGAAACAGCGGTGCCAGCATCTGCTGGATCGTGGCGGCGTCCATGCGGCTCTCCTTCAGCCGGGCCGGCCCGGGTGTGCATTCCCCGGCCCGTGCCCGCGCAGCAGCGCATGCAGCAGAATGGCGCCGAACGTCGCGGTGCCTATGCCGCCCAGCGCGAAGCTGCCGATCTGCAGCGTGAAATCGCCTGCGCCGAGCACCAGCGTGACGGCGGCGACGATCAGGTTGCGGTTGTCGGTGAAGTCTACGCGATTGTCGACCCAGATCCGGGCGCCGGCCACCGCGATCAGGCCGAACACGACGATGGAGACGCCGCCCAGTACAGGCGCTGGGATGGTGGTGATCAGCGCGCCGAACTTCGGCGAGAAGCCGAGCACGATCGCCGCCGCGCCGGCCACGACGAACAGCAGCGTCGAGTAGACGCGCGTCACCGCCATGACGCCGATGTTCTCGGCATAAGTGGTCACGCCGGTGCCGCCGCTGGCTCCCGACAGCATCGTGGCCAGGCCGTCGCCGACGAAGGCGCGGCCCATGTACGGATCGAGATTGCGGCCGGTCATCGCCGACACCGCCTTGATGTGTCCGAGATTCTCCGCCACCAGCACGATCGCCACCGGCGCGATCAGCAGCATCGCATCTAGCCGCAGCACCGGTGCCGCGAAGGCGGGGACGCCGACCCATGAGGCCGCGGCGACGCCGCCGAAGTCGACCGGCTTGCCCAGGCCCAGGCCATTGGTCAGCAGCGCATAGATCAGGTAGGCGGCGATCAGCCCCGCCAGGATCAGCAGCTTCTGCAGCAGCCCGCGCGTGAACACTGCGACGCCGCCGACGCAGACGATGGTCACGATCGCCATCCACGCCTCGAAGCCGGTGGCGGTGGCGCTGCGAACGGCGATCGGCGCCAGGTTCAGGCCGATCACCGCGACGACCGCGCCGGTCACCACCGGCGGCATCAGCCGCTCGATCCAGCGCGTGCCCGCGCTCATCACGATGACGCCGATCAGCGTGTACAGCGCGCCGCAGGCGATGATGCCGCCCAGCGCGACGCCGATGTTCGGATTAGGCCCTTGGCCGGCGTAGCCGGTGGCGGCGATGACGACGCCGATGAACGCGAAGCTGGACCCCAGATAGCTGGGTACGCGGCCGCCGACGACGAGGAAGAACAGCAGGGTGCCTACCCCCGACATCAGGATCGCCACGTTCGGGTCGAAGCCCATCAGCAGAGGCGCCAGCACGGTGGCGCCGAACATGGCGACCAGGTGCTGCAGACCCAGCGCCAGCGTCTGCGGCCAGGGCAGCCGCTCGTCAGGGGCGATCGTGCCGTCGGTCTTCAGCGTCCAGCGCGGCAGCAGCGTGGTGTCGGGCGGTGTCATGGTCGGTGCCTGCGGGCGGCGGGGCCGGATGCGAAAAGGGCGCCTGCGCGGCGCCCGGTGCGAGAAGGGAGGGGGCGGGGTCGGGCCGGGGGCCGAGGGGTCGGAGACGGCTCAGTCCCGGAAATTGGTGAAGTTCAGCGGCACGTCGGTCACCTCCTTCTTCAGCATCGCGATCGCCGCCTGCAGGTCGTCGCGTTTGCCGCCGGTGACGCGGACCGTATCGCCCTGGATGCTGGCCTGCACCTTCATCTTGCTGTCCTTGATCAGCCTGACGATCTTCTTGGCGTGGTCGGACGACACGCCGTGGCGGACCGTGATCACCTGCTTGACCTTGTCGCCGCCGATCTTCTGCACGCTGCCGTAGTCGAGGAAGCGCACGTCGACGTTGCGCTTGGCGAACTTGTTGACCAGGACGTCGCGCACCTGGCCCAGCTTGAAGTCGTCGTCGGCGAAGGCCGTCAGCTCGCGCTCCTTCTGTTCGACGCGTGCGTCCGAGCCCTTGAAGTCGAAGCGCGTCGAGATCTCCTTATTCGCCTGATCGACCGCGTTGCGGACTTCATTGGCATCGCTTTCGGAAACGACGTCGAACGACGGCATGACTTGCTCCTGATCGGTGACCGGCCTCGCCGGTGCGGTGACGGATGACCGGGCATTTTAGCGCCCGATCGCCGCGCCTCCGAATCCCATGCCTGACGCCATGCCGGTGAGTGTAGTATGTTGGGCTCCATGGGACGCTGTGCCGCCCGCTTCGCGATATGTCACTGAGTCGATTCCGCTACTTCCTCAAGGTTGCCAAGCTGGGCTCCATCCGCGAAGCAGCCGAGGTCCTCTACGTCGCTCCGTCGGCGATCAGCCGCCAGATCGGCAAGCTGGAGGAAGAGTTCGGTTCGGAGCTGCTGATGCCGCACGGCCGCGGCATACGGCTGACGGCCGCCGGCGAGGCACTGGCGCAGCACGCCGCGACGATGCTGGGCGCGATGGAGCAGGCGCGCTCCGACATCGACGACCTGGTCGGCCTGCGGCGCGGCCACATCAAGACCTGGAGCGTAGAGGGCAGCGTCAACGAGCTGGCGATGGAGACCATCCGGGCGTTCCAGGAGATCTACCCGATGGTCACCCATGAGCTGACGGTGGCCAGCTCCGACCGCATCCTGCAGGCGCTTGCCGACGGCGACGCCGACCTGGGCATCGTCTTCCACCCGCCGAACGTCTCGGATCTGCGCGTACTGGCCAGCGGCGAGCATACGATGTGCGTGATCGCGTCGCCGTCGCACCCGGCGTGCCGCAGTCGCGAGCTCACGCTCGCGACGCTGAGCAACTATCCGCTGGCGCTGCCGGACATGACCTTCGGCCTGCGCCACTTCCTCGAATCGGCGGCGCGCGCCGCCGGCGTGCATCTGCCGCCGCCGATGCTGACCACCAATTCGGTGGAGGCGCTGAAGGCCTTCGCCCGGCTGGGCTCTGGCCTGACAGTATTGCCAGCTTTTGCTGTGGCCGATGACGTGCGCAAGGGGGTCCTGCAGACGCTGCCGCTGAACGATCTGGCTTCGCGGCCCGCGCGGACCGCCGTGCTGACGCAGCGCAACCGCAAGATGTCGATCGCCGCAGCGGCCTTCGTCGAGCATCTGACGGCCAGGCTGCGCGCATCCGAAAGCGATGGGGCTTCAGGCAGGCAGACGGCCCGGCGGCCGCGCAGGTCGTCGCGCTCTGGCTCGGCTGCGGCAGCGGGGCGCGCGTCCGGCTGAGAGCGCGCCTCCGGCTGAGGGCGCGCGGCTTCGCTCAGGGCCCGTCGGGCGGGCGGTCGAGCCGGACGAATTCATCCAGCCGTCGGTGCGCCGAGCCTTCGATCTGGACTCGGGCGTCGGCAACTGCCAGGGTTCCCAGTACCGTCGCCCGCGGCGGATAGGGGCGCGTGACGTTCGCGCCGTAGCCGAGATTGAAGCCGGCGTAGTCCCGCCAGTCGACTAGAACATTGTTCGTGCGCATCAGGTGCTCGGTGCTCATTCCGGCGGCCTGCAGCAGCGCGGCGACCTTGTCGAAGGCGCGGCGGGTCTGGCCGTGCACGCCGTCGTCGTCGGCACGGTGGGCCGCTCCGCTGTTTGCTCCCGCTCCGCTGCCTGTCCCGCTGGCCGTGCCGCTACCCGACCTGCCATCTGACCCGCTACTACTCCCGTCCCTGACGCCCGTCTGCGAACCGATGTGCAGCTCGTCCCCGCTCAGCACCGCGGGCGAGCCGCCGCGCAGCACGCAGGAGGCTCCCGGCGCCTGCACCGGCGTGCCGCCGCCGCGCACGCACAGCACTTCGAGCTGCAGCAGATGCTCGCGGTGACTCAAGGGCGCGCCGACCACGGTGCAGGCAGGCCGCGATTGGCTCAGCACGGGAGCGAGCGCCGCCTCGACGGCCGGCAGGTCGCCGGGATCGGCCAGCGTCAGATGGACGCTGACCACGTCGCCAAGCTTCATGCCGCATGCATCGACCGCTCGCCGGAGATTGGCCAGCGAGTGCTCGATCTGTGCCCGGATGCCACGGGGCACTGTGCCGGTCGTGGCGGCTTCGGGCAGCACCAGCAGATGGCAGCGCTGGTCCGTGCCGCTGGCGGCGACTCCTGCGTGGGCGAGCATCTTCGGCGTCGAGCCGATCAGCGCCACCGCGTCGAGCTCGACCATGGCGTGCGGCAGCGGAAAGCCTGCCGAGCCGACGACGACCGGACGAAGGCCCGACGCCCCGTAGCGCTCTTCGAACAGCGCCGCGCATCGCGCCATGTCGCGCGTTTCGGTGACGTACAGCTTGACCCTGAGCAGTTCGCTGGCCTTGGCGCCCATCAGCCCCAGCACCGTCTCCAGGTTGTCGAACATGGAGATCGTCTGCGCGTCCAGATCCGTCGTGCCGACGCAGGCGCCCGCGAGCCGCCGCTGCGCGTCGGTGCCGGCCGTGGCCCCGACGTGCACCAGCTGCTGCACCCGCGTCGCATGCGAGAAATGGGCGATCGGCTGCATCAGCTGATCGCTGTAGATGACGCGCATTGCTGTCACCGCGCTGCTCCGGTCGATTCGAATGAGACGACGCGCTGCCGCTGCTCGCCCAGTCCGTCTATGCCCAGCGTGACGATGTCTCCGTGCTTCAGGAACACCGGCTGCGGCTTCATGCCGAGTCCCACGCCGGGCGGCGTGCCGGTCGCGATGATGTCACCCGGCATCAAGGTCATGAAGCGGCTCACGTACGAGACCAGCGTCGCGCAGTCGAAGATCATCGTGCGCGTATTGCCGCGCTGGCGGCGCTCGCCGTTCACGTCCAGCCACATCTGTAGCGCCTGAGGCTCCGGCACTTCGTCCCGGGTCACCAGCCACGGTCCGATGGGGCCGAAGGTGTCGCATCCCTTGCCCTTGTCCCAGGTGCCGCCGCGCTCGAGCTGGTACTCGCGCTCCGAGACGTCGTTGACCGCCAGATAGCCGGCGACGTGCCCGATCGCGAGGTCGCGTTCCACATGGCTCGCGCGAGTGCCGATCACGATGCCGAGCTCGATCTCCCAATCGGTCTTGGTCGATGCCGGCGGCAGCACGATGTCGTCGCAGGGACCCACGATGCAGCTGGTGGCCTTGGAAAAGATGATGGGCTCGGTGGGAATCGCCGCGCCCGTTTCCGCCGCATGATCGGAATAGTTGAGGCCGATCGCGATGAACTTGCCCACGTTCGCCACCGGCGCGCCCAGCCGATGCGTGCCTTCGACGCGCGGTGCGTTCGGGGCGGCCGCTGCCAGGCGCCGGATCGCTTCGTCGGACAGCGCGTTCGCGTCGATGTCGCGAACGAGTGCCGACAGATCGCGCAACTGGCCGTCGGCATCCAGACAGCCTGGTCTCTCGTGGCCCGCAGGCCCGTAACGAACAATCTTCATAGGTACTCGGAGCTTCCCTGAAAAGTCATCTGCACGTAAGTCATCTGCACGTGCGCGAACCCGATCGGCGCTTGCGCGAACCTATGCTGCGCGACGCGGCTGACTTCGTCAATGATCACTCGCCGCGCCGATCGTTGCCGGATCGGCATCTGTGCGAAATCCAATGCTGAACAGGCAACAAACCCGCGCCGATTTGTTGATTGACGCAGGTATAGCGCAACTCCATCATGGCCCGGAACCGAATCACGGAAACCAGGAGAAGATCGCATGTCGGAAGTCCTGTCCCTGCACGGCGGGGGCTATCGATACATAAAAGGGGTATTCCAGTACTCGGGGGGTGTGATCGCCGAAGCCGGTCATCGCATCGTCCGTGCGAGGTTCTCGAAGGTGCCGTCGCTGGAGGACGGATTCAACGCCATCCGTTCGCACCTGCAGTCGATCGGCCGTCCGCTCAGCGCATTGTGCGCCTGCGAGCTTCGGTCGCCGAAGCCGTTCACGGAACAGGGCTTCAAGGAGTTCAACAAGACCTACGTCGATGCGCTCGAAGGCTTCGATCTGCTGCACGACGGACTGAATCCGGTTGCACGCACCAATGTCTGCCTCGAGATCGGTCCCGCGCCCATGGTGAGCGTCTATGCGTTCTCGTACACGGTGCAGGACTCGTCGGAGCGGTACTCGCGCGACTTCGTGATCTCGGGAAGCGGCGAGGTGCCGGAAGGAAAGAGCAACTACATCGATCATGTGATATGTCTGGGCGACCGCTCGCCCGAAGGCCTGAGGATGAAGGCGCGGTGGGTGTGCGAGGAGATGGAGCGCCGCATGCGCCTGCTGGACTTCGGCTGGGAGAACGTGACCGGCACCCAGGTCTACACCGTGCACGACATCCATCCGTTCCTGGCGGACGAGCTGATCCGGCGCGGGGCGGCCAAGAACGGCCTGAACTGGCACTTCAGCCGGCCGCCGGTGGCGCAGCTCGACTACGAGATGGACGTGCGCGGGGTCTCCAGGGAAATCGTTCTCTGAGGCTGCCGGATCTTCATCGAAGAACTACTACGGTTTTGTGGAGTTGATAATGAGTCACGACGCATTCAGATCCTTCCTGCAGACGCTCGAAAGCTCGGGCGAGCTGCTGCGGATTCCGGAAGAGGTCGATCCGAAGTACGAAGTCTGCGCGTTCTGCCGCAACGTGGCCGACGACGACGGTCCGGCGCTGCTGTTCGATCGCATGAAGGGCTACAGCATGCCGGCTGCCGCGAACCTGTTCGGCACGCGCAAGCGGATCGCAATGGCGCTGGGCATCGAAGAGAAGGACATGGTTCGGGTCATCGGCGAGCGGCTGCAGAAGCGCATCCCGCCGGTACTGATCGACAAGTCGGAAGCGCCGTGCAAGGAAGTGATCCAGGTCGGCGATGCGGTCGACCTCAGCGTCGTGCCCTTTCCGTACTGGAACGTCGGCGACGGCGGCGGCTACGTTTCGGCGGGCATCAACATGGGCGCGCACCCACGCTGGGGAAAGAACGCCGGCATCTACCGCAACATGTACCGCAGCAAGAACGAAGTCTTCGCGCAGATCGCGCCGGACCACCAGCAGCGGCTGTTCTATGAGGATCTCGGCAAGGGCTGCCCGATGGCCATCGTCCTCGGCGTCGATCCGCTGCTGTACCTGGCGGCGGGCAACGACTTCCCGCTGGGCGATTACGAGATGGACGTCGCCGGCGCGCTGCGCGGCGCACCGCTGCGCGCGGTGAAGGCCGAGACGATAGACGTCGAGGTGCCGGCCGACGCCGAGATCGTGATCGAAACCGAATACACCGGCGAGATGGCCGAAGAAGGTCCGTTCAACGAATTCACCGGCTATCAGAGCGAGGTGCGCAAGGCCCCGATCTGGCGCGTCAAGGCAATCACGATGCGCAAGAATCCGATCATGCACATGGCGTTCGCCGGCAAGCCGCCGAACGAGAACGTCGTGTTCTTCGGCGAACTGGTGGACGTGGTCGCGCTGGAGACGCTGAAGAAGCGCTTCCCGATGGTGACGGGCGTCAATCGTCCGTCGTCGCTGGCACGCGATTTCTGGGGCTTCGTGCAGATCGACACGAAGATGCGCCGCCGTCCCGGCATCGTCAGGAATATCCTGCTGGCGACCACGTACATCATGCCGCGGCTGAAATATATCGTAGCGGTGGACGACGACATCGACATCACGAACGTCAGCGACGTGCTGTGGGCCATGTCGACGCGTATCGATCCGGGCCGCGACACATTCGTCGTCAACAATACCGGTACCGGGCCGATCGACCCGTCGAGCTATGAAATGGCGCTGACCTCGAAGCTGTTCTTCGACGCCACGAAGAAGGACCACTTCCGCGGCGTCGTTTCGATGCCGCCGCAGGAAGTCCTGGATCGCACGCGCGTGCGGCTCGACGAGCTGCTGGGGCGCAAATGATTGCCACGCCGCACGGCTCTGCCGATCGGGATCCGCCGCAGCGCCACGTGATCGTGGGCATCAGCGGCGCATCCGGATCGATCTTCGGCATCCGGCTGCTCGAAGTCCTGCGGCAATGCGGCGTGATCATCCATCTGGTCATGACGAAGGCGGCCGAGCGCACGATCGTCGAGGAAACCGACCGTTCGCCCGGCGAGCTCAAGGAGCTCGCGCATCACGTGCACGCGATCCAGAACATCGGTGCGTCGATCGCCAGCGGATCGTTCCGCACGGCAGGCATGATCGTCGCGCCCTGTTCGATCCGGACAGTGGGGGCCATTGCCAATTGCCTGGCCGACAACCTGCTCACGCGGGCCGCCGACGTGATGCTGAAGGAACGCAGGCGGCTGGTCCTCATGGTCCGCGAAACGCCGCTTCATGCCGGCCACCTGAAGGTCATGCTGGGCGCGGCGGAATCGGGGGCGATCATCATGCCGCCGGTGCCCGCGTTCTATACGAGACCCGCGTCGCTGGATGACATCGTCAACCACACGGTCGGCCGCGCACTCGATCTGATCGATCTCGACAGCGGCCTGGTCAAGCGCTGGAGCGGGCAGTCGCAATGACGCCCTGACCGGTGCGGCGCCGCCGGCCCCGCGACCGGGGCGGGCGGCTGTTCTTCCTGGGAGAAATCTGCAATGACAATCGATGCAATCCCGGCCGGGGCGCCCGCCAGGGCCAGCGGTCCCGGCGTATGGCACGGCAGCGAGCTCGGCGAGCCTTCCAAGTGGGTACGGATGCTCAATGGCGAGCAGATCCGCGACCTCAATCGCGCGATCAAGCAGGTCGAGTCGCAAGGGCTCGACATCGACGAGATCGACGCGACGCGCTTCGCCCTGCCGTCATGGACGGAACTGATCCGCGAGGTGCGGCACGAGCTCAGGCGCGGCCGCGGCTTCGTCCTGCTGCGCGGCGTGCCGGTCGAAGACTATTCGTATCAGCAGAGCAGGATCGCTTTCTGGGGCATCGGGGCGCAGATCGGTCCCGGCCTGACCCAGTCGGCGCGCGCGGACCTGGTCTGCGACATCACCGACCGCAACGAGAGCCTGCAGAAGCTGGAACGCACCTACGCCACCACGCAAGGGCTGGACTTCCACTGCGACTTCCCCGACATCGTCGGACTGCTGTGCCTGCGCACGGCAGCCAAGGGCGGGGGCAGCCATATCACCAGTTCCGGCGCGGTCTATAACGCGCTGCTGGACCGGCGGCCGGACCTGATGCCGCATCTGCTGAACGGCTTCCCGTGGGATCGCCGCAACGAGCACGGCGACGGCGAGGCGCCTATCGGCCCACGCATCCCTGTCTTCCGCGACATCCATGGCGTCATCCATTGCCGCTACGGCAAGGGCTCGATTCTCGCCGCCGCGCAGCGCGCCGGCGTGCCCTTGTCGCCGGCCGAACGCGAGGCCGTCGAGCTCGTCAATATCACCGCCGCGGACCCGGAGCTGGTGCTGACCATGGATTTCCGGCCGGGCGACGTCCAGCTGCTGAACAACTACCTGATCCTGCACGCGCGTGCCGCGTACGAGGACCATCCCGAGCCCGAGAAAAAGCGCCATCTGCTGCGGCTGTGGCTCGAGGACGACGGCTACCGCTATGTCAATCACGAACCGAACATCCGTTACGGCGTTCTGCGCTACGGCAGGCTGGGCCTGCGCGCGGATGAACTGCGAGCCGAGGCCGGTTGATTCCGGATGGCATCCAACCATAGGGAGCAAAGCATCATGAACTATGTGTTCTGCAAGGCGCTGAAGGCGCTCGTGCTGCTGGCCGCGCTGATTCCCGCAACGGCAGCGCAGGCCGCCGACGACTACCCGACCAAGCCGATCCGGCTGGTCGTTCCGTTTCCTCCGGGCGGCGGCGTCGATATCACGGCGCGCGTCGTTGCCGCGATGCTGTCGGATGCGTTCAAGCATCCGACGGTGGTCGAGAACAAGACCGGCGCGGTCGGCGCGATCGGTTATGAGGCCGTGGCCCGCGCCGCGCCGGACGGATATACGCTGCTGATGGGATCGGCCACGCCGCTGACCGTGCTGACGCTGGTCAAGGACGATCTGCCGTACAAGCTGTCCGACTACGCCCCGGTCAGCCTGGTCTCGACCGTGCCGCACGTCATCGTCGTGCCGCCGTCGCTGCCGCCGCGCAATCTGAACGAGTTCGTCGAGTTCTCCCGCAAGGCCTCGCCGCCGCTGGTCTGGGGATCGCCGGGCGTCGGTACGGTCCATCACATGGCGGGCGAGCTGTTCTTCGCGGCCACCGGCGTCCAGGGGCTGCAGGTGCCGTATCGCGGCTCGGGGCAGATGATGCCCGATCTGCTTGCCGGCCGCGTCCAGGCCGCGTCGCTGGAGATCAACTCGGCGCTGCCGCACATCAATGCCGGGACCCTGCGAGCGCTGGGCATTGCGTCGGCCGAGCGCAGCACGCTGCTGCCGGATCTGCCGACCATGGGCGCGCTCGGCCTGAAGGGCTTCGAGGTCACCTCGTGGTTCGGCTTGATGGCGCCCAAAGGCACTCCGCCGCAGGTCGTCGCCGCGCTGGCGGAGGCGATCCAGAAGCGCGTGCGCAGCGAGCGCTTCATCAAGACCTTCACCGAGCTTGGAGCAACGCCGGTGGGAGGCACGCCCGAAGAGTTCAGCAAGTTCATCCGCAGCGAAACCGACAAATGGGCCGGCCTGATCGCGCGCGACAAGGCGCGGGCGGCGAAGCAATAGGGGAGCCGGCATGGATCGCCCCGTCAACCGTCTCAAGCGTGCGCTGGCCGACGGCCAGCCGCAGATCGGCCTGCACCTGCGGATTCCGTCGAGCTACGCCGCGGAGGCGGTGGCGGGAGCGGGCTTCGACTGGATGCTGATCGATACCGAACATACGCCGACCGACGATGCCACGGTGCTCGCTCAGCTGCAGGCACTGGCCGCCTATCCTGTCAGCGTCGGTGTGCATCTGCCGTGGAACGACATGGTCGTCACCAAGCGCATGCTCGATGCTGGTGCGCAGACGATCGCCATTCCTCATGTCTCGACCGCCGAGGAGGCCGAGCGGGCGGTTTCGTTCACGCGCTTCGCGCCAAAGGGGAAGCGGGGCTTCGCGAACGTGACGCGCGCTTCGCGCTTCGGCCGCGTCGACGACTACTTCACGGGCAGCGATGCGGAGCTGTGCGTCATCGCCATGATCGAGACCGAGGCGGGGCTTCGCAACCTGCCCGCGATCTGCGCCGTGGACGGCATCGATGCGGTGCTGATCGGGCCCGGTGATCTGCGTGCGTCGCTCGGCTATCCGCCCGGCGCCGGCGGTGCGGAGTTCGATCGAATGATGGAAAATGCTATCAGGGAGGCTCGCGCCCGCGGCTGCGCCGCAGGGGTGGTCGAACCGAACGAGGCTGCCGCCAAAAGGTGGATGGACTGCGGCGCCTTGCTGATGATCGTCGGTGCCGATCTGCGGCTGCTGACGAAGGGGGCCGACGAGCTGCGGGCCCGCTTCGCGTCCCTGTCGTGAACCGCGCGGCGCCGCGACCGCGGATCGGCGGCCAGCTATCGTGATAGGGCAACACGACGGAGTTCGGATGGATCTTCAAGGATTTCGGGACCGCGCAGAAGCCGAGGCATTCCACGTCCGCGAGTATCAACCCAGCCTGCTTATCGATGATCCCGAAGGGATCAGGCAGCGCTGGTGGCAGATGTCCGAAGCAGCCCGCCGCGAGCAGGCCTGCGTGCTGGACGTCCGCTACGGCCCCGGCGAGCGCGAGCTGCTCGACGTGTTTCCGGCGCAGGCGCCATCGCCGGCGGCGCTGGTGTTCATCCACGGCGGCTACTGGCGCTCGCTTGACCGGCGCTGGTTCTCGTTCCTGGCGCGAAGCTTCAACGACATGGGCGCGAGCTGCTTCATGCCGAGCTACGGCCTGGCGCCGCAGACACCGATGGAGGACATCGTCGCGCAGGCCGCTGCATCGGTCCGCTGGGTGCACGAGAATGCGGCGCGCTACGGCGCCGACCCCGGCCGCCTGGTCGTGGTCGGGCACTCGGCAGGCGCGCATCTGCTGGCGACGATCCTGGCCGGCCGGGCACCGGGGCTGGACGCGATGCCCGAGGACTGGATCCGCGGCGCGCTGGCGATCAGCGGCGTCTACGATCTGCGGCCGCTGCTGCTGGTGCCCTTCCTGAACGCGGATCTGCAGTTGACGGCGGAGCAGGCCGAGGCATTGAGTCCGGCACTGTCCAGGCCGGCCGGACGGACGCCGCTGTGGACTTCGGTCGGAGGCATAGAGCCCGGCGAGTTTCACCGGCAGACGCGGCTGCTCGAGCAGCAATGGCCGGAGGTCTGGACCGGCGCGATCGAGATGCCGGCCAGCAATCATCTGAGCATTCTGGATGAGCTCGCCGTTCGTGGCAGTCCGTTGAACGAAGCCCTGGCGAACATGGTCGACGGGACTCGCTGATGAGCGCGCAACCGGGCAACGAAGGCAAGGGCCGGAGCAGGCGCGGCAGCTGGCCCGCGCAGTTTCCGCGGCGCATGGACGCGCCGCGCATCACGCTGTGGCAGAACCTGGAGATCGCCGCACGACGCGACGCGGCGTCGACGGCGTTGCACTTCTTCGGCGCCCGGCTGTCCTATCCCCGGCTGCTGCAGGACGCTGAGGCGCTGGCCTGCTGGCTGCAGCAGCGCGGCGAGATCGCGCGCGGCGATCGGGTACTGCTGCACATGCAGAACTGCCCGCAGTGGGTCGTCGCCTACTACGCGGCGCTGCGGGCCGATGCCGTCGTCGTGCCCAGCAACCCGATGAACTCGGTGAACGAGATTCGCCACGCGCTCTCTGGCAGCGGCGCGAAGGTGGTGGTCTGCGCCGGCGATGAAGCGGAGAAGATCGTCGCCGCCGCGAAGTCGACGGACGTGCGGCGCATCCTCGTCGTTTCGTATCGCGACTATCTGCCGGCGGCGCCGGCCTTCGAGCCGCCCGACTGGGTCGTCGGCTGTCCGGATCGGATGTCCGGCTGCGATTCGTGGTCGGACGCGCTTGCCCATGGTGCGGCGCCGGCCGGTCCAGCGCTCGCCGGTGCCGACGACCTGTGCCTGCTGCTGTACACGTCCGGTTCCACGGGCGCGGCCAAGGCCTGCATGCATACGCACGGCTCGCTGATGCACATCGCCGTGGGCCTGGCCTGGTGGCACAGCGTGGTGCCGGGATCGACCTGCCTCGGCGTCTCGCCGATGTCGCACATCGGCGGCATCAATCACTGCATCAACATGCCGGCCTACGCCGGGGCCGGCGTGGCGCTGCTGCCGCGCTGGCGGCGCGATCTGGCGGCCAGGATGATCGAGCATCACCGGATCGGGCACGTCAGCATGGCGCCGACAGCGATCATCGATCTGCTCAGCGATCCGGATCTGCCCGGCTATGAGCTTTCCTCGCTGCGACGGATCGCCAGCGCGGGGGCCGCGATCGCCGATGCGACGCTGCAGCGGGTCGACGAGCGGCTGGGGGTTCCGGTGATCCAGTCCTACGGCCTGAGCGAAACGGCGGGCACGACGCACAGCAACCCGTTCGAGGATCCGCGCAACTGCCTGGGCATTCCGTTCTTCAATACCGATGCGCAGATCCTCGATCCCGTGACGCATCGGCCCATGGCAGACGGCGAGGAGGGCGAGATCGCCGTGCGGGGTCCGCAGCTGTTCTCCGGCTACTGGGAGCGCCCGCAGGAGACCGCGGCAGCCTTCATCGAAACCGAGCAGGGGCGCTTCTTCCTCACCGGCGACATCGGCCGCGTTGACACCGACGGCTATTTCTGGATGCGCGACCGGCTCAAGCGGATGATCAATGCGTCCGGCTTCAAAGTGTCGCCGGCCGAGGTCGAAGGGATCCTGCACGGCCACCCGGCGGTCAGGGAGGCCTGCGTCGTGGGCGTGCCGGACGCCTATCGCGGCGAGACCGTCAAGGCATTCGTGGTGCTGAACGACGAGCACCGCAATCGTATCCAGGCTGCCGACATCGTCGAATGGTCGCGCGGGCAGATGGCGGCCTACAAGTATCCGCGCCTGATCGAGTTCGTCGACGAGCTTCCGAAGTCCTCGTTCGGCAAGGTCCTCTGGCAGAAACTTCAAGAGCAGCATCGATGAATCTCGACTATTCCGCAGAAGAGCTGGCTTTCCGCGACGAGGTCCGGCAGTGGCTCGCGGCGAATATTCCGCCCGCGCTGAGGGACAAGACGCTGGCCTACGACGAGTTCTCCAAGGAAGAGCTCGCGAGCTGGCATTCGATCCTGGCCCGCAAGGGATGGATCGCGCCCGGCTGGCCCGTCGAATGGGGTGGGACCGGCTGGTCGCCGATGCAGCGCTATCTGTTCGAGGAGGAATGCGCGTTCGCCGCGGCGCCGCCCGTGCTGAACTTCGGCATCGGCATGTGCGGCCCGGTGCTGCTGAAGTACGGCACCGAGGCGCAGAAGCGCCGCTTCCTGCCGCGGATCTACGACGGCAGCGAGTTCTGGTGCCAGGGATACTCGGAGCCGTCCGCCGGCTCCGATCTGGCCGCGCTCGGCTGCCGCGCCGAACGACGCGGCGATCGCTACATCGTCAACGGCCAGAAGACCTGGACTACGTTCGCGCACTATGCCGACTGGATCTTCTGCCTGCTTCGAACCAACCCGGCGGCGACGCGCAAGCAGCAGGGAATCAGCTTCCTGCTGATCGACATGCGTACGCCGGGCATCGAGGTCCGCCCGCTGCCGCTGCTCGACGAGGGACGAGAAGTGAACGAGGTGTTCTTCGACGAGGTCTCGGTGCCGGCCGAGAACCTCGTGCATGAGGAGAACGACGGCTGGAGCGTGGCCAAGTTCCTGCTGGGCCATGAACGGCTGAACACCGGCCGGGTGGCGATCTCGAAGCGCGAGCTGGGGCGCGTGCGGCAGATGGCCGGGCGGACGCCGGCCGGCTCCGGCATGCTGATCGACGACGTCCGGTTCCGCGACAAACTGTCCCGGCTCGAAGTGGACCTGATGGCGCTGGAGCTCACCAATCTGCGCTACATCGACGCGATGCGCCGGAACAACCAGATCGGTCCGGAGGTGTCGCTGCTGAAGATCCAGGCCACCGAGATGCAGCAGGGCATCACCGAGCTGATGTTCGAAGTAGTGGGTGCGGCAGGCAACCGGTTCCAGTCGCTGCACGCCGGCGAAGGGCGCGGCTTCGACGGCGCCGTGGCCGCGCGCTATCTGAACTTCAGGAAGACCTCCATCTATGGTGGCTCGAACGAGATCCAGCGGAACATCTATGCGCGTGCCGTACTGGGGCTTTGACAACGACAAGGCGATGTGAGCAGACGGCAATGGACTTCGAACACACGGAAGAGCAGCGGATCATGCTCGACGGGCTGCGACGGCTCATCGAGCGCGACTACGAGTTCACGCGGCGAACGGCGATCGCCGGGTCGGAGGCCGGACACGCCCCGGCCACCTGGCTCGCTTTCGCCGAGATGGGCGTGCTGGCCCTGCCGTACGACGAGGCGGACGGCGGCTTCGAGTCGGGCGCCCTTGGCTTGATGCCGGTCATGCAGGCGCTCGGCGAAGGATTGGTGCTCGAGCCGGTCGTATCCAGCCTGAGCTGCGGACGCCTGATCGCCGAGCTGGGCAGCGACGATCAACGAGCCGCGCTGCTGCCGGCCCTCATCGACGGGACGGCGATTTTCGCATTCGCCCACCTCGAAGCCGGCGCGCGGCATCCGCTGCAAACGATCGCGGTCACGGCGGTCCAGGATGGCGACGGCTATCGGCTGTCGGGCGACAAAGTGCTGGTGGACGATGCGAGCTGCGCCGACCGGCTGCTGGTCGTGGCGCGGCTCTCCGGCGGCCCGGCGGACCGCCAGGGGCTGGGCGTGTTCGTGGTCGATGCGAAGGCTCCCGGACTGCGCCTGAAGCCGTACCGCGGCATCGACGACCGGCGCGGCGCCGACCTATCGTTCGACGCGGTGCGCGTGGGGCGGCAGGCGCGGCTTGGGGTCGGCACCGGTATCGGCACAGCCGAGCCAACCGGTGCAGCCAACGCCGCCGGATCAGCCAGTGCCGCCGGATCAACCGACGCGCCCGACGCGGCCGACGCGTCCGACGCCGTGGCCGAGTGCATCGACTTCGCGACCACGCTGATCTGCTGCGAAGCGGTCGGGCTGCTGCAGGCCGTCAATGCGATGAGCATCGACTATCTGAGGACGCGCCGGCAGTTCGGCGTGCCGATCGGCTCGTTCCAGGCGCTGCAGCACGTCGTGACGGAGATGGCCAACAAGACCGAACAGGCGTACTCGATCGCCTTGCTGGCCTGCGCGGCCGTCGATGCCGCTCGCAGCGGAAAGACCTCCGCCCAGGACCGGATCCGGGCTGTCTCGGCCGCCAAGATCAAGCTGGCCGAAGCCTGCCGCTACGTCGGGCAGCGGGCGGTGCAGCTGCATGGCGGCATGGGAATGGCCTTGGAGATGAAGGTGGCGCACGCGTTCAAGCGCCTGACCGTGCTCGAACGGCAGTTCGGCGACGCCGACTACCATCTGGGCCGCTTCGCCGCCGTGGGCGGCGCGCCGGGAATCCTGGCATGACGGACGGTGTGCGGGAAGCAGTCGTCGCGGGCTATGCGGAACTGCCCAACGAGATCGGCTCCGGGCGCAGCGCGTACGAGCTTGCCGGCGAGGTGACCTCGGCGCTGCTGCAGAGGATGGCGCTGGAGGCCGGCGACATCGACGGCATGGCGCTGACGATTTCGCTGAGCGAGGCCACCAACCCGTTCTATCCGTCCGACATGTGCGTCGCGCTCGGCATCGCGCCGCAGTGGCTGACGCTGAGCGCGCTCGGCGGCTGTTCGGCGCTCAGCGGCCTGGCCAGCGCGGTCGCGGCCGTCGATCGCGGTGCGTGCCGGATCGCGCTGGTCCTGTCCGCCGATGCGCCTACGACGGTGAGGCGCGGCTTCGCTGCCGCCTGGCGCGACGAGTTCCAGGCGCCGCAGGCCGCGGCGCGTCCGCCCGCGATCTTCGGCTTGCTGATGAATCGCTACGCGCACCAGTACGGCCTGGACGAGGACGCGCTGGCCGAGATCGCGGTCGTGCAGCGCCGCCATGCGATGCTGAACGACAATGCGCTGCCGCGCCTGCGCCGGCCGCTGTCGATCGATGAATACAAGGCCTCGCGGCTGATCGCCGATCCGCTGCGGATGCTTGACTGCGTCATGTTCTGCGACGGCGCGAACGCGCTGCTGGTCGCGTCCCGCGAAGAAGCGGCGCGACGAGGCTGGCCCCGCACGATCGTGCCGCTGGCCTACGCGGAGATCAGCAATCCGAGGCCCGCCGATCCGTGCCCGGACATCCTGGAGACCGGCTTCGGCGCTCTCGCCGAACGCCTGTTCCGGCAGGCGAAGAGGCAGCCGGCGGATATAGGCATGTTCCAGCCGTACGACGACTTCACGATCGCCGTCCTGCTGCAGATGGAGCAGCTGGGCTTCTGCGAGCGCGGAGCGGGCGCCGCTTACGTCCGCGCCACGGATCTGTCCTATTCGGGCACGCTGCCGCTCAACACCGGGGGCGGGCAGATATCCGCGGGGCAGCCCGGCATGGCGGGCGGCGGCGTGAACCTGATCGAAGCCGTTCGCCAGCTTTTCGGCGAAGCCGGCGAGCGGCAGGCGAAGCAGCGCACCGCTCTGGTGACCGGCATCGGAACGATTCCGTACGGACGCAACTGGACGACCAGCAATGCTATGATTCTGGAGGCCCGATGAGCGCAGGCAACGGATCCGATGCGCAAGGCGGACAGCCGTGTCAATACGTCGATGCGGACCCGTTCTGGCAGGGTCTGCGCGAAGGCAGGTTGGTCCTGCAGTACTGCCTGGATGCGCAACGCTTCCAGCATCCGCCGGGGCCCGTGAGCATATACACGGGACGTCGCCGCTTGTCGTGGCGCCCTGTCTCAGGCGCGGGGCGCGTTCATGCATTCACCACTCTGCGTACCAAGGGACTGGGCGCGGATGGACGGCTGCCCTATCTGCTCGCATTGATCGAGCTGCATGAAGGTGCGCGAATTCTTGCGCATCTGCACGGCCCCGCCGATGCCGAATGGCGGATCGGCGATGAAGTCGTG
The DNA here is from genome assembly GCA_050187175.1 of Burkholderiaceae bacterium. GTDB lineage: Bacteria > Pseudomonadota > Gammaproteobacteria > Burkholderiales > Burkholderiaceae_E > Zeimonas. The sequence continues at coordinate 80,414 of JBFWXS010000012.1, forward strand.
CTCGATCGCGAATCGACGATGCGCGAAGCACGTCACGCCGTGTTCACCAAGCGCGGCGTCGATGGCGTCGATGATGCGCTGGGTGCCGAATCGGCAACAGCCGTGCCGCGGATTGATGCTTGACGCTGAAACAGCGCAGCCTCAATCTGATCGGCGTGGATATCGATGGCGTGAGCCAGGTTCACGCCGCATAACGAAAGGGAATCAGTCATGATGGGTCGCGCGCTCGATCTGTTTCACCGCCGTATGCTGTTGCTGGTCTTAGCCGCTGTAGTCGCACTAATGGCACCCGCATTCGCGAGTGCTTCATCCAAGTTCCCGACGCGCTCCGTCGAGATGATCGTTCCTTATCCGCCCGGCGGTTCGGCCGACTTCGTCACCCGTCTGATAGCAGAGCAGTTGTCCAAGGGCTGGGGCGTGCCCGTCATCGTGCAGAACCGGCCGGGCGCGACGGGACAGATCGGTTTCTCGGCGATCGCCAAGGCGAAGCCGGACGGCTACACGTTCGGGCTGGTGCCGGCCGCGTTCATGCACCTGGCGGCCATCAATCCCTCGCTGCCCTTCGATGTGCTGAAAGACTTCAGCTTCATCACACGCGTCTCCGAGATGCCGTTCGTGATGACGGCTTCTTCCAAGTTCGCCCCCCGCTCGATCACCGAAGTCGTCGAGTTCGCGAAGAAGAGTCCCGGCGAACTCAGCTACGGCTCGTTCGGCGCCGGCTCCAGTGCGCACGTGCTGGGCGTGATGCTGACGCGTGAAACCGGCATCCAGGCTACGCATGTGCCGTTCCAGGGGTCGGCGCAGATGGTGCCGATGGAGATCGCCGGCGAGATCAAAGTCAGCTTCGACCTGATCGTCTCCAAGCTTGCCTTCATCAAGAGCGGTCAGCTGACTCCGCTGTTCGTGACCTCGGCGGCACGCAACCCGAGTCTGCCGGATACGCCGACGGCGGCGGAAGTCGGTCTGCCTAACCTGGAGTTCGAGACCTGGTTCGGCTTCATGGGGCCGAAGGGCATTCCTCCCGAGACGATGCGCGCGCTGAACGCGGCCATCGTCGCCGCGGCCCGCCAGCCGGAAGTGCGGGCGAAGCTGCGGCAGCAGGGGATGGCTGTCCGGACCGAAACGCCCGAGGAGTTCACCCGCTTCGTGACGGATTACAAGGAACGCATTCGCCGCGTCGTGCAAGAGAACGCCGGCGAATCGAAGTAAAGCCATGCAATCCTGTCCTTTCGATGCGGCGGCGCGCTTTCCGCTACCGCGTGAATGCCCGGTTCATCCGCCCGGCGGCTACAAGGCGATACAGCAGAGCGATCTGCTGGTGAAGGTAAGCCTGTGGAACGGTTCCACGGCCTGGCTGGTGACTCGCTACGAGGACTGCCGCAAGCTGCTGGTCGATCCGCGCGTCAGCTCGGACGTGACACGCCCGGGCTATCCAGCCGTCAACGGCGGCGTGGACGTGCTGCGCAACCACTATCCGACGCTGAACGGCATGGATGCGCCCGGTCACACGGTGCAGCGCCGCATGCTGGCCCGCGAGTTCACCGCCCGGCGCATCAACGAGATGCGGGCCTCGGTCGAGGCGATCGTCGACGAGCTGATCACCGGTCTTTCGGATGCGCAGCAGCCGATCGACTTCGTCGAGCAGCTCGCGTTTCCGCTCGCCACGCGCGTCATCTGCGATCTGCTCGGCGTGCCGTACGAGAGTCGCGAGTTCTTCCAGAGCCGCGCCAAACTGATCTCGTCGAGCCTGACGACGCCGGAAGAGGCCATTGCCGCCAGCCGCGAGCTGTGCGAAGGCTTCCTCGGGGATCTGATCCGGCGCAGGGCGGCCGAGCCGCAGGAGGACATGCTGAGCCGGCTCGTCGTCGAGCAGTTCGTGCCGGGGCATCTGTCGCTGCACGAGATGATCAGCATCGCACGTCAGCTGCTGGTCGCCGGCCACGAAACGACCGCGAACACCTCGTCGCTGGCCATGCTCGCGCTGTTCCAGCACCCCGACCAGTTCGCCATGCTTGTCGCCGAGCCCGAGCTGCTGCCCGCTGCGGTCGAGGAGCTGCTGCGCTACTGCGATGCCACCCATTCGGGCCGGCGCCGTGTGGCACTCGAAGACATTGCCGTGGGTGATCAGGTGATACGGGCGGGTGAAGGAATCATCCTGCACAACAGCACCGCGAACCGGGACCCCTCGATCTTCGGCGATGCCGATCGCCTGGACTTCCGCCGCGACAATGCAAACATGCATCTGGCCTTCGGCTTCGGGCCGCACGCCTGCCTCGGACAGGGAGTCGCGCGCGTCGAGCTGCAGGCTCTGCTCGGCGGCGTGCTGCGACGACTGCCGACGATCCGGCTTGCCGTGCCATTCGGTCAGCTGCAGTTCCGGCATGAAGGGCAGATCTACGGGCTGGAGTCGCTGCCCGTTCACTGGTGAGGCGCTGATGCGCATCACGATAGACGAAGACAAGTGCTGCGGCGCCGGCCAGTGCGTGCTGCTGGCGCCGCAAGTATTCGACCAGCGGCAGGACGACGGCGTGGTGATCCTTCTGAACGAGGCGCCTACCGGCGAGCAGGCCGTGCAGGCGAAGACGGCCGCGCGTCACTGTCCTGCACAGGCGATCATCATCGACGAACAGGCCGACCAGGCTTGACATGCCCTGCTGTGCGCAGGGTCGAACGGAAAACAGGAACGAGCATGATCTATGAACTGCGGCAGTACACGCTGGCGCCGGGCACTCAGGACGACTATCTGCGCAACAACGAGGCGATCGGCAGAAAAATCCGGGGAGACGCCTACGGCAAGCTCGAAGGCTACTGGACGACCGAGCTTGGCACGCTTAACCGGCTGGTCCATCTGTGGGAGTACGAGGATCTGAACCAGCGTGAGGCGCTGCGGATCGATCTCACGCGCAACGTTGCTTGGAATCGCGACTACATACCGAAGATCCAGTTGAACCTGACGGCGCAGAAGTATGATTTCCTGTACCCGATCGTGCCGCTGACTCCGCCGGCGGAAGGCGGCAATGTCTACGAGCTGCGCTGGTACTACACCCATCCGGGTACGGCGAATGCCTTCATCGAGCTGATGAAAGGCATCGCGCCGGTATATCAGCGCTACGCCCACCAGGTCGGTCTGATGCGCACCGAGCCGTCGCGGCTCAGCGAGATCGTGCAGCTCGTCGCGCACCGCAGCCTCGACGAACGCGCAGCCAAGCTCGCGCAGCTCGAGCAGAACGGCGAGTGGCAGGAGTTTCTGAAGAAATCCCAGCCGCTGCTCAGCCGCGTCACGGCCAGCGTGCTGCGTTCGGTGCCGTTCTCGCCGATGCAATAGCAGCGGCCCTAGTGATCCGCCTGACCCGCAGAATCAGTCTCCGACGAGCGGATCTCGGCGAGGATTCGCCGCTTGCTGGCGATGAACTCGTCCGACAGGTGAGCGTCCGAAGGTCGAGGGCGAGGCAGCTCCACCGGGATCGACGCCCGGATCGTTCCCGGGCCGGCTGACATGACTAGGACGCGATCGGCCAGGTAGATGGCCTCGTCGATGTCATGCGTGACGAAGATCACGGTCTTCTTCGACTCCTGCCACAGCTTCAGAAGAAAAGTCTGCATCGACAGGCGCGTCTGCGCGTCCAGCGCGCCGAAGGGCTCGTCCATCAGCAGGACCGGCGCGCCGGAGGCGAGCGCCCGGGCGATCGCGACGCGCTGCTTCATGCCGCCCGACAGCTGGAACGGATAGGCATCCTTGCGATGCCATAGCCCCACCTGCCGCAGCAGTCCTTCGATGACCGGCGCACGCTCGGCCTTCGGCACGCGTTTGCACTCGAGCGCGAAGGCAACGTTCTGCTCGACGGTGCGCCACTTCAGCAGCGACTGCTCCTGGAAGACCATTACGCGGTCCAGCCCGTCGGCGCTGTGCTGGCTCGCGCAGACGATGTCGCCGGCGGAGATGCCGACCAGCCCGCCGATCGCGTGCAGCAGGGTCGTCTTGCCGCAGCCCGAGGGCCCGACCAGCGCAATGAACTCGTTGTCTCCGACCTCGAACGATACGTCGCGCACCGCCGACGTGACCTGCCCGCCCCGGACGTAGTTGATGTCGACCGACCTGACTGCTACGCTGGCTTGCGTCGTGGCTGGCGTCATGGCTGGAACTTGCGCAGGTCGGTCACGATGTAGCGATCCAGATCGACCTGTTCCTTGATCAGCTTGGCATCGATCATGCCCTGCATGATCTTTCTCGTGCCTTCGCGCACCGAGTTCATGTCGCCGGCCCAGCTGGGAAACACGATGCGCGACAGAACGGTCTTGTCCAGGCCGGTGTAAGGCTGGATCACCGAGATCGTCTCGTTGCGGTTCTGGTCGATCCAGGCGACCGCTTCGGCCCATGCCGTACGGTAGCGGGACAGGACTTCGGCATTCTTGCGGGCGTAGTCGCGCTCCGCTACTCCCAGGCTGATGGGCCAGTTTGGCATCGCGTAGCCGACCGGCGCGACGACGCGCACGGGCTGCTGCATGCTGAGCTGCGTCATGAACGGCTCGATCAGGCTTGCCGCGTCGGCGAGATTGCGCTCCAGCGCGCCGGGCATCGATCCGAAGGGCAGCACGACGAAGCGGATGTCGCGCTCCATGTCGATCTGCTGGCTCGGGTTCTCGCGGTTCCAGCGCTGCACCTGCAGGATGGTCTGAACCTCCGAGTTCGATTTGAGGACGTTTGCGGCTACTCGCTTGCCCTTCAGGTCGCCGATGCTGCGGATCGTGGATTTCTCCGGCACGACGATGCCTGCATAGTACTCATGGCCGGCGTCACCGCTGCGGTTGCTGCCATTGTTCAGGAACGCAACCACGCTGCGTCCGCCTGCCGCTGCGAACACGATGCCGGGCGAGCCGATGGCCCCTACCTGTATGGCACCGCTCAGCACGGCGCTCACCTGATCGGGGCCGCTCTCGAAGCGCACCAGCTCCACGTCGAGGCCGTGCTTCTTGAAGATACCCTTCTGGACGCCAACGAACTTGGGCGCATCCTCGGCGATCGGCAGATAGCCGACGCGCAGCTTGTCGTTCGCATGAGCGGACTGCGCCGATGCGAAGAAGAGCAATGCGGCGAAGAGCAGCAGCGCGACGTGGATGGGAATCTGGCGAATCTTCATGATGATCTCCTTCGGCGGGGTTCGAGTCAGCGGTAGCCTTCTTCCCAGGCGAGCAGACGCCGCTGCAGAAGACGAAGGCCTCGATCCATTACGAACGCGAGCAGGCCGATCATCAGCATGACGGCGATCATCACGTCCAGGCGGAAGATCCGGTACGCTTGCATCAGCAGGAAGCCCAGGCCCGCTTCGGCCGCGATCAGCTCGGCGGCGACGACCACCATCCAGCTCATGCCGAGGCCGACGCGGAAGCTCGTCAGTATCGACGGCAGCAGAGCGGGCAGAACGATCTTCGTGACCGTCTCGAACTGGCTGGCGCGATGTGTGCGCGCCACCTTCAGAAGAATCGCATCGATGGTGCGCACGCCGTCCATCGATGTGATCAGGATCGGGCTGACGGTCGCGACGAAGACGACGAACAGCTTCTGCTGCAGGCCGAGCCCGAACAGAAGCAGCGAGATCGCCACCCATGCCGTCGGCGGAATCGGCCGCAGCAGCTCGACGATCGGATCGAGCAGGTTGAATGCGATGCGGCTCCAGCCCATCAGCAGACCGGTCGGCACGCCGACTGCAGCGGCGATCAGGAAGCCGAGGAATACTTCCTGAAGACTCGCGGCGGTATGCTCGAACAGCGAGCCCCTGAGCGCCAGGTTTTCGCCCAGCACTACTTCCTTCAACGCCATCAGCACCTGGGCCGGCGACGTGAACGAACGAAGGGAGATGACGCCGACTTCGGTCAGCAGCTGCCACAGGCAGAGCAGCAGCAGCGGTGAGAGGATCATCATCAGCCCGCGGCTGCGCAAACAGCCCAGCACTATCGCGCTTAAGCCCTTCGTGCCGGCTCTCCCGGTGGTGTCGGGGGGGACAAGCTTCTTGCGAATCGCGGATGCCATGTTTGTCATCGCATTGAAGGGCCGTTTCCAGCGTAGTGAGCACCCCTGGCAGTGTCAACGACAATTCCGGTCGCCCATCGTTCTCGCTTCGGCAACAGGGCCGCAGCAAGAGGGCGCTTCGAATCGCGGGGAGGGGTGTTCCCCGCGTCAGCCCATGTAGAGGCCGCCGTTGACGTTCAGCGTCTGGCCGGTGACGTAGCTTGCGGCGTCGCTTATGAGGAAGGCAGCGACGGTGGCGACTTCGTCGACGTCGCCGAAGCGCCCCATCGGCGTCATCGCGATCAGGCGATCTCTGAGTTCCTGCGGCCACGATTCGGTCATCGGCGTCTCGATGTCCGCGGGCGCGATGCAGTTGACGCGGATGCCCAGCGGGGCGCAATGGCGAGCGAGCGATCGCGTGATGCCTATCATGCCGGCCTTGGATGCTGCATAGGCCAGCCCTGCCGCCGCACCGCCGTTCTGGCCGGCCACCGACGAGATGTTGAGAATCGCGCCGCCGCGCTTCGCCCCCTTTGCCTGCTCGGCGAAGGCCAGCGCGCAGAAGAACGCCGCGCGCAGGTTGACAGCGAACACACGGTCCCATTCGGCCGTCGTCATCTCCCAGAGCGTCTTGCGTTCCGCGATGCCGGCGTTGTTGACCAGGATGTCGATCGCGCCGAACTGCGCGGCGGACCATGTCAGCAATTGCTCGGGAGCCTCGGCGCTTTCGAGATCGACCGCGTATCCGCGGACGCGATCCGTATGTCCCAGGCTCTGCAGCGCCGCCTTGACCGAAGCATCGCTGCGGCCTGAGATGAGGACGCTTGCGCCCTGCATCAGGCAGCGGCGTGCGATCGCCAGGCCGATGCCGGCGGTGCTGCCGGTGATCAGCGCGACCTTGCCGTCGAGTGCTTGCTCGTCGGTCTTCAATGTGTCCCTCGCGATCATCGGCCGATGTCCGCCAGATCGAACGCCGGGTCCTGCAGCATCCCGGCCGAAACCGGTACGGCCTGGGCGAGAATCCTCCGCACGTCGCGCAGCCGGGCGGCCGCGTTGATCCCCACGGCACCCATCAATTGCTCGCCGTCGACGCGGAACACGATGAGCTGGCCCGACTCGGGATCCTCGCGGATGACCGACTGACCGCTCGGTGATTCGACGTCGCCGAGGATCTGGATCGTCGCGTCGTACTGATCCGACCAGAAGCGCGGCAGCGGGTCGTAGCGGACGTTCTGGCCGAGCGCGGCCTTGGCCGCGGCGATGCCCTGGTCCTGCGCGTTCTGCCAGGACTCGAGCCGCAGCGGCCTGCCGTGCCAGCGATTGAAGCTCACCGTCACGTCGCCGGCCGCGAAGATGTGTTCGTCCGAGGTCCTGCAGCGCTCGTCGACGACGATGCCGTTGCGGCATTCGAGCCCGGCGCTTCGAGCCAGCTCGTCGTTCGGCTCCAGCCCGACGCCGACGATGACAATGTCCGCGGGCAGCTGCTGCCCGTCATCGAGCAGCACCTGCAGTCCGCCGGCGGGCAAGGCCGCGATCCGCTGGACCTGCCGGCCTGCCAGTAGACGCGTGCCGTGGCTTTCGTGCAGCGCCTGCAGATGATTGGACACCACCGGCGGCACGGTTCTCGCGCAGATGCGCGGCTGCGCCTCGACGACGGTGACGTCCAGGCCCTTGGTGCGGGCCGTCGCGGCCACTTCGAGGCCGATCCAGCCGCCGCCGATCGCCACTAGCCGCTTGCCGGGCTCCAGGCGGTCGGCAATGGCCTGGGCATCGTCGAGGTTGCGCAGCGCCAGGACACCGGGCAGCTCCGCCCCCGGAATCGCCAGCCGCCGCGCCCGGCCGCCCGTGCACAGGATCAGCTTGTCATAGCGGATCTGCTGGCCATCGGACAGCATCGCGGTGCGCTGCGCGCGCTCGATGGACAGGCAGCTCACCGAAGGCAGCCATTCGATGTCCAGCTTCTGCAGCGCGGGCTGGTCGAAGATCACCGTGGCCTCGGCGGGTGTGCCGCGCAGGATGCCCTTGGACAGCGGCGGTCGCTCGTACGGAGGGTGCCGCTCGTTGCCGATCAGCAGCAGGCGTCCGCTGAAGCCCTGGTCGCGCAGGGTCCTGGCTGCCCAGCCGCCGGCCTGACCGGCGCCGATCACTGCGATGGTGTCGCTCACTGGCGTTCGCCTAAGTGGAGGTCCTGGCAAGCTCGGCGCTGTCGAGCATGACGGCGCCGTCCGTCACCGTTACCGAATAGGTCCGCAGATCGACCGTGCAAGGCGCGCCCGTCGCCTTGCCGCTGGCGATGCAGAAGCGTCCGTCATGCAGCGGGCAGACGATCTCATCGCCGTCGATGTAGCCGTCGGCGAGGCTGGCCATGCCGTGCGTGCACAGATCGTCCGACGCGTAAATCGTCCCGCCGACGTTGTACAGGCATATCGCCTTGTCGCCGACCCGGCACAGGCGCGTGCGATTCGCCCGGATCTGCGAGGCTTCGGCGACCTTGATCCACTGGGCTCCGTCACTCACGGATTTCGTTCCTCGCGGTGAGCTTGATCGGCAGCTGCGACTCGTCGCGCACGATGCCTTTCGGGTCGAGCCCTTCCTGCATGTCGCGGATGGCTTCGCGCAACAGGCGACGGCACATCACGATGCCGGCGTCGGTGGTGCCGCGATTCTCCAGCGCATGGACGGCGATCGGACGCTGGCTGCCTTGCGCTTCGGCGTCGTCCGGCTCCCGCTGCGTATCCTCGTAGCAGGTCCGCGGCGCGTTGCCGCCCGCCGTCCGGCCGACCGGCGCGCTGATCAGCGACGACGGAATCACCTTCCCGTCGACGATGCGCAGCGCCTCCAGATGGAAACCGATCGTATTCGTGTCGTCCACCGGTACCCAGAAGCCGATGACCGGGGCGCCCTGCACGTGCGGCTCGTCGGACAGCAGCGCTTCGGACACCGCCCGCACGTTCGGCAGGACCACATCCTGGACGCGGATGAAGGTCCGTCCAGTGGGCTGCTTGGAGGTCCGGATGTACTGCATGCCCATCTCGGTCTCTTCGAACCCGAGCTGCGGGATGGCCGCGTACGCCTTCGTGAAGTGCGTGGTGCTGATCGTCGAGTGCAGGAACGCGGTATGGACCGGATCCATGACGTTCTCGTGGATCTGCAGCCAGTTCACCGGCGCCACGACGCCGCGGCTGAAGTTCCGGTAGGCGATGACCTGAGTGTTCGGCTGTTCCAGCGCCTCGTAGCGCGGCAGCAGCGGCTGCTTGTCGGGCGGTCCCATGTAGATGAAGACCAGACCGTGGTACTCCTGCACCGGGTAGGCGGGCTGGAACACTTCCTTGTAGTACGTGCTTCCCGCCGGCTCTCCCGGCTGCTGCAGGCATTGGCCATTGTTCGAGAAATACCAGCCGTGGTAACAGCAGCGGATGCCGTCTTCCTCGATGCGTCCGTACTCCAGCGACGTGCCGCGGTGGGCGCAATGCGCATCGAGCACGCCGACCTCGCCCTTCTTGTTGCGGAACGCGACGAGCTCCTCGCCGAGGATCTTGACGGCTTTGGGCAGATCCGTCAGCTCCTCGGACAGGCAGATCGGTTGCCAGTACCGGCGCAGCAGTTCACCCATCGGCGTACCGAATCCGACCCGCGTCAGCATCGCGTCCTCGGACGGAACCTTCGCGATCCGGCCATAGCCCGACACGGCCACTTCGCTCGCCTTGCCGGCGCATTGCGGCATGTTCTTCAGCGCCATTCTCAGCTACTCCTTGCTCTGATCTGATGGGTCGATGCGCGGTACGCACGGGGCTCGAACGAGGCCGGCGCATTCGGCATCCTTGGGTGAAACAATTCTGGGTTGGGGCCGCTTGGGGTGTCAAGGATCGTTCGGAAGCGCAACTGTTGCCCGTTTGAGAAACGTGCGCGGGGGCTCGCGGCGACTGTCAGCGCCGAGTATCGCGATCGGCGCCAGCGTGTCGCCGGCGCATGCGCTGAATGCCACGATGTACCGCAATCTGCCGTACGACACCGTCGCCGGCTTCGAGCCGGTCGGCATGGCGTCGATCACCACGCCGGTACTGGTGGTGAACCCGTCTCTCGGCGTCCGGACGGTGCCGCAACTGATCGCACTGGCCAAGGAGCGGCCCGGAACGATCAACTTCTCGTCGTCGGGCATCGGGACTTCCTCGCATCTGTCGAGCGAGATCTTCAAGTCGATGGCCGGTGTGAACATCGTGCATGTTCCCTACAAGGGCACGGCGGAAGGGGTTCGGGATCTGGTCTCGGGGCAGGTGCAGATGTCGATCGACTCGATCACGGCGCTGCTGCCGTACATCAGGGACGGTCGGCTGATCGCGCTCGGCGTGGGCAGCACGATTCGTTCACCGCTGCTGCCCGAGGTGCCGACGATCGATGAAGCGGGGCTGAAGGGGTTCTCCGTGTTCGGGTGGGCCGGCTTTCTCGCGCCAGCTCGCACGCCGGCGCCGGTCGTGGCCAGGCTCAATGCCTCGCTCAACGCCGTGCTGAAGGAGCCGGAGCTGCGTGCGCGCCTGGGCCAGATGGCCAGCGTGGCGCAGGGCGGGTCGCCCGCCGAGTTCGGCCAACTGATCCGGTCCGAAGTGACGCGCTTCGCCCAGGTCATCGCCGCCGCCAGTATCCCCGTGCAGCAGTAGTCGCCGGACATGATCCATCCCGACATGGACCAGCTGGCGCAAGCGCGCGCGCAGCTCGGCAACCTGGCGATCACCGGCGGCTCGCCGGCGGAGTTCAGAAAGTTCTGGAGCGCCTATTCGGCCCTGCTGCACGAACCCTGTCCCGCGGGCATCGCGGTGCGCGACGAGATCGTTCCGGCGCCGCACGGTGGAGTTCCGATCCGCATTTACCGCGCGGCTGCCGCCAGCGCCAGGGCGCCGGTCGTCGTCTACCTTCATGGCGGCGGCTTCGTGGCCGGCGACCTCGACAGCTCGGAGACGTCGGCGTGGGGCTTCGCTGATCAGATCGGAGCGGTAGTGGTGTCGGTCGACTACCGGCTGGCGCCGGAGCACCCGTATCCTGCGGCGCTCGACGACTGCTGGGCCGTGCTGCGCTGGCTGCCGACGCAGGCGGAGCGGCTCGGGATCGATGCATCGCGGCTGGCGCTCACCGGCGAGAGCGCGGGCGGCAATCTGAGTGCGGCCCTGGCCATGAAGGCGCGCGGCGATACCGGCGTGCGCATCGGCTGTGTCGCGGCGGTATATCCGTACTTCGGCGCCAGCCTGAGGCCCGAGGAAGACCCGCCTTCGTACCTGGAGTTCGCGGACAGTCCCAGTCTGCGTCGCGAGAGCATTCACAAGTACCGCGATCTGTATCTGCAATCGCAGCGCGATCATGCCGATCCGCTGGCCCGGCCGGCGATCGCGGCCGAGGCCGACCTGCGGGGGCTGCCGCCGTTCGCGGTCCTGACCGGCGGCATGGACCCGATCCGCGACGATGGCCGGATCTTCGCGACTCGCCTGATCATGGCGGGCGTGCCTACCAGCTATCGCGAAGCGCGGGGCATGATCCATGGCTTCATGCGTGCGCGCATCAGGGGCGCCGCGGTGCAGGCCGAATACGACTGGCTCTGCAGCTTCCTGGCGGCTCACATCGCCTGATCGCGATGCGCGCTCGCGATCGTGCGCAGCGAATCGCGGAGATCCTGTGCCAGCGGGGACAGGTAGCTGTCACGGCGCCATGACAGCAGCAGCGGCGCCTGTCCGCTGCCCGCCAGATGATCCAGCGCCTGCAGGCCGGCCCCTGCCGATGAACCGAGCATTCGACCGGTCGTCGCCGAAACGAGGTCGCTGTCGCGCACCATCGAGCTGAGCACGGCCATCGTGCCGTCGCTCTCGATGGCGATGCGCGGGGCGGAGGCGCTGAGCTCGCTCAGCCTGCGCTCGACCCAATGCCTCAGCACGCGTCCGGGCGGCGGCAGCAGCCAGCTGCTTTGCGTCAGATCCTGTACGGTGGCATCCGCTCGCAGCAATGGATGTCCGGCGCGTACGACGGCGTGCATCGTCTCGTCGTACAGCTTCAGCTGTTCGAGCTCCGGCGGCGCAGACGGGGCCGATCCCGCCACGACCAGATCGAGCCGGCCATCCATCAGCAGGTCGGTGAGCCGGCTGGAGATCTCCAGGCTCAAGGCGAAACGGGCCATGGGGCGCGACTTCAGGAAATTTTGCAAGGCGGGTTTGACCAGCGTCTCGAAGTTCGCGGCGGTGCAGCCGAGCCGTACCAGCCCCAGCTCGCCCATTCGCATGTGCTCGAGCTCGTGCAGAGCCTGCGAAACACCGATATCCACCTGCTTCATACGCGCGTGAAAGGCGCGGCCGGGTTCAGTCAGTTCGACGCCCCGCGGAGCGCGATCGAATAGCCGGGTGTGCAGTTCGGCTTCCAGCCGCCGGACCGCTTTCGTCAGCGCGGACTGCGTAGTGCCCAGCTGTTCCGCGGCGCGCCGCATGCTGCGGGCATTCGCGATCGCGAGGAAGAGCCGCAGGTCGTCGTGTCGCATCGTCGGTATCCTCGGTTGGCGCTTCGATGACCGGCGACCGGCCTCGGCGCCGCGCGTCCGGGCTCAGTGCCCCACTTTCAGCTCAGCGCCGCGCGTCCGGTTCAGCGCCGCGCGTCCGGTTCAGCGCCGCGCTTCCAGCATCTCCCAGCGTTCCAGCGCGGCCAGCAGTTCTTCCTCGATCGCCGCGAAGCGCTCGTTCATGCCAGCCACTGCGGCCGCGTCGTTCTGATAGGTCGCCGGATCGGCCAGCTTCTCGCCGAGCTGCTTCTGCTCTGCTTCCAGATCGGCGATGCGCTGCGGCAGCGCGTCCAGTTCGCGCTGTTCCTTGTATGACAGCTTGACGCGCCGCGCTCCGGTGCTGGTGGCCGCGGTATCGGAGGGTGTGGTGGCGGAGGCGGCGGCGGAGGCCGTGGCGGAAGCGGCAGTCGCTTCGCGGGCGGCCGCACTGCCGGCTGCACCGCCGGCCTGTGCAGCGCCGATGGTAGGCATCTGCGCGGGTGCCGGGGTGCCGGTCTCGGCGGCGCCGCTGCTGCGCGCCGTCTGCGGCTGCTGTTGCGGCGGCGGTGGCGGCGGCGCTTCACGCGCCCGCGTCGCCTCGACGTCGGAATAGCCGCCCGCATACTCGCGCCAGCGTCCATCGCCCAGCGCGACGACAGACTGCGTCACGACATTGTCGAGGAAGGTGCGATCGTGGCTCACGATCAGCACGGTGCCCGGGTATTCGGCCAGCAGTTCCTCGAGCAGTTCCAGCGTTTCGATGTCGAGGTCGTTGGTGGGCTCGTCGAGCACCAGCAGGTTGGCCGGCCGCGCGAACAGTCGTGCCAGCAGCAGCCGGTTGCGTTCGCCGCCGGACAGCGAGCGCACGGGCGAGCGCGAGCGCTGCGGCGAGAACAGGAAGCGCTCGAGATAGCTCATCACGTGCAGGCGGCGGCCGGCGATCTCGACCCAGTCCGAGCCGGGGCTGATCGTCTCGGCGAGCGTCGCATCCTCGTCGAGCTGTTCGCGCAGCTGGTCGAAATAGGCGAGGTTCAGGTTGGTGCCGAGCCGTACGACGCCCTCGTCTGGGGCGATCTCGCCCAGCATCAGCCGCAGCAGCGTCGTCTTGCCGGCGCCGTTGGGTCCGATCAGGCCGATGCGGTCGCCGCGCTGCACGATGGTGCTGAAATTGCGCACGACTGTGCGTTCGCCCCAGCGCTTGCTCACGTCGATCAGCTCGGCTACCAGCTTGCCCGAGCGTTCGCCGGCATCGACGGCCAGCGCGACGCGGCCCAGCCGTTCACGGCGTTCGCCGCGCTGCCGGCGCAGCGCTTCGAGGCGTCGCACGCGGCCTTCGTTGCGCGTGCGGCGTGCCTCGACGCCCTTGCGGATCCAGACTTCCTCCTGCGCCAGCACCTTGTCGAATTTCGCGTCGAGCACGGCTTCTTGCGCCAGCTCGTCGGCCTTGCGTGTCTGGTAGGCGCTGAACGAGCCCGGATATGAGCGCAGCCGGCCGCGGTCGAGCTCGACGACGCGCGTGGCGACGCGGTCGAGGAAGCGCCGGTCGTGCGTGATGACGACCAGCGCGCCGCGGTACGACACCAGCACGCCTTCCAGCCAGCCGATCGATTCGATGTCCAGGTGGTTGGTCGGTTCATCGAGCAGCAGCAGATCGGGTTCGGCGACCAGCGCACGGGCCAGCGCCACGCGCTTGCGCGTGCCGCCGGACAGCGCGGCCACCGGGGCGTCGCCGTCGAGGCCGAGCCGGTCCAGGATGCTGTCGATGCGATGCGCGAGCGCCCAGGCGCCGCTGGCGTCGAGCTGCGCCTGCAGGGCAGACAGTCGCTCCAGCGTGCCGGGCGGTATTTCGTCACCCACAGCCGCGCCAGCATTGCCGCCGGCGAGCTGATGCGTCAGATGCTGATATTCGGCGATCGCGGCGGCCTGCTCGGACAGGCCGGCGGCGACTGCCTCGAAGATGCGGTGTGCCGGGTCGAGCGCCGGCTCCTGCTCGACCGTCGCGATGCGCACGCCGCTCTGGACGGTGCGCAGTCCGTCGTCGAAGGCGATCTCGCCGGCGATGCCGCGCAGCAGCGAGGACTTGCCCGTGCCGTTGCGGCCGATCAGCGCGAGCCGTTCGCCGGGTTCTATCGCCAGGTCGACGCCGTCGAGCAGCGCGACATGGCCGTAGGCGAGATGGACATTCTGGAGCGTGAGCAGCGGCATGGCGGGAACGGCGACGAAGACATGGAGTGCCGCTGCGGCGAGGCTGTCGGGCGGCGCGGGACCGGCGGCGGCGGGCAGCCGGTCCCGTGCGGGCCGTTTACGACTTCTTGCCGCGCGGCTTGGCGGGCTTCTGCGAGTCGGCCGAGGCGCGTTTGCTCGGGGCCTTGGCGGCCGCCGGCGCTGCGGCCATCTTGTTCGCCGCGATCCGCATCCGCAGCGCGTTCAGCTTGATGAAACCGCCCGCGTCGGCCTGATTGTAGGCGCCGCCGTCGTCGTCGAAGGTGGAAATCCGCGCGTCGAACAGCGAATCGGCCGACTTGCGCGATACGACGATGACGTTGCCCTTGTACAGCCGTACGGTGACCGTGCCGTTGACGTTCTGCTGCGTATGGTCGATCAGCACCTGCAGCGCCTGCCGCTCGGGCGACCACCAGTAGCCGTTATAGATCAGGCTGGCGTAGCGCGGCATCAGGTCGTCCTTCAGATGCGCCACTTCGCGGTCCAGCGTCAGCGATTCGATGGCGCGGTGCGCCTTCCACAGTACGGTGCCACCGGGCGTTTCATAGCAGCCGCGCGACTTCATGCCGACGTAGCGGTTCTCGACCAGGTCGAGCCGGCCGACGCCATGCTTGCCGCCCAGCCGGTTCAGCTCGGTCAGCAGCTCGTGCGCCTTCATCTTCTTGCCGTTGATGGCGACCAGATCGCCGCGGCGGAACTCGAGCTCGACGTCTTCGGGACGGCCCGGCGCCTTCTCGACCGGCACCGTCAGCCGCCACATGCCCTGCGCCGGCGGCTCGCGGGCCGGGTCTTCGAGCACGCCGCCTTCATACGAGATGTGCAGCAGGTTGGCGTCCATCGAGAACGGCGCTTCACCCTTGCGTTTCTTGAAGTCGACCGGAATGCCGTGCTGGTCGGCGTAGGCGAGCAGCTTGTCGCGCGACAGCAGATCCCATTCGCGCCACGGCGCGATGACCTTGACGTTGGGCATCAGCGCGTAGGCGCCGAGCTCGAAGCGGACCTGGTCGTTGCCCTTGCCGGTGGCGCCGTGCGAGATCGCATCGGCCTTCTCGCGGCGCGCGATCTCGACCAGCCGCTTGGCGATCAGCGGGCGCGCGATCGAGGTGCCGAGCAGATATTCGCCTTCGTACAGCGTATTGGCGCGGAACATCGGGAAGACGAAGTCGCGGACGAACTCCTCGCGCAGGTCCTCGATGTAGATCTTCTTGACGCCGAACTTCATCGCCTTCTGGCGCGCCGGTTCCAGCTCCTCGCCCTGGCCGATGTCGGCCGTGAAGGTGATCACCTCGCATCCGTAAGTGTCCTGAAGCCATTTCAGGATTACCGAGGTGTCGAGTCCGCCTGAATAGGCAAGGACGACTTTCTTGATCTCACTCATTGCCCGCCGCCTGGATGTGCAAAATTTTTCGATTATAAACGCAGACGCTTCATACAAGCCCGCGTCGCGAGGCCTCCAGCGCCGCTTCGGCCCGCGAGCTGATGTTCAGCTTGCGATACAGCGTCTTCACATAGCTGGTCACCGTGTGTTCGGTCAGGCCGAGCAGCCGGGCCACTTCAGCGACGCGCAGGCCCCGGCCGATGGCCGACAGGACCTCCGTCTCGCGCGGCGTCAGCGCCGGTCTGGGTGGCTGCGCGGGATCAGGGGCGGCAGGCGCCGTGGCGGCGCCGGGCGGACCGCGGCCGAACCAGTCGAGCATGCGCCGCGCGATCGCCGGCGACAGCGGCGGCATGCCGTCGTCGATGCGGCGCAGCGCATGCACCAGCTGTTCGCCGTCCTGGTCCTTGAGCAGATAGCCGCGCGCGCCGGCCGCGATGGCGGGGAACAGATGCTCGTCGTCGTCATAGACGGTGGTGACGACGCATAGGGTCTGCGGATGCCGCTGCGCGATCTCGCGGATAAGATCGGTGCCGGAGCCGTCGGGCAGGCCGATGTCGATCAGCGCGATCCGCAGGGCGGCTGCTTCGGGCGATGCGGCCAGCGGCCCCGTCGACAACCAGTCGCGCGCCTCCGCGAGGCTTGACGCGCGGACTACCGACAGGCCGGGAAACGCCTGCAGAAGCAGCTCTCGAAGCCAGAGACTGACGTCGTGGAGATCTTCCACGATCAGGGCATGCGCCGTAGCGGTCATCGAACAGTGTCCCAGATGGCGGAGGCGGTTCCGGTCCGATGCGGCGTCTCGCCGTCGGACGCGGAGACCGGAAGCAGGAATCGGACGAAGGTGCCGTCCGCAGCCGACTGCAGGTCGAAGACGCCGCCGGCTTCCTCGATGCGCCGCCGCAGGTTCGGCAGACCGTGGCCCGCATCGGCGGCTGGTCCGGCAGAGCGGGCGCGGTCGAATCCGATGCCGTCGTCGCGCAGCTCGGTGCGCAGCTGGCCGCCGTCGACGGCGACCCGCACCGAGAAGCGGCTGCATCGAGCATGCCGGATGGCGTTCGAGACCAGTTCGCGAATCGCCGAGATCCAGTGCTTGTAGACGCCATAGTCGACGCGCGGCAAGGCGTCGTCATCGGGCGGCGGCGGCCAGTCGAGCGCGATGCCGGCGGCTTCGAGGCGTTCGGCGGTCTCGTGGCGCACTTCGGCGATGACTCGGGCCAGCGCCAGCTCGCGGCCGGTCAGGCCGGAGACGATGGTGCGGATGTCGGCGATCGCCTGCCGGATCAGCCGGCGCGTGTCGTCCAGGTTCGGGCGGTGCAGGCCGGACAGCAGCCGCGAGCCGACGTCGTCGTGCAGGTCGCGCGCGATGCGGCACCGCTCCTCCATGGCGCCGCGTTCGTAGGCGTCGCGGCTCAGGTCGGCCTGGCGCAGCAACTCGACCAGCTGGCGGCCGAGTTCCTGATCGCGCGTCGAGAACAGCGCGCGGCCGCCGCGCGGATAGCGCAGCCGCAGCGGGGCCGAGCCGGCGACCGCGGGCAGCTCCAGCGTGACGCCGTCGTGCAGCAGGCGGACCGAGTCGGCGGAAGGGCGTGCCGCTAGCTTCTCAGCCGGATCGACAGCGGTCAGCTCGAGAGGATCGAACAGCCGCTGCAGCAGGGACTGCCATTGCCGCGCCCGCTGCTGCGTCGACGCCGCGAACGAAACCTGGATGACCGCCTGGAAGATCTCGTGCTCGGCGAGCGGCCTGCGCTCGACCACTCGCGACCACAGCGCCTGCCGCAGCGGCAGCCAGCCGAAGCCGACGATCAGCACGGCGAGACCGAGCGAGATCTCCGGAGCCAGCCGCAGGCCGATGACCAGCGTCAGGTCCAGCGCGATCAGCAGCAGTGCGCCGCCGGTCCACAGCAGGATCCGGTAGGCCCATTGGTCCAGCTCGAACAGCCGGTAGCGCCGCAGGCCGAGCGCCAGGCCGACGTACATGATCAGGAAGAAGCCGAGCGAGTAGCCCTGGCTGACCGGTGGCAGCCAGCCGAGCAGCGTCGACGCCACCACCACGACGACGAACAGTCCGCAGCCGACGATCGCCGCCAGTCCGAACCAGCGCAGCGCCGCGCGGGCCGCCGGATCGCCGGCAGTCCGGCGCCACTGCAGCAGGCCGCAAGCGGTGGCCGCTGCCAGTGCGAGCACGATAGGCGCGCGCAGTCCCCAGTCGATGTCGGGCCAGCGCTGCAGCGCGTCCAGCAGGAACCAGATCAGCGCCACGGCCTGCGGCCACAGCAGGGCCGCGGGACGGGTCAGCGGCTTCGGATAGCAGAGGAACAGGCATACCAGCGCCGCGCCGAACCCCAGCGAGCCTGCGTGATTGAGCATCGACAGCCATGCGAACGTGGGCGCGGGCAGTGCCAGCGCGCGCGTGCTGTAGACGGCCGCCGGCAAGGCAGCGGCCGTGAACATCAAGCCGGTGAGCGCAAACATGCGCGCGCCCCAGTCGCGCGGGCGCAGCACCCAGACCCAGGCGCCCATCAGCATGCTGGCGCAGCCGGCGGCGAGCTGGAACCAGAACACGAACGGCAGATCGGCGAGCGGCCGGGGCCCCGGGCTGACGACGATCGTGCGGGGCTCGCCGGCCCGCGATTCCACGCCCAGCTGGACCGGGCCGGCGGCCAGCAGCGCGCTGACCTGCTGCTGGCGCGAGAACAGCTCGTTCATCTCCTCATAGCGCTGAAAGAAGTCCGGCTCCTCGATCAGATCGGCGGCGCGCAGATCGATGCGGCTGCTGCCGTCGGCCGCTGCGATCCAGCGCAATACGCCGGGCACCGGCACCGTGGCCGGCACGCCGTCCGGGGCGGTAACGGTCGCGGCGGAGCCAGCGGCCGGGGCAGCGACGATGTCGAGCCGGCCGTTGCGGAAGTCCGGCTGCAGCTGCAAGCCGAGCCAGGGCTGTTGCGTGGCGAGCCAGGTCGCCGCCAGGCACAGAGCCAGGCAGACGAGGCCGCCGGTCAGCAGCAGGCCGGCGGGGGAGGAGGGCCTTCTTGCGTACGGCATGGTGCGCAGCGGCGATCGAGGAGGTTGGAGGCGCTTGGGCGAATTATGCCGGTGCGGCGGCCGCTGACGAGAGGTCCGGATTGGGACAGCAATTGGTTGCGAACTTGTTTACATTGCAACCATTTTGTGGGAGCATCACCCGGTCGCCTGAGGAGATGCCCGAAGATGGCTCCCCGGCGCATTCCACCGTCCACGAGGGAACCAAACATGTCTGCGTTGACTTTCCACCGCTTTCGTTTGCTGTTGAGCTGTTGCATGGCTGCGGCGCTGGCGCTGACTGGCGCGGCGGCAGCGGCCGAAACCTATCCGGCGCGGCCGATCAAGCTGCTGGTGCCGTTCCCGGCCGGCGGCGGCTCGGACATCCTGGCGCGCATCCTGGCCAGCGGCATGAGCGATCATCTCGGACAACCGGTAGTGGTCGACAACCGGCCTGGCGCGTCGACGAACATCGCCGCCGAGATCGCATCGAAGTCCAAGCCCGACGGTTACACGCTGATGCTGGGCAACACGAACACCTTCGTCGTCAACAGCCTGCTGTACAAATCGCTGAACTACAACGCGGCGACCGACTTCACGCTGGTCGGCATGGCGGGCGCGTTCCCCATGCTTCTGGTGGTGCCGCCCTCGTCGCCCGCGAAGACGGTGAGCGATTTCGTCAAGCTGGCCAAGAGCAAGACGACGGAGCTGACCTATGCGTCGCCCGGCATCGGCTCGCCGCACCATCTGGCGATGGAAATGTTCAAGCATCGCGCCGGCATCGACGTCGTCCACGCTTCGTATCGCGGCGTCGCGCCGGCCATTCCCGATCTGATGTCGGGACGCGTGCAGGTCATGTTCCTCGACTATGCGGCCGGGGTGTCCTTCATCAAGACCGGCAAGCTGCGCGTGCTCGCCGTCGGCAGCGAGCAGCCGACCGGCTTCATGCCGGAGGTGCCGACGATGGCCGCATCCGGATTCACGGGATTCGACATCACCGGATGGCAGGGCGTGGCGGTTCCGTCGGGCGCTCCGGCCGACGTGCTGCAGAAGCTGACCGGCGCGCTGCGGGCCGCGATGGCCGACCCCGGCATCCAGGAGAAGCTGCGCAATGCCGGCATCGAGCCGGTCTACATGGCGCCGCCGGCCTTCGCCAAGCACATCGCCGAAGAACGGATCAAGCTGGAAGCGCTGATCCGGTCGAACGAGATCCGCATCGAGTGAGCCGGCCGTCATGATCGGGACAGTCGGAATCATCGGCGCGGGCATCGGCGGCCTGGCCGCCGCGCTCGGGCTGCTGCGCCGGGGCATCGACGTGGCCGTCTACGAGCAGGCCGAAGACCTGAAGGAGGTCGGCGCCGGCGTGCAGATCACGCCGAATGGCTCGCGCGTGCTGCTTTGCTACGGGATGGAGGAGTCTATCCGCGCGATCGGCACGCCCACGGCCGGCAAGGACACCTATCTGTGGAACACCGGGCAGAAGCGCCCGTTCATGAAGCTCGGCGAGCACTCGTCGAGCCACTACGGGGCCCCCTATCTGACCTTCCATCGCGCCGACGTGCACGGCCTGCTGCTGGCCGCCGTGCGGGCGCTGAAACCGGACGCGGTGCAGCTCGGCCGGCGATGCGAATCCTTCGAGCAGGAAGGCAGCGGCGTGGAGCTGCGCTTCGCCGACGGCAGCCGGGCGCGCACCTCGATCATGATAGGCGCCGACGGCATCCATTCGCGGGTGCGGCAGTCGCTGTTCGGCGCGGATCGTCCGCAGTTCACCGGCTGCATGGCCTGGCGCGGGCTGATTCCGTTCGAGCGCATCCGCGACGTGATCAATTTCGAAGGCGGCAGCATGTGGCTGGGGCCGACCGCCCATATCGTCACGTATCCGGTGCGCCGCGGTGAGCTGCTCAACTTCATCGGCATGGTCGATCGCGATACCTGGCAGATCGAATCGTGGAACGCGGCCGGTACGGTCGACGAGTGCCTGGCCGACTTCGAGGGCTGGCACCCGCACGTGCTGCACATGGTGCGCAACATCGAGATTCCCTACAAGTGGGCGCTGATGGTTCGCGAGCCGCTCGAACGCTGGTCGGTCGGCCGTGTGACGCTGCTCGGTGACGCCTGCCATTCGACGCTGCCGTTCCTGAGCCAAGGGGCCAACATGGCGCTCGAGGACTCGCTGGTGCTTGCGCGCTGCCTCGAGTCATTCGGGGACCAGCCGGAGCAGGCGCTGGCCCGCTACGAAGCGCTGCGCCGCCTGCGCACGGCCGGCATCACGCGCAGCTCCGCCGAGCAGCTGCGGCGGGTGCACAATCCGGCACTCGCCGATGCGCAGTATGCGCAGGCCTACATCGAGCGCGAGTGGGACGATCAGCGCGTCGAGGACCGCTATCGCTGGATCTACGGCTACGATGCACGGTCGGTGTCGCTGGAGCCGGAGGCAGGTACCGGTACGGTACCTGCCTGAGCATGGCGCCTGCCTCGGCGGGCCGCTCGCCCGGTGGCCGGCGGGGCGCTGGCCGCAGGTATACTGGGTCATTCGTCTCCTACCGTTCGTCATGAAGAACCCGGCGCTGCAACTCCAGAGATTCCTGCCCTACAAGCTGTCGCGTCTGGTCAACGACATCAGCATCGGCTTGCTGAGGACGTACTCGCCGCGCTTCGGTTTGAACGTATCGCAGTGGCGGATGCTGGCCGCGGCCGCTCAGCTCGAACCCACCTCGGTCACCGAGCTCACCGAATATTCGGGGATGGACAAGGTGACGGTCAGCCGTTCGGTGCGCGAGATGGTCGAGCGCAAACTGCTGACACGCGAGCTCGACGAAAGCGACCGCCGCAGGGCGACCATCGAGCTGACGCCCGAGGGCCGGCGCATCTATGAGCAGATCGCGCCCGCGGCCGTCGACTACGAAGAGGGGCTGCTGTCGGCGCTGGACGACAGCGAGCGCAAGAAGCTGGAAGACATGATCGACCGTCTGCTCGATCAGGCCGCGGTCATGCGGCAGAGCACGTCGCGCGTCTTTCCGCTGAAGCCGCGCGCCGGTTCGCGCGGCGCTGCCGCGCCGCAGCAGGCGCCGTCGCCGCCGCGGCGGCGCGCGCGCTGATGCGGGGACGGCGGCGGGCGCGCTGACCTCGCGCTCAGTCGTCGATCATCGCGATCGCTTCGACCTCCAGCATCAGCTCGGGGCGCGCCAGCGCCTGTACGCCGACCATCGTGCTGGCGGGCGGCTCGGGCGCTAGGAAGCGCGAGCGCACGTCGCGGATCACCTTGATCTTTTCCGGCGTCATGTCGCGGACGAACAATGTGGTCTTGACCACGTCGGCGAAGCTCGCGCCGCTGGCGGCGAGGGCGATGCCGATGTTGCGGTAGACCTGCTCGACCTGCGCTGCGAGATCGTCGACGCCGACGACCCGGCCCTGCTCGTCGTAGGCGACCTGGCCGGCGACGATCACCGTCTTGCGGCGGGTCGATGTGGCGACGTGACTGAAGCCGGAGGGCTTGGCCAGCCCCGGGGGATTCTGGAAGGTGTTCATGCGAAGTCCTCTCGGATCGATAGTTCGTATGCTTGCCGGCTGACCCAGTCTTCGATGTCGAAGTCGCGGGTGATGAAACCATGCTGCAGCAGGAAGCGCTTCTGCTCGGCGACGGCGCCGATCAGTTCGTCGCCCAGCGATACCGTCAGCCGCTCGACATGATCGCGCCGATAAGAGATGTCGATCCACTCCTCGGGCGCGCCGACCTCGCGGGCGCAGGTCCGGCGCGCGTCGTCAGCGTGGCCGGCCGCCCAGTCGGCGGCTTCGTTCAGCGCCCGCAGATAGCGGGCGACGACGTCGGGCCGTTCGCGCGCCAGCGCGGCGTCGGCGGTCAGGATGTTCGGCACCTGATTGTTGATCTGCACGCGGCGATCGGGGTGGAAGCCCAGATCGACGACGACCTGGGCCTGCAGCAGCGCTTCGAGCTGGGCGCCGAGCGCGCCGGATGCATACAGCGCGTCGACCTCGCCGCGGATGAAGGCGAAGGTCTCTGCCTGCTGGCGACGGGTGCGGGCGGCGCCGGCCCACATCCAGGCCTGCTGCTCGCCGCGCGCCGGCTGCTCGATGTAGCGCTCCACGACTGGCAGGCGTACCAGCTCGACGTCATCCAGCGTCAGGCCGGCGGTGCGCAGCGCGGAGTCGTAGCCGCGCAGGCACATCGCCTGCCAGAAGTCGATCTCGCCGCTGGTGCGGACCGGCAGCGCGAGGCGCTTGCCGCGCAGTTCCTCCGCCGAGCGGATGCTGGCCTCAGGACGGGCGAGGATGGTCTGGTACTCGCGTGTCCAGGCGATACCGACCAGAGCCGTCTCGGCGCCGTTCGAGCGCGCCCAGATCGGCGGGATGTTGCCGCCCTGCCGGAACAGCTTGGGCGTCGCATGCGTGAAGTGCGATGCGCGCGCCGACGGATCGCCGGCCGATTCGATGGACGCCACCGACAGGCCGGCAGCGGCCATCCGGTCCTGCAGGATGCCCGCGTCCAGCGCGATGCCCGATGCCGTCGGCAGCGGGCAGCGCGTGTACCACAGCGATCGGTCGGCGGCCATCACACGGGCCGCCGCATCGGCTTCGGATCGATGTCGTACAGCCGGGCGGCGTTGCGGCAGAACAGCTTTTCCATCAGCTCGCTGCCGAGATCGGTGCGCACCTCGAACTCGCCGACCAGATCCTCGTGGGCGGCTTCGTCCTGGTGCGGCATATCGCTGCCTATGATCAGGCTGTCGCCGCTCAGGCGCTTGGCCACGTAGGCGAGGTCCTCGTTCGGCTCGCAGCCGACAAACACGCGGCCCTCGTCGAACAGCCGGCGCGCGTTCTTCTTGCCGGCTCGCTCCAGCGCGCCGACGGCGCCGAGCAGCCATTCGCTGCCGGTGGCTTCGAGGAAGGCCCAGCGCAGCTTGGGAAAGTCGGTAGGCAGCGGGCTTTCGACCAGGCTGTAGAAGCCGAACTGCACGCTGATCGGCCCGACCAGGCGCTTCATCCGCGCCGGCCAGAACGGCTCCTCGCCGGGCACTCGCTTCTGCGTGTCGAACAGATGGCGCAGACCGGGGCTGCCCGAGCCCACATGGACCGCGATCGGCAGCCCCTGCCGCTCGGCTTCCTCGTAGATGGGCGAGAACATCGGATCGTTCAGCGGCCGATCCCATTCGATGCCGCGCATGAAGACCGCGACCGCGCCGCCCAGCGACTTCACGCGACGCAGCTCGGCAACCGCCGCGGCCGGATCGCGGAACGGCACCAGCGCGTTGTACATGATGCGGCCGCCCGAGTCGGCGCATTTGCGCGACATGAAGGTGTTATAGCTGCGCATCAGCGCCGCTTCCAGCTCGACGTCCTCGCACAGGTTGAGCAGGCCGAAGGTGGTGTGGATGACCTGGTAGTCGATGCGGCGCTTGTCCATGTCCTTCAGCCGCTCGTCGACCTTGCTCAGATGCTGCGACTCGAGGTTGTACTTCTTGCGCAGTGAACGCGTGCCCGAGGTCGGCGAAGCGCCGAACAGCCGCACCTTCTCGTCGATCAGCCAGGCGGCATTGAACACGCCCAGCGAGGTGTCCTCGGGGAAGGTGACCACCACTGGTCTGCGGGGATAGAACTGTTCGTCGAGGAATGACCAGGTCTCCTCGGATTCCATCACGTGGGCGTCGGCGTCGATGACGATCATGGGTGCTGCTCCTGGGAAGGCGATTGATTCGGGTCGAAATGGATCTTGAGATCGGCCCAGCAGCGCCAGTAGTCGGGCTGCAGCTGGGGGGACTGCATGGCGAACGCCGTCGGCCGGATGGCATAGCGGCTCTCGAACATGAAGGCGAGCGTGTCGGGAAGCTTGACCGGCGCAAGCGCTTCGCCTGACGCCTTCTCGTAAGTCTCGCGATCGG
>JBFWXS010000013.1:0-10844 GCA_050187175.1 Burkholderiaceae bacterium
GACATCGGCGCTCACCGGCAGCCCCTCCTGCTTGGCGCGGCGCACGAGTTCCAGCCCGGCCCCCGACGACAGCCGGCACAGATGGACGCGGCAGCCGGTGACGCGCATCAGGTCGAAGATCGTGTTCAGCGCCACCGTCTCGGCGATCACCGGCACGCCGGCCAGCCCGAGGCGTGCCGCCACCGCGCCGCTGTGCGCGACGCCGCCGCGCGACAGATGCGGGTCCTGAGGCTGCAGCCAGACCGTGAAGCCGAAGGTGCACGCGTACTGCATCGCGCGCAGCAGCACCTGCGTGTCGACGATGGGGGCGCCGGCATGGGAGAAGCCCACGCAGCCGGCCTCGGCCAGCTCGGCCATCTCGGTAATGATCTCGCCCTTCAGCCCGACGGTCAGCGCGCCGACCGGATACAGCCGCGCCTGGTCCAGCCCGCGTGCGCGATGCTTGAGCATCTCGACCAGCCCCGGCTCGTCCAGCGGCGGATCGGTGTCGGGGGGGCACGACAGGCCGGTGATGCCGCCGGCCAGCGCGGCGCGCATCTCGGACTCCAGCGAAGCCTTGTACTCGAAACCCGGTTCGCGCAGGCGCGCGGCCAGGTCGATCAGGCCGGGCGCGACGATCAGGCCGCTTGCGTCGATCACGCGGTCGGGGCGGAACCCGGACGGCGCCGCGCCGAGCGCGAGCAGGCGGCCGTCGGCGACGTGCAGGTCGGTGGCGGCATCGAGGCCGCTGGCCGGATCGACGACCCGGCCGCGTTCAATGGACAGTCTCATGGTCACGATTGGGCGAGGATGCTCATGACGGCCATGCGGACCGCGATGCCGAAGGTGACCTGGTCGAGGATCACCGACTGCGGGCCGTCAGCCACCGCCGAATCGATCTCGACGCCGCGGTTCATCGGCCCCGGATGCATGACGATGCAATCGGGTGCGGCCAGCGCCAGCTTCTCGGGCGTCAGTCCGTAGTGCTTGAAGTACTCCTGCGCCGACGGCAGCAGCGCGCCGCGCATGCGTTCGTTCTGCAGCCGCAGCATGATGATCACGTCGGCGCCGCGCAGCCCTTCGTTCATGTCGGTGTAGACGCGCACGCCCATCTGCTCGAGCCCGCCGGGCAGCAGCGTGTGCGGCCCGATCACGCGCACTTCGGGCACACCCAGCGTGGTCAGCGCGTGAATGTCGGAACGCGCCACCCGTGAATGCAGCACGTCGCCGACGATCGCCACCGTCAGGCCGGTGAAGTCGCCCTTGAAGTGGCGGATCGTGTACATGTCGAGCAGGCCCTGCGTCGGATGCGCATGGCGCCCGTCGCCGGCGTTGATGACGTGCACTTCGCCGCGCCGCGTGCGATCGATGTGCTGCGCGATCATGTACGGCGCGCCGCTCTGCGCATGACGCACGACGAACATGTCGGCGTGCATCGCGACCAGGTTGTCTATGGTGTCGAGCAGCGATTCGCCTTTCGACGCCGAAGAGGTATTGATGTTCAGGTTGACGACGTCGGCCGACAGCCGCTTGGCGGCGATCTCGAAGGTAGTGCGCGTGCGCGTCGAATTCTCGAAGAACAGGTTGAACACCGACTTGCCGCGCAGCAGCGGCAGCTTCTTGACCTCGCGGTCGGACACGCCGACGAAGGTGGCCGCCGTGTCGAGGATGTGATGGATCAGCGCGCGCGGCAGTCCGTCGATGGTGAGCAGGTGCGACAGCTCGCCGCGTTCGTTCAGCTGAGGGTGGCGCAGGGACATGGTCTATTCGATGCGCAGCGTGAAGCGGGCATCATCGCCGCGCGACAGCGCGAAGTGGCGATGGCTTTCCAGCGGATGCACGGCGCCGCAGTAGCGGGCCTCGATCGGCAGTTCGCGGCCGCCGCGGTCGAGCAGCACGGCCAGCTCGATGCGCGCCGGCCGGCCGTAGTCGAACAGCTCGTTCATCGCCGCGCGCACCGTACGGCCGGTGTAGAGGATGTCGTCGACCAGCAGGATGTCGGCGCCGGCGACCTCGAACGGCAGCTCGGTCGACTTGGTGGCGCTGGGCAGGCCGCGGCGGCCATAGTCGTCGCGGTGCAGCGCCGACGACAGCGTGCCCAGCGGCGTGCTCAGCGCCAGATCGGCGTGCAGCCGCTCGGCGATCCAGGCGCCGCCGCTGTAGATGCCGATCAGGTGGACGCGCCGCTGCGGCGCCTCGGCCAGCGCCTGCCGCAGCAGGTCGCGCAGGGAGGCGTAGATCGCCTCGGCGTCAAGCGTGTTTCTGTTCATCGAAATATTGTCGCAGGATTATCGCCGCTGCTTCGGCGTCGTCGGGCCCACCGCGGCCGAGATCCTGCTGGGCGGCCAGCGTGCTGAAGCGCTCATCGACCAGATCGACGTGCAGCCGGAAGCGGCCGTGCAGCTGGCGGGCGAAGCGCTCGCAGCGCGCCACCGACTGCGGCAGGCCGGGCTCGTCGCCGTCGGCGAGGCCGTCGCCGGGCCGGCCCACCACCAGCCGCTGCGGCTGCCATTCGTCGATCAGCCGGGCGATGCGGGCGAAGCGCCGGTCGGCCGAAGACTCCTCGATCAGCGCCAGCGGACGCGCCGATCCCAGCAGGGCGCTGCCGACCGCCACACCGATGCGGCGCTCGCCGAAATCGAAGCACAGCACCGTGTCGGTGTCGCTCATACGCCGAATTGCGAGGGATTACAGGGGATTGCCGGGGGATTGCGGCCCGTTCCGGCGCCGCAGCACCGGCCGCTGGGCGATAATCCCGGGGCAGCGCCACTCCGAGACGCATCCATGATCGATTGTACAGACACTCTCGAGCCCCTCACCAAGCCGGTCGGCCGGTTCCGCGACGTCCGGCTGGCGGTGCTCGTACCGTGCCACAACGAGGCGCTGTCCATCGCCCAGGTCATCAAGGACTTCCGCCGTTCGCTGCCGGAGGCCGAGATCTTCGTCTACGACAACTGCTCGTCCGACGGCACCGCCGAGGTCGCGCGCCGCGCCGGCGCCACGGTGCGCAGCGAGCCGGTGCCGGGCAAGGGCAACGTGGTCCGCCGCATGTTCAGCGACGTGGACGCCGACGTCTACCTGCTGGTCGACGGCGACGCCACCTACGACGCGTATGCCGCGCCCGCCATGGTCAACAAGCTGCTCGAGGAAGGCGTCGACATGGTCGTCGGCGCCCGCCAGGACATCTTCGCCGAGGCGCACCGCCGCGGCCACGGCCTGGGCAACCGGCTGTTCAACGCGCTGTTCCACCGCTGCTTCGGCCGCCGCTTCGTCGACATCTTCTCCGGCTACCGGGTGTTCTCGCGGCGCTTCGTCAAGACCTTTCCGGCCATCTCGTCCGGCTTCGAGATCGAGACCGAAATGTCGTTCCACGCGGTCCAGCTGCGGCTGCCGGTGGCCGAGATGAGCACCGCCTACGGCAAGCGGATCGAAGGCTCGGCCAGCAAGCTGCGCACCTTCCACGACGCCTTCCGCATCCTCAGAACCTTCGTCCGGCTGCTCAAGGAAGGCCGGCCGGCGATGTTCTTCCTCAGCATCGCGTCGGCATTCGCGCTGGCGGCGCTGGTGCTCGGCTATCCGCTGCTGCTGACCTTCCTGGACACCGGCCTGGTGCCAAGGCTGCCGACCGCGGTGCTGGCCACGGGCCTGATGATCCTGGCCGGCATGTCGATGATGTGCGGCCTGATTCTCGACAACGTGACGCGCGGCCAGCTCGAGCAGAAGCGGATCGCCTACCTGCGGATTCCCCGCACCGAATGGCCCGGTTGACGCAGGGCCTGTCGCTGCGCGCGCTGGCCGGGTTCCTGGTCGTCGGCAGCATCGGCTTCACCGTCGATTTCGCGCTGCTGGCCGCCCTGCTGGCCGCCGGCCTGCGCCCGACGGTGGCGCGCGTGCCGTCGGTGGCGGTCGCGCTGGTGGTCACCTGGCTGCTGAACCGGCGCTTCAGCTTCCAGGCCGCCGGGGCGCCCAGCGTTTCGGAATTCCTGGCCTATCTGTCGGTGGCCGGCGTATCGGCGCTGCTCAACTATGCGATCTACGCCGGCCTGGTCGTGCTCGGGCTGGGGCCGCTGCTGGCGCTGGCGCTGGCCACCGGCGTGACGCTGGTGCTGAACTTTCTGGGCTTCAGCAAGCTGGTATTCCGGCCGCGTTCCTGACCCTGGTCCGGGCGGCCGCCCGCCGCGCGGCGAACTCGCCGATCAGCGCGGCGCCCAGCGCCCACGTCGACAGCACCAGCCAGTGCGAATAGCGATAGTCGGCCGACGGCGCGATGAAGAACAGCGCCAGCTCGCTCAGCAGGCCGCTGGCACCGAGCGCGGCCAGCGCGGCCCCCCGTCTCGAATAGAACGCCGCCGCCGCGATCAGCGGCAGGTTCAGCGCCAGCCAGAACCACGGCCGGTGCACCGGCAGCGTGCTGACGTACTCGAAGACTCGCCGCAGCTGCTGCTGGGCAGGCCCCAGGTCGCCGGCGTCGGGCGCGAAGCTGCGGCCGACTTCCGCCACATCGGGCGAACCGGCCGGAATGCCGAAGTAGACCGGCGCGAACAGTCCGCCGCCGTGCGCGCCTGTCACCTGCTGGAAGACCCCCATCCGATGCTCGAGGTACGCCGCGGGCTCCGTCCATAGCGCATGCCGCCAGCGGCGCCCGAGTGCGTCGACCTGGGCGCCGTCCGTAGTCACCGACAGCGGACTGCCGTCGACGAAGACCAGCGGCGTCCAGGTGCTCGGATAGTAGTGCACGCGCAAGGCATCGACTGGCACCGTCTCGCGGCCGCGCAGCACGCCGGCGATCTCGCTCGGCTGCCCGGCCAGCAGCTCGACGCGGCCGGTACGGACCACGATGCCCGCCAGATCGAACAGGAAGATCGACTGCACCGGGAACATCTGCCGCACGGTCAGAGCCCGGTTGACGGTGCTGGCCGCCGCCAGCAGCGCGGCGGTCGCCGCGACGCCGGCCAGCCCGGCCACGGCGAGCCGCCGGGTCCGGCCGCCGGGCAGCCCGCCGGGCAGCCTGCCGGCGCGGCCATCGGCTCGGCTATCGGCGCGAACGCCGAGGCGATCGCCGACCGGGCCGCGGGTCCAAGCGCCGGTTGGCCCCCGGCCCGCGTTCGCCGTCGCGCCTGTCCATTGCCAGCCGGCCGCCAGCAGCAGCGGCAGGATCGCGAACACGGCGTTGTGCCGGAACAGCAGCGCGCCCAGCATCGCGCCGGCCGCGACGGCCGCTCGCACGGCGCGTCGGGCGGGTGCCTCAGGCCTTGCAGCGGGCAGCACGCAGGCCGCCGCGAGCAGCAGCAGGCACGAGGTCCAGACGTCCTTCCAGATCACGCCTATGATGCCGCTGACCGGCACGCACCACAGCGTCAGCAGCACGAACAGCCGCTGCGCGAATCCGTCGCCGGGCATCGCGCGCCGCGCGAACAGGGCCAGCGCGGCGACGAACAGCGCGAGCTGCGCCAGCAGCATCGGCAGCGGCCCGGCCGCGACGGTCTCCATCATCCGCCACAGCCAGGCCATGAACGGCGGATGCCAGTCCTCGAAGCGCCCGCTGCGAGCTTCCAGCAGCTGCGTGTACGAATCGATGCTCATGCCGCCGGGAAAGAACATCAGCAGCAGCAGGCCGACGCTGAGCGCGATCAGCGCGTCGAGCGGCCAGCGCGGCAGCGCCCCGCGGTCGGCGCGGGGTCTCAAGCGTGGCCGGCCGACGTCGCCAGGAAGGCGGGGTCGATGCCGAGCAGCCGGAAAGCGGCGTTGAAGCGCTGATCGACCGGCGTGTCGAAGATCAGATCCAGATCGGCCTGCACGGTGAGCCAGGCATTGCGCGCGATCTCGTCCTCGAGCTGGCCGGGTCCCCAGCCGGCGTAGCCCAGCGTGACCATCAGCCGGTCGGGGCCGGTGCCGCCGGCCACCGCTTCGAGAACGTCCTTCGACGAGGTGAGGCCCAGTGCGTCGCCGACCGCCACGGTGGAGTTCCAGTCGCCGACAGGCTGATGCAGCACGAAGCCGCGGTCCATCTGCACGGGGCCGCCGAAGAACACCGGCGCGCCGGCCAGCGGCGCGATCTCGAGCTTCAGATCGATGCGCTCGAACAGCGTGGCGAGGTCGAGCTCCATCGGCCGGTTGATCACCAGCCCGAGCGCGCCCTTCGGGCTATGCTCCGCGATGAAGACGACGCTGCCGCCGAAGTTCGGATCCGCCATGTCGGGCATGGCGATCAGGAAATGGTTGGTCAGGTTCGTGGCGTGGTCCGAACTCATCGTCCCATTGTAAAGGGCCGGTCGCGACGGCACAATCCGCGGCCCAACTCGCCGAGCAACATGCCCGCCGCCGATCTGAACGCCGCCCTGGTCTGGTTTCGTCGCGATCTGCGGATCGACGACCACCACGCGCTGCATCAGGCGCTGCGCCGCGCGCGGCGCGTGTTCTGCGTCTTCGTGTTCGACCGCGAGATTCTCGATGCGCTGCCGGCCCGCCGCGACCGGCGCGTCGAGTTCATCCACGCCTCGGTCCAGGCCCTGGCCGACGCGCTGGCCGAGGCCGGCGGCGGCCGGCCCGTGCTGCACGTGCTGCACGATCGCGCGCGCGACGCGATCCCGGCGCTCGCGGCGCAACTGGGCGTGGACGCGGTGTTCGCCAACCACGACTACGAACCGGCGGCACGCGACCGCGACGCGGCGGTGCGGCTGGCGCTGCAGCGCGACGGGCGCCGGCTGCTGACGTTCAAGGACCAGGTCGTCTTCGAAGCCGATGAGCTGCTGAGCGGCCAGGGACGCCCGTTCTCCGTCTTCACGCCGTACCGCCGGGCCTGGCTCAGGCGCCTGCGGCCGGACGATCTCGCGCCGCTGCCGACGCACGGCGCAGGGCGGCTCGCGGCTGTGCCGGCCGCCGCCTCGGCCTTGCCGGCGCCGCCGCCACTGCCGTCGCTCCCGTCACTGCAGCGACTCGGCTTCGAAGCCACCGACCTGCGCGGCCTGGGCATCGAGCCGGGCAGCGCGGGCGCGCGCGCCGCGCTGGCCGATTTCGCCGAGCGCATCGGCCGTTATCACGAGACGCGCGACTATCCGGCGCTGCGCGGCCCGTCGTATCTGTCGGTCCATCTGCGCTTCGGCACGATCTCGATTCGCACGCTGGCGCGGCTGGCCTGGGAGATCGAGCAGGCGGATGCGGCGCGCGCCGCCGGCGCCGCCGTCTGGTTGTCGGAGCTGATCTGGCGCGACTTCTTCTTCCAGATCCTGCATCACCATCCGCACGTCGTCGAAGGCGCGTTCAAGCCTGCGTACAACCGCATCCGCTGGGTCGACGACGATGCGCTGTTCGAGGCATGGTGCCAAGGCCGCACCGGCTATCCGCTGGTCGACGCCGCGCTGCGCCAGCTCGCGCACAGCGGCTACATGCACAACCGGCTGCGCATGGTGGCGGCC
The DNA here is from genome assembly GCA_050187175.1 of Burkholderiaceae bacterium. Taxonomy (GTDB): domain Bacteria; phylum Pseudomonadota; class Gammaproteobacteria; order Burkholderiales; family Burkholderiaceae_E; genus Zeimonas. Next base: position 7,395 of record JBFWXS010000013.1, read on the forward strand.
TCGTTCCTGGTGAAGGATCTGGGCATCGACTGGCGGCGCGGCGAAGCCTGGTTCGCGCGGCAGCTCAACGATTTCGACCTGGCGGCGAACAACGGCGGCTGGCAGTGGGCCGCCTCCACCGGCTGCGACGCGCAGCCGTGGTTCCGCATCTTCAATCCGGTGACGCAGTCACGCCGCTTCGATCCGCAGGGGCGCTTCATCCGGCGGTACGTGCCCGAGCTGGCCGCTCTGCCCGACGCGCTGATCCACGCGCCGTGGCAGGCCGCGCCCGAGCAGCTTGCCGCCGCGAGAGTGCGGCTGGGCCACGACTATCCGATGCCGGTGGTCGACCACGACGCGGCCCGCCGCGCCACGCTGCAGCGCTACGCGGTCGTCAAACCGGACGCAGCGAACGACCCGCCGGCTTGAGGTCCGGCGTCCGCGGTCCGCCGGTCAGGCGCGCCACGTGGCCCAGCAGCTCGTCGTCGCGATACGGCTTGCCCAGATAGACGTCGACGCCCAGCGACATGGCGTAGTTGCGGTGCTTGTCGGCGGTGCGCGACGTGATCATGACGATGGGAATGCCGCGCAGCTTCGCGTCGGCACGCACATTGCGCGTCAGGTCGAAGCCGTCCATGCGCGGCATCTCGATGTCGACCAGCATCACGTCGGGCAGCCGGTCCTGCAGCTGGCGCATCGCATCGACGCCGTCCTTGGCCAGGATCACGTCATAGCCTTCGCGCACCAGCAGGCGCTGCGTCGCCTTGCGCACCGTCAGCGAATCGTCGACCACCATCACCGCGCGCGGCACCTCGGCCAGGCGGGTCTGGCGCGTCGCCGACGCCGGCCGGTCCAGCCACAGGTCGCCGAGCACCGCCTGCGCGAGCCGCGCCGCGTTCAGGATCAGCACGATGTCGCCGTTGCCCAGCACGGTCGCGCCGCCGATACCGGGCACTCGCGCCACTTGCGGCCCGACGTTCTTGACCACCACTTCCTGGTTGCGCGTCACGCTGTCGACGTGCAGCGCCAGCCGCAGGTTGCCGGAGCGGATGATCACGATAGGCGACAGGTGCTGCGCCACCGGCTGGTCGTCGATGCCGACCAGCGCGCCCAGGTAGTGCGCCGGCACGCGGCCGCCCTGCCACTCGATCGAGCCCTCGTCATAGGCTGCCGCCAGCGCCTGCGGCTTGAACTGCAGGATCTGCTCGACGCTCGATGACGGAATCGCATAGCGCAGCGGCCCTACCGACACCAGCACCACCTGAGCAATCGCCAGCGTCAGCGGCAGATGCACGACGAAGCGCGTGCCGGCCCCGGGAATCGAATCGACGTCGACGCGTCCGCCCAGCGCCGACACCTCCGCGCGCACCACGTCCATGCCGACGCCGCGGCCGCTCAACTCGGTGACCTCGCCGGCAGTCGAGAAGCCCGGCGCGAAGATCATCTGCGCCAGCGCGCGCTCGTCGGGCTGCGCCTGCTCGTCGATCAGGCCGCTGTCGCGCGCGCGCTGCAGGATCTTGCCGTAGTTCAGGCCGCCGCCATCGTCGGAGAAGATCAGCACGACGTCGTTGCCTTCCTGGCGCACCTCGACGCGGATCTCGCCGGTTTCGATCTTGCCCGCGGCCGCGCGCGTCTGCGGCGACTCGATGCCGTGCGCGCAGGCGTTGCGCAGCAGATGTTCGATCGGCGCGGCCATGCGTTCGAGCACACCGCGGTCGATCTCGACGGCGGCACCGCGGATGTCCAGGCTCACACGCTTGCTCAGTTCCTTGGCGGCCTGGCGCACCACGCGGTAGAGCCGATCGCTAATCGAGCCGAACTGCACCATGCGCATGCGCATCAGGTTCTGCTGCAGATCACGCAGCACCTGCGACTGGCGGCCCATGTCCTGCGAGGCGGCGTCGAGGCTGCGCATCGAGTTCTGCTGGACGGTGGCGACGTCGTTCACCGACTCCGCCAGCATCCGCGTCAGCTCCTGGAAGCGCGTATAGCGGTCGAACTCGAGCGGATCGAAATCGACGCGCGTCTCGCGCTGATGCGCGATGCGGGCCTGGATCTGCGACTCGGCCTGGATCTCGATCTCGCGCAGCTGCGAACGCAGCCGCGTCACGTTCTCGGTCAGATCCTGCAGCGACTGGCGGAGCTGGCCCAGCTCGTTGTCGAGCCGCGAGCGGCTGATCGCCACCTCGCCGGACTCGTTCACGACACGCTCCAGCAGATCGGCGCGCACGCGAACCAGCGCCTGCGTCGGGGCCTGCGGCGCCGATGCGGAGGCTGCCGCGGTGGACGGAGCAGGCGCCGTGGGAGCCGGGGTCGTGGGCGCGGCAGACGTGGCCACGGCGGACGTGGACGCGATGGACGGGAACGCGGCGGACGTGGCGGGGCTGGACGCCGCGGATACGGTGGCAGGCGCGGAAGATGACGGGGACCCGGTCCGTGCGTCATCGGGCATCGCCTCGTGGTCGAGCGCGTCCGAGTCGTCGCCGCTCACCGCTGCGGCCGTCGCCGTCGTCGCTGCAGGCGCATTCGCGGACGCAGCCGCGCCTGCAGCGCCGGCGGCGATCGGCTGCGTCGCATCGGCCGGCATCTGACCGCTGGCGACCAGCTGGATCGACTCGAACATGTCGACGACATCGTCGTGATCGGCGATCAGCTCCTCGATCAGAGGCACCGGCACGACCGACAGCACGCTGGCTGCCTCGATGCGCGTCTCCATGTCATGGACGCGCTGGCCGAGGTCCATGGCCCCGGCCATCCGCGCGCTGCCCTTGACCGTATGCAGCTGGCGCATCAGCATCTGCTGCACCGAGCGATCGTCCGGCGTCTGCAGCCAGCGGCGCAGGTTCTCGCCGATCTGCGGCAGGTAGTCGCAGGCCTCCTCGACGAAAACCGGCAGCAGATCGGCGTCGAGGTCGCCGGTTTCCACCGCGGCCTGGCGCGACGTGGTCAGCCGCGGATCCCAGCGCGTCGCCAACGCATGCGCGATCGCCAGTGCATCATGCTCCGGCCGCGGCTCGGCGCCGGCGGCGAACTGATGCAGCATCGCGCGCATGCGCTCGATGACGGTGGCGTAGTCCGACAAATCCTCGAGACTCATCGGACGGCCGACCACACGCTGCCGCAGCAGGAAGCTCTCCAGCTGCTCGGCCAGCGCGCGTACGCCGTCCAGCGCGACCAGCGCGGCACTGCCCTTGAGCGAATGCATCGCGCGCTGCGCCGCTTCGCTGGCGGCGCGCGTCGGCATACCGCGCCAATCGGCGCTGTCGTCGCTGAGCAGTCCGATCAGATCATCGGCCTCGGACAGGAATATCTCGTACAGCGCACGGCTTACGGTGCGCTCGCCGATCTGGACCTCATCGGCCGATTCGTCGGCCGCCTCGGCATGGGCTGCTTCGACAGCCGCGGGCGGCGCGATCGGCGCCGACAGGTCGAACGGCTCGGGCCAGCGGTGCTCGGCCGCGGCGGATTCGT
>JBFWXS010000013.1:10944-41382 GCA_050187175.1 Burkholderiaceae bacterium
ATCTGGACCTCATCGGCCGATTCGTCGGCCGCCTCGGCATGGGCTGCTTCGACAGCCGCGGGCGGCGCGATCGGCGCCGACAGGTCGAACGGCTCGGGCCAGCGGTGCTCGGCCGCGGCGGATTCGTCCAGCAAGGGCGCGCCTGCTTCGATCGGCGCGTTCGACGCCGAATCGCTGCCGACGGGCGCCGCTTCTACGGCTTCCGAGGCGACAAACTCGATGGCGCCGTCAGCTTCGATGACCTCTTCGGGCGCGGCGGCTGCATCGCCTGTCGCCGCGGCTTCGATGTCGGTGGCCTCGACTGCTTCAAGCACTTCGACTGCTTCGGCTAGCTCGACCGCTTCTACTGCTTCGACCGCTTCGACTACCTCAACTGCCTCAACCGCTTCGACTGTTTCGATCGCGTCGACTACCTCAACCGCCTCGACCGCCTCAACCGCCTCGACCACCTCGATCGCGTCAATCTCGTCGATCGACGAGCCTTCGTCATCAGTCGCCCGCGCTTCGGAAATGAACGCTTCAAGCGCCGGCGGTTCGACTCCGGCGTCCGGCACATCGGCGAGCTCGACGAGCTCGATGACCTCGACCGCCGGCTCCGCCGCATCGCCCGCATCGCCCGCATCGCCCGCATCGGCCGCATCCTCTGCAGCCTTCGCCTGCGCTGCAGCATCAGCCGCGTCGAGCGCATCACCCTCCGCAAGGGCCACGTCCGCGGCGGCATCATTCGCCGCTGCGGCAGCGGCAATCGTGCCGGCCGGCGACGACGCCATCTCGGCGCGCGCCAGCGCAGCAAACGCATTCTGGTGCGGCACGCCCTCGCGCAACGCCGTCGCGGCCGCGATCAGCGCCGCCGGATCGACCGGCCGCATGTCGCCCGCCTGCAGCGCCGCGACCCATTCGGCAAAGCGCGCACCCGCCAGGTCTATCAGTTCATAGAGCGCCGACGTTCCCGGACGCTCCTCGGACAGCCACAGGTTCAGCACCTGTTCCATGGCCCAGCCGGCCTCGCCGAACTCGGCCAGTCCGACCATGCGGCTGGAACCCTTCAGCGTATGGAAGCCGCGGCGGATAGTGGTCAGGAAGGCTTGTTCCGACGGCGCGTCGCGCGATGCGCCGGCTGCTTCGTCGATCGCGGCCAGCACTTCCTCGGCCTCGCCGAGGAAGATCTCCAGCAGCTCGCTATCGATCGCCGCTTCATCGCGCGGCAGCTCTTCCGGCACCGCCTGCGTCACCGCCGAGCGGATACCGGGCAGGTCCGCCAGCGGATTGCGCAGCGCCGCCACATCCGCGGCATCCGCTTGCTGCGACAGCGACTGCTCGTGCGCATCCAGCAGCGCGAGCCCATCGACGGCCCGACCCTTCATCAGACCGTCGTCGGCCAGGATCGCATCGTCGCGCATCTGCGCCAGCGCCTGCCGCAGTTGCGCACGCAGCTCGTCATCGGCCGGCGCGGCGGCAAGAGCATCGAACAGATCGCTCGCGCGCTGCGCATGCTCGGCCAGCAGTCCCTCGGCAGTGACGGCAGATTCCTGGCCAGCTCCTTGCCCGATGCCGGCCGCGACATCCCGCACCGGATCCCCGACGGCGCTCGTTTCGAGCGCGGCGCCTCGCAGCGAGTTCGACAGCGAATTCGATAGCAAGCTTGGCGGCGAGCTCGACGAAGCGTCCGACTGCGAACCCGGCTGCAGATCCGCCGCAGACCCAGGCATCGAGGCAGCTGTACTCGAAACACCACCGGCCGAAACATCCGCGCTCGAACCGGTATCAGTCGAAGCCCCCGCCCCCTCCGCGGCCCCAGCCCCAGCCGACGCAGCGTCGCCCGCACGCCGGTTCAGCGCCACCACTACCGGCGTCTGCGCGGCGCGCACCGGCTCGGCCAGCGTGGCCGTGAAGCGGCCGCTGTCGGCGTCGAACGCGAAGCGCGTGCCGGCGCGGCCGGGTTGCTGCTGCAGTCCTTCGACGAAGAAGCCGATCGCACCGAGGCTGCCCGCGACGGCTTCGCACTCTTCGGGCGACGGCGCGGCCTCGTCGGCGACGAAGCGCTGCACATGTTCGGCCACCACGCTGGCGGCGGCCGCGGCGTCCTGGTGGCCAAGCAGCTGCAGCGCGCCGGCCACCTGATACAGCTGGCGGACAGTCTGCGGCAGATCGGCCCGCTGCGTCGCATCGCGGAAGAAGGCATCCAGCGCCTGCTCGGTGGCGCGCAGGTTGCCCTGCGCCTCGCCGATGAAGGTCGCCATGGTCAGCCGCTCCTGAGCGGCCGCCGCGAGCTCGCGCAGCCAATCGGGAACTTCCTGTTCGGGCGCCTTGCCGGCCAGCACCTCGCTCATGCGCTGGGCCATCTCGAAGCCGCGCGCGTCGTGCGTGTCTGCGTCCTTCAGCGCGCGGTCGAACAACTGCTCGACGAACAGCAGGGCAGAAGCCGCCTCCAGCGCCAAGGTCTCGTTCGGCACCGGCTGGCTGAGCGCCAGCGTGCGCGCGGCCTCACCCAGCGCGTCGACCAGCGCGCGCAGTCCGCCGAACGGCAGTCCCGCGGCAGCGGTGCGCAGCGCTGCAATGGCCTGGGCATAGGTCGCCAGGTCGGCGCTGCTGCCGCGTGCCAGTTTTTCCCAGGCCAGCTTGGCGCGGCCGATCGCCTCCTTGCCGGCGGCCAGCGCACGCTTGTCGACGCGGCCGAAGCGCGGCTGCTCGAAGTCGCGCGGCACCGCGCCATGCAGCCGGAACGCCCGCCGCACCTGCGCGAACAGACCGCCTTCGGCCTGCGAGTCGTCATCGTCGTCGGCACGCGCCAGCGCGAACAGCGTGTCCTTCATCAAGCGCTCGGCCACCGGCGCGCCGTCGCTGATGGAGCGCCGCAGCTGCAGATTCAAGCGCGCCAGCAGCCGCTTGCCGTGCACATCGAGCTTGAGCCGGCCGTCGCGCAGCCCCTCGAAATAGGCCAGCGCGACCTGCCAGAACGTCGGATGCGCGGCACCGATCTGCGACGCGCCGATCGCGTCGATCGATTGATGCAAGGCCAGCACGGCAGCGCCGTCGGCCGGGTCGCGCAGCAGCTTGAGCAGACCGCGCTCGAAGCCGGCACGCGCTGCCGCCAGTTCGGCGACGCTCAGCTCGCGGATCGGGCCGTCGGCCAGCACCAGCCGTGCCGACACCGGCGGCGAGAACAGATCGGCCGGATGAATGCGTTCGGCGGCGCGCAGCTGCAGCAGCGCCGCGTAGTACGGATACAGGAACAGCGGCTGCGGCACATCGCCGAGCAGCAGGCCGTCGAGATACTCGCCCAGCGCACCGTAGGCGGCGCCCACGGCGGCAATCAGCTCGTCGCTGAGCGCCAGCTGCTCGCGCTCGACCAGATCGAGCAGCGTCTCGGCCTCGCCGGTGATCTGCGCCACGCCGGCCAGGTCGACGATGGCCAGCGCGCCGTGTGCCTGATGCAGCGCGGCGCGCGCGCCGCGCAGTTCCGACAGATCGTCCATGCCCGCGGCCTGCTGTGCACGCAGCCGGGCTTCGCTGTCGCCGAGCGACTCGCGGATCTCGCCCAGGCACCAGGACAAGGTGGACAGATCGGGCTCGTCTATCGTTTCCAGCCGGTTCGGTTCGTTCATCGTCTGCCGGTCCTTTTCCGCGCCGCGCGCCGCGCGCTGTGAACGCCGCGGCGCGGATCGCTACGCCACCTTGAAGCGCGATACCGAGTTGCGCAGTTCCTGCGCCAGTTCCGCCACCTGCCGGATCGAGCCGGCGGTCTGCAACGTACCTTCGCTGGTCTGTTCGGTCACCAGCAGAATACGCTGGATCGACTGCGCGACCGTGCCGGCCGACATCGCCTGCCGCGACGTCGTGCTGGAGAAATCCTCGATCAGCTCGGCGAGCACGCCCGACACGCGGCCGATCTCGCCCAGCGCGCGTCCGGCCTCGTCGGACAGCCGCGTGCCTTCGACCACGCCCTGCGTGCTGCGCTCCATGGCCGACACCGCGTCCTGCGTATCGGTCTGGATGGTCCTGATCAGCGCGGAGATCTGCTTGGTCGCCTCGGCCGAGCGTTCGGCCAGGCGCTGTACCTCCTCGGCCACGATGGTGAAGCCGCGGCCGGCCTCGCCGGCCGATGCGGCCTGGATCGCCGCGTTCAGCGCCAGAACGTTCGTCTGTTCGGTAATGTCCGAGATCAGCTCGACGATCTCGCCGATCTCCTGCGACGACTCGCCGAGCCGCTTGATGCGCTTGGCCGTATCCTGGATCTGGTCGCGGATGCCGTTCATGCCGGAGATCGCATTGTTCACCGCGCGCGAGCCCTCCTCCGAGGCGCCGAGCGACTGCCGCGCCACCTGCACCGACTCGGCGGCGCGCGCCGACACCTCGTGGATCTGCCGTGCCATGCGCAGCACCGCTTCGCCGGTGTCGCGAATCTCGCGCGACTGCTGCTCGCTGGCCGCCTGCAGGCTGGAGGCCGTCATCTGCGCCTTCGACGATGCGTCGTTGACCAGCTCGGCGGTGGTGTTGATCCGCGCGACCAGATTGCGCAGCTCCTCGACCGTATAGTTGACCGAGTCAGCGATCGCGCCGGTGATGTCTTCCGACACGGTCGCCTGCACGGTCAGGTCGCCGTCGGCGACCTCCTGCAGTTCGTTCATCAGGCGCAGGATGGCTGCCTGGTTCTGATCATTGGTGCGCTTGGCTTCCTGCTCGAGCCGCTCGGCGATCTCGCGCTGGCGCTCGGCGCCTTCGGCGCGCTGCTCGCTGTCGGACAGGAAGGCGCGGAACAGCCCGTACAGCGCGACCAGCGCGAGCACGCTGAACAGCGCCGCGCCCCACGTGTGCCAGCGGCTGCCCGACTCGTCGGCGCGCAGCACGGAGCGCAGGCCGTCGAGCTGCGAACGGATGGCCTCGCTGTCGCCGGAGATGCGCCGCTCGGCCTGCCGCGCCTGCGCGAGCTGCCCCAGCCCGGCCTGCGCGCCGGCATACATCGGCTCGACCTCGCCCAGCGTCCGGCGCAGCTCGGCCAGCGCGCGGCGCGCCTCGCCGTCGGCCGCCGCCAGCCGCAGGCGTTCGCTGCCCGCGAACATGGCGTCGGCCAGCTCGCGCAGATTGCCCATCGAACGCACCAGGTCGGCAGCACTGGCGGCCTCGCCGGTATCGGGCAGCGCCAGCGCATGCGCCTCCTTGGCCACGCGCTGCGTCAGCGCCAGCAGCTCGCCGGCCGCCGCCACGTCGCGCGCCGACGGGTTGCCGGTCTGCCGCGCGGCCAGCACCGTCTGCGCCGACTCGGTCAAGCGTGGACCGGCGCGCAGCAGCTCGCGCCGCAGCGTACCGAAAGCCTGCACCGCGCCGGCCTGATCGAGCAGCGACTGAGCAGCAGTGTTCGACGCGGCCCAGCTTTGCTGCAGCCGCTGCAGCGCCGGCTGCGACGCGGTCGGCACGCCCTGCCCGCCCTGGCCGCCGAGCTGGCCCAGCAGCGCGTTGAGATGGTCGCGGCTTTCACGCAGCTGGGTGAAAGCCGCAGGGTCGCCCAGCATGGCCTGCGGCGCCGCCTTGGCGATGCGCTGCGAATGGCCGAGCGCATCGCCGGCCTGCTGGCTCCAGCGCGCCGCATCGGTCACCTGGCGCGCATCGTTCCACATGAAGACGAAGACCAGCAGCACCGACAGCAGCAGCGTCGGCAGCCAAACCTGCAACTGCTTCTGAAACGGCAGCTCGCCGACCAGCGGCAAGTGAAAGCGGCGCGCGCGGCGCGATGCATCCGCCTCCTGCACCGCCGAGGCGGCGATTCCCGCCCCCGCTCCCCCCGTAGCACCGGCAGCGGCCGCCCCGGCTCCGGCCATGGGCAGCGGACGCTGCGCCGACGCGGCCCGCGCGCCGACCGGCGCGATGCGGTCGAAATCGTCGTCGGGCAGCAGGTCCTCGAGGATCGCCGTATCGGGCGCCAAGTCCTCATGCCGGTTGGTGCGCGGTTGCAGAAAGGTCGGCAGCTTGATCGCCATCTTCATCATCGGTTCTCCGTACCGTCGTCAGCGCGCCACGGCGAGGAATCGCTCGTCGCTCGCGAGCCGGGCCAGGCTCAGTTCAGTCCAGCGCTGGCCGTCGGCATCGCGCCACGCGCGGCCCAGCCACGGCGCGCGCGCCGGCGGCCGGGCGGCGGATGTATCGGTGGCGCCGCTGGTACCAGCAGCGCCAGAAACGCGAGAAGCGTCAGCGGCACCCGCCGCGCCGGATGCCGCCAGCGCCTCGGGCGCGTCAGACTCCGCGTCATCCTCGGTCATCGCATCGGGGTTCTGCAGCCCGAGCATGCGATCGACCAGGATCGCGCTGTTCAGATTCAGCCGCGCCGCCAGCGCGACCAGCCGCGACTCCTTGGTGGTCGGCGTGGGCTCGCCGCCGCAGAAGCGCGCCAGATCGGCCACGCCGTACAGCGAGCCGCGCAGATTGACCAGGCCCTTGAACCAGTCGCGCGTCAGCGGCACCGGCGCGACGACCGCCGGCACGCCGACGATCTCACCGGCCTCGGACAGTTCGATCAGCAGCCGCTGGCCGCCGATCTGCACGCCGAGCCGCGCCGCCTGCATGGAACCGCTGGCCGCCTGCTTCAGACGCTCCGACAAACGGGCCTGGAAATCGCGCAGATTCTGTCGTTCGGTAGTCATGTCGGTGCCGTCAATGCGCCAGGTCGGCGACGCGCGCCAGCAGCTCGTCGGGCTTGACCGGCTTGATCAGGTACTCGCGGGCCCCTTGCCGGAGCCCCCAGATGCGGTCGGTCTCGTTCGACTTGCTGGTGCACAGGATGATCGGAATCCCCTGCGTCTCGGGGTCGCGCGACAGCGCGCGCGTCACCTGGAAACCGTTCTGGCCCGGCATGACGACGTCGAGCACGACCAGGCTCGGCCGCTCGGCCTTGACGATGCGCAGGGCTTCCTGGCCGTCTTCGGCCGTAATGACCTGATAGCCCTTTTTCTTGAGCAGATCGGCGATGAAGAATCGTTCGGTCGGGGAATCGTCGACCACCAGGATCTTCTGCGCGGGCATGGTGGCAATCCTTGGCAGGGAATCGGTGAACGTCAGGCGACGGTCGCTCGGCGGCGCGCCGCGGCGTTCAGGCGCTGGCCTGCTCCGGCCACGTTCCTTCGCGGCGGCGCGCATAGTCGCCGACGGTGCGCACCAGACTGTCTTTGGTGAAAGGTTTGGTCAGGTACTGGTCCGAGCCGACCATGCGCCCGCGCGCGCGGTCGAACAGGCCGTCCTTGCTCGATAGCATCACCACCGGGATGTCGCGGAATTTCGGGCTCTTCTTGATCAGCGCGCAGGTCTGATAACCGTCGAGCCGGGGCATGAGGATGTCGCAGAACACCAGGTCGGGGTCGTGGTCGGCGATCTTGGCCAGCGCGTCGAACCCGTCCTCGGCGAGGATGACCTGGCAGCCGGACTGCTTCAGAAAGATCTCGGCGCTGCGACGGATCGTGTTGCTGTCGTCTATCACCATCACTTTCAGTCCAGACAATCCGGCTGCGGCAGTCATTTCATATCTCCACCATCTCGAAATCTTCCTTGCGCGCGCCGCACTCGGGACACGTCCAGTTCATCGGCACGTCCTCCCAGCGGGTACCCGGGGCAATGCCCTCGTCCGGCAATCCACTGGCCTCGTCGTAGATCCATCCGCATATCAGACACATCCACGTGCGGAACTCCGCGCTTGGCGCACTCATCGAAAATCCTCTCAGGCTGGGTGACGGCGCATCGCCGACAGGGGTCGCGCGCCATCATTTTGTAGGAACGCGGCATCCCCTACGGAGCTGCCGTGCGGGCGATGGTAACCTCGCAGGCCATCTGGCATCCTTGACCGCCGACTAATGGCCCCAAAGTTGCGACGAACGCATCCAGGCCCGACCGCCATGCTCATGCCCTTCGGCCTGTACGTCGTGACCCCCGATTGCGACGACGACGGCTGGCTCGCCGCCGCGGTCGCTGCCGCCGTACGCGGCGGCGCAAGCTCGATCCAGTACCGGCACAAGCGCGCCGGCGCCGGCCAGCGGCTGCGGCAGGCGCGGCGGCTGGCCGAGGTCTGTCGCGCGCAGTCCGTGCCCTTGATCGTCAACGATTCACCCGAGGTGGCGCGCGAGGCCGCGGCGCACGGCGTACACCTCGGCCGCGAAGACGGTGATCCGGTGGCGGCGCGGCGGCTGCTCGGCGACGGCTTACTGATCGGCGTCTCGTGCTACGACGAGCTCGAGCGCGCGCAGCGCTGGCGCGAAGTTGCCGACTACGTGGCCTTCGGCGCCGTGTTCAGCTCCTCGGTCAAGCCGGCCGCGGTCCGGGCACCGCTGTCCTTGTTCGAGCAGGCGCGGCGCGAGGGGTTCGGACACGCCGGTTCCGAACGCGCTGGCTCGGAGGATGCCGGTTTCCGCGCCACCGGCGACACACCGCGCCCGGCCCTCGTCGCCATCGGCGGCATCACCGCCGACAACGCGGCGCCGCTCGCCTCGGCCGGCATCGACGCGATCGCCGTCATCAGCGCCGTCTTCGGCGACGGCAGCGGCGATCCCGACCGCTGCGAGGCGCGCGCGCGCCGCGTCTGCGCGGCGTTCGAAGGCGGCCTGGCCGATCCGACGGGCAGCGGCCCGGCGCGGGACTGAGCCCCGCCCCAGGTCAAGGCCATGACCGAAGACGACGCCCGCCACGCGCTGCTGGTACGCGCCTGCGAGACGCCCCCCGGGCATACGCAGTGGCGCGACGAGGACCGCGCCTGGGCCAGCCGCGCCGCGGCCGAAGTCGTCGGCGAACACGCATCGACCGACGCCTTCATCGCACGCCGTGCGCGGCTGGCCAGCGAACGATTGACCGCGCGCGATGCCGGCCTGCGCCGCGCGCTGCGTGCCGTGCAATGGCGGCCGTGGGTCGGCTGGCTGCTGGCACTGATCGCTTTCGCCGCCGGCATCGGGGGCAACGCGATCGACACCAGCCAGCGCATCAACGTGCTCGCGCCGCCGCTGCTGGCCTTGCTGGCCTGGAATCTGGTCGTCTACCTGTTCATCGCGCTGCGCGCCGCCGCCCGGCTGATTCGCGGCCCGGACGCCCCGACTTCGCCGCGCGGTTCGCTGACGCGGCTGCTGGCGCGCGCCGCGCATGCCGTCGCGGCACCGGCCCGCGAGGCGGCCGACGCCGCGCCGGCCGCGCGCTTCACCGTCGACTGGGCACGTGCCGCCGCGCGGCTGAACACGCTGCGCGTGGCGCGCATGCTGCATCTGGCCGCCTTCGCGCTGGCTGCCGGCGCCCTCGCGGGCCTGTATCTGCGCGGGCTGGTACTGGAGTACCGAGCCGGCTGGCAAAGCACCTTCCTGAGTGCCGAAACGGTTCGCAGCCTGCTTACCGCCGTGCTCGGCCCGGCCGCGCAGCTCACCGCCTTCACGCTTCCCGACGCTGCGCGGCTGGAAGCGATGCGCTTTCCCGGCAGCAGCGGCGAACCCGCGGCGCCATGGATCCACTTGTACGCGATCACCGTCGCCGCGCTGATCCTGCTGCCCAGACTGCTGCTGGCGCTGCTCGACGGACTGCTGGAACACCGGCTGGCGCAGCGCTTTCCGCTGCCGCCCGGCGATCCGTACTTCGCGGCATTGACGCGCTCGTACCGCGGCGACAGTGCCGCCGTGCAAGTGGTTCCGTACAACCATCATCCGAGCCCGCAGGCCGGCGTCGCGCTGCGCGAGCTGCTCGGCGCCGTCTACGGACCGAGCGTGCAGCTCGGCATCGCCGCCGGCGTCGACTACGGCAGCGAAGACCATGCGCGGCAGGCCGGCGCCGGCCAGGCCGTACCGGCTCTGCTGATCGCCTGGTTCTCGTCTATGGCCACGCCTGAAGCGGATGCACAGGGCGCGTTCCTCGACGCGCTGACGCACAGCGCCGCCGCCGCGGCCCCGCTGCTGGTCATGGTCGACGAATCGGCCTTCGTCGCCCGCTTCGGCGAACATGACGCCACCGCGCAGCGGCGCCGCGAGGAACGGCGCCAATCGTGGCAGCGCTGGCTCGATGCGCGCGGCCTGAGGCCCTGGTTCGTCGACCTCGAACACGGCGATCCTGCTGTCGCTGCGCGCGATCTGTCCCATCACATCGAGGCCGCCGCCGCATGACCAGCGAGAGCGAGCGCGAGAACGAGAACGAGAACGACGCCTCGGCGCAGACGATCGCCCTCAGCCTCGTCTCGCACACCAATGTCGGCAAGACAACGCTGGCGCGCACGCTGCTCGGCCGCGACGTCGGCGAGGTACGCGACGAAGCGCATGTCACCGAACGCAGCGACGAGTACCTGCTGACGCAGACGCCGGCCGGCGATCGCCTGATGCTGTGGGACACGCCCGGCTTCGGCGACAGCGCGCGGCTCGCGCAGCGCCTGGCCCGCAGCGGCGATCCGATCGGCTGGTTCCTCAGCGAAGTCTGGGACCGCTTCCGCGACCGCGCATTCTGGTCGAGCCAGCAGGCCGTGCGCACCGTACGCGAACGCACCGACGTCGTGCTGTATCTGGTCAACGCCGCAGAGACGCCGGAAGCGTCCACGCTCGTGAGCAGCGAACTGCGCGTACTCGACTGGATAGGCAAGCCCGTCATCGTGCTGCTGAACCAGCTCGGCCGCCCCCGGCCGGCCGGTGACGACGCCGCCGAAGTCGAGCGCTGGCGCCGCGCGCTGGCCGGCGCCGCCAGCGTGCGAGCCGTACTGCCGCTGGACGCCTTCGCACGCTGCTGGGTGCAGGAAGGCACGCTGCTGCACGCCGTGGCGCGCGAGCTGCCGCCCGGCAAGCGCGCGGCCTGCGAACGCCTGATCGATGAATGGCAGCGCGAGCGGCGCGCCGTCTTCGAGGCCTCGATCAGCGTACTGGCCGAACGCGTGGCGCGCGCCGCGCTCGACCGCGAAGCCGTCCCTGAAGGCGGCATGCTCGGCCGCCTGAAGGAAGTCGGCCAAGCGCTGGCCAGCGGCTCGGCCGGCGACGCACTGCGCAGCCCGGCCCGCCAAACCGCGATGCGCCGGCTGGCCGAACGGCTCGACGACGACATCCGCAGCAGCACCGACCGCCTGATCGCGCTGCATGGCTTGGGCGGCCACGCGTCGGCGGAGATCCTCACCCGGCTGGCCGAGCACTACGCCGTCGACGAACCCGTCAGCGAAGGCCGCGCCGCCGCGCTCGGCGGCGCGCTCACCGGCGCACTGGCCGGCCTGAAGGCCGACCTCGCCACCGGCGGCCTGAGCTTCGGCGCCGGCCTGCTCGCCGGCGGCATCGTCGGCGCGCTCGGCGGCTTCGGACTGGCGCGCGGCTACAACCTCGTGCGCGGCGCGCAGACGCCGATGGTCATGTGGGCCGACGCCGTGCTCGACGAACTGTGCGCATCGGCGCTGCTGGGTTATCTGGCCGTCGCTCACTACGGGCGCGGACGCGGTGACTGGACGGCGTCCGAGTCGCCGCCGCACTGGCGCTCGGTGGTCGGCGAGGTTCTCGCGCAGCGGCAGGAAACGCTGAAACAGCTGTGGTCGCTGCGCGGCGAACGTGACGAGGCGGAAGGTCTCGAGTCCGCGCTGCGGCAGATCCTGGAAGAAGCGGCGGTCGACGTGCTGAGCAGCTTGTATCCGCAGTGGGAAGGGCAGAGACGGGAACGCGGGCAGGAGCCCCCGGTCGGCTGAGCGGAGCTGAACAGCGGCGACTCCTGGTCGAGCAGAGCCGCCATCCGCGCCAGCGCGTCGTCCACGATTTCCTCGGGCACAGCTTCCACCTTCTTCGCGCCACGCGCCTCGAGATCCAGCGTGGGCGCTTCTCGGCAAGTCCAGTCGATGCCATAGTGACGTCCGCCGCACCACCAGCGACAGCGGCACCCGGCTACCAGGCGCGACAGCCTGCGCCCGGGGAGGAGACAGGATGGAACTCAGGCAGTTGCAGTACTTCGTGGTGGTCGCCAAGGAAGGACACTTCGGGCGTGCGGCGCTCAAGCTGAATGTCACGCAGCCTGCGGTAAGCCGCGCGGTTCGATCCCTCGAAGAAGAAATCGACGTCGACCTGTTCGAGCGCCTGCCGCGCGGCGTGCGGCTCGCGCCCGCGGGAGAGCGCTATCTGCGGGAAGTGGAACGGATCCTCGCTGAGCTCGACAGCGCCGCGATCATCGCGCGCGGCGCGGCGGACCAGCGTCTGCGCGAGCTGCGGGTCGGCCATGCCATGATGAAGACGCTCGACCAGGAGCTCGAAGCGCTGCTGAGGCATGCCGCCGAGAGACTGCCGAACGTCCGCCTGAAGCTGAACTACCTGAGCTCGTTCGAGCAGCAGAGCGCTCTGCGCGATCACGCCATCGACGTGGGCATCGGCCACTTCTTCGGCGCGGCCGTTCCGGGTTTGAGAAGCGTCCGGGTCCTGGAAAGCGCGCTGTGCGGTGCGCGCGTCGGCGCTCACAATCCGCTGGCGCGCCGCTCGCGCGTCAGCCTGTTCGATCTGCGCGAGGAGCCGCTGCTGATGTACCAGCGGGATCTCAATCCGCAGATGTTCGACCACGTCGTGCGCGAGCTGCGAGCCGCCGGCTTCACGGGACGGGTCGTACAGGACGCGGAGTTCTCGTTCGCCAACTGGAAGGTGATGCCCAGGAACTCCGGCTGGATGGTCGCCAACCGGCAAGCGATGGAACGCCACATCGAAGACACGGTATGCATTCCGGTCGACCGGCTGTCGATTCCGTTCGGGATCGACGTGATCTGGAGCGAGGACAACCAGTCGCCGACACTGGAATCGTTCCTGGATGCCGTCCTGCCCCAAGGCAGCAAGCCGAACCGATAAGCAGCAGACATCGGTCCGGTGCGCCATCAGCATTGGACGGGCCGGAGACCGCCGCACAGAATCCGACGCATCCATTGCAAGGAGCGTTGATTCCATGAAGCTGTACTCCGCCGTTCCCTCTCCGTTCTGCAGGAAGGTGCGCATCTGCGCGATCGAGCTCGGCCTTGCGGACAGGATGGAGGTCGTTGCCCAGAAGCCGCGCGACGGCACCACGGGCTTCCACGAAGTCAATCCGGTGGCGCGCATTCCTGCGCTGGTCACGGACGACGGCCAGGTGCTCTACGACAGCCCGGTGATCTGCGAATACCTGGACTCGATCGGCGGCGGCACGCTCATCCCCGCCGCCGGCGCGCAGCGCTGGGACGCACTGAGGCGCCAGGCGATGGGCGACGGCCTGCTCGATGCAGCCTTCCCGCTCAGGGCGGAGCTGGCCCGCGACGCATCGCAGCGCGATGCGGAGATCGTGTCCCGGCACAGGGCGACCATGCTGCGCGTCCTCGACGCCGCCGACCGGGACCCGGCGACCGACCCCGGCCGAACCATCGACATCGGATCGATCGCAGTCGGCGCGGCGATCAGCTGGCTCGATTTCCGCATACCCGACCTAGGCTGGCGTGCGAGCCGGCAGCGGCTTTCGGACTGGCACGCAGCCATCAGCGAGCGCCCGTCGTTCCGAACGACGCAGCCCTCGTGATCGTCCCCTTGTCATTTCAATCCGGAGAATCCAGATCATGTCCGACTTCGAGCAATACGCCAGCAAGTACAAGTCCATCCGGATGGAGCGCCGCGACGGCATCCTGCTGATGACGCTTCATACCGACGGCGGCGAGCTGCAGTGGGGCGGCGTGCCGCACGGCGAGCTGCCGCGCGCATTCCACGACGTAGGCGCCGACCGCGAGAACAAGGTGATCATCCTGGCCGGCACCGGAGAGTACTTCTCGGGCCCGCGGCCGGCGGGCGGCGGACCGAAGTACAAGCGTCCGACGCTGGAGTGGGACCGCGTCTTCTGGGAAGCCCGCCACCTGCTGATGAACATGCTCGACATCGACGTGCCGATGATCGCCGCCGTGAACGGCCCCGCCATGCGCCATTCGGAGCTGCCGCTGATGTGCGACATCGTGCTGGCGAGCGACACCGCCACCTTCGAGGACGCGGGCCACTTCGAGAACGGGCTGGTGCCGGGCGACGGCGTGAACATCATCTACCCGCTGCTGCTGGGGCTCAATCGGGCGCGCTACTTCCTGCTCACCGGCCAGTCGCTGGGCGCCCAGGAAGCCAAGGAGCTGGGCCTGGTCAACGAGGTGCTGCCCAAGGACAAGCTCATGGCGCGCGCCTGGGAGCATGCGGAGCGGCTTGCGGGCTTCCCGCTGCTGCATCTGAAGTACACGCGGATGATTCTCGTCGAGGAGCTGAAGCGGACCATGCAGAGCCACCTGGGCTATTCGTTCCTGCTCGAAGGCATGGCCAACCAGGTCAAGCCGGACGCACCCAAGGCGGCCTGACGGGAAGCCGCCATGCATCAGGGCTTTCCCCATCCGACCGGCCCGCTCGCGGAGGCCGTGCAAGCTCAGGACCTGTCGGGCGAGTTCGGCAGGTGCGGCCCCGACACGCTCGCGGGTGCTTTCCTGCGCAGATTCTGGCAGCCCGTGATGCTGAGCGAAGGCCTGCCGCTGGCCCGTGCACGCGCCGTGCGCATCATGGGCGAGGATCTGACTGCGTACCGGACGGCGTCAGGGCGCGCGCAGATCGTGCAGGCGCGCTGTCCGCATCGCAGCATGGCGCTGTCGGCCGCACGCGTCGAAGGCGAGGCGCTTCAGTGCTTCTACCACGGCTGGACCTTCGATGCCGAAGGCCAGTGCATAGCCCAGCCCGCCGAGGAAGGCGGTGTCGGCTACGCGTCCAAGGTGCGCATCCGCAGCTATCCGACGCGGGAGTATCTCGGCCTGGTGTTCGCGTTCCTCGGAGAGGGCGGCCCGCCGCCGTTCCCGCATCTGGACATGTACGACACCGGCGGCGTGATCGACACGATGGCCAGCTACCGGGAGTGCAACTACTTCGAGCAGATCGAGATCAGCGTAGACGAGGTGCATTTCAACTTCGTTCATCGGAACTCGCAATTTGCCGACGCGGGCCTCAACGAGGAGATTCCGCGCATCGAAGGCGTGGAGACCGGCTACGGCATAGAACGCCGTGCCATCCGGGGCGACAGCGTGCGGCTGTCTCACTTCTTCATGCCCAACCTGCTGGTCAGCCTGGTGCACAGCAAGTACCGCGGCTGGGGCGAGCTGGCGGCCTGGCGGGTGCCGGTCGATGACGACAGCCATATCACGTTCACGGTCAACCTCGTTCATGCCGAAGGTGAAGAGGCGCACGAGTTCTGTCAGCGGCGGGATGCGCGGCGAGAAGTGCTGCGCTCGCTGCCGAACGCGAACGAGATCGCGCGCGCCGTCCTGCGAGGCGAGATCAGCATCGACTCGATCAACGAACGGCCTGATGCGCTGGTGATCCAGGATCTGGTCGCGATGATGGGCTGCGATGCACAGCGGGACCGCAAACGCGACAGCCTGGGGCGATCCGATCGGCAGCTGGTGCTGCTGCGAAGCATCTGGAAGCGCGAGCTGCAGGCCTTGCGCGACGGCACGCCGCTCAAGAGCTGGACGTGCCCATCGGGGCTGCAGCTGTCCACCGGCCTCTAGTCCGAACGAGGTTCCGCGATGATCGAAGACCAGCACGCATGCGTGGAAGTCGTCTACCGCTTCTACCGCTATCTCGACCAGCGCGAGTACGGCCAGCTGGACAGCCTGATGACGCGCGATGGAATTTACGTACGGCCGAGCGGCGCCCACGTACCGGCGGGACCCTCGTTGATAGCGGATCTGGGCAAGGGTTCTCCGACCGCTGCCTACGCGCATCTTCTGACCAATGTGTATGCCGTCGTCGCCGGTGACGGTGCGCGCGTGCACGGCTACATGACCGTCTTTCAGCATGATGCCGGCACCGCGGCGAGCGCGCCACGCCCACTGACGCAGCCGACGTCGATACGCGATCTCGTGATCCACCTTCGCAAGGAGGAAGGAAGCTGGAAAGTGCAGCGCGTGGACAACCAGCTCCTGTTCCGCAAACAGGGTTGACGCGGCCGGGCGCAACCGGGTACGTGCAATCGACGCGCTTCCCTTTCGATGCGTTCCCCATAACCGAGGAGACCTGCAATGACTTCGCTCAAGTGCCTGACGGGCATCTTCACGATGGCCTTCGCCGCCTTGCTGCCGCTTCCCTCCGCGATGGCTCGCGACGCCGCCTATCCGACCCGGCCCGTGACCATCATCGTCCCGTTCGCGACCGGCGGCGGAACGGACCTGCTGGCCCGCTTCTGGGGCGCCATTCTCCAGAAGGAACTGGGGCAGCCTTTCGTCGCCGACGTCAAACCCGGCGCCAGCGGCTCGATCGGAACCAGGCTCGCGGCCAAGGCGGAGCCCGACGGCTATACGCTGCTCATCGCCACGCCGTCGATCGTGATGAACCCGTTCATCATCGACAACGTCGGCTACGATCCGATCAAGGACTTCCAGCCGATCGCCGTCACCGGCGTGAGTCCGCTCGCCTTCGTCGTCCCGCTCGGCTCCCCGATCAACTCGATCAACGACCTGATCAAGCAGGCTCGCGCCGAACCGGGCAAGCTCAACGTAGGTACGTACGGTAACGGCTCGGTCGGCCAGATGGCCTCGCTGAAGTTCCAGGCACTCACCGGCACCAAGCTCACCGAGATCCCGTACAAGGGCGCGGCACCGGCCCTTCTCGACCTGGTCGCCGGTCGCACCGACCTGCAGATCGAAGCATTTCCGTCGGTGATCGGATACATCAAGAACGGCAAGGTGAAGCCCCTGGCCATCGGTTCGCGCAAGCGCTCGCCCCTTCTGCCGGACATGCCCACGGTGCTCGAATCCGGCATCGACTTCGAGACCTTCTCATGGACCGCCTTCCTGGCGCCGGCCAAGACCCCTCGCCCCATCATCGACAAGCTGCATGCTGCCTTCCGCAAGGCCCTCGCGGACCCGGAGACGGTGGCCAAGCTGGCCGACGCATTCGGCTCCGATCCCGGCGACGGCACACCGGAGGACGCGCGCAAGTTCATGATCGAGCGCTACCAGGAAAACGCCAAGCTGGTAAAGCAGTTCAATCTGAAGTGAGGAGCGCGGCCGAAGGACCCGGGCGCGCCAGCGAGCAGGGAGTCTCATGACAGAGCCGCCGCCAGCCATTGATCTGGAGCGCCTCGCACCATGGCTGAGGCAGCATGTTGCCGAGCTCGGAGAGCCTCGCGCTGTCCGGCAGTTTCGAGGCGGGCTGTCGAATCCCACTTACCTCATCGACGGAGCGGACGGTTGCTGCGTTCTGCGCAAGCAGCCGCCCGGCGAGCTGCTGCCGTCTGCGCACGCGGTCGACCGCGAGTACCAGGTCCTGGACGCGCTGCGCGATACCGACATGCCCGTGCCGCGCGTGATTGCGATGTGCACCGATCGCGCGGTGCTCGGCACGCTGTTCTATGTCATGGACTACGTTCCGGGCCGCGTTTTCTCGGACCCGGCGCTTGGCGCCTGCGCGGCGGAAGAACGTTCCGAAGTCTATGCCGCACTGGCGAAGTCCCTTGCCGTTCTGCACGGCATCGATCATCGGAAGGCGGGACTGGCGGAATACGGCCGCCAGGAACAGTATCTCGCCAGGCAGGTCAAGCGCTGGAAGCGCCAGTTCGACGCGGCCGCTGTTCCTTCGAGCGAAATGGAATCGCTGGCGGCCTGGCTGGCAGCGCACCTGCCGGCGTCGGATGCAAGCGGCGACGGCTCGACGATCGTTCACGGGGACTACCGGCTCGGCAATGCGATCTTCGATTCGCATCGTCCCCGCGTCGCCGCCATCCTCGACTGGGAGCTTTCGACGATAGGACATCCGTTCTCCGATCTGGCCTACTGCTGCATCGCCTGGCGCCTGCCGCCGGAGATGCGCGGACTCGAAGGCGTCGACAAGCCGGGGCTGCCGGATGAGGCCGAGTTCCGACGCGCTTACTGCGAAGCCGCCGGCCGCGCCGATCTGCCTGGATTCGAGTTCTTCATGGCGTTTGCGATGTTCAGGCTCGCGGCCATCCTGGCCGGCGTGTACCGGCGCGCGATCAACGGCAACGCAGCCGATTCGTCGGCTGCGGAAGACGCCATTCGCCGATTCGGCGCCATCAGCAGGCGCGCGTGGCGCATCGCCACGGCGGCCTGAACGGCTGCGGTGGAGCGACATGCATTCGAGCGACTCAGCGCGAAGCCGCAGCGGGGAGACAGCAGCATGAGCTCTCCGAAACAGGCGCTTTCCCATATCCGTGTGCTCGACCTGAGCCGCGTGCTCGCCGGCCCCTGGTGCACGCAGAATCTGGCCGATCTGGGCGCGGAGGTCATCAAGGTGGAGAAGCCCGGGGTCGGCGACGATGCCCGGGCGTGGGGCCCGCCGTGGCTGAAGGACGGCAACGGCGACGACACCGCCGATTCCGGCTACTACGCGGCCGCGAACCGGGGCAAGAAGTCGATCACGGTCGATATCGCCGACGTCCTGACTGGCATGTACGCCACCGTCGCCATCCTGGCGGCGCTCAATCACCGGAGCGTGACGGGCCGCGGTCAGTACATCGACATGGCGCTGCTGGACTGCATCGTCGCGTTCGGCGGCAATCAGGCCGTCAACTATCTGATCAGCGGCAAGGTGCCAGGGCGCTACGGGAACGCGCACGCCAATCTGGTTCCGTACGAGGCCTTCACGTGCATCGATGGCCATGTGATCGTCGCGGTCGGAAACGACGCGCAGTGGCGGCGCTATTGCGACGCAATCGGCCGACTCGATCTGGGCGCCGACCCCAGGTTCGCTTCCATGACCGGCAGAGTGATGCATCGCGACAGCCTGCTGCCCGCCTTACGCAGCACGATGGGCACGCGGCGACGGGGGGCGGCAGCCGAGCCTGGCGAGTCCGCTGCGGCTGTGCGGGACGCCGCCCGACTATCGGCAGGCGGCGCCGCTGTTAGGCGAACACACTGATGCGGTGCTGGCTGAAGTGCTGGGGTGCTCGGCGGAGAAGATCCAGGGTCTGCGGAATCAAGGGGTCATCTAATGCGTTTCGCTGCGTGCGCATGGCAGGGTCGGGCGCCGTGCTTACGTCAGCTTCTGCACTCAGCGGGAACGTATCGGTCCAAAGCAGCGGTCGTACATCTCCAAACGAGCGCCCCTTCCGAGCCCGAGAGCGCAGGAGTGAGTACAAGCACGACCCCTTTCGCAGCCGCGCTCATCGTAATCGTGATCGTCCCTGCTCCCGAGCTACCGCAAGTCATCGACGCCAAGTTTGCGCCTGCGGGCACGTTGAAATCCACATTGGCGCACGCGGATGCGTCGAGTACGCCGCCACCGTTATACACATTCTCGGCGATGCTTACCTTGGCAATACTCGCGAATGCCAGCCCTTCACTGACGCGAGCCCGGACCGCATATTCCTGATAGCTAGTCACCGACATTGCTCCAAGTATTCCGATGATCGCGACAACGATCATCAACTCGATAAGCGTGAAACCCGCACACTGCGCTCTACTCTTCACGATTGACACCCTGCCGTAGATCTCGATGAGAAGCCTTCCTCTCTTCAAGAGCACGTTCCGTGCCATGCGACAACAATCCATCCAACGCGTTGCCTCACCCTCTGCTGCGCAGAAACCCGCGTAAATGCGGCCTTCGAAAATCAAAAAAGGCGTGCCTTTCGGCACGCCTTCTGCTTGATTGAGTACTTGTGTTTCTAGATCAATTCAATCAAGCGCGGCACTGAGCAGGAACATACTTGTTGTTCGTCGCAGGGGTATCCACTGCGCAGGTCCACGTGATCGGATCGCTGCCCGTGCCGCCCGTCGCCGGAGTCAGACGCAGCACGACGCCTTTGCCAGCTGCACCCATGGTAACGGTGATGATGCCGGTAGCGTCCGCGCACGTCACGCTAGCAACAGAGCCGGTGACAGCCAGGTCGGTAACCCCACGGCACGAGCCGGCGCCGATCGTTCCGCCCAGGGTGCTCGAGACGTTCTCTGCGACCGTCACCTTCATGCCACTCGCCAGGCTCAGACCTTCGGTCACTCGCGCCCGCACGGTGTAATCCTGATACGCCGGCAGCGCCACCGCCGCCAAGATGCCGATGATCGCCACGACGATCATCAGTTCGATCAGCGTAAAACCCTGCTGGGCCTTTTTGAACACTTGCGATTTCATATTGACTCCCGATGTGGGTGAATGAAAGACGGTCGAATCTCGCTCGACTCGGGCTACTTGAACGCAGGCATCGTGCCATTGCTTGCGACCGGCTCCTGACAGCCGATGAACGGCAGTGCAGGAGGCATTCCGTGCGATATGTCACGGATTGTCGGCTCACCGGCAGTGCACGCAGCGACACAGGTCAAGCCAGCGCTTCGCAGCAGCGTCCTACAGTGACGCGTTTCGTCAGCCTGGAACTGTCGAAAAGCGGCAGGGAAACCCGCCTATCCGCTACAGCTCCAGCTCATCGCCGCGCGCCAGAATGCGCGGCGAGAAGCGCCCGGCCCAGGCCTCGATCTCGCGCGCGATGGTGGCGGCGTCCGAAGGCTTCAGATGCGTGATGAGGATCTCAGGCTCGCGCTGCAGCTTGGCCAGCTCCTGGCTGAGCTGGATCGGGAACAGGTGCTTGGCGGTCATCGCCAGGTCCTGCTCGCGATTGGTGAAGGCGGTTTCGATGATCAGGTACTTCAGGTTGTCGACGCCGTTGACCTGCCGCCAGAACTCGTCGTTCGGGCCGGTGTCGCCGGAGAAGACGAGCGCGGCATCGCGGTTGTACAGGTGGTAGGCGAGCGCCGGTACGGTGTGGCTGGCGGCGAGCGCGCGTACCCAGCGGCCGTCCACTTCAACCACCGAGCCGATCGATAGCGGCTCGAACTTCATCCATGGGCGGTCGTAGTGCGGGATCTCGGTGAAGTCGGGCCAGATCACCCAGTTGAAGATGTGCGTCTTCAGCGCTTCGATGGTCTCGGGCAGCGCATGCACGGTCAGCGGCTTCTGTCGCATGGCGCCGACCGAGTCGACCAGCAGCGGCAGCGCCGCGATGTGATCGAGATGCGAATGAGTGAGGAAGACGTGATCGACGGCCGCAAGCTCGTCCACTGTCAGGTCCTCGACCCCCGTTCCCGCGTCGAGCAGGATGTCGTGGTCGACCAGAAATGAAGTGGTCCGGGCGCGGGCGCCGATGCCTCCGCTACATCCCAGGACTCGAACCTTCATGCAACGCTTCCCTGGCGTTTGTCGGCGCGGCTTGGTTCGCCTTCTTCGACGGTCCGATCGATTCTGCGTTGGCGTTGCGCGCCATCACCTTGGGCACGAACACTCTGACCGATTCGACCCGTCCGGCCACCGCGACCCGGTCCAGCTCGAGGAACAGATGCTGGCGGCACTGGCCCGCGGTGGTTTCGCCTACGATGATCGGCACCTCGTAGTGCTTGGTCAAGCCCTCCAGCCGCGATGCGAGGTTTACGGCATCCCCGATGACGGTGTAGGCGCGCCGCAGCGTCGAACCCATGTCGCCGACGCGGACGATGCCGGTATTGATGCCGATGCCGATCGCCAGCGGCGGCTGGCCGCGCGCGACGAAGCGCTCCGACATCCGCTGCGCTGCGGCCTGCATGGCCATGGCCGCGGCCACGGCGTGGTCGGCGTGCGAGGGATCCTCGAGGGGGGCGCCCCAGAAGGCCATCACCGCGTCGCCCATGTACTTATCGACGGTGCCGCGGTGCGCGTGGATGATCTCGGTCATCCCGGTGAGGAAGGTGTTCAGATATTCGCGCAGCGCGCCGGGCTCCATCGTCTCGGCGATGCGGGTGAAGCCGCGGATGTCGGCGAACAGGATCGACAGCTCGCGGTTGCTGCTCTCCAGCGACTGCCAGCTGGCCGGGTCGCGCGCCATCTGCTCGACCAGCGCGGGCGATACGTACTCGCCGAACAGCTGCACGACGGCGCGGCGGGCGCGCCCCTCGGCGAACCAGCCGACGATGACGTTGAACACGCCGACGGCCAGCACCGCCGCCAGTGCGCCCGACAGCGGCAGCACCAGGCCGGCGTTGCCGTAGGCGATGGCGTTGCCGCCGATCAGCATCAGCAGCGCCACTGCGCAGGCCAGCACGGCGCCAATGACGCCTAGCGCCGGCAGCACGGCCGCCAGCAGGCCGCCGACCGCCGCGGTGACCGCCGCGCCGAGCAGCGGCGCCTCCGCCAGGCGCTGCTTGAGCCGCCCGTCCAAAGCGCCGGCGATCAGCGACGCGTGGATCTCGACCCCCGGAAACACCTCGCTGACCGGCGTGGCGCGCAGGTCGGTCTGGCCCGGCGCGGTGGTGCCGACCAGGACGATGCGATCGTGCAGCAGCGACCAGTCGACGCGGTCGTTCAGCACGTCGGTCGCCGACAGATAGCGGAAATGCCCGCCGGCCGGGCCGCCGCGGCCGGCGACCGGGGCCATGGCCGTGAAGCCGACCGACACCGGGATGTCGACCGCGCCGCGCCGGCCGTCCAGCACCAGGCGGTCGGGGCGCGCCGTCACGGTGGCGTCGCCCAGGTACTGGCGCAGCACGGCCACCGCCAGCGACTCGTAGACGCCGTCGCCGAAGGTCGCCAGCAGCGGCAGCGCGCGGATGACGCCGTCCGGATCGAGGCCGCCGCCGAGGAAGGGATTGAAGAAGCCCGAGCCGCGCGCCGCCTGCTGCAGTTCGGGCAGGTTGGCGCCGAAGCCGCTCGCGTGGGTCACCAGCGGCGCCAGCTCGCGTGCCGTATCGCCGCTGAAGACCGGCTCGGGCAGCGCGCCGCTGGTGCGGCCGTCGCGGTCGCTGCTCAGGTAATAGCCGAGCACCACCGGCCGTCCTTCCAGGGCGGCGGCCAGGCGCTGGTCGTCGTCGCTGCCGGCCTGCGGTTCGGCGAACACCACGTCATAGCCGATGACGGCTGCCTTGCCGCGCTCGGCCAGCCGCGTCGTCAGCTCGGCGACCTTGGCCCGCGGCCAGGGCCAGCGCCCCTGCTCGCCCAGGCTGCGTTCGTCGATGTCGACGATGACGATCCGTTCGTCGAGCTGCGGGACCAGCAGCCGCTGCCGGCCGTCGTACATCTGCCGGTCGACGGCGCCGAACAGTCCGGACGAGCTGCCGACCAGTTCGGCCGCGGCGAACGCCAGCACGATCAGCAGCCCGGCGAGCGCCCGCCAGAGCCGGGATCGTTGCAGCGTAGACACGGGAGCCTCGGCGTCAGCGTTCGAGGCGGAAGCGCATCATCACGCCGCCGAGCTCGATCAGATCGCCGTCATCCAGGCGATGTGCGGACAAGCCGGTCAACTGGCCGTTGACCTGCGGAAAACTCAGCCCCTCGAGGTGAGTCAGGTAGTAGCCGCCCTTGCGCCGCGAGATCACCGCCACCTGCTCGGGCTGCAGCGCGATGCGCGTGATCGCCCGGTCGACCTTCTGCGCACTGCCGGCGCGGGGTCCGTTCAGGAAGTCGACGCAGGCCGGCAGCAGGACGCCGTCGGCAGCCGGCTCGGCCGGGCCGGCGCGGTCGACGATGTAGCGCAGCCGGTAGATGCCGATGTCGATGACGTCGCCGCCCTGCAGCACCCGCTGCTTGACGTCCTCGCCGTTGACCAGCGTGCCGTTGCGGCTGCCCAGGTCGAGCAGCATGCTTTCGGTGTTGCGGGTGCGGATGAGCGCGTGCTCGCCGCTGACCGTCAGGTCGTCCAGCGGGATGTCATTGTAGGGACGGCGACCTATCGTCAGGCACTCCTTGAGTACCGGAACGATGCGCAGCGACGACTGCCCGCTGGTCACCAGCAGGCGCATCGCGATCGTCGCTTCGCGGTCTTGCATTCCCGGATGTTCGGCATCGGCCATGCAACGAAGGCTACCGTCACCAACGATCCCGCCCGAGGAACTATTTCATGAACGGCCGCCGCCTACCGCCGAGCGGCGCGGCTGCGCCAACCGGCGGCGAAACGGCGATCGGGGCGGCAGATTCGTCCGTCAGCGCTCAGCAGCCGGCGCGGCGGCCGCGTTCACCTTCTGCCGCCTCAGCATCAGACTGCCGAGCCCCAGCACGATCAACGCACCGATCACGCCGCTGGACATGTCGAAGGCCTTGGCCGACATGCCGAGCGCGCTGCCGAAGCCGTGCGAGACGTCGTGGATGGCCGGATCGTCGACGAAGATCTCGCCGGCGATGAAACCGAGCAGCGCGGCGCCGGCCCAGACGATGACCGGGAAGCGCTCGATGACCTTCAGCAGCAGCGTGCTGCCGAAGATCACCAGCGGAATGCTGATGGCCAGCCCCGCGATCAGCAGCACGTTGTTACCCATCGCGGCCGCGGCGACGGCGATGACGTTGTCCAGGCTCATCACCAGGTCGGCGATCAGGATGGTCCGCACGGCGGCGAACATGCCGCCGTTGCCGCCGTCCGCGCCGCCCTCCTCGCCTTCGGGCAGCAGCAGCGAGACGCCGATGTAGACCAGCAGGCCGCCGCCTATCATCTTCAGCCAGGGCATGCGCAGCAGCACGGCGGCCACCATGGTCAGCACGATCCGCATGGCGATGGCCGCGCCCGAACCGATGACGATGGCCTTCTTCTGCTGCTTGGGCGGCAGAGCGCGCGCCGCCAGCGCGATGACGACGGCATTGTCGCCCGATAGCAGGATGTTCACCCACACGATCTGCAGCAGCGCCAGCCAGAAGCCGACCGATCCGAAACCGAGGTCCATGCCAGTCTCCTCCCTACCCTGTAGTGCCGATTCAGAGAACCGATTTCAGCAGCGAGCCCATCTCGGACGGGTTCTTCGTGACCTTGATGCCGCAGGCTTCCATCACTTCGAGCTTCTCCTGCGCGGTGCCCTTGCCGCCCGAGATGATCGCGCCGGCATGGCCCATGCGCTTGCCCGGGGGCGCCGTGACGCCGGCGATGAAGCCGACGATGGGCTTCTTCATGTGGTCCTTGGCCCACTGCGCAGCCGTTTCCTCGTCGGAGCCGCCGATCTCGCCGATCATGACCACGGCGTCGGTCTCGGGATCGTCGTTGAACATCTTCAGCACGTCGATGTGCTTCAGCCCGTTCACCGGATCGCCGCCGATGCCGACCGCGCTCGACTGGCCCAGGCCCAGCGCCGTCAGCTGGCCGACCGCTTCGTAGGTCAGCGTGCCGGAGCGCGAGACGACGCCGATGCGGCCCTTGCGGTGGATGTGACCGGGCATGATGCCGATCTTCAGCTCGTCCGGCGTGATGACGCCGGGGCAGTTCGGCCCCAGCAGCAGCGTCTTGTGATTGCCGCGGCGCATCTTGTCGCGCACGACGATCATGTCGCGCACCGGGATGCCCTCGGTGATGCAGATGACCAGGTCGAGGCCGGCTTCCACCGCCTCCCAGATCGCATCGGCGGCCCCCGCGGGCGGCACGTAGACGACCGACACGGTGGCGCCGGTCTGCTGCTTCGCGTCCTTCACGCTGGCGAAGATCGGAATCCCCTCGAAGCTCTCGCCGGCCTTCTTCGGGTTGACGCCGGCCACGAAGGCGGCCTTGCCGTTGGCGTAGTCGCGGCACATCCGCGTGTGGAACTGGCCGGTCTTGCCGGTGATCCCCTGCGTGATGACCTTGGTGTCCTTGTTGATCAGGATAGCCATTGAATGTGCTCCGTGTTCAGCGCGCGGCGTTCACGACACGCTCGGCCGCCTCGGCCATGGTGTCGGCGGAAATGATCGGCAGGCCGGACTCGGCCAGCATCTTCTTGCCGAGCTCCTCGTTGGTGCCCTTCATGCGCACCACCAGCGGCACCTTCAGGCCGACCGCGCGCGACGCGGCGATCACGCCTTCGGCGATGACGTCGCAGCGCATGATGCCGCCGAAGATGTTGACCAGGATGGCCTTCAGGTTCGGATTGCGCAGCATGATCTTGAACGCCTCGGTGACCTTCTCGGTCGTGGCGCCGCCGCCGACGTCGAGGAAGTTCGCCGGCTCGCCGCCGAACAGCTTGATCGTGTCCATGGTGGCCATGGCCAGGCCGGCGCCGTTGACCAGGCAGCCGATGTTGCCGTCCAGCTGGATGTAGGCCAGGTCGAACTTGGAGGCCTCGATCTCGGCCGGATCTTCCTCGTCGAGGTCGCGCAGCTCGACGATCTCGGGGTGCCGGTACAGCGCGTTCGAATCGAAGTTCAGCTTGGCGTCGAGCGCGATGACCTTGCCGTCGCCGGTGAGGATCAGCGGATTGATTTCGGCCAGCGACGCGTCGGTTTCCCAGAACGCCTTGCACAGGCCCTGCAGCACCCCGCGCGCCTGCGGCAGGCTGGCGTCGGGCACGCCGATCTTGCGCGCCACGTCGTCGGCCTGCGCATCGGTCAGGCCGGCCGCCGGATCGATGTTGATCTTGTGGATCTTCTCGGGCGAGTGCTCGGCGACTTCCTCGATGTCCATGCCGCCTTCGCTGGAGGCCATCAGGCAGACGCGCTGCGAGACGCGATCGACTACCAGGCCGACGTACAGCTCCTTCTTGATGTCGGCGCCTTCCTCGATCAGCAGCCGGCGCACCTTCTGGCCGTCGGGGCCGGTCTGGTGCGTCTTCAGCTGCATGCCGAGGATCTGGCCGGCCAGCGTGCGGACCTCGTCGACCGAGCGCGCGAGCTTGACGCCGCCGCCCTTGCCGCGCCCGCCGGCGTGGATCTGCGCCTTGACGACCCAGACCGGGCCGCCCAGCGTCTCCGCCGCCTTCACGGCCTCGTCGACCGAGAAACACGGAATGCCGCGCGGCACGGCGACGCCGTATTTCTTCAGGATCTCCTTGCCCTGGTACTCATGGATTTTCACGGCTATTCCTCGTTGGAAACACAGGATGTGGACCCGGCGTCGGCCTCGGCGTCCACCGGGCGATGCCATTTCGGGTAGTAAAGCGCGACCATCGGACCGTCGGCCCGCAGCGCATGGCATTTGTCGATCTGCATGGGGCGCACGCGGGCGTTCGGATCGGTGACGGCGCGGCGCAGCTCGGCGTCGCCCGCCGCGGCCTGGACCGCCGCCGTGGGCAGCAGCTGAGCCAGTTCGCTCATGTGCGTGCAGCCCGCCGTGCCGCCGAGCCGTTCGCGCAGGCCGGCGCGGAAGCCCCGCACCAGGTTCAGCCCGATCAGGCGCCGGTAGTCGGGGGTGATTCGCTCGCAGACGCCTTCGTACGGCCGCGCATCGGTGACTGCGATCGCGTCGAGCACGTTGTAGGCCCGGTCCACCGTCACGCGCAGCCGCATCAGATGGATGGGCGCATCGGCGGGAAAGACGCGGGTGTTCAGCGGGCAGTCGAACGGCTTGGTGTCCTGCAGTTCGGCTTCGAGATCCCAGGCGCCGTCGTCGCGCTTGAAAGCGTCGATGCGCACCGAGCGGGTATGCATCGGCGTTCGGGGACACTCAGGCGGGGGCAGGGGCATGCTCGGACGCAGGGAATTCGTCGTTGCGGCGAGACGTAAAGCATTGGAGTTTAGCACGCGGGGGAATTGGGATGCTGCGCTGCGCAAACCCCGTCCCTGGGCCCGGCGGCGACGATGAAGCGTACCCCGATCAGCCCCGACCGGGTGGGCCGGACGGCCGGGAACCGCGCCCCCCGGATGGGCGGGGGCCGCACACCCGGACGGGCTGGAACTGCCCCCCGAACAAGCTGCTGATGCCGCTGACGTGGATGTCAATCCACTCATATCGGACCTCGCCCGCGGGCAGCGGCGGCCGGCCGTCCCAACTATCGGGATAGCGTGCCGCTTCGTTGACCCCGCAGCAGGCCTGCTGCATTCTTTTTTGCAGTCTGGCGAGCAGTCATCAGTCACCTGCGAGGCCCAGTCGAATGAGCAAGACGTTTCTGAATGGGCTCGTCGTCCTTGAAGCGCTGGCGCGCAGCGACAAGCCGCGCGGCGTGACCGAGCTGGCGGCCGAACTCGGCATGATGAAGAGCGGCGTTCACCGCCTCTTGCTCACGCTCAGGGACGCCGGCTTCGCGCAGCAGGAACGGGCCGGCGGACGCTACGAATGCACGATGAAGGCCTGGGAGCTCGGGCTGATCGTCGCGGGCCGGCTCGACGTCCGCCGCGCGGCGCGCCCGTACCTGGAGCAGGTCGCAGAGACCGCGCTGGCAACGGTTCACCTGGCCATTCTGGCCGGATCCGACGTGCTCTACATCGACAAGGTCGACTCGCGCGCGCCGCCCCGCCTGCAGCAGCAGGCGGGCGGACGGGCGCCAGCCTCGCGCGTTCCGACCGGAAAGGTGCTGCTCGCCTTCAGCGGGCATCAGGAGATCGGCGCACATGCCGCCAAGCCCGGTCCCGGCGCGCAGCCGATGCGAAGCTTTACCGACCCGACCATGCTCGGCAGCGAGCTGACCCGCATCCGCAACGCCGGATACGCCATGCAGGACAGCGAGTGGCGCGCCGAAGTGGCGGGGCTCGCCGCGCCGATCTTCGATGCCAGCGCCCACGTGGTCGCTGCCATCGCGGTCTCCGGTGCCTCCAGCCGCTTGACGGCGGATCGCCTGCAAGCCCTTCTGCCCGGCGTCATCGACGCCGCGCAGCACATCTCGTTCAGCCTCGGCTACCGGCGCGCAGACGCGCCGCCCGGCCCATGACCCCGATCCAAGGAGGTTCAGATGACGATCACGCGCTTCCACCACATCGCCTATCGATGCCGCGACACCCAGGAGACGGTTGATTTCTACACCGGCATTCTCGGCCTGAAGTACGCGGCGGCGCACATGCTGATCAGCCGCCACGACGACGGCGGCGTCGCTTTCCACAGCTTCTTCCAGCTTCCCGACGGCAGCCACATCGCCTTCTTCGAGCTGCCCGAGGAAGCGCCGCAGGGCGAGGATCCGAATACACCGTCGTGGGTGCAGCACATCGCGTTCGAGGTCGACAGTGTCGAGACGCTGCGCGCCGAACGCGCACGGCTCGAGCAGGCCGGCGTGAAGTGCGAACAGCAGGGTGTGAAGGTCGGCAAGATCATCACGTCCATCTACTTTCGCGACCCCAGCGGACACCGCCTGGAGATGTGCGTTCCGCTGGGCCGCGATGCCGACGAGCTCGCGCGATCGGCGCGCGATGCCCTGGATGCGTGGAACGCAGACAAGTCGGTGGCGGCCCGGCGGCGGGCCGTGCAGTTGCACAACGAGTCGAGCGGAGCGCGCGCATGATAGGGAAGCTCGCGCTGATCGACACCCGGCCGGTCGGGCGCTCGCAGGTGCTGAGCGGGGTGCACAGCCACAATCCGAAAGTCTATGGACGCCTGTGTGACGAGGGATGCGACAAGTCCGCCGCGTTCATCGTCATCCATCCGTCGAGCAACTTCATGGGCCACTATCTGCTCGAGCCCATGCAGCGGCGAGGCCGTGCGATCCTGGGCTTGAATACGCAGTTCGTCGGCAACGACACCTACATGTCGACCGCAGCTGCGCTGAAGGATCTTGGCGCGGGCGTGCGCTTCCTGCGCGAACAGGGCTACCGGCATGTCTGTCTGATCGGCAATTCAGGCGGCGCGGCCTTGACCAGCTGGTACCAGGCCGAGGCCGAGCAGCTGACCCTCACCCGCAGCGTCGACGGCGAGCCGATCGACCTGTCGCCGGCCGACTTGCCGCCGGTCGACTCCATCGCGCTGGTGGCACCGCATCCCGGCCGCTGCCTGATCATCAGCAAGCGGCTCGACGCGGCCATGGTCGACGAAGACGACTTGCTGACGACCGATCCGGAACTGGACATCTTCAATCCGGACAACGGGCCGCCCTTCAGCAGCGCGTTCGTCGAGAAGATCCGTGCCGCGCAGCTCGCCCGCAATCGCCGCATCACGGCCTGGTGCCAGGCTCGCCTCGAGCTTTTCCGCGGCACGTCGACGATCGCGCCGATCACCGACCAGCCCTTCATCATCCACCGCTCGCATGCCGATCCGCGCTTCCTGGATCCGGCGCTCGAACCGAGCGACCGCAAGCCCGGTACGAGCTACGGTAACGACGTCCGCAAGTCGAACTTCGCCGCGAACAGCCTCGGCCGGATCTCCACGGTTCGCGCCTGGCTCGACCAGTGGAGCTACGACCTGGCGCGGACGAACGGGCCGCAGGCCCTCGCGCGCACGACGGTGCCTGTGCTGATCAACTACTTCACCGCCGACCAGACGACCTTCCCGTCCGACATCCAGGCCTGGCAGCAGGCGGCCGGCCCGCGCGGCGAGCGCATCGACTACCCCGGCGTGCCGCACTACCCCTACCAGCACCCCGAGCAGCTCGAGCGACTCGCTGACCGGCTTGCCGACTGGGTGGCGCGATGACGGTGACGATGCCGATGCCGATGCCGATGCCGATGCCGATGACGCGGAGGACGCGGAGGACGCGAATGAGCGGAGGACGCGGATGAGCGGAGGACGTGGATGAGCGGAGGACGTGGATGACGCGGAAGACGCAGATCGCGCGGAGAACGCGGAGCACGACGAGCGCGCGATAGGAATACCGCACCAAGGTTGACGAGCCCGGCGCACCGGGCCATCAAGAACACCACTGGAGACAGCCATGAAATTCCCATACCGAGCTTTGGCCTGCCTGTT
>JBFWXS010000013.1:41482-52911 GCA_050187175.1 Burkholderiaceae bacterium
ACGCGGAGCACGACGAGCGCGCGATAGGAATACCGCACCAAGGTTGACGAGCCCGGCGCACCGGGCCATCAAGAACACCACTGGAGACAGCCATGAAATTCCCATACCGAGCTTTGGCCTGCCTGTTCCTGGCGTTCGCGATGAACGTCGTCGCGATCAAGGCCGCGGCCGCACAGCCGTATCCGTCGGGACCGATCCGGTTCATCGTGCCCTTTCCGGTTGGCGGACCCAGCGACGTCATCGCACGCGTCGTCGCCGAGCGGGCCGCGGTCGCACTCGCCCAGCCGATCATCATCGAGAACCGCCCGGGCGCCGCTGGAATCATCGGCATGGAGGCCGCCGCAAGATCCGAACCCAACGGCTACACGGTGCTGCTGGTCGCGCAGACCACTGCGGTTCTCAACCCGCTGCTGTATACGAAGATCCCGTTCGACATCGAAAAGGACTTCGCAGCGGTGGTCCGATTCAACAGCTATTCGTCCGTGTTGGCGGTCAATTCCAACGTACCGGCCAAGTCGCTTCAGGAATGGGTCGACCTGGTCAAGTCCCGGCCGAACACGATGTTCTATCCCACGTACGGCAACGGCAGCACGCCCCATCTAACGATGCTACTTCTCGAAAAGCAGCTCGGCCTGAAGATGACGGCGGTGGCCTACAAGGGCAGCGCCCAGGCGATCACCGATCTCATCGCCGGCGAAGTGCACGCCATGATCACGCCGGCCGACACCTTGCTGCCGGGAATCAAGAACGGCAGGCTGCGGCCTCTGGCGGTCGCCGGCAGCAAGCGCAGTCAGGCGCTCCCGGATGTGCCGACCTTCGTCGAGGCCGGCCTGCCGCCGTTCGACGCCTCGTCCTGGTTCGGCCTGATGGTTCCGGCAGGCGTTCCCGCGGCAAGGGTCGCCCGCCTGAACGAGGCATTCAATCAGGCGCTGACGACACCGGAGGTGACGACCGCCTTCGCAAGAGCGGGTCTGGAGGTCGTGGGCGGCACCGCAGCCGAGTTCGACGCGTTCATGCGGCAGGAACGCGGTCGCTGGGGCGCGATCATCCGCGAAGCGGGGATCAAGCTTGACTGAGGCGGGTTCGCCTGGTGCGGTTCCGCCTGGTGCGGGTTCGCGTGGTGCGAGTTTGCCTGGCGCAGGCTCGTCCGGAGTAGGCCTGCCCGGCGAAACCCCGCTGGAAACCCCGGTGCTGATCGTCGGCGCCGGCCCGATCGGGCTGGGGATGGCGCTGGAGCTGGCCTACAGGAGAAACGCGTCGATAGTCGTCGAACAGGGCGCCGAACCGGACGGCGGCGTCATACTCGCCAAGGCCACCGGTCTCAATGAGCGTTCGCTGGAGCTGCTGAGGCGCTGGGGGCTGAGCGACGCCATCGCCCGGTTCGATTATCCCGACGACTTGCCGATGACGACGTTCTACTGCACGGCGCTCAACGGCAAGCTGCTGGGAGCCGATCCGCGCCCTTCGATCCGGGATCGCCCGATTCCGCCGTTCTCGCCGGTGAAGCGCCGCCCCTGTCCGCAGCACCTCCTGGACCCGCTGCTGACGCAGGCGGCGAGGCGGACGGGCATGACGACGATCCGCTTCGGCAGCCGGCTGGAGACGCTGCAGCAGAACGAACAGGGCGTGACTGCCCGGATCCGCGATGCGGCGAGCGGCGGCTCCTACACGATACGCGCCCGCTTTGCCGTCGCCTGCGACGGCGCCGGCAGCACGGTTCGCCGGCTGCTGGGCATCCCGTTCCCCGGCCGGGACCTCGGCGACTCGATCAGCGCCATCGTCCGCATCCCCGATTTCCGGCGGCACGCCGAAGTCGGGCGCGGCGCCCGATACATGTTCATCGGCGCGAACGGCACCTGGTCGAACCTGCTGGCGATGAACGGCAGCGACGTCTGGCGCCTGGTGCTGATGGGCCCCGACGCAGCTCTGGAGCCGAACGAGGCGCAGATGGCCGCCGCGATTCGCCGCGCGCTGGGCCGCGAGGACCTGCCCTTCGAGATCCTCCGCCTGGGCCGGTGGCGCCGCAGCCAATGCCTGGCCGAACGCTACCGGGCGGGCCGCGTCATGCTGGCCGGTGATGCGGCTCATACGATGTCGCCCACCGGCGGCCATGGGCTCAATACCGGATTCGGCGACGTGTTCAGCCTCGGCTGGATGCTCGACGCGATGCTGCACGGCTGGGGCGGCGAGCATCTGCTGGACGCATATGGCGCCGAGCGCCGGCCGATCGCCTTTCGCAACGGCGAGATTTCCTCGGAGAACTTTTCGCGCTGGCTGGGCGCGACCGATTTCAGCCGCGTCTTCGACGAATCGCCGGGCGGTGACGCCGAACGCGAGCGAATCGGCCGCGAACTGAGTGCGTCCCTGCAGCAGGAATGGTTCTCGGTCGGCGTCGCGATGGGCTACCGCTATGAGGGATCGCCTATCGTCGTCAACGACGGCACGCCGGCGCCGCCGGACGAGATCTCATCGTACACGCAGACTGCGCGGCCCGGACATCGCGCACCGCATGCGTGGCTCACCGACGGCCGATCCACGATCGATCTGTTCGGCAGGGGCTTCGTTCTGCTTCGCTTCGGGGGACCCGCGGACGATGTTGAACCGCTGATCGCAGCCGCGCATCGGCATGGCGTACCGGTAAGCGTCGTCGATATCGACGTGCCGGAGATCGCGACGCTTTACGAGCGCCGTCTAGTACTCGTTCGTCCGGACGGGCATGTGGCGTGGCGCGGCGATGAACTGCCCGGCGATCCGCTTGAGCTGATCGACGTCGTACGAGGAGCCGGCGGACGTTCGGGCTCAAGCAATCCGAACGGATGAGGGGGAAGCCAGTGGCTGCACCGCCAGCCGTAGCCCCATTGCCTTCAGAATGGCCGACAGACTGCTCAGTGCGGGATTGCCCTTCGGTGACAAGGTACGGTAGAGCTGGGTAGGGTTCAATTGCGCCTGTTCGGCTACTGCTCTCACTCCGCCGAAGGCCTCCGCCATATGCCGCAACACCGTCATCAGCTCGGCTTGGTCGCCGTCCTCCAGGATGCTGTTAATGACTTCGAGCGCAAAACCCGGGTCGCTGCGGTACAGCTCAGCCATTGCTACATCATGGGGTTTGCTTCTCATCGCCACCTCGAAATTGCCAGTCCTGCCAGTATTCCACCGCACGATCGATATCTGCAGTTTGCGTACGCTTATCGCCGCCGCATAGCAATAGCACTACACGCCGCCCTGAAAGCGCGTAATACACGCGGTAGCCGGCGCCCACATTGATCCGCAGTTCCCATATGCCATCGCGACAGAACTTGTGATCGCCGAAACAGCCCTGCTCAATTCGAGCAAGCCGCCGCACTACTGCTACTTTCGCCCGACTATCGCGCAATCGCCGCAGCCAAGCGATATAGAGGTCCTGGCGCTCTCCGGCCGTCAGGTAGTGCTCGATTTGGTACATTGTTATTTTCGTTTATAAACGAAAATATGTCAAGCCACCGAAACCGGATGAGTGAATGCCACTCGCAGCGAGCCGCCGCCACGTCGCGAATCAGGTGTTCCTGCGCGGCTCAGATGTCGTCGTCGCGGCCGCCCACTACACGGCGGACGATTTCAGCGCTGAAGCCGCGGGCGCTCAGAAAGCGGATCTGGCGCGCCCGCTCGGCGGCATCGGCGGGTGGATGACCGTAGCGCCGCACCCATAGCGCGCGTGCGCGCGCGAACTCGGTGGCCTTCAGTTCGGCCAATCGGGGCGCGACGATGGCGTCGTCCAGTCTGTGCTGCCGGAGTTCCTGGCGGATCAGCGCGGTGCCGAAGCGCTCGGCGCGGCGGTGGACCAGCGAATCGGCGAATCGCTCGCCGGACAGATACTTGGCGGCGGTGAGTTCATCCAGCACCGCGTCGAGCTGCTCCGGTGTTTCAGCATGGCGCGACAGCTTGCGCGCCAGCTCGACCCGGCTGTGCTCACGCTGCGCCAGCAGGCGCAGCGCGCGGCCTTTCAGCGACAGCTTCAGGCAGCGGCCTCTTCAGCCGGAGCCGCGCCGCGCGGTGCGACGCCGAAATGGGCGCGGACCTTGTTTTCGATCTCGAGCGCCAGCTCGGCGCGCTCGCGAAGATATTCGCGGGCGTTGTCCTTGCCCTGGCCGATCCGCTCGCCGCCGTAGCTGTACCAGGCACCGCTCTTCTCGACGACGTTGGCAGACGAGCCGAGATCGAGGATCTCGCCTTCGCGCGACGTGCCTTCGCCGTAGAGGATGTCGAACTCCGCCATCTTGAACGGCGGCGCGACCTTGTTCTTGACGACTTTGACGCGCGTCTCGCTGCCTATGACTTCGTCGCCCTTCTTGATCGAACCGGTGCGGCGGATGTCCAACCGGACGGATGCGTAGAACTTCAGCGCGTTGCCGCCGGTGGTGGTTTCGGGGTTGCCGAACATGACGCCGATCTTCATCCGGATCTGGTTGATGAAGATGACCAGGCAGTTCGTGCGCTTGATGGTGCCGGTGAGCTTGCGCAGCGCCTGCGACATCAGCCGGGCCTGCAGGCCGGGCAGCGAATCGCCCATTTCGCCTTCGATTTCGGCCTTGGGCGTCAGCGCGGCCACCGAGTCGATGACGATCAAATCGACCGAGCCGGAGCGCACCAGTGCATCGGTGATCTCGAGCGCCTGCTCGCCGGTGTCGGGCTGCGAGATCAGCAGGTCTTCGAGGCTGACGCCGAGCTTGGACGCGTACTGGACGTCGAGCGCGTGCTCGGCGTCGATGAACGCGCAGGTACCGCCGAGCTTCTGCATTTCAGCGATGACCTGCAGCGTCAGCGTCGTCTTGCCGGAAGACTCCGGGCCGTAGATTTCGACCACGCGGCCGCGCGGCAGGCCGCCGACGCCCAGCGCGATGTCCAGGCCCAGCGAGCCGGTGGAGACCACCGACAGATCGCTTTCGATTTCGGCGTCGGAGAACTTCATGACCGAGCCCTTGCCGAACTGCTTTTCGATCTGGGCCAGCGCGGCCGACAGGGCCTTGGCGCGTTCGGTTTTGGATTTCGCGTCGTCCATCTTGATTACTTTTTCCATGGATGGCCTCACCCTGGTGGTTCAGTCGATGAAGCGGAGTATGGCACAGAACTACTGTATAAACAATCAGTCTTTGGTTCTAGGATTCAAGGCCAGGGTGGCTTCGAGCTCGCTCAGCCATTCGGCGGCCCGCTGCAGCGCATAGTGCGCGGCCTGCGCCCGCACCGCGGCC
This sequence comes from Burkholderiaceae bacterium, assembly GCA_050187175.1. Taxonomy (GTDB): domain Bacteria; phylum Pseudomonadota; class Gammaproteobacteria; order Burkholderiales; family Burkholderiaceae_E; genus Zeimonas. The sequence goes on from JBFWXS010000013.1 coordinate 46,708, forward strand.
CGGTCGCCGCTGAAATGCCGCGTCTCGGTGCACGGCGCCGTCTCGATCGCCGCCCAGCCGAAGCAGACCGTCCCCACCGGCTTGCCCGGCACCGCGCCGCCCGGCCCCGCGATGCCGGTAATGGCCAGCGCCAGCTGCGAACGGCTGCGGCTCAGCGCACCCTCGGCCATCTCGCGCGCCACCGTCTCGCTGACCGCGCCCTCGGCCTGCAGCGTCGCCGGCGACACGCCGAGCAGATCGCTCTTGGCGGCGTTGCCGTAGGTGACGAACCCGCGCTCGAACCAGTCGCTGGAACCGCCTATCTCCGTCAGCGCGCGCGCCACCAGGCCGCCGGTGCACGACTCGGCGGTCGCCACGCGCCAGCCGCAGCCGCGCAGCGCGCGGCCCAGCGCCGCGGCCTGATCGAACACGCGCCGTTCCAGTTCGGCGACCGGCGCCGTGCCGGACGCGGCCGGCTGATCGGGGTTCATGCGTAGCCTCCGGGGCGGACGCGCTCGTCAGCCATGCCACCAGGCCAGGACGAGCAGGGTGTAGAACGCGGCCAGCAGGTCGTCGAGCATGACGCCGAAGCCGCCCTTCAGCACCCTATCGTAATACCGGATCGGCGGCGGCTTGACGATGTCGAAGAAGCGGAACAGGACGAATGCGCCCAGCTGCGCCGCCCAGCCGGCCGGTGCCACCAGCAGCACCAGCCAGAACGCGACGATCTCGTCCCAGACGATGGCGCCGTGGTCGGACACGCCGAGGTCGCGCGCGGTGCGGCCGCAGGCCACGATGCCCGCGGCGAAGCCGGCCGCGATCAGCAGCGCCCAGCCCGCCGGACTCAGCCAGCGGTCGAGCACGACGAAGGCCAGCCATGCCCACAGCGTGCCCACCGTGCCCGGCGCCCACGGCGACAGGCCGCTGCCGAAACCCAGCGCCACCAGCCGCGACAGCCGCTGCCGCATGAAGCGCGCATCGGGCCGCGGCGGCGGCAGCCGCTGCGGCAGCGATTCAGCGGAAGTGGTCGAATCCGCCATGCTCGATCTCCAGCGGCCGGCCGCGCGCATCATGCACGCGCGCACCGCTACCGGCCGCGATGGAACCGATGCGCGCCAGCGGCAGGCCGAGCCGCCGGCCCAGCGCCTCGATGGCGACGCGGTTCTCGGGGGCCGCGGTGAACAGCAGCTCGTAGTCGTCGCCGCCGGCCAGCGTCAGCCGCTGGCGCAGCGCTTCGGGCAGGCCGGCCAGCTCGGCCGCCTGCGGCACCGCCGGCCAGCTCAGCTCGGCGCCGACGCGCGAACGTTCCAGCAGATGGCCCAGATCGGCCAGCAGCCCGTCGGAGACGTCGATGGCGGCCCGCGCCAGATGACGCAGCGCCAAGCCGAGCTCGACGCGTGGCTCCGGGCAGTCCAGCCGCAGCTCGGCGCCGTCCGGCGGGGAGCTGCCTCCGGCAGCCTGGGATCGCAGCCGCCGCTCGACCGCCCAGGCCGCTGCTCCCAGCGCGCCCGACACCCAGATCTCGTCGCCCGGCTCGGCCGCGTCGCGCCGCAGCGCCGCCTGCGCCGGAACTTCGCCGAAAACCGTGATGCAGAGGGTCAGCGGCCCGCGCGTGGTGTCGCCGCCGACCAGCTCGCAGCCGAAGCGATCGGCGAGCGCGAACAATCCGCGCCGGAATCCGGCCAGCCAGGCCAGCCACGCTTCATCGGCAGCCGGCAGCGCCAGCGCCAGCGTGAACGCCCGCGGCTGCGCGCCCATCGCAGCCAAGTCGGACAGGTTCACCGCCAGCGCCTTGTGGCCAAGCCGCGCGGGATCGGCGTCGGCGAAGAAATGCCGGCCGGCGACCAGCATGTCGGTCGACACGGCGATGACGCTGGCGGCCGGCACCGGCGCCAGCAAGGCCGCATCGTCGCCGATGCCGAGCAGCGCGCGACGCGGCGGCGCGCGGTCGAAGAACCGGCGGATCAGCTCGAATTCACCCAGCGACTGCGGCTCGGCCATCGGCCCGGCCGCCGTTCAAGCGCCCGGCCGGGTCTCGACCGGGCGGGCCTTGCCGGCCACGCGGTCGAGGACGCCGTTGACGTACTTGTAGCCGTCGGTACCGCCAAAGGTCTTGGTCAGCTCGACGGCTTCGTTGATGATCACGCGATACGGAATCTCGGGCATCCGCGTCAGCTCGAATGCGGCGAGGATCAGCACACCGTGCTCGACCGGGCTCAGCTCGCTGAGCTTGCGGTCCAGATGCGGCGCGATCAGCCCGTCGAGCTCGGCGGCGGCGCCGATCGCCCCGTGCAGCAGCAGCTCGAAGTGGGCATGGTCGGCCTTCTCGAAGCCCGGCGTCTCGGTGGCGAGATGGGCCTGGATCGCGCCGATGTCCTCAGCCGACAGCAGCCATTGATAGAGCCCCTGCAGCGCCAGTTCGCGCGCGCGTCGCCGCGCGCTCTTGGGCGGCGTGCCGCTGCCGGACTTCGCCGCCGGCTTGTCGGCCTGCGCCATCAATGCCGCCCCCGCACGCCGCGGCGCGGCGATGACGAGCCGTCATCATCGTCCTCGTCGTCTTCGTCTTCATCCTCGTCGTCCGAGTCGTCGTCGAAGTCGTCGTCATCGTCACCGTCCTCGCCGTCCACGCCGCTCAGCGTCGACAGCGACGAGGACAGGTTCGCCATCTCGACCGCGACGCGCGCGGCCTCGGCGCCCTTGACCGGCGCGCGCGCCTCGGCCTGCTCGTCGTTCTCGGTGGTGAGCACGGCATTGGCGATGGGCACGTTGAAATCGAGCGCGACCCGCGAAATGCCGGCGGCGCTTTCGTTCGACACCAGCTCGAAGTGATAGGTCTCGCCGCGGATGACCGCGCCGAGCGCGATCAGCGCATCGAACTCGCCGGACGCCGCCAGCTGCTGCAGCACGTTGGGCAGCTCCAGCGCGCCCGGTACCGTGCAGACGAAGATGTCTTCGGCATCGACACCGAGCTTCAGCAGCTCGCTCAGGCAGGCATCGCGCAGCGCGGTGCAGACCGCTTCGTTGAAACGCGCCTGCACGACGCCGATGCGCAGGCTGCTGCCGTCCAGATCGGACTGGAATACTTCGATCTGCATCGTGAAAGCTCCTAGGAAGCGGACCGGCGCGCGTCGCCGGGCGCGGAATCGGCAGGGGGGTCGGATTCGGGCTGACCGGGTTCGAAACCCGCGACTTCCAGATCGTAGCCGGTCATGCTGGGCATCTTGCGCGGCTGCGACAGCAGCCGCATGCGGCCGACGCCGAGGTCCTTCAGGATCTGCGCGCCGACGCCGTAGGTGCGCAGATCCATCTTGCCCGAGCGGCGGCGGGCGCTGGCCTCTTCGTCGGCGTGCGAGCACAGCTGCGCGAACACGGCATCGGCCGGCTGCGCGCAATTGAGCAGCACGACGACCCCGCACGGCTGCGCGGCGATCGCCGACAGCGCGCGATCGAGCGGCCACGAATGGGAGCTGGAACCGCGCTCGAGCAGATCGAGCACCGACAGCGGCTCGTGCACGCGCACTAGCGTCTCCTGGTCGGCGTGGATCTCGCCGCGCACCAGCGCCAGATGAGGCGAATCGGCGGCCTTGTCGCGGTAGGCGATCATCCGGAACTCGCCCCAGTGCGTGTTCATCGGCCGTTCGGCGACGCGCTCGATCAGGCTCTCGTTGGCGCTGCGATACTGGATCAGGTCGGCGATGGCGCCTATCTTCAGGCCGTGCTCGGCGGCGAAGTCGATCAGATCGGGCAGCCGCGCCATCGATCCGTCTTCCTTCAGCACTTCGCAGATCACCGTCGCCGGAGTCAGGCCGGCCAGCCGGGCCAGGTCGCAGCCGGCCTCGGTGTGGCCGGCGCGCATCAGCACGCCGCCGGGTTGCGCCATCAGCGGAAAGATGTGGCCGGGCTGGACCAGATCCTCGGGGACGGCATGCCGCGCCACCGCCGCGCGCACCGTGCGCGCGCGGTCGGCCGCCGAAATGCCGGTGGAGACGCCTTCGGCCGCTTCGATGGAGACGGTGAAGTTGGTGCCGTGCCGGGTGCCGTTGCGATTGACCATCAGCGGCAGGTTAAGCTGCCGGCAGCGCTCCTCGGTGAGCGTCAGGCAGACCAGGCCGCGGCCGTAGCGCGCCATGAAATTGATTGCTTCAGGCGTGACGAAATCGGCCGCGAGGACCAGATCGCCTTCGTTTTCGCGATCTTCTTCATCGACGAGGATCACCATGCGACCGGCGGCAAGCTCGGCGATGATTTCCGGAGTACTGGCGAGTGACATCCAGCTATTTTACGCTGCCGCCCGTTACGCTGCCGCCCGACGACGCGCGGGGCATGTCTGCCGCCGGACGGCGCGGCAGCCGTGCCGACGCCGGCCCGCTTCGGGCGATACTTGGGCGACGATGAACCCGCAGGATCTGCAAAGCTATCGCCGCCTGGACAGCCGCGCCGACGCACGCGACGCGCTGGACCAGGTCCTGGCGCGCACGCAGCGCTCGCTGCGGCTGATCGACGACCGCGGCGAGTTCTACGGCTTCGACCGGCCGCGCTTCGCCGCCGCGCTGCAGGCGCTGCTGCGCCGCTCGCGCGACGCCTCGGCCACGCTGGTGCTGCACGACACCGGCTTCATCGAGCGCGACTGTCCGCGGGTGGTGGATCTCCTGCGCCGCTACGCACCGCGGCTGCGGATCCTGCGCAGCGCCGACACGGCTCGCCATCTGAACCGCGGCTTCGTGCTCGCCGACGAAACGGTGGTGTTGCGCCGGCCCCACTTCGATCATCCGCAGACCTTCGTCGACTTCGACGAACAAGGAGCCGCGGCAGCCGCGCTGCTGCTCGAGCAGATCATCGGGGAAGCGCAGCCGGCGGCGGGGCTCTCCGTCACGGGACTGTAAGGGGCTCAGCCATCCCGTCCCGGTAGAATCGCGGCTCTGCGCAGCGCGCTGCGCCTCCATTCGCTTGCCCGCGGGGCGGCGGCCTCGAGCCGACCGAACTGAACTGAAGCAGCCCGATCCAGAATTCCGCCTTGGCTCGATCGCGGTTCCCGCGTTCGGGCCCTCGCTGTTCGACGGCATCGCGCAGGGAGCCATCCTGCCGGTGATCGCGTTCAGCGCGCGCGAGCTGGGCGCCTCGTTCGCCGGCGCGGGTCTGATCGTAGCGCTGATCGGCGTCGGCTCGCTGCTCGGCAACTTGCCGGCAGCGATGATCTCGTCACGCTTCGGCGAACGCCGCGCGATGATGGGCGCGGCGACGGCCTGCGTCGCCGCGCTGCTGGTCTGCATCCTGGCCACCGGCCCGTGGATGCTGGGTCTCGGCGTGCTGCTGTTCGGCATGACGCATGCCGTGTTCGCGCTGGCGCGGCAGACCTTCCTGATCGAGGCGGTGCCGTACCACTACCGCGCCCGCGCGCTGTCGACGCTGGCCGGCGTCACGCGCATCGGCATGTTCATCGGACCGTTCGCGGGCGCCGCGGCGATGTACGGATTCGGGCTGCGCAGCGCCTACGTCGTCGCGATCCTCTCGATGATGGCGATCGGATGGATGGCGTACTCGCTGCCGGACCTGCCGGGCAGCGGCGCCTCGCCGGCTTCGGCAACGGAGCGTCCGTCCATGGCCGGGCTGCTGCGCAGCCATGCGGCAGTCTTCGGCACGCTGGGCTTCGGCGTGCTGCTGATCAGCGCGGTCCGCGCATCACGGCAGGTGATCATCCCGCTGTGGGCCACGCACCTGGGCCTGCCGCCGGTGACGGCCTCGATCATCTACGGGTTGTCGGCCGCCATCGACATGACGGCGTTCTACCCGGCGGGCAAGGTGATGGATGCCCGCGGCAGAGTCTGGGTCGCGCTGCCGGCCTGCGTGCTGATGGGGCTGGCCCTGCTGGCCATGACGCTGACCACCGGAACGGCCAGCTTCATCGCCACCGCACTGGCGCTGGGCCTGGGCAACGGGATCGGCTCGGGCATAGTCATGACCATCGGCGCCGACTCGGCCCCGCCGCAGGCGCGACCGGCCTTCCTCGGCCTGTGGCGCATGCTGGCGGACGTGGGCGCCTGCAGCGGACCGCTGCTGCTGTCGGCACTGACGGCCGCCGTTTCACTGGGAGCCGGCATCGCAGCCACCGGGCTGCTCGCGCTGGGGGCGGCCGGCGTCTTCTGGCGGTGGCTGCCGCGGCGCGGTTAGGGGCGCTTCGGCGCTCGCCTGCGCCGCTGCGTCCGCTCGCTCTGAGCCGGCTCGCTC
>JBFWXS010000013.1:53011-97516 GCA_050187175.1 Burkholderiaceae bacterium
GCTCCGAACCCCCTCGCTGTTCGCCCGCTCGAAATGCCGGGCCGCGTCGGCACGGCGATCAGTGTCCTGCTGGCCTGCGGCCAGGTCCTTGGCGGCCTGCCGGATGACGGGGTCCGGCACGGCAGCCTCGTCGACGACGGCCGCGTTCTGGTCACGCTCGTGCGGCAGCAGCGGCGCGCCGCGCTTGGCCGGCCGCGCCGACTTCAGGTCGACGGTTTGCTCCTCGGTGCGGTCCTTGCTTGGGGTTTCGGCCATCGGATTTCCTCGCGTGCTACCCGGCGATCGGGGAGCCCGGTCGTCGTATTTACCGGCGAGCAAGCCGCTCGCCCGCGGCACGGGGACGGACAGAGGCAGATCGGCCAAGGCACGCCGCTTGCTGCAACTACCTGGGGCGCTTGCCGGCGTCCTGTGCTTGTCCCAGATGTTTCAAGAAGGGAGTGTCATGAAACAAAGTCCTCCGAACAATGCACAGAAAGCATCCTCGCCGCCCAAGGTCCAGGGCGAAGGTGACTATGAAGCCGCGCGGCGTTTCAATGACGAGAGCCGCAAGTTCGTGCAATCCGGGCAGGTAGGTGATGCGGCCAAGGCTGCCGCGCCGACCAGCCAGCGGGAGCGCGACGAATTGCAACGAGCCGAGCAGGCCGGTAAAGCCCGCGCAAAAGAGGAGGATCCGCAAGTCGAACGTAGACACTGACTAGCCTTACGATTCTGAGTCGGTTTCGGATCCCGACTCGGATCGAGCGTCCAGCCGGCCCGCTTTTCAGCGGGCCGGTTTCGTTTCGGGCAGCGCAGCCGCGGGCGGTGCTTCACTATCTCCGCCGGCCGCGCCGGGGCGCCGCTGCGCCAGCGCGCGATTGCGACGATCCACCAGCTGCCCGATCACCGCCACGATCAGCAGCGTCAGATTGGTGAACACGAACAGCGCATCGCCCTTGGCGAAGCTGTAGATGACGAAGCCGGTCGAGGCCGCGACCTGGCCGACGAACAGCCAGCGCGAGACGCCGGCCGCGGACTGCGTGCGGTACTGCGTCCATACCTGCCGCGATACGGTGGCCAGCAGGATCATGCCGGCGGCCCAGCCGATCCAGTCCGCAGGACCGTAGTCGCTCATGAAGCGGCCTCGCCATCCGGCGGGCAGCCGACTGCTGTACATGTATCGGGCATCGCGTTCGCCTCCTGCCGCGAACGCATGCGAACCACATGCCTGCGCTCAGGCTCCGCCGCGCACGCTTTCCTGCAGCTGCCGCTCGACGTAGCGGGCGATGGTGTCGATCTCCAGATTCACCTGGGCGCCCGGCTCAAGCAGCCGCAGCGTGGTGACGGCTACGGTGTGCGGAATCAGGTTGATCTCGATGTCGCAGCCCTGCGGCAGATCGGTGACGCGGTTGACGGTCAGGCTGACGCCATTGATCGTCACCGAGCCCTTGTACGCGAAATAGCGGGCCAGCTCGCGCGGCGCGCGCACGATCAGCCGCCGCGACTCGCCGACCGGATCGAAGGAGACCACTTCACCGAGGCCGTCGACGTGACCCGACACGAGATGGCCGCCGAGCCGGTCGGCCAGCCGCAGCGCCTTCTCGAGGTTGACCTCGCCGGGCCGCTCCAGCCCCACCGTCCTGGACAGGCTCTCGCGCGACACGTCGACGCTGAAGCCCGAGGACGTGACGGCGACCACCGTCATGCAGGCTCCCTGGATGGCGATCGAATCGCCCAGCGCGACATCGCTCATGTCGAGCCCGCCGGCCGACACGGCCAGCCGCAGGCCCGCGTCCGCTTCGTCGCCGAGCGGATCGATCGATTCGATGCGGCCGACCGCCGCGACGATGCCGGTGAACATGCTTGGTCCGTTCTTACTCTAGGGGATGGGAGAAGCGGGCAATCAGCCGCAGATCCGCGCCGATGCGCTCGACCGATTGCCACTGCAGCGCGGGGCGCGCCTCCAGCGAAGCCGGCGGCGCCAGATCGAACAGCCCGATCGAATTGCCCAGCAGCGTCGGCGCGACGTAGACGAGCAGCTCGTCGATGCAGCCTTCGCGCAGCAGCGAACCGTTCAGCCGATAGCCGGCCTCCACGTGCAGCTCGTTGATGCCGCGCGCGCCGAGCGCACGCATCAGCTCGGGCAGGTCGACCTTGCCGCTCGCATTGGGCAGCTCCAGCACCTCGCAGCCCATCGATTCGAGCTCGCGCCGGCGCTCGTCGGGCGCGGCGGCGCAGGCGACCAGCGTGCCGCCGCCCTCGAGGATGCGCGCGGCCGGATTCACTTCGAGCCGCGAATCCACCAGCACGCGCAGCGGCTGGCGCGAGGTGGCGACGTGGCGCACGTTCAGCTGCGGATTGTCGTCCTTGACGGTGCCTATGCCGGTCAGCACCGCGCAGGCGCGCGCGCGCCAGGCATGGCCGTCGGCGCGCGCCGCCTCGCCGGTCAGCCACTGGCTGCGGCCGTCGGGCAAGGCGGTGCGGCCGTCGAGGCTGGCCGCCGCCTTCAGTCGCGCCCACGGCCGGCCGCGCGTCATGCGCGACACGAAACCGATGTTCAGTTCGCGCGCCTCGCCGGCCAGCAGCCCGCAGCGGACGTCGATGCCGGCCGCGCGCAGCCGTTCGAGCCCGCGGCCGTTGACGGCGGGATTCGGATCTTCCATCGCGGCGATGACGCGCGCCACGCGCGCCTCGATCAGCGCGTCGACGCAGGGCGGCGTGCGGCCGTGATGGCTGCATGGCTCCAGCGTCACGTAGACGGTGGCATCGCGCGCGCGCTCGCCGGCCTGCGCCAGCGCGAGCGCCTCCGCGTGCGGCTCGCCGGCAACGCGGTGCCAGCCCTCGCCCACCACGTCGCCGTGGCGCACGATCACGCAGCCGACGCGCGGATTGGGCGTCGTGCTGTACAAGCCTTGGGCAGCGAGCCGCAGGGCGCGCTGCATGTGATCGTGATCGGCGTCGGTGAACATCGTCGGGCCTGAAATGAGCGGCAGCGGACTCCACGGCCCAGAGCCGCGACGCATCCGGGGACCGGCATGTCCGGAACCGGCACGTCCGCAGCCGGCATGTCCGCGACCGGCATGTCCGCAACCGGCATGTCCGCAGCCGGCATTATCGCCGGTTCCGCATGGCCGTCGGTTCCGCACGGCCGCGGGCATAATGGCGCGCACCACATCGCCGCCACCGGAGTCCGATCTTGACCGCATCCGCCACCGCCCCGCGCCTGGGCGGCCATCTGCTCGCCGACGCGCTGGCCGACCAGGGCGTCCAGACCGTCTTCGGCGTCCCCGGCGAGAGCTATCTGGCGGTGCTCGACGGACTGTACCGCCATCGCGAACGCATCCGCTTCGTGATCTGCCGGCAGGAAGGCGGCGCCGCGTTCATGGCCGATGCCTACGCCAAGCTGACGGGACGGCCCGGCGTGGTCATGGTCACGCGCGGCCCGGGTGCCACCAATGCGTCGATCGGCGTGCACGCGGCGTTCCAGGATTCGGTGCCCATGGTGGTCCTGGTCGGTCAGGTGGGCACCGATTTCATGGATCGCGAAGCATTCCAGGAGATCGACTACCGGCGCATGTTCGGCCACGTCGCCAAATGGGTGGCGCAGATCGACCGCGCCGACCGGATTCCCGAGTACGTCGCCCGTGCGTTCCAGACCGCCACCAGCGGCCGCATGGGACCGGTGGTGCTGGCGCTGCCCGAAGACGTGCTCGCCGCCGAAGCCGAGGCGCCCGCGGCGAGGCGCCACCAGCCGGTTCACGCAGCGCCGTCCCAGGCGCAGCTGGCGCGCGTCGGCGAGCTGCTGTCGGCGGCCCAGCGGCCGCTGGTGCTGCTCGGCGGCACCGGCTGGACGGCGGCGGCCTGCGATGACATGCGCCGCTTCGCCGAGGCCAACCAGCTGCCGGTGGCCTGCGCGTTCCGCTTCCAGGACCTGTTCGACAACCGCCATCCGAACTACGTCGGCGACGTCGGCATCGGTATCAATCCGAAGCTGGCGCAGCGCGTGCGCGAGGCTGACCTGATCGTGGCGGTCGGCCCGCGGCTCGGCGAGATGACGACCTCAGGCTATTCGCTGATCGAAGCGCCGGTGCCGCGCCAGCGGCTGGTGCACGTACACGCCGGGCAGGACGAACTGGGCAGCGTCTACCAGGCCGAGCTGATGATCGCGTCCGGCATGCCCGAGTTCGCGGCGGCCGTGCGCGATCTGCGCGCGGGCCCGGTGGGGCCCGTGGGGCCGGCGGCGTCCGCGGCCGGGGCCGGATCTGCCACCAGGGCCGGATCTGCCGTCGCGCCCGGCTCTGCTTCCGGCGCCGGATCGGCTGCAGGCGCTCGGCCGGCAAGCGGCCCCGGCTCCGACAGCGCGCGAGCCGCGGCGCTGGCCCAGGCGCGCGCCGACTACGAGGCCTGGCAGGCCGAGCCGCCGATCTATCGCGCCGGCCCGCCGGCCGAGCTGAACCTGTGGCAGATCATGCAGACGCTGAAGCGTACGCTGCCGGCCGACACGCTGCTGACCAATGGCGCCGGCAACTTCGCCACCTGGGGCCACCGCTTCTGGACCTACACCGGCCTGCGCACGCAGCTGGCCTCGACGTCCGGCGCCATGGGCTACGGCGTGCCGGCCGCGGTGGCCGCGTCGATCGCGCAGCCCGAGCGCACCGTGCTGTGCATCGCCGGCGACGGCGACTTCCTGATGAACGGCCAGGAGCTGGCCACTGCCGTCCAGCACGGCGGTGCGCCGCTGTTCGTAGTGTTCAACAACGGCATGTACGGCACGATCCGCATGCATCAGGAACGCGAGTACCCGGCGCGCGTGCTGGGCACCGAGCTGGTCAATCCCGATTTCGCGCGCTACGCCGAAGCCTTCGGCGCGCTGGGCCTGCACGTGCGCCGTACGGAAGAGTTCGAGCCCGCGCTCGCGCAGGCGCTGGCGCATATGCGCACGCAGCGCCGGCCGGCGCTGATCGAACTGGCAGTGGATCCGCAGGCGATCACGCCCGGCGCCACGCTGGACCAGATTCGCGCGACGAAGCACTGAGGAGCACGGCGGTCGGCACGGCAGCCGCGCGCCGCCGCGGTGGCACCGGCGCCAGCTCAAGGCGGCGCCGGCTCAGGCCTTGCGCCGACGCGCCTGCACCTCGAGAATCACGTCGGCGAACTCGTCGACGTCCTCGAAATTGCGATAGACCGACGCGAAGCGCACATAGGCGATCTTGTCGAGCTTCTTCAGCTCGCGGATCACCAGCTCGCCGATGCGCTCGCTGCCCACTTCGCGCAGCCCCAGGCTCATCAGCTTTTCCTCGATACGGTGGATAGCGGCGTCCACCGCTTCGGCGCTGACCGGCCGCTTGCGCAGCGCCAGCACCATCGACGCACGCAGCTTGCGGCGGTCGAACTCGACGCGCACGCCGTTCTTCTTGACCACCGCCGGCAGCGCCAGCTCGATGCGCTCGTAGGTGGTGAAGCGCTTGTCGCAGTGCAGGCAGCGGCGGCGACGGCGGATGCTGTCGCCCTCGTCGGACTCGCGCGTCTCGACGACCTGCGTATCGGCGTGGTCGCAGAACGGGCAGCGCATCGCTCAGGGCGCCCTATGCCGTTGCCGTGCGCAGCGCGGAGTCCGGCGCCTGCCGTCGACCGTGCCGCGGCTCAGCCGTAGACCGGGAACTTGGCCGTCAACTGCTCGACGCGCTCGCGCACGCCGGCAATCCGCGCCTCGTCGGCCGGATGATCGAGCACGTCGGCGATCAGGTTGCCGACCAGCCGCGCCTCGTTCTCGCGGAAGCCGCGCGTCGTCATCGCCGGCGTGCCGAGCCGAACGCCGCTGGTGACCATAGGCTTCTCGGGATCGTTCGGGATGGCGTTCTTGTTGCAAGTGATGTGCGCCTGCTGCAGCACGCGCTCGGCTTCCTTGCCGGTGATGTTCTTGGCGCGCAGGTCGACCAGCATCAGGTGTGATTCGGTGCGGCCCGACACGATGCGCAGCCCGCGCTCGATCAGCGTCTGCGCCAGTACCTGCGCGTTGGCCACCACCTGCTGCTGATAGGCCTTGAACTCGGGCGCCAGCGCCTCGCGGAACGCCACCGCCTTGGCCGCGATCACGTGCATCAGCGGGCCGCCCTGCAGACCCGGGAACACCGCCGAATTGATCGCCTTCTCGTGCCGCTCGGGCATCAGGATGAAGCCGCCGCGCGGACCGCGCAGGCTCTTGTGCGTGGTCGACGTGACGATGTCGGCATACGGCACCGGATTCGGGTAGACGCCGGCGGCGATCAGCCCCGAGTAGTGCGCCATGTCGACCATGAACAGCGCGCCGACATCCTTGGCCACCTGCGCGAAGCGGGCGAAATCGATGCGCAGGCTGTACGCCGACGCGCCGGCGATGATCAGCTTCGGCTTGCTCTCGTGCGCCTTGCGCTCCATCGCTTCATAGTCGATCTCCTCGGCCTCGTTCAGCCCGTAGGAGACAATGTTGAACCACTTGCCCGACATGTTCAGCGCCATGCCGTGCGTCAGGTGGCCGCCTTCGGCCAGGCTCATGCCCATCACGGTGTCGCCGGGCTTGAGGAAGGCCAGGAACACGGCCTCGTTCGCCTGCGCGCCCGAATGCGGCTGCACGTTGGCGCGCTCCGCGCCGTAGATCTGGCGCACGCGGTCGATCGCCAGCTGCTCGGCGACGTCGACGTGCTCGCAGCCGCCGTAGTAGCGCTTGCCGGGGTAGCCCTCGGCGTACTTGTTCGTCATCTGCCCGCCCTGCGCGGCCATGACGGCCGGGCTGGCGTAGTTCTCGGACGCGATCAGCTCGATATGGGCTTCCTGCCGCTGGTTCTCGAGCCGGATGGCGTTCCACAGCTCAGGGTCGGCCTGAGCGATTCCGATATTGCGGTCGAACATGGTGATGAGGCCTCGTCTTGCCGGCACGGCGTGCCGGCGATCGTTGCGCGTCGGAAGGCCTTGCGCGGCGCGCATGAAGCGGCCGCGGCGCAGGTCTTCCCCCAGCGCCCAGGCGATCGGCTGCAGACGGGGCGCCTGCCGGCGGCCGGCCGTCTCGCCGCGCTTCACGGTGTCATTTCACCCGGGGCTGGTGTCCGTCCCGCTCGCACCGGAGCCCCTCTCGCCAGTCACGCGGCAGCCGCCATTCTACTGGAGGTCGGCAGCGCCGGGAGGTCGACAGCGCCGGGAGGTCGCCAGCGCCGGCGCCAACCCAGCTAGCGCGCCAGCCGCGCCTCGACGTCGTCAACCGCCTCGTTCAGATGCCCGACCTCACCCCAGCCGAGCAGGCGGAACGCGCCGCCGTCCCAGCCGATGCGGTTGACGCTGGCATTGAACAGATCGAAATCGCGCTGCGCCGACAGCCCCAGGCCGGTCGCGACGCGATACGCGCAGTCGAGCACGCCGCCGTGCGTCACCGCCACGATCGTCTCGCCCGCATGGCGCGCCGCCAGCGCGCGCAGCGTCGCCTCGACCCGCTGGTAGAACTGCCGCAGCGTCTCGCCGCCGGCGCCGGGCAGCTGGAAGTCCGGCTCGCGCTCGCGCCAGCGGCGGAACGCGTCCGCGTGGTCGCGCAGCAGCTCGTCGCGCGTCAGCCCCTCGAAGCCGCCGTAGTGCCGCTCGCGCAGCCCCGGCTCGAACTGCAGCGCCAGCGAGCGCGATGCGGCGATCGGCTCGGCGGTCTGGCGCGCACGCGCCAGGTCGCTGCTGTAGACCGCGGCCAGCGGCAGGCTGGCCAGCCGGCGGCCCGTCCGCTGCGCCTGCTGCACGCCTTCGTCGGACAGCGGTATGTCGATCTGCCCCTGGAAGCGCCGCTCGCGGTTCCACGGCGTGATGCCGTGGCGGACGAGGATCAGTTCGGTCATCGGAATGGCATTCGACATGATTGGATCGGCCCGGGGCGGCGGCTGGTTCAGATCAGCCGCGGGTTCAGCGTGTAGGTGCCGGTGATGGCGGCGCTGGCCAGCGTGTGCTGCGCGATCGCCTGCCGCGCCGCATTGCCGTCCAGCCGGCCGCTGACGGGCAGCTTGTCGACGTCCAGTGCGTACACCGTGAACACGTAGTGATGGGTGATCGAATCGTTCCACGGCGGGCACGGACCGTCGTAGCCGTAGTAGTCGCCGGCCATGTCGTGATCGGAGGCGAACCAGGCGGTGTAGTCGTTCAGCCCCTGGCGTGCGCCCTGCCGTGTGCCGGGCCCGGACTTGCCCTTGGGCGTGACGGCGCTCGAATACTCGCCTGCGGCGATGGCGCGCGTATCGGCCGGCAGATCGACCAGCACCCAGTGGAAGAAATCGACGCGCTTCAGCGTCGGCGGCACTTCGCGCCCTTCCTGGTTGACGTCGTCCGGGCTGCTCGGCACGTCGCGGTCGTGGCAGATGACGGCGAACGAACGCGTGCCGTCCGGCGGCTGGTCCCAGGCCAGATGAGGATTGCGGTTGTCCGACAAGGTCACGCGCGTCTTCGGATCGATCCGGCAGAACGCGAACTCGGCCGGAATCGGCTGGCCGTCGGTGATCGAATCGCTGCGAAGTTTCATCGTGAATCTCCTGTGGAAGGCGGAATCTGCAACCAGAACGTCACCGGCCCGTCATTGACCAGCGCCACCTGCATGTCGGCGCCGAAGCGCCCGCAGGCGACGTCGGGGTGCGCGGCGCGCGCCTGCTCGACGAAGCGATCGTACAACCGCCGCCCTTCGGCAGGGGGCGCGGCGCCGTCGAAGCCGGGGCGATTGCCGCTGCGCGTGTCGGCCGCCAGCGTGAACTGCGACACTACCAGCAGCCCGCCTCCCACCTCCTGAATACTGCGATTCATCTTGCCGGATTCATCGCCGAAGCAGCGCAGCTTCAGCAGCTTGGCCAGCAGACGGTCGCCGTCGGCATCGCTGTCGCCGCGCTCGGCGCAGACGAAGGCCAGCAGGCCGCGGCCGATGCGCCCGACGCTTTCGCCGTCGACCGTCACTTCGGCGCGGGCCACCCGCTGCAGCAGCGCAATCACGCCGTGAGCCGCACGCGCGCGAAGCGGCGCTTGCCGACCTGCACCACGTAGGTGCCTTCGGCCAGCTTCAGACCCTTGTCGCTGACGCGCTCGCCGTCGATGCGCACCCCGCCCTGGTCGATGTTCCGGTTGGCCTCGCTGGTCGACGGCACCAGCTCCGCCTGTCGCAGCAGCTGCGCGATCGGCAGCGGCGCACCGTGCAGCGTCAGTTCGGGCATGTCGTCGGGCAGCGCCCCCTGGCGGAAGCGCGCGTCGAAGCCCGCCAGCGCCTGCTCGGCGGCGGCCTTCGAGTGGAAGCGCGTGACGATCTCCTGCGCCAGCAGCACCTTCGCGTCGCGCGGATTGCGTCCGGCCTCGCAGTCGGTGCGCAGCCGGGCGATCTCGTCGAGCGAGCGGAACGACAGCAGCTCGAAGTAGCGCCACATCAGCGTATCGGAGATCGACATCAGCTTGCCGAACATCTCGCCGGGCGCCTCGGTGATGCCGACGTAGTTGTGCTTGGACTTGGACATCTTCTCGACGCCGTCCAGCCCTTCGAGCAGCGGCATGGTCAGGATGCACTGCGGCTCCTGTCCGTACTCGCGCTGCAGCTCGCGGCCCACCAGCAGATTGAACTTCTGGTCAGTGCCGCCGAGCTCGATGTCGGACTTCAGCGCGACCGAGTCGTAGCCCTGCATCAGCGGATACAGCAGCTCGTGGACCGAGATCGGCACGCCGGCGCGGTAGCGCTTGGTGAAGTCGTCGCGTTCCAGCATGCGCGCCACCGTGTAGCGCGCCGCCAGCTGGATCATGCCGCGCGCGCCGAGCGGGTCGCTCCACTCGGAGTTGTAGCGGATCTCAGTTCGCTCGCGGTCCAACACCAGACTGGCCTGGTCGAAGTAGGTGCGCGCGTTCTGCTCGATCTGCTCGCGCGTCAGCGGCGGCCGCGTCTGGTTGCGGCCCGACGGATCGCCGATCATGGCCGTGAAGTCGCCGATCAGGAAGATGACCGTATGGCCTAGGTCCTGCAGCTGCCGCATCTTGTTCAGCACGACCGTATGGCCGAGATGCAGGTCCGGCGCGGTAGGGTCCAGCCCCAGCTTGATGCGCAGCGGCACGCCGCTGGCCTCGCTGCGAGCCAGCTTGGCCAGCCATTCGGACTGCACCAGCAGTTCGTCGCAGCCGCGCAGGCTGACCGCCAGGGCATGCCGGGCGCCGTCGCTGATCGGTCGGTTTTCGCCTTCCATCGTCATTCGGTGACAGAGTTCCTCGATTAATCCGGTAGAATCGGCCCCTCCTGCCGGATCCGCAGGCGACACGTCAGTCCATGGCGTCGCGCCGTCTCGTCGGGCCGAAGGGTCAGATTCTAGCCGAGGGCCCAGCCGCCTCCGGCCACGAAGCCGAACTTCAGACCAGCCGAGACGCCGCCGCCGATGACGCCGATCGACCGTTCCCGCTTTCCCAAGGTAGCCGCCGTGGTTGCCGCCATGTCCGCGCTGGTGGCCGTCACCGCCTTCGGCACGGCGCCGCTGCGCGACGTCGACCTGCCGCCGATCCAGACCGTCATCGAGGCCGTGCCGCTGGCGCCGCACGCCGGCGAACGCTTCGACAGCTTCGTCCAGACCGAGCGCATCCAGCGCGGCGAGACGCTGTCGTCGCTGCTGAACCGGCTCGGCGCCACCGACAACCAGTTCCACCGCTTCGTCGCCACCTACCCCGGCGCACGCAAGCTGCTGCAGCTGCAGACCGGCCGCACCGTCACCGCCGAGATCGACGCCGCCGGCCGCGTCCAGAACTTCCAGTACCGCTACGGCAACCTCGAAGACGGCGCCGCCACGCCGGCCCGCCGCCTGACCGTCCGCCGCGACGGCGATTCGCTGACCATCAGCGAGGAACAGGTGCCGGTCGAGCGCTTCGTCGCGATGGGCTCGGTCGAGATCCGCAGCTCGCTGTTCGCCGCCACCGACGCCGCCGGCATTCCCGAGGCGGTGGCGACGCAGATCGCCGACATCCTCGACGGCGAAGTCGACTTCAAGCGCGACCTGCGCCGCGGCGACCGGCTGCGCGTCGCCTACGAGCTGGTGGCCGACCCCGACAGCCTCGACGCGCCGCGCGTCAGCCGCATCCTGGCGCTGGAGCTGATCAACAACCAGCGCCGCTACGAGGCGGTCTGGTTCGAGCGCAACGGCCAGGGCGAATACTTCACGTTCGCCGGCCGCAGCCTGCGCAAGGCGTTCCTGCGGCATCCGGTCGAGTTCAGCCGCATCTCGTCGGGCTTCAATCCGAACCGCACGCACCCCATCTTCGGCTTCACGCGCGAGCACAAGGGCGTGGACTTCGCCGCGCCGCGCGGCACCAAGGTCCGCAGCTCCGGCGACGGCGTCATCGAGTTCGTCGGCCAGCAGCGCGGCTACGGCAACGTCGTGATCGTCAAGCACGCGAACGGCGTCTCCACGCTGTACGCGCATCTGGACGGCTTCGCCGACAACCTGTCGACCGGCGCCAAGATCGCGCAGAGCGAAGTCATCGGCTTCGTCGGCTCCACCGGCTGGGCCACCGGCCCGCATCTGCACTACGAATTCATCCGCAACGGCGAGCACGTCGACCCGATGACGGTCGCGATGGCCGAATCCATCCCGCTGGCAGCCGCCGACATGGCGCGCTTCAAGGCCCTGTCCGGCAGCCTGCGCACGCAGCTGGCACAGATCGACGATCTGCAGCTGGCGCGCTTCGAGTAGCGGCAGCGGCGCTGCCGCGGTCTGCGCCGGCCCGCTCCGCCCTGCTGCGGCCCGCGACGCTGGCACGTACCGCACACCGCCTGCCGCGGCCGCGCCCAGCCCGCCTTAACCGATAGACGCTGCTGGCTGTGCCCGCCTCACCGCAGCCCCCGTCCCGCTTCATCGGTTTGATGTCGGGCACCAGCATCGACGCTGTCGATGGGGTGCTGCTGGAGATCGCTGATACGGCCCCGCCGATGCAGCGCGCTGCCGCCGCCCCGTGCCGGACGCTGGCCTTCGCCTCCCGCCCGTTCGACGCGGGCCTGCGCGCCGAACTGGAAGCGCTGCAGGCACCCGGCACCGACGAGCTGGCCCGCGCCGCCATCGCCGCCAACCGGCTGTCCGACCTCTATGCCGGGCTGACGGCCGATCTGCTGCGCCAGGCAGGACTGGCGCCGGCCGACATCGCCGCGGTGGGCGCGCATGGGCAGACAGTGCGCCACCGGCCCGAGCTGGGCTACACGCTGCAGCTGCTGAACGCGCCGCGGCTGGCCGAGCGCTGCGGCATCGCCGTCGTCTCCGACCTGCGCAGCGCCGACGTCGCCGCCGGCGGCCAGGGCGCGCCGCTAGTGCCGGCCTTTCATGCGCAGGTGTTCGGCGACGCGCTGGAACGGCGCGCCATCGTCAACATCGGCGGCATCGCCAACCTGACCGTGCTGCCCGCGGGCGCCGAATCCGTCGTCGGCTACGACACCGGCCCCGGCAATACGCTGCTCGACGCCTGGTGCCGGCGCCATACCGGCGCTGTGTTCGACCGCGACGGCGCCTGGGCGCGGCAGGGACGCGTCGACGCGGCGCTGCTGGCGGCCTGCCTGGCCGATGCCTACTTCGCCCGCCCCGCGCCCAAGAGCACGGGCCGCGACCATTTTCATCCCGGCTGGCTGCAGGCCGCACTGGACCGCGCCGCGCCCGCCGCGCGGCCGGAGGACGTCCAGGCCACGCTACTCGAGCTGACGGCCGCGACGATCGCCCAGGCCTGCCGTTCGGCGGCGGCGCAGCGGATCTTCGTATGCGGGGGTGGGGTCAACAACCGCTGGCTGATGGAGCGGCTGGCGCAGATGCTGGCGCCGGTCCCCGTCGGCAGCACGGCCGAGCTGGGCATCGACCCCCAGGCCGTGGAGGCCAGCGCCTTCGCGTGGCTGGCGGCGCGGCGCATCCGCCGTCAGGCCGGCAATCTGCCTTCGGTCACCGGCGCGGCGGGGCCGCGCGTGCTGGGGGCGCTGTCGGAAGCGCCCGAAGCGCCCGAACCCGAAGCGCCCGGAGCGGCCGGGATTAGACCGTGAACGACGATCCGCAGCCGCAGGTCGTGGTGGCGTTCGGATTCTTGATCACGAACTGCGCACCTTCCAGATCTTCCTTGTAGTCGATCTCGGCGCCGACCAGGTACTGGTAGCTCATGGCGTCGATCAGCAGTTCGACGCCGTTCTTCTGCATGATCGTATCGTCATCGTTCGTCTCTTCGTCGAACGTGAAGCCATACTGGAAACCGGAACAGCCCCCGCCCTGCACGAACACGCGCAGCTTCAGCGAGGGATTGCCCTCTTCATCGATCAGTTGCTTGACCTTGGCCGCGGCACTGTCGGTGAACAGCAGCGGGGCCGGCATCTCGGCGACAGCATTCATCTGGAAACCTCCGTATCTCGATATTGTAGGGCCGGCGTCAAGACCCCACCCCGGCCGTGGCCGCCGCGCGACGCTATTCGTTGTTGGCCGCCAGCTTCAGGTCCGGACGGCCCCCCTCCAGATGCGCCATCACGCCCTCGAGCACGGCGCCATGCTGGATCTCGATGGCACGGTAGCGCACTTCGCCGCGCAGCTTGGCGTTCGGCTGCAATTCCATCAGCTCATCGGCCTGAACGGGTCCGACTATCGTTCCGTTGACGACCAGATGGCCGGCGCGCACCTCGCCCTCCACGCAGGCGCTTTCGGACAGCACCAGCATGCTCGGCTCGCCGTCGATGGCGACGACGCTGCCATGCACCTCGCCGTCTATCCTCAGCCCGCCGCGGAATCGCACGTCGCCGTGGATCACCGTGCCGGCGCCGATCAGGCACTCGATCGTATTGGGATTCAGTTTCTTCCTGCCGAGCATCGCGTTCCCCCTTTGCATGCGGCAGCGGCCGCCGACTGCGCTGCCGCCGGCCGCAACGCTGACGACATCAACGCTGACGACCGTCAGCCCTCGCCGCGTCAAAGCCGGGCCGTCTGCTGCGCGCGCAGCGTGCCGCCCTCGAGCACCCGCAGCTGCACCGACTTAAGCGTTTCGCCTGCCGGTACCGAAAAATAGCCTTCGACCCGCAGGTGGCGCTGGAACGACACCTTCATCCGGCCGCGCGCGTCGGCCGGCGCTTCGTCCGGCCACAGCAGCGTTCTCGTCCGGCCGTTGCCGACTACCGTCAGCAGCAGCTGCAGCGAACCGGTGAACTGCCGCACGTCGCGGCCGTTCTGGGTCAGAAGCGCACGATAACGCATCTGGCGCGATGCTTGGTCGGCTTCGACCTCGAACCGACGAATGGCGATGGGCCCCTTGGCGTCGTCGCCGGCCTGCAGCAGGCTCTCCAGATAGGCCAAATCGCTCTTGAGCTCGGCGTTCTCGGCCTCGAGACGCTTCAGCTGCTGCGCCAGCTGCTCGTTGGCGGCCCGATCGACCAGCGCCTGGCTGTCGGTGGTGCTGACCAGCCCGGCCAGCCGGCTGCGCTCGGCGCTTTCGTGCGCCAGTTGCGCGCTCAGCGCCGCCACTTCGGCGTCGCGATGTTCGCGCTGCGACAGCGCGGCACTGATCGTCGGCTGCAGCAGCCAGAACGCCAGCGCGGTCAGCCCCGCGCCGAGTCCGGCGGCCGCGGCA
Organism: Burkholderiaceae bacterium; assembly: GCA_050187175.1. Taxonomy (GTDB): domain Bacteria; phylum Pseudomonadota; class Gammaproteobacteria; order Burkholderiales; family Burkholderiaceae_E; genus Zeimonas. The sequence continues at coordinate 67,571 of JBFWXS010000013.1, forward strand.
AGCACGGCCAGCCGGGCATGCCACGGCACATGCCGGCGTACCGTCATCCTGGAGGCGCTCACCGAGCGGCGAGCAGGCGGCTTCAGCTTCACGGCGGTGCAAGACGACAGGCCAGAGTCAAGCCAGGCCTGGGAACCCCGGACCGACCCGCACGGCCGGCGGGCGACTCAGCGCCCGACCGCCGCCCCGGTCGGGCGAAGGCTCATGGTAGCACCGGCAATTGCGTCAATCCGGTGTCTTCGGGCAGGCCGAACATCAGATTCATGACCTGAACCCCCTGGCCGGACGCACCCTTGACCAGATTGTCCTCGACCACCAGCACCACCAGCAGATCGCTGTCGGGCGGCCGATGCACGGCGATCCGGACCATGTTCGACGCCCGCACCGACCGCGTCTCCGGCGTCGCGCCGGCCGGCATGACGTCGACGAAGGGCTCACCCGCGAAGCGCTTCTCGTACAGCGCCTGGAAATCGACCTGGCGGCCGGCCGGCGTCAGCCGCGCGTACAGCGTCGAATGGATGCCGCGGATCATCGGCACCAGATGCGGCACGAACACCAGGTTCACCGGCTTGCCGGCGATCGCATTCAGCCCCTGCACGATCTCGGGCAGATGCCGGTGACCGGCTACGCCATAGGCCTTGAAGTTGTCGGCGGCCTCGGCCAGCAGCGTATGGACCTCGGCCTTGCGTCCGGCGCCGGAAACGCCCGACTTGCAGTCGGCGATCAGGCTGCCCGGCTCGACCAGATCGCCGCCGGCGGCGCGCACAGCGGCCGGGTCGAGCACCGGCAGGTAGCCGAGCTGAACCGAGGTCGGATAGCAGCCCGGCAGGCCGATGATGCGCGCCTGCCGGATCGCCTCGCGGTTGACCTCGGGCAGTCCATAGACGGCCTCGGCGAGGATGTCCGGGCAGCTGTGCGGCATCTTGTACCAGCGCTCGAACTCGGCCGTGTCCTTCAAGCGGAAGTCGGCGGCGAGGTCGATGATCTTGACGCCGGCGGACAGCAGCTCGCGCGCCTGCGCCATCGCCACCCCGTGCGGCGTGGCGAAGAAGACGACGTCGCACTTGTCCAGCGGCGACTGCGCCGGATCGGTGAAGGCCAGGCGCACGCGGCCGCGCAGCGACGGATACATGTCGGCCACCGGCATGCCGGTTTCCTTGCGCGACGTGATCGCGACCAGCTGGGCCTGCGGATGCTGGGCCAGCAGCCTGAGCAGCTCGACGCCGGTATAACCGGTGCCGCCGACGATTCCGACCTTGATCATGACAGCCACCTCCAGATGCGAAAAAGCCGCCTGCGGAGCAAGGCGGCTTTCTCGAAGCGCCGTTTCCGGCGCCCAGGGCATGATGCCCGTGTATCAGCGCTTCGAGAACTGCTTGCGACGTCGCGCCTTGTGCAGACCGACCTTCTTGCGCTCGACTTCCCGCGCATCGCGCGTGACCAGTCCTGCGTTCGACAGCGCCGGCTTCAGCGTCGCGTCGTAGTCGATCAGCGCCCGCGTCACGCCGTGGCGCACCGCGCCGGCCTGGCCGGTCTCGCCGCCGCCATTGACGTTGACCATGATATCGAAGGTACCGACGTTGTCGGTCAGCTCCAGCGGCTGGCGCACGACCATGCGGCCGGTCTGGCGCGCGAAGTAGTCGTCGAGCGGCTTGCCGTTGACGACGAACTTGCCGCTGCCGCGCTTCAGGAACACCCGTGCAACCGACGTCTTGCGGCGGCCGGTGCCGTAGTAGTAATCACCGATCATCGATCAAACCTCCAGAACCTTCGGCTGCTGCGCCGAGTGCGGGTGTGAAGCTTCGGCGTAGATCTTCAGCTTCTTGATCATCGCATAGCCGAGCGGGCCCTTGGGCAGCATGCCCTTGACGGCCTTCTCCAGCGCCCGGCCGGGGAAGCGCGACTGCATCTTGCCGAACGTGGTTTCGGTGATGCCGCCCGGGTAGCCGCTGTGGCGGAAATACTTCTTGTCCTCGGCCTTGTTGCCGGTGACGCGCAGCCGCGCGGCATTCACGACGACGATGAAGTCGCCGGTGTCCACGTGCGGCGTGAATTCGGGCTTGTGCTTGCCGCGCAGGCGGTGAGCGATGTCGGCGGCAAGACGGCCGAGCACCTTGTCGCTGGCGTCGACCACGAACCAATCGCGCTTGACCTCATGCGGCTTGGCGGAAAACGTCTTCATGACTCTCTCTCGAGGATGCCGTGGCCCTTGTGCAGACCCCCTGCACGCATACCGGCCCGCCGGCCCCTTGTCGCCGGCCCCTTTTGGAGCCGTCCCGGGGGCCTGATTCGGCCTTCGGCGCCGCCACGGATGGCGGAAAGCCTTAAATTGTAACGGGTTTGGGGGGACGGCGTCAAAGCCTAATCTGGCGGAGGCAGAAGCGCAAGGCAGGCGAAGAAATCCGGCTATGACCGTGCCAGCCCGGATGACGCCAGGATCGGGGGCAACGCCACAAGCTGGCCCGCGATTTTCGCCACCTCCATCGGCGGCATGTTGCTGCTATTCCTCGGTTGCTGATATTCCTCGGCTTGTCGGTGCTGTTCTTCAGGAGAATCGGGACGCCCGTTCTGGCATGGATGGACAAGAAAGTGGTCGCGGTGGGGCTCAGATACAGCGGCAGCGTGCGGCTATCGCCTTCGGGCCAGACCACCCGCTGCAGCCGGTAGCCTTCCCAGCCTCCTAGCGCCTGCAACAGCTTGCGATCGAGCATCTGCCTCCCCCGTGGCCCATGCCAGCCTACAGGGTACGAAATCAGGCCCGCCGCTCCACGCTATTCCGCGATGAACCAAAAAAAAGCCCGGACCAGCAGCCCGGGCTTAATCCACCAAAGGAGGAGGGTGGAGGAGACGTCGAGAGGTCGTCGAAACGACCAATGCAAACCATTCTACCGACCACCCTACGGCACGGCAATGCGGACTATTGCGTTGCATCAAAGTTTACGCATCACGAGCCGTAGACGAACGATACAACTGCTGGCGCTCTATACATCTGATTTAAATCAAATAATTCCCTGGCCCAACCCAACACCTTCGCATTCACACCATCATGCGAAATCATGACTCTCTGAAAGCCGGGGTTTTCAGAGGTCCGATGCTGCATTGCGGCAAATCTATTTTCCCTCCACCTGCGCCCTGCTTCCGCGCCCAACCCTGCATCGGCCCTCGTCGGAGCCTACAATCTCCAGCCAGCATTCAAGTCAGCAATCAAGCGTCAGCAGGCGTTCCGGCATCGGCCAACCAACGTCCTGCCCAGACGGGAACCCTGCCCACGACGGGAAACAGAATGGACTGCACGGTCAGATGGACCGGCCCCGCGGCCGGCATGAGCTTCGTCGCCGAAACCGGCAGCGGGCACGCGGTGGTCATGGACGGCGCCCCGGAAGGCGGAGGCCGCAACCTCGGCCCGCGTCCGATGGAGATGGTGCTGCTCGGCACCGGCGGCTGCACGGCCTACGACGTGGTGCTGATTCTGCGCAAGAGCGGCCAGGACATCCGCGGCTGCGACGTGCAGCTGCGCGCCGAGCGCGCCGACGCCGATCCGAAGATCTTCAAGCGCATCCATTTCCAGTTCACCGTACGCGGCCGCGGCATCAAGCCCAATCTGGTCGAGCGCGCGATCAAGCTGTCGCACGAGAAATACTGCTCGGCCTCGATCATGATCGGCAAGACAGCCGAACTCACGCATGGCTGGGAGATCATCGAGGACTAACCCGGCGGCAGCCACCCGCTAGCTGCCCGCTGCCCAGGCATAGGCTGCTATATATAGTGCGCCGTCGTCGTCATCACCTTGGCCGCCGCGCGCATCAGCTGCGGCACCGGCGGCGGCAGCTCGGCGCCACCCAGTTGCATCGCATTCTCGGCGTGCCGCGCTTCGTCATCCTTCATCACGGTCACGATGGCGCGCGACCGCAGGTCGTCGACCGCCAGCCGATCCAGATGGCTGGCCAGATGCCGCTCGACCTGGCGTTCGGTCTCGGCCATGAAACCCAGGCTCAGCCGGTCGCCGGCCCGACCGGCCAGCGCGCCCAGCAACAGCGAGCCGCCGTACCACAACGGATTGAGCAGCGACGGGCGCGCGTCGAGCTCGCGCAGCCGCTCGCGGGTCCAGGCGAGATGATCCCCTTCCTCGCGCGCCGCCTCGCGGAAGCGCGCCGCTAGCACCGGATCGCGCGCCGTGGCGGCCTGGCCCTCATATAGCGCCTGGGCGCAGATCTCGCCGACATGGTTCACGCGCATCAGCGCGGCCGATCGGCGGCGTTCGGCCGCATCGGCCGGCCCGTCGGCGGGCAGCGCCGCCGATGGTGACGGCTGCCCCGCCGGGACCGCGCCGCTGAGGGTGGCCAGGGCGCGGCCCGCGCCGGCCAGCAGCCGATCCAGCGGGGAACTGCGACGAAAATGGCTCATGACGATCACTCCGAAAACGAGCACCGGAACGATGCGGCGGGCATCCAGCGGGCATCCGAACTCTGTTGTATGAGAGAGACAGGATAGCGAAAAAACACGGCAGCAAGGCCCCGCTTCTTTGCCCGGCCCCCCGATTTTGGCGAGAATACCTGGGACTTCAGACCGGGGAAGGCTTTGAGCTCGCTTCGGGGAGTTGCGGCGGCGTGGAGGCCGCCGATTGATTCCAGAAACCTAGGAGATCTTTCAATGAAGAAATCACTTCTCGCAGTCGCCGTGGCGGCAGCGCTGCCGGCAGCGGCGTTCGCTCAGACGAACGTCCAGCTGTACGGTATCGCCGATGCGGGTATTGCCGTCATCGACCGCGGCTCGAATTTGTCCAATTCGTTCCGTGTCGAGTCGGGCATGCAGAGCACGAGCCGTTGGGGTATCCGGGGCACCGAGGATCTGGGCGGCGGTCTGAATGCCGTGTTCAACCTCGAAAACGGCTACAGCATCGACACCGGTGCGTCGGACGCCAGCAGCGCCGGCCTGTTCCAGCGCCGTGCAGTGGTCGGCCTGTCGGGCGGCTTCGGTACGGTCCTGCTGGGTCGTGACTACACCGCCGGCTTTACGGCGTGGGGCGTCACCGACATCATGGGCTATGGCCTGTTCGGCAACCAGCTGACCTACACGGCCAGCGCCGGTGGTATCACCACCCGCGGCCAGAACGGCATCTACTACACGAGCCCGGTGTTCGGCGGCCTGACGGTTCGCGCGTTCTACCAGACCGGCGAGCGTGAGACCGATCCGAAGAGCCTGGGCAACGGCATGGGCGCGTCGGTGGTCTACATGGGCGGCCCGCTGCGCCTGCAAGGCTTCTACCAGCAGTTCAAGGTGAGCGACGGCACGCCTACCGGCACCGGCAACCAGAAAGAGTACGGTCTGGGCGGCGGCTTCGACTTCGGCGGCTTCCGCGTGGTTGCGGCCTACGGCGAAGCTGACCCGATCGGCGCGAACAACAAGGTCAAGTCGTTCAGCGTGGGCGCGGGCATCAAAGTCGGCGTCGGCGAGATCCTGGTCCAGGGCATCCAGATCCAGCGTGACATCGCTTCGGGCACCAAGCCGAAGGGCACGGCACTCGGCCTGGCCTACGTGCATCCGCTGTCGAAGCGTACCAACCTGTATGCGACGATCGGCCAGACGCGCAACAACTCGGCCGGCAACTTCGTGCTGCGCGGTTCGGGCGCACCGGTTGGCGCCCCGGGCGCGGTCGGCGACGATCCGAAAGGCCTGGCGCTGGGTATCCGCCACACGTTCTAATCGTCCGCCGGCATCCGCCGGTATTGCGAGAGGAACTGAAAACGCCGGGGCAACCCGGCGTTTTTTTTCGCCTGCTCTCTCCGGGTGGCGCGGGGGGAGCGGCAGGCCAAGAAAAACCCGGCTGCACCTGCGACGACGTGTCTGGCTCGAGTCCGGCTGCTTAACTCCGACCGGCCGGTGCCTTTGCCAGCCACAACCGATGCATGCGGCCTTCGCACCCCAGAGCTTTTTTGATTGAGTTGCCAATAATTTAGAATTAAACTATAGCGATCGCAGGCGCAAAGCAGCTCCCTCAACGGCCCGCACCCGGCCTCGCCTGCCGCCAGACACGAATCCTCTCAAGGAGACGCCTGTCATGTATCGCTCCGGTCATCTCGATACCTTCGCCCGCGACAACCTGCCGCCGCCGGACCGCTGGCCGACCTTCATCCAAACCGCCGATACCACCTACTCCGAACGGCTCAACGCGACCGTCGAACTGCTGGACCGGATGGTCGAAGGCGGCTTTGCCGATTCGATCGCGCTGCGGACCGACGACGGTCAATGCACGTACCGGCAACTGCTGACGCGCGTCAATCAGATCGCCGACGTGCTGCTGCGCCGGCTGAAGCTGGTGCCGGGCAATCGCGTGCTGCTGCGCGGCGCCAACCATCCGACGATGGCGGCCTGCCTGCTGGCGGTGATCAAGGCCGGGCTCGTCGCGGTGCCGACGATGCCGCTGCTGCGCGCCAAGGAGCTGAAGCAGATCGTCGACAAGGCGCAGATCACCGCGTCACTGTGCGACGTGCGGCTGCGCGACGAAATCGATCTGCTGCGCCCGGAGACACCGGAGCTGGCCCAGGTGCTGTTCTTCAACGACGGCAGCGGCGCCGACGACGCGCTCGAAACCTGGATCGACCCGCGGCGCGACCGGTTCGAGGCCTGCGACACCGCGCAGGACGACGTCGCGCTGATCGCGTTCACCTCCGGCACGACCGGCATGCCGAAAGGCACGATGCATTTCCATCGCGACATCCTGGCGATGTGCGATCTGTTCCCGCGCCACGTGCTGAAGCCCGGTCCCGACGACGTCTTCTGCGGCACGCCGCCGCTGGCATTCACGTTCGGGCTCGGCGGCATGCTGTGCTTCCCGCTGCGCGTCGGCGCATCGGTGCTGCTGCTGGAGCGCTCCACGCCTGAATCGCTGCTGGCGGCGATTGAACGACACCGCGTGTCGATCTGCTTCACCGCCCCGACCTTCTACCGGCAGATGGCCCCGCTGGCCGGACGTTTCGACCTGAAATCGCTGCGCCGCACGGTCTCGGCCGGCGAGGCGCTGCCTGACGCCACGCGGCAGCTATGGAAAGAGGCGACCGGCCTCGAAATGGTCGACGGCATCGGCGCCACCGAGATGATCCACATCTTCATCTCGTCCGCCGGCGACGACGTGCGCCGCGGCGCCATCGGCAAGGTCGTGCCCGGCTACCGGGCCCGCATCGTCGACGAGGACATGAACGAGCTGCCGCCCGGCACCATCGGCCGGCTCGCCGTCCAGGGGCCGACCGGCTGCCGCTACCTGGCCGACGAGCGCCAGATGCAGTACGTGAAGCAAGGCTGGAATCTTCCCGGCGACACATTCATGATGGATGCGGACGGCTATTTCTTCTACAAGGCGCGTTCCGACGACATGATCGTCTCTGCCGGTTACAACATCGCGGGTCCCGAGGTCGAAGCGACGATGCTGGCGCACCCGGCCGTGGCCGAGTGCGGCGTCGTGGGCGTCGCCGACGAAGAGCGCGGGCAGATCGTCAAGGCCTTCGTCGTGCTGAAGCCCGGCGTGCGCGGCGATGCGGAACTGGTCAGTACGCTGCAGAACTACGTCAAGCAGTCGATCGCACCTTACAAATACCCGCGCGAGATCGAGTTCCGCGACTCGCTGCCGCGCACCGAGACCGGCAAGCTTCAGCGCTTCCGGCTGCGCAACGGCTGAGGCGGCATGCGGGCGGTCTCGTCGCGTCAGCGTCGCGCGCCGGCCGCCGCCGCGCTGGCCGCCGTCACCGCCCTGCTGATCGCCGGCGGCTGCGGCAGCCTCGACGCCTGGCAGCGCGAGGCCATCTTCCGCGTGGATCCGCTGCAGAGCCGCTGGCATCGCGACGCCCCGCCCGGCACCGAGCAGTTCGACCTGCGCCATGCCGACGGCGAGACGGTGCGCGCCTGGTACCTGCCCGCCGCGGACGCCGACGCGCCGACCGTGCTGTATCTGCACGGCTCGCGCTGGAACCTTCACAACAGCGTGTTCCGCTTCCAGCTATGGCAGGAAATGGGCTTCAACATGCTGGCCATCGACTACCGCGGATTCGGCAGCAGCAGCCCGCGGCTGCCGTCCGAAGCCAGCGCCGCCGAAGACGTACGGCTGGCTTTCGCCGAGCTCGAACGGCGCCAGCCCGACCCGGCGCGCCGCTTCGTCTACGGCCACAGCCTCGGCGGCGCGCTGGCGATCGACCTGGCCGCCGACCCGTCGCATGCCGCCGGCGACCGCTTCGCCGGCCTGATCGTCGAATCGAGCTTCACGCGCATCGCCGACCTGGTGCGCGGCAGCCAGTGGGGCTGGGTGCCCGGCATCGGCTGGCTGATCACGCAGCCGTTCGACTCGGCCGGCAAGCTGCCGAAGGTCCGCTCACCGCTGCTGCTGATCCACGGCACCGCCGACGGCGTAGTGCCGCCCGACATGAGCCGCCAGCTATACGCCGCCGCCGCGTCGGTGCGCGGCGGGCTCAAGGAATTGCTGCTGATCGACGGCGGCACGCACTCCGGCAGCGTCCGCAGCGGCGGCGAGCGCTACACCGAGGCCGTGCGGCGCTTCATGCAGCGCGCCGCGCACGGCTGGCCGGCGGCCACGCTGGGCGCGGCGGTCGGGCGCTGAGCAGCCTCTGCGCAGCGGCCGTGTCTGCGCAGCGGCCGTGTCTGCGCAGCGGCCGTGTCTGCGCAGCGGCCGTCTGATCGGGCAGCCGTCTGATCGGGCAGCCGTCTGCTCAGGCTGCCGTCTGCTCAGGCGGCCATCTGCTCAAGCCGCCTTCTTCTCGTCGCGCAGCTCGCGCCGCAGGATCTTGCCGACGTTGGTCTTGGGCAGCTCCGTGCGGAACTCGACGTGCCGCGGCCGCTTGTAGCCGGTCAGCTCCTTCGCGCAGAAATCGATCAGCTCGCGCTCGGTCAGCGCCGGGTCGCGCTTGACCACGAACAGCTTGACCACCTCGCCGGCGTGCGCGTCGGGAACGCCCACGGCCGCCACCTCGAGCACGCCCGGATGCATGGACGCCACCGCCTCGACTTCGTTCGGATAGACGTTGAAGCCCGACACCAGGATCATGTCCTTCTTGCGATCGACGATCGTCGTGTAGCCGCGTTCGTCCATCACGCCGATGTCGCCGGACTTGAAGAAGCCGTCGGCAGTCATCGCGCGCGCCGTTTCCTCCGGCAGCTGCCAGTAGCCGGCCATCACCTGCGGCCCGCGGATCGCGATCTCGCCGCGCTCGCCCAGCGGCACCGGCCGGCCGTCGTCGTCGAGGATCGCCACTTCGGTCGACGGCAGCGGCAGCCCGATCGTGCCGGTGTAGGCGTCGGTATCGGTGGGGTTGCAAGTGGCCGACGGCGAGGTCTCGGACAGCCCGTAGCCTTCGCAGATCGGGCAGCCGGTGATCTGCAGCCAGCGCTCGGCCACCGCCTTCTGCACCGCCATGCCGCCGCCGTTCGACACGCGCAGCCCCGAGAAATCGAGCTTGGCGAACTCCGGATGGTTCGCCAGTCCGTTGTACAGCGTGTTCACCGCCGGGAACAGGTTGAACGAATAAGGCTTGATCTCCTTGATCAGGGCCGGCAGGTCGCGCGGATTCGGGATCAGGATGTTCAGCCCGCCGGTGCGCATGCCCAGCAGGCAGCAGACCGTCAGCGCGAAGATGTGATACAGCGGCAGCGCGCAGACCGTGATCAGCTGCTCGGGCGGCGGCGGCTTGCGCGGATTGCGCAGCGCCGGCTGCATCCAGGCCTCCGACTGCAGCACGTTGGCGATCACATTGCGATGCACCAGCGTCGCGCCCTTGGACACGCCGGTGGTGCCGCCGGTGTACTGCAGGAAGGCCACGTCCTCGCGCGTCAGCACCGGCGGCGTGAACGACTGCCGCGCGCCGTCGGCTAGCATCGCATTGAAGCGCGTCACCTGCGGCAGCTCGAAGGCAGGCACCAGCTTCTTGACGCGGCGAACGACGAAGTTCACCAGCGTGCCCTTCAGGCCCAGCATGTCGCCCATCGAGGCCACGACGATATGGCGCACCTCGGTGCGCGGCAGCACCTGCTGCAGCGTCTTCGCGAAGTTCTCCAGGATGATGATGGCCTTGGCACCCGAGTCCTTCAGCTGGTGCTCGAGCTCGCGCGGCGTGTACAGCGGATTCACGTTGACCACCACGAAGCCGCCGCGCAGCACGCCGGCCAGGGCCACCGGATACTGCAGCACGTTCGGCATCATCAGCGCGACGCGGTCGCCCTTCTGCAGTCCGCGCGACTGCAGCCAGGCGGCGACGCGGCGCGACAGCTCGTCGACCTCGCCGAAGCTGATCTCCTTGCCGAAGCCGACGTAGGCCTTGCGCTCGCGATACTTGACGAAGGCCTCGTCGAGCATCTGCACGAGCGACGTGTACTGCGTGAAATCGATGTCGCTCGGCACGCCGGCGGGGTAGTGCTTGAGCCAGAATCGATCCATCTTGTCTCCTCGGTCGGTTGCGCGTCCTTGCGCATTATGCCGGCACCCGATACCGATTCGGCGGCAAGACCGTGCAGGCCATGCTGGAGCATCGAGGCAGCGGGATGCGGCGGAGTCTCGCGGCCGGCTTCAGCAGCCGGCTTCAGCGGGCGGGCGCGGCGGGCCGGGAGGTGGACGATTCGGCTGCCTGCGTCGACTCGGTCGACTGGGTCGACTGGGTCGCCGGCGCTGCAGGCATCTCTTGCATCAACGCCGCCAGCGCCGCATCGCGCTGCGCTTTCGGCTGCGCGCCCAGGCGCCGCGCCGCCTCGTAGAACCGCGGCAGATCACCGCCGTGAGCGGCCAGCAGCGCGTGAAACGCCGGCACCTGTTCGCTGTACGTGGACACCGAGGCCAGATGCGCATTGGTCAGCGGCTGCGCGAACCAGCGATCGTAGCCGGCATAGCCGCCCCACTCAATGCGCAGCTGCGCATAGTCGCGCCGCAGCGCCTCGAAGATCGCCGCCTTGGCGGCGAGCTTGTCGGCATCGGGCAGCGCCGACGCGTAGACCGCTTCGAGCGAAGCTCGATGGCGCATCAGCAGCGCGACGAACTGCGCTCGCCGCGGCGCGTGCCGCTTCCAGGCTTCATGCGCCGCATGTCCGTCGCCGCGCGCCTGCCGCTCGGCGAACCAGCGTTCGACGCCGATCTGCTCCACTGCCGTGGCGAACGACTCGTTGAAAGTCGAATCGCCCGACACGTACAGCTGCTGGTGCGCCAGCTCATGGAACAGCAGCCGCGCCAGCTCCCCCTCGGGCTGCCCGATGAAGGTGCTCAGCACCGGATCGTCGAACCAGCCCAGCGTCGAATAAGCGGGCACGCCGCCGACGTAGGTCTCCCATCCCGCCTGCCGCAGCTGCTGCGCATAGGCTTCGGCGTCCGCCCGGTCGTAGTAGCCGCGATAGCTGACGCAGCCGGCCACCGGAAAGCACCACTGCCGCAGCTGCAGCGACAGCGGCCGCGCCGCGAACACGTTCCACAGCACGTACGGCTGCTTCAGATCGGCATAGCGCAGGTAACTGCCGTTGTCCGGCAGCCCGAGCGAGGCCGACGCGAAGCGGCGGATCTGCAGCACCAGCGCGAGCTTCTCGCGCAGCGCCGGTGAGCTGGCCGGGTCGGCCAGCAATTCGGCTATCGGCTGGGCGCGGTGCATCACGCTCAGATGTCCGGCCGCAGACTGCCAGTAGTAGGCCGGCCCGTCGCGCCACCATGCGCAGCCGCCGCTTGCCAGCGCGGCGCACAGTGCCAGGACCAGGCCCAGGCGCTGCCATCCCTGCCCCGGCCGCCGCGGCGAAGCCGCGGACGACCCACCGCCGCTAGCCCGCATCGCCCGCCGTGGCAGTCATGGGCATCGCATCGACCAGGCAGTCGTAGAAGGTCGGCCCGCCGCCCAGATCGGTCAATGCCTGGCTGGTCACCGCATTGACGTTGCGCCCCTCCGGCGTGAGCTTGTGCCACCAGACGCCCCACGCAACGACGACGCCGGGCCGAGTCCGGTCGCTGACCCGCGCGCGGGCGTGGAAGGCGCCGCGATCGTTGCGCAGCTCCACGCGCATGCCGTCGGCGATGCCGCGCGGCGCCGCGTCGTGCGGATGGATCTCGCAGGCCGGTTCGCGCTCGGCGGCGCGCAGGCTGTCGACGTTCACGAAGGTCGAGTTCATGAAGTGTCGTGCAGGCGGCGAGATCAGCGCCAGCGGATAGCGCGCCGCGCGCTGCGGATCGGAGGCCGCCGATTCGTACGGCGGCACCCAGTCCGGCAGCGGATCGTGTCCGGCCTCGGCCAGCCGCGCACTATGGAACTCGCATCTGCCCGAGGGTGTCGGAAAACCGCCGTCGGCGAACGGCGCGGCGGCGATGTCCAGCTTGGCCCAGCCGCGCTCCCGCAGCTGCGCCAGCGTCAGCCCGGCAAGCCGTGCATCGCCCCAGTCGATCGCGTCCAGCACGATCTGCTCGTCGCTCGCGTTCAGCGCGGGATCGTCGAAGCCCATGCGGCGCGCCAGCGCGCGGAAGATGTCGCTGTTCGGGCGTGCCTGGCCCAGCGGCGCGATCGCCGGTTCATTGGCCAGCAGGTACGTGTGCCCGTAGGTCCGATGCACGTCGAAATGCTCGAGCTGCGTCGTCGCCGGCAGCAGGTAGTCGGCATAGTCGGCGGTATCGGTCTGGAAATGTTCGAGCACCACGGTGAACAGATCCTCGCGCGCGAAGCCGCGCAGCACCTTCTCCGAATCGGGCGCCACCGCGACCGGATTCGAGTTGTAGACCACCAGCGCCTCGACCGGCGGCTCGGCGCTCAGCAGCGCATCGCCGATCGTGCTCATGTTGATCATGCGCGGCCGCGCCGGCCATCCCGGCAGCAGATCGGGCCGCGTATGGCGCTGCGGCGTCAACGGCAGCATGCCGCTGACCGACAGCAATGCACCACCCGCCGGGTCGCGCCAAGCCCCCACCAGCGCCGGCAGCGACATGATCGCGCGCACCGCATTGGCACCGCCGCGGCAGCGCTGCAGCCCGTAGTTCAAGCGGATCGCCGCCGGCCGCGTGCGGCCGTACAGCCGCGCCAGCTCGATCACTTCGTCGGGCGCGATGCCGCAGATCTGCGCGACGCGCGCCGGCGGATACTGCGCAGCGCGGCGCGCCAGCGCCTCGAAGCCCAGCGTATGCCGGGCAATATAGTCATGGTCGATCAGATCCTCGGCGATCAGCACCTGCATCATGCCCAGCGCCAGCGCCGCATCGGTGCCGGGCAGCGGCGCGATGTGACGATGACACTTCGCCGCGGTATCGCTGCGGTACGGATCGATCGCCACCAGCGCCGCGCCGCGCCGCTTCGCCTGCCGCGCGAAGGTCCAGAAATGCAGGTTCGACGTGATCGAGTTCGATCCCCAGATCAGGATCAGCTGCGCGTCGGCGTAGCGCTCGACGTCCATGCCGACGGCGGCGCCCAGCGTATGGACCATGCCGGCCATGCCCGCCGACGAGCAGATGGTGCGATCGAGCAGCGAGGCCCCCAGCCGATGGAAGAAGCGGCCGGCCATGCCTTCGCCCTGCACCCAGCCCATCGTGCCCGCGTAGCTGTACGGCAGGATGCGCTGCGGATCCCGCGCCGCCACGCCGCGCAGCCGCGCGGCAATGTCATCGAGCGCCTCATCCCAGCTCACCGGCGCGAAGCGTCCTTCGCCCTTGCTGCCGATGCGCTTCATCGGCTGCAGCACGCGGTCCGGGCTGTAGGTGCGCTCGGCATAGCGCGACACCTTGGTGCACAGCGCGCCGTGCGTGGTCGGATGCTCGGGATCGCCGGCCACCTTGACGACGCGGCCGCCGCGCACGGTGACGTGCAGTGCGCAGGTATCGGGGCAATCGTGCGGACAGGCGCCCCGCACCAGCCGCTCGGCCGCGGCAGCTTCGATCGTCGACATCGTTCGCCCCTATCGCGGTCTGCCTTCGCCCGGCCTTGTCGCAGATGTTCCCATCATACCCACCTTGCCGAGACCGCTTCGCCTCGGGCCACCGGCGAACTTGACGAAACTGTCTAAAACCTGCCTGTCGAGCCCGTCGGCGCATGCCCGCCGGCGCCGCCCGCCGCTGACGATCGCCGACCCGGCCCGCATCGGCCGCTCGTTCCGAGCGGCGGTCGATGCTAATCTGTTGAACCACCCCTCGCCGGTGTCCAGGTCCTGCACCATGAAGCTCGTCGAACAGATCGCCGCCTTCGCCCCCGAGATCCGCGCCTTCCGACGCGACCTGCATGCCCACCCCGAACTGAAGTTCGAAGAGTTCCGCACCAGCGACCTGGTCGCCGAGCGGCTCGCCGCCTGGGGTATTCCGGTAGTGCGCGGCCTGGGCCGCACCGGCGTCGTCGGCATCGTCAAGGCCGGCAGCTCGGAGCGCGCCATCGGACTGCGCGCCGACATGGACGCGCTGCCGATCACCGAGTTCAACCGCTTCGAGCACGCCTCGCGCCACGCAGGCCGCATGCATGCCTGCGGTCACGACGGCCACACCGCGATGCTGCTGGCCGCCGCCAGGCACTTCTCGACGCAGCGCAACTTCGACGGCACCGTCTACCTGATCTTCCAGCCGGCCGAGGAAGGCGGCGGCGGCGCGCGCGAGATGATCAAGGACGGCCTGTTCGAGCGCTTTCCGATGCAGGCGATCTTCGGCCTGCACAACTGGCCGGGACTGAAGGCCGGCCAGTTCGCCGTGCGCGCCGGCGCGATGATGGGCTCGTCCAACGAGTTCCGCATCCGCATCCAGGGCCGCGGCTCGCACGCCGCGCTGCCGCACACCGGCATCGATCCGGTGCCGGTGGCCTGCCAGATGGTGCAGGCTTTCCAGACGATCATCACGCGCAACAAGAAGCCGGTGGAAGCGGCCGTCCTGTCGGTCACCAAGATCCATACCGGCGAAGCGATCAACGTCATACCCGACGTGGCCGAGATCGAAGGCACGCTGCGCACGTTCAGCACCGAAGCCATCGATCTGGTCGAGACGCGGATGCGCACCATCGTCGAACACACGGCCGCCGCCTTCGACTGCAGCGCCGAGCTCACGTTCCGGCGCAACTACCCGCCGACCATCAACCATGAAGCCGAGACCGACTTCTGCCGTTCGGTCATGGCCTCGGTGGCCGGCGCGGAGAACGTCTTCGACTTCGAGCCGACGCTCGGCGCCGAGGACTTCTCGTACTTCCTGCTCGAGAAGCCGGGCTGCTACGCGGTCATCGGCAACGGCGAGGGCGATCATCGCGACGCGGGCCACGGCCTGGGGCCCTGCGTGCTGCACAACCCGAACTACGACTTCAACGACGAGCTGATACCGATCGGCGCTTCGTACTGGGTCCATCTCGCCGAACGCTGGCTGGCACGCTGACCGCGCGGAGCGCGCCCCACTATGCTCGCCTTCGTCGCCCGGCGCCTGCTGCAGGCCGTCGTCGTGCTGCTGGCGGTGGCATGGATCGCGTTCGCGCTGTTCCAGTACGTGGGCGACCCGGTGCTCGCGATGCTCGGCCAGGACGCCACTCCGCAGCAGCGCGAGGAACTGCGGCGCGACCTGGGACTGGATCAGCCGTTCCCCGTCCAGTTCGCGCGCTTTCTCGGCAATGCGGTCAGCGGCGATTTCGGCTTGTCCTACCGGCAGGGTCGCAAGGTGTCCAGCCTGATCCAGGAACGGCTGCCGGCCACGCTGGAGCTGTCGCTCGTCGCCGCCGCGCTGGCGCTCGCGCTGGGCGTGCCGCTCGGCGTCTACACGGCGCTGCGGCGACGCGGCCTGCTCGCGCAGTTGCTGCTGGCGGCCTCGCTGATCGGCGTATCGCTGCCGACCTTCGTCATCGGCATCCTGCTGATCCTCGTCTTCGCCGTCGTGCTCGGCTGGCTGCCGTCATACGGCCGCGGCGAGACGGTATCGATCGGCGCCTGGCAGTCGGGGCTGTTCACCTGGGACGGCTGGCGTCACCTGCTGCTGCCCGCCGTCACGCTGTGCCTGTTCCAGCTGACGCTGATCATGCGGCTGGTGCGCGCCGAGATGCTGGAAGTGCTGCGCACCGACTACATCCGCTTCGCGCGGGCCCGTGGCCTGAGCGACCGCAGCGTGCATTTCGGGCATGCGCTGAAGAACACGCTGGTGCCGGTGATCACGATCGCCGGTCTGCAGCTCGGCTCCATCATCGCGTTCGCCATCGTCACCGAGACGGTGTTCCAGTGGCCCGGCATGGGGCTGCTGTTCATCCAGGCCGTGCAGACCGCGGACATCCCCGTGATGGCCGCCTATCTGTGCCTGATCGCGCTGATCTTCGTCATCATCAACCTGTTCGTCGACCTGCTGTATTTCGCCGTCGATCCCCGGCTGCGCATCGAGCGCACCGCGGCGGCGCACTGAATCATGACTGCCACTGCTCCGCTGCCCACCTCCCCGCTCGCCGCTGACGGCGCTACCGGCGCCCCCGACCCCGCCGGCCAGCCCTATCTCGGCCGCCACCCGGCGCTGACCGCGCTGCGCCGCTGGCACGGCGAGCTCACCGCGATACGCCACGCGCTGCATGCCAATCCGGAGCTCGGCTTCGAGGAGCATTTCACCGGCGAGCTGATCGCCCGGCAGCTGGCGCGCTACGGCGTCGACGAAGTACACCGCGGCATCGGCCGCACCGGGCTGGTCGCCGTCATCCGCGGCCGCGAGACGCACAGCGCGCGCACGATAGGCCTGCGCGCCGACATGGACGCCCTGCCGATGCAGGAAGAAAGCGAGCTGGCGCATCGCTCGCGCAAGGCCGGCTGCATGCACGGCTGCGGCCACGACGGCCACGTGACGATGCTGCTCGGCGCGGCCCGCTACCTCGCCGCGCACCGCGACTTCGACGGCACCGCGCACCTGATCTTCCAGCCCGGCGAGGAAGGCCTGGGCGGCGCGCAGGCCATGATCGACGACGGCCTGTTCGAGCGCTTTCCTTGCGACGCGGTCTACGCCATGCACAACTGGCCCGGCCTGCCGCCCGGCAAGCTGGCGGTCCGCCCCGGTCCCATCATGGCGGCCGCCGACCGCATCACCATCAGCGTCGAAGGCCGCGGCGGCCATGGCGCGCATCCGTACCTGGCGATCGATCCGGTGCTGGTCGCCGCGCACATCATCACCGCCGCGCAGTCCATCGTCGCGCGCAACGTCAGTCCGATCGACTCCGCCGTGGTCAGCCTGTGCTCAATGCAGGCGGGCAACCCCGGCGCGATGAGCGTGATCCCGCGCGAAGCGCAGCTGGTCGGCACCGTGCGCACCTTCCGCGTCGAGACGCAGGACATGATAGAAGCGCGGCTGCGCGAACTGGTCGGCTCGGTGGCGGCGGGCTTCGGCGCGCGCGCCGAGCTGCTGTACGAGCGAATCTATCCGGCCACCATCAACAGCGCGCGCGAAGCCTTGTTCGGGGCCCGCGTCGCAGCCGAACTGGTAGGCGAGGAGAACCTGATCCGCGATCTCGAGCCCAGCATGGGCGCCGAGGATTTCTCGTTCATGCTGCGCCAGCGTCCCGGCGCCTATTTCCGCCTCGGCCAGGGCGGCGCCGAGCGCGGCATGTTCCTGCACAACTCCCGCTACGACTTCAACGATCAGGTCCTGCCGCTCGGCGCCGCGCTGTTCGTCCGGCTGGTCGAACAGGCGATGCCGATCACGCCCGCTCCATGAGCTTCCGCCCGCACCTTGCCACGACCAGGAGAACGACGATGTCCCCGATTCTGCGCCGCACCTTCCTCGCCTGCGCTGCATCGATCGCGCTCGCATGCAGCAGCCAGGTCCTGGCCAAGACCTTTCGCGTCGCCGACCAGGGCGATGCCGTGTCGATGGATCCGCATTCGCTAAACGAATCGCTGCAGCTATCGTTCACCGGCAACATCTATGAAGCGCTGGTGGCGCACGACAAGAAGCTGGGCCTGACGCCGGCGCTGGCAACGCGCTGGCGGCAGACCAACCCGACCACCTGGCGCTTCGAGCTGCGCCGCAACGTACGCTTCCACGACGGCAAGCCGTTCACCGCCGATGACGTCGTGTTCTCGCTCGGCCGCGCGGCCGCCGACGGCTCCGACATGCGCTCGTACACGAACGAGATCGCCGAAGTGCGCAAGATCGACCCGTACACGGTCGACATCGTCACCAAGAACCCGTTCCCCATCCTCCCCGACGTGGCCGCGCTCGTCTACATCATGAGCAAGACCTGGTGCGAGGAGAACAAGGCCGAGCGGCCGGTCGACAAGCGCAAAGGCATCGAGAACACGGCCTCGTTCAAGGCCAACGGCACCGGACCGTTCCGGCTGCGCTCGCGCGAGCCCGGCGTGCGTACCGTGCTCTCCCGCCATGCCGGCTACTGGGACAGGATCGAGTCGAACGTCGAAGAGGTGGTGTTCACGCCGATTGCCAACGACGCCACCCGCGTGGCCGCGCTGATCTCCGGCGAGATCGACATGATGCAGCCGGTCCCGGTCCAGGACATCGCGCGCCTCAAGCGCGATCGCAAGCTCGACGTGCTCGAGGCGCCGGAGCTGCGCATCATCTTCCTCGGCATGGACCAGGGCCGCGACGAGCTGCAGTATTCCAACGTCAAGGGCAAGAACCCGTTCAAGGACGTCCGCGTGCGGCGCGCGTTCTTCCAGGCCATCGACATCGAGTCGATCAAGGCTCGCATCATGCGCGGCGCGGCGCAGCCGGTCGCGCTGATGGTAGCGCCCGGCATCAGGGGCTACAGCGCCGCGCTGAACAAGCGGCTGCCGTACGATCCCGCGGCCGCCCGCAAGCTGCTCGCCGAGGCCGGCTACCCGAACGGCTTCGAGGTCAAGCTGAACTGCCCGAACGACCGCTACGTCAACGACAGCCAGATCTGCCAGGCCGTCGCGGGCATGCTGGCGCGCATCGGCGTCAAGATCAATCTCGAAGTCGAGACCAAGAACACCTACTTCCCCAAGATCCTGTCGCGCAACACCTCGTTCTACATGCTCGGCTGGACGCCGGGCACCTACGATTCGCACAACGTGCTCAACGCCATCCTCGGCTCGCCCGATCCCTCGGGCCGCGGGCAATTCAACCTCGGCAGCTACCGCAACGCGCGCCTCGATGAGCTGACGAGACTGGTGCAGATCGAGACCGACCAGGCCAAGCGCAACGCGCTGATCGCCGAAGCCTTCAAGATCCACCAGGACGAAGTCGGCCATCTGCCGCTGCATCAGCAGACGCTGGCCTGGGGCATTCGCACGGGCGTCAACCTGGTCCAGCTCGGCGACAACTTCAACTACTTCAAGTGGGTCGTGCTGAAGTGAGCAGCGCCGGCGCCGCGCTGCGCCGCTTCCTCGACGGCGACCTGTGGCACGACTTCCGCCGCAGCCCCATGGCGATCGCGGCCGCGCTGGTCGCCGCCGCGTTCGCCGTCAGCGCGCTGTTCGCACCCTGGCTGGCGCCGCACCAGCCGTTCGACCTGGCCTCGCTGTCGCTGCAGGATTCGATGCTGCCGCCGGCCTGGCTGGAGGAAGGCAGCGCACGCTACGCACTGGGCACCGACGACCAGGGCCGCGACGTGCTGTCGACGCTAATGTACGGCGCGCGCATCTCGCTGCTGGTCGGCCTCGCGTCGGTGCTGCTGGCCATGCTGCTGGGCGTGGCGCTCGGCCTGCTGTCGGGCTACGTGGGCGGGCGCCTGGACGCGTTCATCATGCGCGTCGCCGACGTGCAGCTGTCGTTCCCCGCTATCCTGATCGCCCTGCTGATCGACGGCTCGGCGCGCGCGCTGCTACCGCGCGACACGCACGGCGAATGGCAGGCGATCGCCGTGCTGATCGTGTCCATCGCGCTGGCCAACTGGGTGCAGTACGCGCGCACCGTACGCGGCTCGACGCTGGTCGAGAAGCAGAAGGAATACGTGCAGGCCGCACGCGTGATCGGCGTCGGCCGCGCGCGCATCATGGCCAGGCACGTGCTGCCCAACGTCCTCGGGCCGGTCTCGGTGATCGCCACGATCAACGTCGCCCAGGCCATCATCACCGAAGCCACGCTGTCCTTCCTCGGCGTCGGCGTGCCGCCGACCACGCCGTCGCTGGGCACGATGATCAGCAACGGCAACGACTTCCTGTTCTCCGGCGAATGGTGGCTGGTAGTTTTTCCCGCGCTGACACTGGTGCTGCTCTGCATGTCGGTCAACCTGCTCGGGGACTGGCTGCGCGACGCGCTCAACCCCCGGCTGCGCTGAGCGCAGCAGCAGCCGGGCGATGACGAGCGACCGAGCAATGGCTGCCGACCGGACACCGCTGCTCGAGGTTCGCAATCTGAGCGTCGATTTCGAGACGCGCCACGGCCGCCTGCGCGCCATCGATCACGCGTCGTTCGATGTCGGCAGCGGCGAAGTGCTGGGCATCGTCGGCGAATCCGGCGCCGGCAAATCCCTGACCGGCGCGGCCATCATGGGGCTGATCGAGCCGCCCGGCCGCATCGCCGGCGGGCAGATCCGGCTGCGCGGCGCACGCATCGACGACCTGCCCGCCGAAGCTTTGCGCCGCCTGCGCGGCAAGCAGCTCGGCGCCATCTTCCAAGATCCGCTGACCTCGCTGAATCCGCTGTACACGGTCGGCAGGCAGCTGATCGAAACGATCGTGCTGCACCAGCGGCTGTCGCAGTCGCAGGCACGGCGGCATGCGATCGAGCTGCTGGCCGCCACCGGCCTTCCCGCGCCGGCGGCGCGCATCGACCACTACCCGCACCAGTTCTCCGGCGGCATGCGCCAGCGCGTCGTCATCGCGCTCGCACTGGCCGGACAGCCGAGCCTCGTCGTCGCCGACGAACCGACCACCGCGCTCGACGTATCGATCCAGGCGCAGATCACCACGCTGCTCAAGCGGCTGTGCCGCGACCGCGGCACCTCTGTCCTGCTGATCACGCACGACATGGGCGTCATCGCCGAAACCGCCGATCGCGTCGCGGTCATGTACGCAGGCCGCATCGCCGAAATCGGCCCGGTCCTCGAAGTGCTGCACAGGCCGAGGCATCCGTACACGGCCGGCCTCATGGGTTCGATCCCGTCGCTGAGCACCACGCGCGACCGGCTGCTGCAGATCGACGGCGCCATGCCGCGGCTCGATGCCATACCGGCCGGCTGCGCGTTCCATCCCCGCTGCCCGCATGCGATGCCGGTCTGCCGCGAACAGCGGCCGCCGCCGCTCGACGACGGCGCGGTCCGCGTCGCCTGCTGGTTGATGCATCCGCCCGACCATTTGCCCGCGGGACGAAGGGCGGCGCCTGTCGCCGGGTCCGCCGCAGCCGCAGCCCCTACTACCGCTACCGCTACCGCCACCTCCATCGCCACCGCTGCTGCCACCGTCACTGCGGCTGCCGCTGCGGCTCCAGCGGAGGCCGCCCCCACCACGACGCCGAGCCCCCATGCGGCACCGCTGCTCGACGTAGACGATCTGAGCAAGACCTTCGACTTGTCGGCGCCGTGGCTGACCCGCATGCTCGAGCGCCAGCCACGACGCAGGCTGAAGGCCGTCGACGGTGTTTCGTTCTCGATCCGCCGCGGCGAAACGCTGGCGCTGGTCGGCGAATCCGGCTGCGGCAAGTCGACGGTCGCGCGTCTGCTGGTAGGACTGCATTCGCCCGACCGGGGCCGCATCCGCTTCGACGAGACCGCCCTCGCCAGGACCGGTGGCCGTGCCGCTGCCGACGCCTCGCCGCAGCATCGCCGGCAGATGATCTTCCAGGACCCGTACGCGAGCCTGAACCCGCGCTGGACCGTCGCCGAGCTGGTCGCCGAACCGATCCGCACGCAGCAGCTGATCGACGGCGACGCGCAGATCCGCACGCGCGTCGACGAGCTGCTGATCCAGGTCGGCCTGAGCCCCGCCGACGCGCGCAAGTTCCCGCACCAGTTCTCCGGCGGTCAGCGGCAGCGCATCTCAATCGCCCGCGCAGTAGCGGGCGAACCCGCGTTCCTCGTCTGTGACGAACCCACCTCGGCGCTCGACGTCTCGGTACAGGCACAGGTCCTGAACCTGATCCGCGATCTGCAGCAGCGCCACCGGCTGACCTGCCTGTTCATCTCGCACAATCTGGCGGTCGTGCATCACATCAGCGACCAGGTCGGCGTCATGTACCTGGGCCGGCTCGTCGAACAGGCACCGAAGGCCGATCTGTTCGCGGCGCCCCGGCATCCGTACACACGCCTGCTGCTCGATGCCGTGCCCGACGTCACCCTGCAGCGCCGCGAGCGCCAGCCCCTTGCCGGTGAAGTGCCCGATCCGCTGGCGCCGCCGGTCGGCTGCGGCTTTCATCCGCGCTGCCCGCACGCCGACGAGCGCTGCCGACGCGAACGTCCGCTGCTCAAGCCTCACGGCCGCGGCAGTGCCGCCTGCCATGCCGTCGAGGAAGGACGACTGTCTCCCTGACAGCCCGACGATCCGCGAAAGGCGACGATCCCGCGCATTGCCGCACTCGATGCTTGCCGGTATGGTTGCGGCTCGCCGCGACCAGGCATGGAGATTCCATAGGCATGCAGCAGCTTCGGGACTTCCTCGAGCGTCACCAGATCGCCCTGTACTTCGGCGCCGTCGCCGCCGCCGCCGGCATCGCGCTCGCCAGGCCGGCGACCGCGGCGCTGCACGAGCTCGTCAATCCCGCGCTCGCTCTCATGCTGTACGTCACCTTCCTGCAAGTGCCGCTCGCCGAACTGCGCCGCGCGGCACGCCAGATGCGCTTCCTGGCGGCCCTGCTGACCGCCAACTTCGTGCTGATCCCCGTGCTCGTCGCCGGCTTGATCCCGCTGCTGCCCGCGGATCCCATGATCCGGCTGGGCGCATTGCTCGTCCTGCTGACGCCCTGCATCGACTACGTAGTCACCTTCTCGCATCTGGGACGCGCCGACGCGCGCCTGCTGCTCGCCGCGACGCCGGTCCTGCTGCTGGCGCAGATGCTGCTGCTGCCCGCCTATCTCGCCCTGTTCCTCGGCGAGCACGCCGCGCAGCTGATCCAGGCAGAGCCGTTCATTCACGCGTTCCTGTGGCTGATCGCCGCACCCCTGACGCTCGCCGCCGTCACGCAGATGTGGGCCGCCCGGAGCCGCGCCGGCGCGAGCCTCATGACATGCCTCGGTCTGCTGCCCGTACCGGCCACGGCGCTGGTTCTGTTCGTCGTCGTCGCGGCCGTCGTACCTCAGATCGGTTCCGCGATCGATCCCGCCTTGCGGGTCGTGCCGATCTACGTCGCGTTCGCGGTCGCCGCCCCTCTGCTGGGCTGGTGGGTGGCGCGCGCGTTCGGCACGCAGACGTCGGCCGCCGGCCGTTCCGTCGCGTTCAGCGCCGCCACCCGCAACTCGCTTGTCGTACTGCCGCTTGCGCTCGCCGTCCCCGGCGCCATGCCGGTCCTGCCGGCGGTCATCGTGACGCAGACGCTGGTCGAACTGCTGAGCGAGCTGGTCTACGTGCGCGCCATCGCCCGGCTGGGTGCGCAGCCGCGGCAGGCGCAAGGAGCGAGCCCGCGACGATGAAGCTGCGCGACGGCCGGCATTCGTAGTCAGTGACCGCCGCTACTGGCGCTACCGCTGCCGCCGGCATTGCCGTCGCTGCCGTCGCTGCCGTCCTCACCCAGCGGCCGCAGGCACCAACCCGCGTCATTGACGCGCTGCAGCCGATACCGCCGTCCAAGCTCGAGAATCGCCTTCCCCGGCAGATGCCCGAACGGCAAGCCGCAGACGATCGGCAACTGCGGCAGCCGCGCGCGGAAGTAGTCGATCACCGTCCTCAGATCGAAACCATTGTCGTGCGATGCGGCCTTCCAGGCAGTGAAGCCGCCGAGGATCAGCGCGCGCTGGCGCGCCAGCACGCCGGCGAACAGCAGCTGGTGCAGCATTCGCTCGACGCGATACGGATGCTCGGCCACGTCCTCGACGAACAGCAGGCCGCCGTCGACCTCAGGCAGATACGGCGTGCCTACCAGGGCGGCCACCAGCGACAGGTTGCCGCCCCATACGACGCCCTGTACCGACTCGCCGGCCGGAAGCCGGCCGTCGTCGTGCTCCGCGGCCCATTCGACGTCGGGCGAATGCCCGGCCAGCAAGGCCTCGAACTGCGCCAGCATGAACGCATCGGGCCGCGCCGCGCCGAAGTCGCCGGCCAGCGCCGGCCCCGCGAAGCTGCGCGCGCCGGTCTGCGCCAGCAAGGCCAGCTGGAACGCCGTGAAATCACTGTACCCGATCCAGCGTACGCCGCGCGCCACCGAGGCAGCGACCAGCGGCCAGTCGATGCGATCGAGCAGACGCGACAGGCCGTAGCCGCCGCGCACGATCATCACCGCATCGATGTCGGTCATGCGCGCCGCGCGCTCGATCTGAGCCAGCCGAGCCTCGTCGGTGCCAGCAAAGCGCAGCCACGGCTGCGCCGGCACCTCGTCGCGCAGCTCGCAGCCCATCGCGCGCAGGCGCTCCAGCGCGGCCTCGAACGCCGGCACCGACAAATGCGCGCCCGACGGCGCGATCACCGCGATCCGCGGCCCCGCCCCAGGCGCAGACCGCTGCCTTGCTTCGCTATCGCTCATCCGCGCTCCTGCGGCTCGGCCAGATGCAGGACCAGGCTTTCCTTGATCTCTTCCATCACGATGTAGCTGCGCGATTCGCGCGCCTGCGGCAGCGCGAGCAGCATGTCGCCGAGCAGTTTACGGTACGCCGCCATCTCGGGGATCCGCGCCTTGATCAGATAGTCGAACTCGCCCGAGACCAGATGGCATTCCAGCACATAGGGCAGGCGCAGCACCTCGCGGCGGAACTCATCAAAGATCGGCCCCGACTTGGCCGCCAGCTTCAGCTCGACGAACACCAGCAGATGCTGTCCCAGCGCCTGCGGATTCAGCCGCGCGTGATAACCGAGGATGAAGCCGTCGCGCTCGAGCCGCCTGACGCGTTCGCTGCACGGCGTCACCGAGAGCCCCACGCGATCGGCCAGATCGGTCATCGAGATGCGGCCATCCGACTGCAGGGCGCGCAGGATGGCACGGTCGATCCGATCAAGGTCTTTTACCTGCTGAGTCCGGTTTCTCAATTGAATTCACCGCAATAATCGGTTTGACACGACAAATTCTAGTGCAATCTTCAAATACGACAAAAATATCTACTGCCTCGGCTGCACAATATCCGCATCCCAATCGCTTAGGGGCGGCGGCCCTCGGAGAGCAGTCATGCGTGTGATGGTCCTCGGCAGCGGCGTCATCGGCGTCACCACGGCCTGGTACCTTGCCAAGGCCGGCATGCAGGTCGTCGTCGTCGATCGCCAGCCCGGTCCGGCGCAGGAAACCAGCTTCGCCAATGCCGGTCAGATCTCACCCGGCTATTCGACGCCGTGGGCCGCGCCCGGCATCCCGCTGAAGGCGATGAAGTGGCTGTTCCAGCGGCACGCCCCGCTCGCGCTGCGTCCCGACGGCACGCTGTTCCAGCTGCAGTGGCTGGCGCAGATGCTGATCAACTGCTCGGCCTCGCGCTACGCCGTCAACAAGGAACGCATGCTGCGGCTCGCCGAGTACAGCCGCGACTGCATCCGCACGCTGCGCGCCGACACCGGCATCGAATATGAAGGCCGGCAACAAGGCACGCTGCAGGTCTTCCGCACCGCCAAGCAGCTGGAAGCGGCCGCCCGCGACGTCGAGATCCTGCGCCAGGTCGGCGTACCCTTCGAGCTGCTGACCCCCGCCCAGATGGCCGGGGCCGAACCAGCCCTGGCGCGCGTCAGCGGCTCACTGACCGGCGCACTGCGCCTCCCCGGCGACGAGACCGGCGACTGCCAGCTGTTCACCACGCGCCTGGCCGAGCGCTGCCGCGCACTCGGCGTGCAATTCGAGTTCGGCTGCAGCATCGACGCCCTGCAGGCCGACGGCGACCGCATCTCCGGCGTCGTCATCGACGGCCAGCCGCGCACGGCCGACCAGTACGTGCTCGCCCTCGGCAGCTATTCACGCGCGCTGGCCAAGCCCATCGGCGTGTCACTGCCCGTCTATCCGCTGAAAGGCTATTCGCTGACGATCCCCATCGTCGACGCCGAGGCTGCACCCGTCTCGACGGTCATGGACGAGACCTACAAGATCGCCATCACGCGCTTCGACCAGCGCATTCGCGTCGGCGGCATGGCCGAAGTGGCAGGCTTCGACCTGTCACTGAACCCGCGCTGCCGCGCCACGCTCGAGATGGTCGTCGAATCGCTGTTCCCCGGCGCCGGCGATCTGCCCGCCGCGACGTTCTGGACCGGCCTGCGCCCGATGACACCCGACGGCACGCCCATCGTCGGCCGCGCCGCGCCGCGCAACCTGTGGCTGAACACCGGTCACGGCACGTTAGGCTGGACCATGGCCTGCGGCTCGGCACAACTGGTCGCCGACCTCATCGGCGGCCGCACGCCGGCGATCAACGCCGCCGGGCTGGGCCCGGAGCGCTATCTGCGCTCGGCCCCGCAGGCGCAGAGCCGGCTGCAGACGCGCGGAGCCCATTGATATCGCGTGGGCATCGACCAGGCGGCACCGAGCGGCCGGCTATCAGTCGCCCTCCCACATTGGCAAACGGCCGATGCGCAGATCACCGTACAGCGCCGATGCACGCTGCCGCGTATTGTCGGTGTCCGTGAGGATCGCCACCCCGATCAGATTACCCGGCGGCTTGCCGAAGGCCTGGATGTAGTCGGCCACGACGTTGCGCCGGAAGCGCTGCCAGCGCTTCAGCTGCTTGTCGCCGCTCGCGACCACCAGCTTGCGCACGCGGCTGGTATTCGGATTGAGGATCACCGTGCCCACCGGCTGCTTGTTCTCCCAGATGTACATCAGCGTCGCATACGGCATGTCCTGCCCGCTCAGCAGCCGCACCTGCTCGAAGAACATCCGCTCGCGCAGCGGCAGCGATCGCTTGTCCCCGTCGAACGCAAGCACGATGCGCACCGGCGCATCCTCGGCATAGCGATCGGTATTGTCGGCTCCCGGAATCAGCTGATCGACCTTCCAGCGCCACTCGATCATCGGCATCACGAGCGGACTGAGCGACAGGCGCCGCACCAGCCCCGAAGCCGCCGACTCGGCTTGCGCCGCCACCGTCACTCCGTCGGCATCGCGGCCGAGCCGATAGCGGGTGCGCGCCTTCGACGGATGCAGCGTCCACAGCTCCCACCCGTCCGGCACTTCCTTGCCGGGCGCACCGGCGAACAGCGGTACCGTGCCGGTGAGCGGCAGATCGATCGTGCGCAGCAGCTTCGCGGGGATAGCGGCCGGCGCGCTTGAAGTGCTTGAAGTGCTCGACTTGCTCGATACGCCCGATGTACTCGATGTACTCGCTGTACTCGATGCGTTCGATGCGTTCGATGACGCATTCGAACTACCCGATGCAGCCGGTTCGCTGATCGCCGACGCGCCGCCGCCTGAAGGCAGCGCGCACCCCGCCAGCCCACCGATCGCCGCAGCCATCAGCACGGCCCACCACATCGGCACCCGTCGCGGCGCCGCTCCCCGATCCACGTTCCGCCCCCTTTTTTCGGGCGATGCTACCGTCTCACCCGAAACTCCCTTGCTCCCCGTTCGACGCGGCCCGCCCCTTCATGAGGACCGCGGCTCCCCGCTCCGCCGCGCCGCCGCGAACTCGACGAACCAATCGACTGACGCGGGATTGGCCATCGAATCGCGGTTGAGCGCAGTATCGACCGACTGCCCGAGCAGCAGCTTCTTCACCGGCACTTCGAGCTTCTTGCCGGACATCGTACGCGGCACTTCCGGAATCGCGTAGACCTCGTTCGGCACGTGACGTGCCGACAGTTGTCGCCGTACCGCCTCCAGCAGCCGCGCACGCAGCTCCGGCGCCACGCCCGTGACGCCCGCCGCCGCCTGCGCCGGCTCAGGTGCCGCCCCGCGCGCGGTCGTCGCACCGGCACTCGCCGCCCCGCTCGCCGCCGCATTGCGCAGCACCACGAACAAGGCGAGAAACGACTCTCGCCCCAGATACTCGAGATCGATCACCAGCGAATCGACCACCTCGTCGAACTCCTCGACGACACGATACAACTCGGCTGTTCCCATCCGGATGCCATGCCGGTTGATGGTCGAATCCGAGCGCCCGAAGATCGTCGCCGTCACGGACTCCGGCCGCTCGGTCAGCTTCAGCCAGTCGCCGTGGCGCCAGACATACGGCGGACCAGGGAAGGTGTCGAAGTAGCTGTCGAAATAACGCCGTCCGTCGGTATCGCCCCAGAAATACAGCGGCATCGACGGCAGCGGCTGCGTACATACCAGCTCCCCGACCTCGCCCATCACCGGCTGCCCCGCATCATCGAACGCGTGGATCGCCATGCCGAGCCCGCGACACTGCATCTCGCCGGGGTAGATCGGCAGGATCGGGCACGAAGTGAGGAATGCCGCGCCAGGGTCGGTGCCTCCCGAGATCGACGCCAGCATCACATCCGGATGCACGTCGCTGTACACCCAGCGATAGCCCTCCTCGGTCAGCGGCGAGCCGGTGCATCCTATCGTGCGCAGCGCCGACAGATCGAACTCGCTGCCCGGCTTCATGCCGTTCTTCATGCACAGCGCCAGGAACGCAGGGCTGGTGCCGAAGAACGTGAGCTGCTCGCGCTCAGCCAACCGCCACAGCGTGCGCAGATCCGGATAACCGGGATTGCCGTCGAACTGCAGCAGCGTCGCACCGGTCATCAGCGTCGACACCCACAGGTTCCACATGATCCAGTTCGTCGACGAAAACCAGAAATAACGATCGCGCGCGTCGACGTCGAGATGCAGCAGATTGGCCTTCAGCGCCTCGAGCACGAAGCCGCCGTGGCCATGCACGATAGGCTTCGGCATCCCCGTGGTGCCGGACGAATAGACGATCCACAGCGGATGATCGAAGGCCAGCGGCGTAAACACGCAGTCGGCAGGCTCGGCGGTCGCCTGCGCCCAGTCGATCACCGTCGCGGCGCTCCCGGCCGGGGCCGCCAGTTCCGCAGCACGATCCAGATAAGGCACGAACACCACCAGCCGCAGGCTGGGCAGCTCGCGCATCAGCTCACGCACCACGTCGCGCCGATCGAAGTCGCGCCCGCCATAGCGATAGCCATCGACCGCGAACAGCACGCTGGGCTCGATCTGCCGGAAGCGATCGAGCACGCTCACCGGCCCCATGTCCGCCGATGAGCTCGACCAGATGCCGCCGATGCTGGTGACGGCCAGCAAGGCACTCACCGTCTGCGGAATGTTCGGCAGATAAGCCACGCAGCGATCGCCCGCCGTCACGCCCAGGCGACGCAGCGTCGCCGTCAGAGCCCCGACCTCGGCCCGCAGCTCCGACCAGCCGATCTCCGTACGCGCAACCAGTTCCGACTCGAACACCAGCGCCGGCCTGGCCGCATTCCCCGCCTGCAGACCCGGCGCCAGCAGATGCTCGGCATAGTTCAGCGTCTCGCCCTCGAACCAGCGCGCACCGGGCATCTTGCGCTCGGCCAGCACCTGCCGATACGGACTATGCGCAATGACCCCGGACCAGTCGTGAAATGCCGCCCAGAACGCCTCGAGCTCATCGACCGACCAGCGCCACAGCGACTCATAGTCATCGAACGCCAACCCACGCTCGTCGCGCAGCCAGCGCATGAATCGCGTGATACCCGCCTGTTCGACCCGCTCGGGCTGCGGACGCCACAAGGGTTCGGCGATCGGCATGAAGCTTCGTCTCCCGTCTTAGGCTGATCTCGGGTCGACTATACCGAAAAGGCCGCCGGCAAAGGCACGGCTCGCGCAACACAGCCTCCAACCCCTCGAACCCGAAAGTTCGCCGCAGACGCACCAGCTTCTCTTCAGGCACGCCACCACTGTTGCAGGGAGCGGCGGGCGTGGGCTGGCGGGTGGGATGTATGCGGCGCCGAGCAGCGCAGCCGGGGGGCGGCGCGCAGCGCGCTTCCACTTCTGTATCGCGGCGTCTGTCTGAGCGGAGCTCCCCAAAGGGGGGCGCAGCGAGTTAC
>JBFWXS010000014.1:0-2117 GCA_050187175.1 Burkholderiaceae bacterium
GCGGCGTTCTATCCGTCGCTGACGCTGTCGGCCAGCGGCGGCTTCACGTCGAACCGGCTGGCCGACTGGCTGTCGCTGCCGAGCCGCGTCTGGTCGCTGGGCCCCAGCCTCGCGGCGCTGCTGTTCGACGGCGGCGCCCGTGACGCGGTCCGCGAGCAGACTCTGGCCGACTATGATCAGACCGTCGCCGTCTACAGACAAACGGTGTTGACCGCGTTCCAGGAGGTAGAGGACAACCTCGCGGCGCTGCGCGTGCTGGCGGCCGAGGAGCAGGTCCAGCGCGAGGCGCTCGCGGCCGCGCGGCAGTCGCTCGAGCTGGTCACGGCGCAGTACAAGGCCGGAACGGTCTCGTACCTGAACGTGATCCAGGCGCAAACTACGGCGCTGCAGAACGAGCTGACCGTTTTGGCGCTGCGCGGACGCCGTTTCGCGGCCACGGTGGGACTGATCTCGGCGCTGGGCGGCGCCTGGTAGCGCCGGACCGATCGGCGGGGTCAAGCTGGGGCGGACGGCGTCCGATAACCCGTCAATGGATGCCGCCGCCGTCGTCGCCGACCCCGCCGTTCCCCAGCTTCGATTCGCGGAAACTGTCGAATCCGAAAGCAATGACGGGCTGCCCGATGGCGGAGCCCCGATGCCGCTCACCGGACTACGAGTGCTGATCGCCGATGCGTCGCTTCCGACGCGGGCCCAGCTGCGAGCGATCGTCGAAGGGCTTGGCGCGGCGGAAGTGGTGGAGGCCGGCGCGCTGGAAGACACGGTCGCCGCGCTAGGCGGCGCCGAGACGCACATCATGCTGTGCGGCGCGCGCTTCTCGGACGGCCGCAGCGGCGCCCAACTGCTCGAGGCGCTGCGTGCACGCGACATGCCGGCGCCCGCCACGATGGTGGTGGTGGTCGGCGGCGAGCGCACTGCGCGGTCCGTCGCAGCGGTGGCCGAGCTGGGGCCGGATGCCGTGATCGTCAAACCGTTCAGCCGCCACGACGTGGCGCAGCGGCTGTCGCGCTTCCATCTGCGCCGGCAGCGGCTGCGCGCACTGGCCGACGATGTCGAGGCAGGACGAGTCGTCGCGGCGATCGAAGCCTGCCGGCAGCTCGCCGCCGAACAGCCGTCGCTGCACAGCGAAGCCTACCGGCTGATCTGCGAACGCCTGTTCGCGCACGGCCGCTTCGAGCTGCTGGCGCCGCTGCTGCGTGAAGCGATGGCCGTCCGTCCGCTGCCCTGGGGCCTGCTGGCCGTGGCCCGTCTGAGGCAGCGCGAGCAGCAGCTCGAAGCGGCCTGCCGGATCGTGGAAAGCGTGGTACAGAAGTGGCCGACCTATCTGGCCGCCTACGATCTGCTGGCGCAGCTCAACGAGCAGCTCGGCGATTCGCAGGCGGCGCTGCATTGGCTGGAACGCGCGGCGGAGATCTCGTCGTTCAGCCTGAAGCGGCTGCGCCGCAGCGGCGAGATCGCCTTGCGCAGCGGCGATCTGGACCGCGCCGAGCAGGCCTTCGCGCGCATCGTCGAGCGCGGCGGTCCGCCGCCGCCGGCCGGCAGCGCTGACTATGCCAATCTGGTTCAGGTCATGCTCGCGCGCGGCCGCTTCGATGCCGCGCGCCGGGTGCTCGACGATGAGGCGGAGCGCCTGGGCGAGGCGCATGCCGATGCGCAGCTGACGCGCATCCTGTTCGAGCTGGCGCGTGCGCGCCGCGATGCCGAACCGGCCGCCGTCGACGCGGCGCTCGATGCGCTGACGCAGTGCGTGCTGGCCGGCATCGGCGAGTTGTCGACGACGCTGCTGCTGCAGGGGCTTGAGGTCTGCGCCGAATTCGGCCGCCACGAAGCCGGCTATCCGCTGGCGCAGCAGATCGCGCACAGCGGCCGCGTCGACCGCCTCGTGCTGCAGCGAGCGCGCGTGCTGGTCGATCAGTTGCGCCGCCGTGCGCGGCCGGCCCGGGCGCCCGCGGAAGGAGCCCAGGCGCTAGGGGAAGCAGCTCAGGCGGATGATCGGGCTGCCGAGGCCGCCTGAGCGCGCTGGCCCACGCGTGCAGCGGCGGCAGCCGCGCACCTCCGCCGCCTCGAGTTCCCGGCCTCGGCACTGAATCGGTGCGGCGCTGCACAATCGCAACCGTTCG
>JBFWXS010000014.1:2217-7935 GCA_050187175.1 Burkholderiaceae bacterium
TCGCCGGTGTTCGCGCAGTCGCAATCCATCAAGGTCGGCATCCTGCATTCGCTGTCGGGGACGATGGCGATCTCCGAGACCGTGCTGCGCGATACGGCCTTGATGACCATCGAAGAGATCAATGCCAAGGGCGGTGTGATGGGCAGGAAGCTCGAGGCGGTGGTGGTCGATCCGGCCTCCAGCGAGCCTATGTTCGCCGAGCGTGCACGCCAGCTGCTCGGCCAGGACAAGGTCGCGGTGGTCTTCGGCTGCTGGACCTCGTCCTCGCGCAAGGCCGTGCTGCCGGTCTTTACCGAGCTCAACGGACTGCTGTTCTATCCGGTGCAGTACGAAGGCGAGGAGCTGGAGAAGAACGTCTTCTACACCGGCGCCGCGCCGAACCAGCAGGCGATTCCCGCGACCGAGTATCTGATGAGCAAGGCCGGCGGCGGCGCCAAGCGCTTCTTCCTGCTCGGCACCGACTATGTGTATCCGCGCACGACGAACAAGATCCTGCGCGCGTTCCTGAAGAGCAAGGGCGTGGCCGACAAGGATATCGAGGAGGTCTACACGCCGTTCGGCCACTCCGACTACCAGACCATAGTCGGCAACATCAAGAAGTTCGCGGCCGGCGGCAAGACCTGCGTGATCTCGACGATCAACGGCGATTCGAACGTCCCCTTCTACAAGGAGCTGGGCAACCAGGGGCTGAAGGCGCGCGACGTGCCGGTGGTCGCGTTCTCGGTCGGCGAGGAAGAGCTGCGCGGCGTGGACGCCAAGCCGCTGGTCGGTCATCTGGCCGCGTGGAACTACTTCATGTCGGTGAAGAACCCCGAGAACGAGGCCTTCATCAAGAAGTTCCGCGACTACGCCAAGGCCAGGAAGCTGCCGAACGCGGACAAGGTCGTGACCAACGATCCGATGGAAGCGACCTACGTCGGCATCCACATGTGGAAGCAGGCGGTCGAGAAAGCCAAGACCGTCGACGTCGACAAGGTGATCGAGGCCGTCGGCGGGCAGACCTTCAAGGCGCCGTGCGGCTTCACGCTGACGATGGACAAGACCAATCATCATCTGCACAAGCCGGTGATGATCGGCGAGATCCGCGCCGATGGCCAGTTCAATGTCGTCCACCGTACGAAGGCGCCGATTCGCGCGCAGCCGTGGAGTCCGTTCATCGCCGGCAACGAGAGCAAGCAGAAGCTCTGAGCGCACGGCCTTCGGTCGATCATGCCTGTTTCCTGCTACGAGGTCGCTGGCGCGCGGCGGCGACCGGGAGGGTGGCGCCTGCTGGCAGCAGCCATGCTGCTGATGCTTGCCGCGGCGGCGAACGCGCTGCCGCGGGCCATGCTGGAGCCGCTGAACAGCGACGATCCGGACGAGCGCAGTGCCGCGGTCGCCGCGATCGCCGCCAGCGGCGATCCGCTGGCCGGCAAGGTGCTGGAGGCGCTGGCTGCCGACCGGCTCCACGAAGTCGAGCAGCGCTTCGTGTTCGTCGACGGCGCCGGCCGCGCATTCAGTGCCGAGGACGGCACGCCGGCTCCGCTGCCGCAGAACGAATCGATCGTGGCCAACAACCGGCTGCGCACCGAGATCGACGCCGCGCTGGCGGTGCTGCGGCTCGGCGATCCCGATCCGGCGGTGCAGCGCGACGCCGCACGCATGCTGGCGGCCTCGGCCGAGCCGGAGCAGCGGCCGGCCATCGCCGCTGCGCTAAGCGCCGCACGATCGGCCGAAGTCAGCGCGCTGCTCGAGGCAGCGCTGGCGCGCCTCGACCTCGGCGACGAGCAGGCCGAGCGCCGGCTCGCCGCGGCGCAGCTGCTGGCCGGCAGCAGCGATCCGGGGATCCGCAACCTCGTCGATGCGCGGCTGGACGAAGAGCAGGACGAAGCCGTCAAGCAGGCGCTGCGCGACGCGCGCGCCGCGATCGACGGACGGCTGTCGCGCGCAGAGCTGGTGGCTACCGTGCTTACCGGCATCTCGCTGGGCAGCGTGCTGCTGCTGGCGGCGCTGGGCCTGGCCATCACCTACGGCGTGATGGGCGTCATCAACATGGCGCACGGCGAGCTGCTGATGATAGGCGCCTATTCGACCTTCATCACACAGAGCGTGTTCCGGCGCTGGCTGCCGGCCTACGAGGACTGGTATCTGCTGACCGCGATACCGGTCGCCTTCGCCGCGGCGGCGCTGGTCGGGCTGGTCATCGAGCGGCTGGTGATCCGGCATCTGTACGGCCGTCCGCTCGAGACGCTGCTGGCCACCTTCGGCGTGTCGCTGATCCTGTCGCAGGCCGCGCGCACCCTGTTCGGCGCGCAGAACGTCGAGGTCGCCAATCCGTCCTGGCTCAGCGGCGGGCTTGCGCTGACGCCGACGCTGGTGCTGCCGCTGAACCGGATCGGCATCGTCGTTTTCGCGCTGCTGGTTCTGGCCGCGATCGCATGGCTGATGGTACGCACGCGGATCGGCCTGAACGTGCGCGCGGTGACTCAGAACCGGCGCATGGCCTCGTGCATAGGCGTGCCCAGCGGCCGCACCGACGCCACGGCCTTCGCGCTCGGCGCGGGCATCGCCGGCCTCGGCGGCGTGGCGCTGTCGCAGTTCACGAACGTGGGTCCCGACATGGGGCAGTCGTACATCGTCGACAGCTTCATGGTGGTGGTGCTGGGCGGTGTCGGCCAACTGGCCGGCACGGTGATCGCCGCCTTCGGCCTGGGCATAGTCAGCAAGTTCATCGAGGGATGGAGCGGGGCGGTGATCGCCAAGATCCTGGTGCTCGTGTTCATCATCGTCTTCATTCAGCGCCGTCCGCAGGGGCTGTTCGCCCTCAAGGGGAGACAGGCCGATGCGTGAACCGACTTCCGCCGCGGTCCTCGCGGCGCCGCTGCCGTGGGAGCGGCCGACGCTGCTGCGCGGCGAGTGGCTGGCGGCGCTGAGCGCGTTCGCGCTGATCGGCCTGCTGGTGCCGCTGCTGCACGTGCTGCTGCCTGAAGAATCGGCCTGGCGGCCCGGCACCTATGCGGTCACGCTGGCCGGCAAGATCCTCTGCTATGCGACGGTGGCCGTCGCGCTGGACCTGATCTGGGGCTTCGCCGGCATCCTGTCGCTCGGGCACGGACTGTTCTTCGCGCTCGGCGGCTATGCGTTCGGCATGTACCTGATGCGGCAGATCGGGCGCGATGGCAACTACGGGCAGGAGCTGCCGGACTTCATGGTGTTCCTCGACTGGAAAGAGCTGCCGTGGTACTGGGTCGGCACCGAGCACGCGCTGTGGGCGATGCTGCTGGTGGTGCTGGTGCCGGGCCTGTTCGCGTTCGTGTTCGGCTGGTTCGCGTTCCGCTCGCGGATCAAGGGCGTCTATCTGTCCATCGTGACGCAGGCGCTGACCTACGCGGCCATGCTGCTGTTCTTCCGCAACGAGACCGGCTTTGGCGGCAACAACGGACTGACCGACTTCAAGCGGATCTTCGGCGTGCCGATCACCGCTCCGCAGACGCGAGCCGCGCTGCTGGCGGCTTCGGCCTGCTGGCTGCTGATCGCCTTCGTGCTGTGCCGCTCCATCGTTCGCTCCAAGTTCGGCCGCGTGCTGGAA
Source organism: Burkholderiaceae bacterium (assembly GCA_050187175.1). Lineage (GTDB taxonomy): Bacteria > Pseudomonadota > Gammaproteobacteria > Burkholderiales > Burkholderiaceae_E > Zeimonas. The sequence goes on from JBFWXS010000014.1 coordinate 5,786, forward strand.
GCGGTGCGCGACGCCGAAGCGCGCGTCATGTTCCTGGGCTACGACCCGCTGCCGTACAAGCTGACTGCATGGGTGGTTTCGGCGGTGCTGTGCGCGGTGGCGGGCGCACTTTACGTACCGCAGGTGGGTGTGATCAATCCGCGCGAGATGAGCCCGGCGAACTCGATCGAGATCGCCGTCTGGGTCGCGATCGGCGGGCGCGGCACGCTGGTCGGGCCCATCATCGGCGCGGGCGTGGTCAACCTGACCAAGAGCTTCTTCACGCAGGCGTTCCCGCAGCTGTGGCTGTTCTTCCTGGGCGCGCTGTTCGTCCTGGTGACGCTGGCACTGCCGCGCGGCATCGTCGGCCTGTTCGACGGGTGGCGCGGGCGGGAACGCCAGCGAGGGCGAGAGCGCGAGCGAGGGCGGGGGCGGGGGCGGGGGCGAGAGCAGGAACGAGGGCCAGGGCGAGAACGCGGGAGCGGCACGGCGGAAACCGTGCCTGCCGAGGAGGAGCGGCAGCGATGAGCGACGTTCCGATGACCTGGCTGCGGCCCGGCGAACGCACGCCGTTCGACGCGGCGCGCGGCGACGGACAGGCCGGCTCGATGAGCGAGGGCCACGTCGCGCCGCGCGGCGCCATCGACCTGTCGCACGGCGTGATCCTGTATCTGGACGACATCTCGGTCGCGTTCGACGGTTTCAAGGCGCTGAACCATCTGAGCCTGGCGATCGGCGACGGCGAGCTGCGGGCCGTGATCGGCCCGAACGGTGCCGGCAAGACCACCATGATGGATGTGATCACCGGCAAGACGCGGCCCGACAGCGGCCGTGCCTTCCTGGGGCAGACGCTGGATCTGACGCGCCTGAGCGAGCCGCAGATCGCGCGCGCCGGCATCGGCAGGAAGTTCCAGAAGCCGTCGGTGTTCGAGCAGGCCAGCGTGCTGGAGAACCTGTGGCTCGCATGCGCCGGCGACAAGGGCTGGTTCGTGTCGCTGCGCCGGCGCATCGAGCCCGGTCAGCAGGAGCTGATCGACGAAACCCTCGAGCGCATCGGGCTGAAGGCCGAGCGTCATCGTCCTGCCGGGCTGCTGTCGCACGGCCAGAAGCAGTGGCTGGAAATCGGCATGCTGCTGATCCAGAGTCCTAAGCTGCTGCTGCTCGATGAGCCGGTGGCCGGGCTGTCCGATGAGGAGACGGAGAAGACCGCGGAGCTGCTCAAGTCGCTGGCGGGGCGTCACTCGCTGATGGTCGTCGAACACGACATGTCCTTCGTCGAGCGGCTGGCCTGCCGCGTCACCGTCCTGCACCAGGGCAGCGTGCTGGCGGAGGGCGATCTGCAGACGGTGCAGAATGATCCGCAGGTGATCGAGGTGTACCTTGGGCGCTGATGCGACGGCCGCAGCGGACGCAGCCGTGCCGTGCCTGCGGGTCGGCGGGCTGTCGCAGGCCTATGGCGGCAGCCGCATCTTGCGCGAAGTGGCTTTCACGGCCAAGGCCGGCGAGGTGACGGTTCTGCTCGGCCGCAACGGCGTCGGCAAGAGCACGCTGCTGCGCACGCTGATGGGCGTGCATCCGGCCTTGAGCGGCACCATCGAGGTCGACGGCCGGGCCGTACAGCGGCTGTCGCCGCACCGCCGCGCGCAGGCCGGCTTTGGCTACGTTCCGCAAGGGCGCGAGATTTTTCCGCGGCTGAGCGTCGAAGAAAACCTGCGGATCGGCTTCGCGACCGGGCGCCTGTCGGCGGTGCCCGATGAGATCTACGAGCTGTTTCCGGTCCTCGCGCAGATGCGGCATCGCCGCGGCGGCGATCTGTCGGGCGGCCAGCAGCAGCAGCTGGCCATCGGCCGTGCGCTGTGCACGCGGCCGCGTGTCCTGCTGCTGGACGAACCCACTGAAGGCATCCAGCCGTCGGTGATCAAGGACATCGGCCGCGTCATCCAGCGTCTCGCCGAAAGCGGCGAGATGGCGATCGTGCTGGTCGAGCAGTACTACGACTTCGCGCAGGAACTGGCAGACGCCTACTTGGTGATGGATCGCGGCGAGATCGTCGCGCGCGGCAGCGGCGCGCGTATGGAGGCCGACGGCATTCGCGCGCTGGTGTCGGTCTAGCGGCCGCGTGATCGAGCGCGGGTCGAGCAGGACGACGTGAGCAGTACGAGCATGAGCAG
>JBFWXS010000014.1:8035-36101 GCA_050187175.1 Burkholderiaceae bacterium
GCGTGAGCAGCACGAGCGTGAGCAGCACGAAGCGCGGGCGAGGACTGGAGACGGGATGAGAGCGATGGACGGGCCCGCGAGAACCGTCGGCGGGCCTGCGCTGGCACCGGCGGCGCTGGCCGCCTACGGCGGCGGCTGGCCGGCCAGTCTGCAGGCAACGGTGCGCCGGGCAGGGCAACGGTCGGTGCTCGGCGCCGTCGCTCATCGCGGCCCCTTGCGCTTGCAAAAGGCGCTGTGGCCCGAAGGCGGCGACCCGGTGCATCTGCTGCTGCTGCATCCGCCGGGCGGCATTGCCGGCGGCGACTCGCTGCAGCTGGACCTCCAGCTCACTGCCGGCGCGCAGGCCTTGCTGACCACGCCCGGCGCCGGCCACTGGTACCGCGCCGATTCGCCGGCCACGCAGCACGCTTCAGTGCGGCTGGCAGCGGGCGCGGCGCTCGAATGGCTGCCGCAGGAAACGATCGTGCACGACGGCGCGCAGGCCGACAGCACGCTGCACTTCGAGCTCGATGCGAGCGCGTGTCTGATCGGCTTCGAGCTGACGGTACTGGGTCGCCGCGCGGCGGGTGAGCGTTTCGAGCGGGGTTCGTTCCGGCAGCGCTTGAGCTTGCGCAGGGGAGGGACGCTGCTGCTGCACGACGACGCGCGCATCGCGGGCGGCCTGCCGCGGACGGCGGCGGTACTGGGCGGGCGGCACGTCAGCGGCCTGCTGTGGGCAGTGGGGCCCGACGGCTTCGACGAGGACCTCGTGCAAGCCGTCGAGACGGCGATGACCGGGACCGGCGCCGAGTTGGCCGGGGCCACGCAGGCCGCGTCCGGCCTGCTGCTGGCGCGTGTCGTCGAATCGTCGCCGGAGCTGGCGCGCCGCGCGCTGGTCGCCGCCTGGCAGCAACTGCGGCTGCCGCTACTCGGCCGCGCGGCCCGCACGCCGCGCATCTGGATGACTTGAACGACGAGGAGCTTCGATGGACCTGACCCCCAGAGAGAAGGACAAGCTGCTGATCTTCACGGCGGGGCTGCTCGCCGAACGGCGGCGTGCGCGCGGCCTGAAGCTGAACCATCCGGAGGCGGTGGCATTGATCAGCGCGGCGCTGCTCGAAGGTGCGCGCGACGGCCGCTCGGTGGCCGAGCTGATGGCTTACGGCAGGACGCTGCTTGGCGGCGACGATGTCATGGATGGCGTGGCCGCGATGATTCCGGAGATCCAGGTCGAGGCCACCTTTCCCGACGGGACCAAGCTGGTCACCGTGCACCAGCCTATCGTCTGACACGTCACGGAGCAGCGATGAACAGCGACACGAACGAAGACGGGCGCGCGGACTGGGCGCCGGGACAGGTGCTGACGGCGCCCGGCGAGATCGAGATCAATGTCGGCGCGCGGCGCCTGCAGCTGGCGGTCACCAATACCGGCGACCGGCCCATCCAGGTGGGCTCGCATTATCACTTCGCGGAGACCAATGCGGCGCTGCAGTTCGATCGCGACGCGGCGCGCGGCATGCGGCTGAACATTCCGGCCGGCACGGCGGTGCGCTTCGAGCCGGGCCAGGCGCGCAGCGTCGAGCTGGTCGACTACGCGGGCGCGCGGATCGTCTACGGCTTCAATGCCGGGGTGATGGGACCGCTGCGGGAGGCGCCATGAAGCTGTCGCGTCAAGCCTATGCCGAGATGTTCGGCCCCACGGTCGGCGACCGCGTGCGGCTCGCCGATACGGATCTGCTCATCACCGTCGAGAAGGACTTCACGATCCACGGCGAGGAGATCAAGTTCGGCGGCGGCAAGGTGATCCGCGACGGCATGGGGCAGTCGCAGCGCGACAGCAGTCAGGCGGTGGACACGGTCATCACCAATGCGCTGATCGTCGACCACTGGGGGATCGTCAAGGCCGACATCGGCATCAAGGACGGGCGCATCGCATCGATCGGCAAGGGCGGCAACCCGGACGTGCAGCCCGGCGTCGATGTGATCGTCGGTCCCGGCACCGAGGTGATTGCCGGCGAGGGGCAGATCGTCACGCCCGGCGGCGTCGATTCGCACATCCATTTCATCTGCCCGCAGCAGGTCGACGAAGCGCTGATGTCTGGCATCACGACTATGATAGGCGGCGGCACCGGGCCGGCCACGGGAACCAATGCGACGACGTGCACGCCGGGACCCTGGCACATCGCGCGCATGCTCGAAGCGGCCGAAGGGCTGCCGGTCAACCTCGGCTTCCTCGGCAAGGGCAATGCGAGCCGGCCCGAGGCACTGGTCGAGCAGATCGAGGCCGGCGCGATCGGCCTGAAGCTGCACGAGGACTGGGGCACGACGCCGGCGGCCATCGACTGCTGCCTGTCGGTGGCCGAAGCGATGGACGTGCAAATAGCGATCCATACGGACACGCTGAACGAATCCGGCTTCGTCGAGACGACCATTGGCGCGTTCAAGGGACGCAGCATCCACACCTTCCATACCGAGGGGGCCGGCGGCGGCCATGCACCGGACATCCTGAAGGCGATCAGCGAGCCCAACGTGCTGCCGTCGTCGACGAACCCGACCCGTCCCTACACGGTGAACACCGTCGACGAGCATCTCGACATGCTGATGGTCTGCCACCATCTGGATCCGGCCATCGCCGAGGACGTCGCCTTCGCCGAAAGCCGCATCCGCCGCGAGACGATCGCCGCCGAGGACATCCTGCATGATCTGGGTGCGATCTCGATGATGTCCTCGGACAGCCAGGCCATGGGCCGCGTCGGCGAGGTCGTGCTGCGGACCTGGCAGACCGCGCACAAGATGAAAGTCCAGCGTGGTCCGCTGCCGCAGGACCAGGACGCGGCGGCCGACAACTTCCGCGTCAAGCGCTATCTGGCCAAGTACACGATCAACCCGGCGATCACGCATGGCATCGCGCACGAGGTGGGGTCGATCGAGGTCGGCAAGCTGGCCGATCTGGTGCTGTGGCGGCCGGCCTTCTTCGGCGTCAAGCCGTCGCTGATCATCAAGGGCGGTGCCATTGCCGCGGCGCTGATGGGCGATGCGAACGCGTCGATTCCCACGCCGCAGCCGGTGCATCTGCGGCCGATGTTCGGGACGCTGGGGGCGGCGATCGCGTCGACCTGCGTGACCTTCGTCTCGCAAGCCGCGCTGCAGACGGCGCTGCGCACGGGCCAGCACCGCGAAGCCGGCGAGCTCGGCCTGGCGCGCGGGCTGCGGCGGCGCTTGGTGGCGGTCGGCCGGACACGCGACCTGGGCAAGAAGGACATGGTGCACAACGACTGGCTGCCGAGCATCGAGGTCGATCCGCAGGACTACCGCGTGCACGCCGACGGGCTGCTGCTGGCCTGCGAACCGGCCAGCGTGCTGCCGCTCGCGCAGCGCTATTTCCTGTTCTGAGGACGCCGACATGGGACGATCGCAGATCGCCGATCCCGATCGGGAGCGGCCGCCGTTGCTGCAGGGGCTGCCCGTCTTCGACCGCGTCGCCGGCGCGGAGGGGCACAAGGCGGCGGCGCGACAGGGCTTGCCGAGCGTGGCACTGCCTTTCGAGCTGCGTGCGCGCAGCCGTCTGCGTGTACGGCTGTCGGACGGCCGCGAGATCGCCATCGTGCTGCCGCGCGGCAGCGTGCTGCGCGGCGGCGCCGTGATCGGCAACGGGCACGAGTGGGCGACGGTGCAGGCGGCCGACGAAGACCTGGTCGAGGTCGAAGCGGCCGACATGCATCAGCTCGCGCGCCTCGCCTATCACCTCGGCAATCGCCACGTGCCGGTCGAGCTGGCGCCGCGAAGCCTGCTGCTGGGCTACGACCCGGTCCTGGTCGACATGCTGGTCGGACTAGGGGCGCGGCTGCGGCGATTCTGGGGGCCGTTCGAGCCGGAGGTAGGCGCCTATGGGCACGGTCATGGACACTAGCCTGGCCGCCGACGAAGGCTGCGCGAGCTGGCTACCCGCGCTGCTGCACCTCGCCTCGCCGGTGCTGCCGATCGGCGCGTTCAGCTACTCGCAGGGCATGGAGACCGCCTGCGAGCTCGGGCAGGTGCGCGATGCCGCCAGTGCGGCCGCCTGGATCGAGTCGCTGTGGACCTGGTCCGTGTTGCCGCGCGAGCTGCCGACGGTGCAGGCAGCATGGGACGCGCTGCAGGCCGGCGATCTGGCGGCGCTGCGCGCCGTGCACGAACGCTTCGTCGCCAGCGGCGACTGCGCCGAGGCGCGCGCCGAGACGATGCAGGTCGGCGCGGCGCTGCAGCGATGGCTGCGTGCGCTGCGCTCCGGCGGCGACTTGCCGTCGGGAGTGAACCCGGCGGTGGCGGCCGCGCTCGATGCCGGGCGCTGGTGCGCACCCATAGCCTTCGCGCTGTGCGCGTGCGCACAGGGGCTGCCGTGTCGGGCGGCCAGCCTGGGCTGGGGCTGGAGCTGGCTGGAGAACCAGGTGCAGGCCGCGGTGAAGCTGGTTCCCCTGGGCCAGAGCGACGGGCAGCGCGTGCTGGTCGCATTGCGGCCGCGCCTGTTCGACCCCATACCCGACGAGCCGTGGAGCTTCATGCCGCTGGCTGCCCTCTGCGGCATGCGGCATGAGCGCCAGTACACGCGGCTGTTCCGTTCCTGACGCGGATGGCCCGCGCCCACTCTTGTTCCGTGTTCAACGAGAAGCCGTCATGAGAACCAAATCGCTTCCCCCTCTGCGCGTCGGCATCGGCGGCCCCGTCGGCTCCGGCAAGACGACGCTGACCGAGATGCTGTGCAAGGCGATGCGCGAACGCTATCAGCTGGTCGTCGTCACCAATGACATCTACACGAAGGAGGACCAGCGCCTGCTGACCGTGGCCGGCGCGCTGGAGCCGGAACGGATCATGGGCGTCGAGACCGGCGGATGCCCGCATACCGCGATCCGCGAAGACGCGTCGATGAATCTGGAAGCGGTCGAGCAGATGCTGGAACGCTTCCCCGATACGGACATCGTGTTCATCGAGTCCGGCGGCGACAATCTGGCGGCGACGTTCAGCCCCGAACTGTCCGACCTGACGCTTTACGTGATCGACGTCGCGGGCGGCGAGAAGATCCCGCGCAAAGGCGGCCCCGGCATCACGCGCTCGGACCTGCTGGTGATCAACAAGACCGATCTGGCGCCGCACGTCGGCGCCTCGCTGGAGGTCATGGCGCGCGATGCGGCCCAGCAGCGCGGCGAGCGCCCGTTCGTCTTCACCAACCTGAAGACACTCGACGGGCTGCGCGACGTAGTCGATTTCATTCGTGTGCGCGGGCTGTTCGAGGCGCTCTGAGCGGCGTGGGCCGGAAGGTCGCGGGTTGCCCGGGGGGCAGCCTGCCGAGCCGTCGTGCTTCGGAGCTCCCATGCCGGTGCGGCGGGATCGGCGATAATCCAGTCGGCCTCAGCGCTGCCCGAGTGGTGAAATCGGTAGACACAAGGGACTTAAAATCCCTCGGCCTCACGGTCGTGCCGGTTCGAGTCCGGCCTCGGGCACCAGTCTCGCCGTCTACTTCGCCCTGACTTCATCCAGAAGCTCGGGGTGACGGTCCAGCACCTTGAACAGTTTGACCAACGCCAGCGGGGGCTTGGTCTTGCCGTTCTCGTAACGGGAAAACGCATTGACGCCGCCGCCGAAAATCTCGGCAGCTTCGCGTTGATCCAGCGCTAACTTCTTGCGAACACTGGCGATGAAAGCGGGATCGACGATGTCGGCGTTGATCTGGCGCTTGAACGCCAGCATGGCTGTGCTCACTCGCATCGACTCGGAGGCATCCAGCACACTTTCGCCGCAGGATGGGCAGTAGTCACCGGCCACCGCCGGAATGGTGGTCGTCTCCCCCTTGTAGGTGTACAAGAGTTCGCGCGTGTCATGCACCAACTTGGCGGCTCCGCAAGCAGGACACTTCATGCTTACTGCTCCTTGAACGACACGATCAGCACATCATCGATGACGGTCAGCTTGAGGTAGATCTCACCGACGGCAGTCACGGGACGGTATACGTCCTGCCAGATACGGTGATCGGCATATGTAGTCATGCTCTTATGAAAATCCCCAGGTGTCAGCGCCATGACGATGTCTCATTCCCTTGAAATCCAGACCCATGGCCACGGCCCCCGTCAGCGCTGTAGCAGTGGCTCTAACCTTCCCGGCTCCAATCAAGCCCTTGGCTACCGACAGCTTGCAACGGGGTGTGCGCTTTTCCATACTAACCTAATAGGTTAGTATTTGGCAAGTAGGTTAGTGCTCAGCGCTATGGGGGCAGGCGGTGTCCCGCAGCAGCACTTCGCATCTCGCGTCGTGTTCGCTGAGCTCGCTCAGCGTGCCGCGCAAGGTAGCCCGGCGCGATCGTCGCAGCACGGCGACTGCGCCACGGCTGCCGACCATTGCTCGGTCCAGCCGGTGATTCCCTGGTCGATCACGGGCACCGGCAGCCGGTGCAGCCGGCGCTGGGCGAAGTCGATGCAATAGGCGCGCGTCGGACGCCGCGCGGTCCGTATCTGAGCGGCCGTTGCCTGCGGCGGCGGCGCGGTGGTGACGCGCTCGTACCAGTGCCCGAGCGAGGGCGGCGTGAACGGCACGATCTGCGGGAAGAGGCCGGGCGGCTGGAACGGCGGCAGCACCAGCCCGCCGGTGGCGTTGCGCGCGAACAGCGCCACGTCGATGCGATCAGGGACCAGCAGCAGTGCGAAGTCGTCATCGGCGAGGGCGGCGCGTTCGCTGCGGATGGCGGCGAGCGTGTCGTTCATCCGGTCTCCGGCGGCGGCCCAGACGGACAGCACGCGCGCCTGGCCCATGCCGCTGACCAGCAGCAGCGCCGCGAGCACGACGACAGAGACGTGGCGCAGTGCACCTGCGACGATGCCTGCACCTGCACCTGCACCTGCACCTGCACCTGCACCTGCACCTGCGACGGCGTCTGTACTTGCCCCTACCGCAGTCTCAGCCGAGGCCGCAGCTGTGCGCGCCGGCAGGAGAGCCAGCGCGAGCCACAGCGCCCACCAGGCCGCGGACGCATACAGCAGCCGGCCGCCTTCACCGGTGTCCGGCCAGTCGCGGATGTGGGGTATCAGGGCCACGACCGACAATGTGGTCCAGCCCAGCGGCAGCAGCCAGCGGCGCATCGTCTGACGCTCCGCGCGGCTTGCCGCGAAGCCCGCGATCGCCAGCAGCAGCGTGCACAGCGCCATGGCCCAGGACAGCGGGGCGCCTATCGTCCTGACCAGCGGCATCGGTGTGAGCACCGTGAAGATGCGCGTCAGCAGATCGCTGCTGGCCAGCAGCTTTTCCGGCGCGCTGCCGGCATAGATCTGGACGACCGAACCGAAGATGGCCTGGCGCAGCAGCAGATAGCCGGCGAACACGATGAAGGCGGGCAGGCAGTCGCGCACCGCGGCGCGCAGGCCGGCGCGCAGCGAATCGGCGCTGAGCACGCTGGCCAGTACGAGCAGCGCCGGCGCCGTCATCGCCGATTCCTTGCTGGCGAGGGCGAAGACCAGGCCGAACAGGCTCAGCGCGCGCCAGCGATCGAAGCCGGGGCCGGCGCGCAGGTGGCCGATCAGCATCACCAGCATGCCGGTCAGCGCGAGCGCGTCGTAGCGGCCGCTGATCCAGTCGCTGACTTCGGCCGATAGCGGCGACAGCGCGAACAGCGCGCTGGCTGCGAGCGCCGGCAGCGGACGCGAACCCGGCCCGCTCAGCGTGCGCGCCAGCGCATAGAGCAGCGCGGCATTGATCAGATGAATGCCGAGATTGGTCAGGCGCCAGCTGAGCGGCGCCGTGCCGGCGCTGATCCAGTTCAGTCCGTAGGTCAGGAACGGGATGGGCCGGTAGTAGGCATTGGCGGCATCCAGTCCGGCGGCGAACTTGCTGAACAGCTTGCTCCACAGCTGGCCCTCCTGCTGCCAGCTGTAGATGGCATGCACGACCGGAAGATCGTCGCTGAGGAAGTAGCCGCCTAGCGTGGCGGCGTGGGTGGCGAGAACGGCGGCGGCGATGATGAGCAGGCCCAGCGGCCAGAGGCGGGATTGATTCACGGTGACAAGGACGCGGATTGTTCGGAGCGCGGCCAGCGCCAGTCGAGCACCGAGGCGACCGATCTGGAATTGACCACGACGATGCGCCACGGCGCGGGGCGCGCGGCGAGCTCGGCGGCGGCGATGGTGCCGCGCAGGCGGACGGCGCTGATGCCGGCGCGCTGCGGGAAGATGGCCGTGACCCGGGCGTCGTCGCTCACGTTCAGCGGCACTCGGTGGCCGTCGCCGGCTTCGACGTAGGCGGCGGAGACCCCGGCCGGGTCGAGCGCCCAGCCCGATACGGTCCATCCGTCCGCCGTCCAGCGGTCGCTGGCAGGCTGCGCGAGGACGCCGACGGCGAGCGGCAGACGCGGCCACAGCACGGCTGCGACCGCAGCGATGGCGACCGCGCTGGCCGCGATGCCGGCTATGGCGATGGTCGCTGCGGTCGGGACGGTGGCCGAGGTGGTGGCTGAGGCGACGGACGAGGTAGCAGCGACCAGACTGAGGGCCACACCGATAACCAGCGCTGCGAGGGCGCCAAGCGCCGCATTCGCGCCCAGATGCAGGTGCCGCGCCACTTCACTGTAGCCGTCACCGAACAGCGTAGTCGCGAGCGCACTGCCGGCGATCAAGGCGGTGGCCGCGAACAGCGTGGCAGCCGCGAGCGGGGGGTCGGGAGCGTGCGGAGGGGCAGCAGCCTGCGGTGAGACGGCAACGTGCGGAGAGAGGGCAACGTGCGGAGAGACGGCAACGCGCGGTGAGACGGCAGCGTGCAGTGACGTAGCGTCGCGATGAGTCGCTCTGCTTCGGCGCATTCCGACGGCGCGGTGTACCCCGGCGACGACGGCCGTCGCGCCGAGCAGCAGCGTGCCGAGCCACAGCGCGGCATGGAACTCGAAGCCGGCGCGCGCCAGCAGATCGGCGACGCTGGCTCGCAACTGCAAAGGACCGGCGCCGAGCCTGGCGTGCTGGCCGTCGACCACCTCGCCGAGGTAGGGCAGCCGCCAGCCCATGGATTGGCTCAGCATGCGGCCGGCGGCGACGGCGACCGTGCGCGGTTCGCCGGCGAATGCCGCCAGCAGCGCGGCGCTGCCGATGGCATAGGCTTCCGGACATTCGCGCTGTGCGTCTCGGCCGCGCCGCAGAAACCAGGTGGTGTGGACCAGCTCCGTGCAGGCCGGCGGCAGGCCCAGCCGAGCCACCATGCGCATGGGCTCGGCCGATGCGGGCAGCAGCGCGCCGAACAATGCGTTGCTGCGGTTGGCGGTATGGATGCTGCGCTGGTCGGCGGTGCCCAGGCTCTGCGCGAACGGCATTGCCGCGGCCACGAGCAGCCCGGGCAGGGCGCGCCGGATGCCGAGGCTTTGCAGCGCGCAAACGCCGGCCATCAGCAGCGCCAGCGCGGCGGGCAGCAGCAGGTGCTGCATCCGCGACAGGCCCACCCCGGCCAGCGCCAGCGCGAACAGCAGCGCCATTGGCCAGCTCAGGCCGCCTCGCAGAGCTGCGTCGACCAGCACGGCGACCGCGACGTAGGCCGACAGCAGCGCCGCGAACTCCGTGTACAGCGTGCTCAGGTACAGCGTATTGAACGGATCGGCGAGCACCAGCGCGGCGATCAGCGCGTGCGTCAGCCGCGCGCCCGGATGGTCCCGCCAGCGCCGGTCGAAGAACAGCAGCAGTGCGATGAACAGAGCGGCCTGCAGCGCGCCGAGCATGCGCAGGTCGAACTGCTGCGGCGATCCCAGCCCCAGCTGGTCCAGTCCCCGGTCGACGGCCAGCGCGGCGAAGGCCAGCGCGACCGTGGTGCTCGGGTAGCAGACGTGCGACAGGCGAGGGCCGGGAACGTAGGCGAGCCGTGGAGCGGGCTGATATGCGGCGGCCGGATCGACGCCGGGCGGCGTCTGCGGCCACCAGCCGATGCAGGCCGATGTCCGCACCATGTCGTATTGATTGGCGTAGGCCGCGGCCGGCGAAGCCAGCATCATCGTCAGGACGCGCGCGATCGCGACGGCCAGCAGCAGCCAAGCGGCGACGCTCAAGGCACGCGGCGCTTTTCGGCGTGCCGTCGCCGCTTCGGAGCTCATCGGTAAATCATACCTCCTCGACGCCGCGCCTGCGGAGCTGGCGATAGACGATGCGCAGGTCGTCGAGCAGCGGCCGCAGCGAGATCGTGAGCAGCACGGCGGCCAGGCCTATGGTCGTGCCGTAGCCTATGTACTTGAAACCGAGCGCGCCGGTCACGCCGCCGGCGAAGAACGTGGCGAGCAGCAGGCTCAGCAGCCGCAGCTTGCGGCGGTTGGCTACGACGCGCTCGCCGTCGCGGAAGCGATTGACGTAGACCAGCTTGCCCAGCTCGATGCCGATGTCGGTGACCAGGCCGGTGACGTGAGTGGTGCGGATCTCGGCTTTGGAAACCTTGGTGATCAGCGCGTTCTGCAGCCCCATGATGTAGCACAGCACGAGCACGGTGGCCGGCAGCAGCAGCGCAACGTGCAGCGCCAGCTGCGCGCCCAGCAGGCCGAACAGCAGCAGGAAGCCGGCTTCGATCAGCAGCGGCAACGAGTACTGGCTGCGCAGGCGCAGGCCGCGCGCCCAGTGCACCAGGATGGCAGTGCTCATCGCGCCGGCCATGAACACGGCGAGCGCGGCGAGCCCGGCCAGGGCGGGCCACCACTGCGCCAGCGCCAGGTGGTCGGCGGAGGCCGACACGATGCCGGTCATGTGCGACGTGTACTGGCCCACGGCGAGGAAGCCGCCGGCATTGGCGGCGCCCGCGACGAAGGCGAGCGTGGCGCCCAGGCGGGCATTGGTGGCGGGAGTGCGGTGAACGGCGGTCCACCGGCGCACGATAGGCAGCAAGAGCGAACTCCATCGGGGCGGGAGGCGGGGCCGTCCCGGCCGCGATGATACGCCGCCCGGTAGGCGGCCGATCAGGCGGGGATGGTCGTGCCGTGCACCGGGCCCGAGCGGTCGAACTGGTGGCGCCGCTTGGCCAGTTCGTCGATCAGCGCTTCCAGCGGCATGGGGTGGCCGAATCGATAGCCCTGCGCTTCGTCGCAGCCGACCGCGCGCACCGCTTCATACTGCGCATCGTTCTCGACGCCTTCGGCGAGCACCTTCATGCCCAGCGTATGCCCGAGCGAGGTGATCGCATGCAGGATGGTCTGGTTGGCCGACGCGCTGCCGATGTCGCGCAGGAAGGAGCGATCGATCTTCAGCCGATCGACCGGCATCATGGTCAGATAGGCCATGCTCGAATAGCCGGTGCCGAAGTCGTCGACCGACAGCGAGACGCCGAGCGCCTTCAGGCGCCGCAGCGTATCGAGAAAGCGTGACGGGTCGTCGGCGACGCAGCTTTCGGTGATCTCCAGATCCAGCGCCTGCGGGGCCATGCCGGTGGCGCGCAGTGCGTTCCGCACGCCGCGCAGCAGATCGGTGTTGCGGAACTGTCGCGGCGACACGTTGACCGACACCGGAATCCGGCAGCCGAAGCGCTGCGCCAGCCGCACGCCGGCGCGGCAGGCGCTGAGCAGCACCCAGTCGCCCAGCGGTACGATCAGGCCGGACTCCTCGGCCGCGGGGATGAATTCCGACGGCGGCACCGACGCCCTGTCCGGCGGCTGCCAGCGCAGCAGCGCCTCGACGCCGATCCAGTTGCTGCTGACGACCGAGGCCTTGGGCTGGAAATGCAGCCGGAACTCGTCGCGTGCCAGCGCGTGCCGCAGCCGCCCGACCAGGTCCAGGCGGTGCGCCACCGCGGCGGCCAGCTCGGGCGTGAAGATGCGGAACGCATTGCGCCCGGACCGCTTGGCTTCGTACATCGCGGCGTCGGCGTGCTTCAGCAGCGCGTCGGCGTCCCTGCCGTGCTCCGGGTAGAGCGCCACGCCGATGCTGCAGGTCACCGAGATCTCGCGATCCTCGATGCGCTGCGAGGCGACGACCTGGCCCAGAATGCGCTGCACCAGCGCGGCGATCGGGTCGTGGCCGTCGATCTCGGTCGACAGCACGACGAACTCGTCGCCGCCCACGCGCGCCACCGTGTCGCTGGCACGCAGGCAGCCGGTCAGGCGTTCGGCGACGCGGCGGATCAGCGCGTCGCCGGCGACGTGGCCCAGCGTGTCGTTGACGTCCTTGAAGTGATCGAGGTCGAGGAAGATGACCGCCAGCCGGCGGTCATGGCGTGCCGCGATGCCGATCGCCTGCTGCAGGCGGTCGCGCATCAGTTCACGATTCGGCAGGCCGGTGAGCGGATCGTGTTGCGCGTGGTGCGCGATCCGCGCTTCGTAGGCCTTGCGTTCCGTGATGTCCTCGACCGTGCCCTCGTAGTAGAGCAGCCGGCCGGCGGTGTCGCGCACGGCGCGGGCGTTTTCCGAGATCCAGATGATCGTGCCGTCGCGGCGCCGCACGCGCGCCTCGAAGCCGCGCACCTGGTGCCCGCGTTCGAGCGCCGCGACGAAGCGCTGCCGGGCGTCGGGGTCGACGTACAGCTGATCGCGCACCAGGTTGAAGTGCGCGGTCAGCGCTTCCGGCGACGGAAAGCCGTAGATGCGCGCCAGCGACGGATTAGCGCGCAGATAGCGGCCCTCCGCGGTGGTCTGGAAGATGCCCTCGGCGACGTTGTCGAACAGATCGCGAAAGCGCTGCTCGGCCTCGATCAGCGCCTGTTCGTTGCGCTTGCGCGTGCTGATGTCCTGGATGAAGCCTTCGAGCACGTCGAGCGAACCGTCGTCGGCGAACACGCCGTAGCCGCGCTCCCAGACCCAGCGGACCTCGCCGTCGGCGCAGCGGATCCGGTACTCGATGTCGAAGCGGCTGCCGGCGGCCAGCGCCTCGTTGATCTGCCGGCGGACGCGCTGGCGGTCCTCGGCCAGCGTCAGTTCCTCCAGGCAGGCGCGGCGGTTCAGCAGCAGGTCCTCGGCGCTGTAGCCGGTCAGCGGCTCGCAGCCCGCGCTGACGAACTCCATGGTCCAGAAGCGGTCGTTCCGGCAGCGATAGACCATGCCGTCGAAATGCTCGATCAGCTGCAGCAGCAGGCGGTCGCCGGGAACGGGGCGGGTCATCGACGGGAGGACGGGGAACGGAGGATCGGCGATCGGATCGATGATTTTCAGTTCAACAGTCGACTGCCGGCTGGGTCCGCGCGCCGGGCGGTCGGCAGGCCGCGACGAATGCGCGGCGGCCCCGCCGCGGCTGTGCGGGCCGGGCAGCGGCGGCTCGGCGCAGCGGCGGTTCCGTCCAAGGCTCCCTGCAGCAGCGGCCTCAGCGCGGCAGCGGCTTCAGCGCAGCAGCGGCTTCAGCGCGGGCCAGACGTTGTCCAGCATGCGGCGCTGCGCCGTCTCCGTCGGATGGATGCGGTCGGCCTGGAACATGTCGAGCCGGTCGGCGACGCCTTCGAGGAAGAACGGCACCAGCAGGGCCTTCTCGCGTTCGGCGACGCGCTGGAACACGGCATTGAAGGCGTCGGCATAGGCGCGGCCGTAGTTCGGCGGCATCATCATGCCCAGCAGCAGCACCTGTGCGCCGGCCTTGCGCGACATGCGGGTCATGGTGCTGAGGTTGTCGTCCAGCGCGGCGAGGTCCAGGCCGCGCAGCGCGTCGTTGCCGCCGAGCTCGATCACCACGATCGACGGCCGGTGCCGCTGCAGCAGCTCGGCCAGGCGGCTGCGCCCGCCGGCGCTGGTCTCGCCGCTGATGCTGGCGTTGACGATGCGCCATGGCGGACGCATGGCTGTCAGTCGCTCCCCCATCAGCGCGACCCACCCCGAGCCTCGCCGCAGGCCGTATTCGGCCGACAGGCTGTCGCCGAGCACCATCAGGGTGCGCGACGGATTGCCGGAGGAGGACGCTGCAGCAGCGGCCGGTGCCGGCGTGGCCGGGCCGGCGGCTCCGGCCGGGGCGGCAGCTGCAGCCGTTAGACTCGATAGCTGGGCCAGCAGCGCCAGCATGAAGCGCCGCCGCGCGACCGGCGGCGGACGATGGACCTCGGATGGAACTCGATTCATGGATGCGATTATCGTCGAGCAGTTGAGCAAGCGCGTCAGAGACGCAGATGGCTGGTTGACCATTCTGGACGGCATTTCGTTCAGCGTGCCCGCAGGACAGACCGTCGCCGTCGTCGGCGCGTCCGGCTCCGGCAAGTCGACGCTGCTCGGCCTGCTGGCCGGCCTGGACCTGCCCAGCAGCGGCGACGTGAAGATGTTCGGCCAGTCGCTGTTCGAGCTCGACGAGGACCAGCGCGCTGCCTGGCGGGCGCGTTCGCTGGGCTTCGTGTTCCAGTCCTTCCAGCTACTGCCGCAGATGACCGCGCTCGAGAATGTCATGCTGCCGCTGGAGCTGGCCGGGGCCGCCGACGCGCGGCCGCGCGCGCAGCAGCTGCTGGAACGGGTCGGGCTGGGCGATAGGCTGCGCCACTATCCGAAGACGCTGTCCGGCGGCGAGCAGCAGCGCGTCGCGCTGGCCCGCGCCTTCGCGCCGTCACCGAAGTTCCTGTTCGCCGACGAGCCCACCGGCAGCCTGGATGCCGCGACCGGCGAGCGCGTGATCGACCTGCTGTTCGCGCTGAACCGCGAGGCCGGCGCGACGCTGGTGCTGGTCACGCACGACAGAGCGCTGGCGCAGCGCTGCGGGCAGCGGCTGACGCTGCACGCGGGGCGCCTGGAGGAGCCGGTGCCGGCCTGATCAGGTGCTGGTCCGCGCCGATCAGGCGCTGGTCCGCCCCGATCAGCCGCTGGTCCGCCCCGAAGCGCGCGTGGGCTGGGGTCCGGGCCGCGCGGCGCGCGCCTGTCGCACGCGCTGCAGCAGCGCGTGCAGCGGCGCCGACTGACCGGGCGGCGCGGCGAGGTCGGACGCTGCGGCCTCGATCTGCGGCTCGAGTTCGGTGGCCATCAGCTTGCCGAGTTCGACACCCCATTGATCGAACGAATCGATGCGCCACAGCCAGCCGAGCGCGGCGGTCTTGTGTTCGTACAGCGCCAGCAGCGCGCCCAGCGAGAACGGGTCCAGCCGCGGCAGCAGGACGATGTTCGACGGCCGGTTGCCGGGGCAGCTGCGGTGCACGGCGAGCGGGTCGTCGGCGGCGCCCGCCGGGGAGGCCGCATCCCGGCCCAGCAGCAGCGCTTCGCTTTGCGCCAGCGCGTTTGCCAGCAGCCCGACTGCTCGGGATTCGGGGTCGTCATGCTGCGGGATCGCGATCACGAAATCGACCGGGTGCGCGCGCGGCCCTTGATGCAGCGCCTGGAAGAACGAATGCTGCGCGTCGCTGCCGGGTTCGCCCCAGATGACGGGGGCCGTCGGGCCGCTGATGACGCAGCCGTCGCGGTCGACTCGCTTGCCGTTGCTCTCCATCTGCAGCTGCTGCAGATAAGCGGGGAAGCGGCGCAACGCGTCGCTGTACGGCACCACTGCCTCGGTGCCGCCCAGCTCGGTCAGCGTGTTCCACAGCGAGACCAGCGCCAGCAGCAGCGGTGCGTTGCGCGCCGGCGGCGCTTCGGCGAAGTGGCGATCGAGCGCATGAGCGCCGTCGAGCAGGCGGCGGAAGTGTCCGGGACCGATCATCAGCATCACCGGCAGCCCGATCGCCGACCACAGCGAGAAGCGGCCTCCGACGCCGTCGGGAAACGGATAGATCGCGTCGGCAGCCAACCCGAAGGCGCGCGCGCCTTCGGCGTTCGCGGTCACGCCGACCCAGTGCCGCTGCAAGCCTTCGCCGCGGATGCCGGCATCGTCGAACCAGCGCCGCACCGCTTCGGCGTTGCGCGCGGTCTCGACGGTGCGCCACGACTTGGAGGCCACGATGACCAGCGTCGTGGCCGGGTTCAGATCGGCGCAGGCGCGCACCAAGGCCTGCGGGTCGATGTTCGACAGGAACTGGCAGCGCAGCCGCGGGTGAGTGAATGCCGTCAGGGCTTCGCAGGCCAGCTGCGGGCCCAGATGCGAGCCGCCGATGCCGATGTGCAGGATGTCGCTGATCGGCCGGCCGGTAGCGCCGCGCCAGCGTCCCTCCCGCAGCTCGTCGGCGAAGCGGCTCATGCGGGCCAGCGTCTGCCGCGCCTGCGCACGGTCGGTATCCGGGTCGGTATCCGAGGCGTCCCTGCTGCGCGTGTCGCTACCGCCGCCAGCCGCCGGCGCGGGCTCGCGCATCATCACATGCTGAACCGCGCGGCCTTCAGTGAAATTGACGCGCTCGCCGCGATACATCGCGTCGCGCTGCTGCGTCACACCCGCCGCCTCGGCCAGCGCCAGCAGCGCATCCAGGCCTTCCTGCGGCAGCGCATTGCGGCTCAGGTCCAGCCACAGGCCGGCCGCCTCGACGCTGAAGCGGGCCAGCCGGTCGTTCTCTTCCTTCAGCCAGCGGACGATCGGCTGGCCGGCGCTCGCGGCGGCCAGGTCGGCGACCCGCTGCCGAGCGCGCAGATACGCATCAGTAGCACTCATTCACTTCCTTCATTCACGCCGGCCAGTACGTCGCGCGCCAAGGCCGGCAGTTGCGCCGGGTTCAGGCCGCCGCTCCAGCGGCGCGGCGACTGCCAGCGATCGGCGGCGGTGCCGTGCGCCCACGCCGCGAGGCAGGCGGCCGCGACCGCGTCGACTCCCTGAGCGAACAGCGCGCCCGCCATGCCGGCCAGTACGTCGCCGGTGCCGCCGCTGGCCAGCGCGGCGCCGCCGGCGTCGATGATCGACCAGCGGCCCTGCGGATCGGCGGCGACGCTGCCGGCGCCCTTGAGCAGCACCGTGCAGCGCAGGCGCGCGGCCAGCGTCTGCGCCGCGGCGATGCGGTCGGCCTGCACGGCGGCGGCGGGGACGCCGAGCAGCCTGGCAGCCTCCAGCGGGTGCGGCGTCAGCAGCTTGGGCGCCTCGGACTGCGCCAGCGCCTGGGCCAGCGCCGGCTGCTGCGCGATCAGCGTCAATGCGTCGGCATCGATCACCAGGGCTCGCGCATCGGCCAGTGCTTCGGCCAGGCGCGCGGCCGCGACCGCTGAAGTGCCGAGCCCGCAACCGATGACGACGACGTCGAACGAATCGAAGCGCGGCGCCGAGTCGGCCGTCATCAGCTGCGGCTGGCCGGGATCGAACAGCGGCCCTGCCGGCGAGGCGATCGAAGTCTTGCCGGCGCCGCAGGCCTGCGCGCTGCGCGCCGCCAGCAGCGCGGCGCCGCGCAGGCCGGTGTCGCCGCCGTAGATCAGCACGTGGCCGAAACGGCCCTTGTGGCTGTCATGCGGCCGTTCCGGGATCCGCTGCACGGCAGCTTCGGCGTCGAACAGGCGGCCGTCGGGCGGCTCGGCCGCCACCGCGTCAGCGATGCCCAGCGGGGCGACCACGACCCGGCCGACATGGTTCAGCGCGGCGCCCGTATGCAGCCCCGGCTTGTCGGCGATCATCGTGACGGTGACGGCGGCCCGGATGGCGACGGCGTCGGGGGCGCCATCGCCGATGATCGTGCCTCGATCGGCGTCGATGCCGCTGGGGACGTCGACCGCGACCACCGGCAGCGCGCGGCGCCCGACGGCGCGCGCCAGCGTCGCAGCCATTCCTTGCAGCGGCCGCGACTGGCCGATGCCGAACAGCCCGTCGATGACGATAGGCGCTTCGGCCAGTGCCTGCTCGACCGTCTGTTCATCGCAGGCCACCTGGGGCACCAGCCCGGCCGCAGCGCAGCGCTGCCAGACGGCCGCCGCATCGGCGGCAAGCCCGGCTTGCGGGGCGGTCGCCGTCAGCGACAGTGCACGGCAGCGGAATCCCCATTCGCGCAGCCGCAGCGCGGCCAGCAGGGCGTCTCCGCCATTGTTGCCGGGCCCGACTAGCGCGAGGATGGGGCGCCCGGGCGACAGTCCGCGGGCCACGCAGGCGGTGGCCTGCGCGACGGCGTCCGCGGCGCGTGCCATCAGCGTACCGGGCGGCACGGCGGCCAGTGCGCGGGCCTCGATGCGCCGGATGGCGGCGGTCTTGAAGAGCTCCGACATGCGTCTAACGATAGCACTGCGTTGTTGCAGCTCGATATCGGCAGGCCGCCGGCGGGCGACGATACGGCGTGTGGCGCCGATGGGCGGTCTTGCATTGTGTCGGCGGCCACATACCGGGCGCCGGACGCCGACTGACAGCTTCGGCGCATCGTCCGCCGGCCGTGCTGCCGCGTTCCGGCGGCCGCGCCCGAGGCAGCTGCCAGCCGCGCAGCTGCCAGCCGTGCCGCTGCCGCTCTGGCCGCGGCCGCCGCCCCCTCTACGGATACAGCCCGCGCTGCTCGCGGGCGGCCAGCACGCGCGTGCAGGCCACGACGAAGGCCGCGGTGCGCAGCGGCACCTTCAGCTGAGCCGCCGTTTCGCAGATCTGCTCGAAGGCGCCCAGCTGGATGCGCTCCAGCCTGGCATTGATCTCGTCTTCGGTCCAGAAGAAGCTGCTGAAATCCTGAACCCACTCGAAATACGAGACGATGACGCCGCCGGCATTGGCGATCACGTCGGGAACGACGGGGATGCCGCGATCGTGCAGCACGCGGTCGCCGGCCTGCGTCGTCGGGCCGTTGGCGCCTTCCACGATCAGCTTGGCGCGCAGCCGTCGCGCGCGCTCCTCGCCGAGCTGCCCCTCCAGCGCCGCCGGGATCAGGAACTCGCAGTCGGTTTCCCAGAATTCCTCGGTGCCCATTGCATCGGCGCCGCGGAAGCCGGCCACGCCGCCGGATTCGGAGACGTGCGCCGACAGCGCGGCGAGGTCCAGCCCCTGCGGCTGGTGGATGCTGCCGGTGTGGTCCTGCACCGCCACCACGCGCGCGCCATGGGCGGCGAACAGCTCGGCCGCTACCGAGCCGACGTTGCCGTAGCCCTGCACGGCGACGCGCGCGTCGGTCAGCGACAGGTTCTGGCGGCGCGCCGCCTCGCGCGCGACCAGGAACACACCGCGGCCGGTGGCGCGCACGCGGCCCAGCGAACCGCCCAGCGGAACCGGCTTGCCGGTGACCACGCCGGTGACCGTCGCGCCCACGTTGGCCGAGTACGTATCCATCATCCAGGCCATGACCTGGGCGTTCGTGTTGACGTCGGGCGCCGGGATGTCGCGGTCGGGACCGATGATCAGCCCGATCTCGCTGGTGTAGCGGCGCGTCAGCCGCTCCAGTTCCTGCTGCGACAGCGTCGACGGGTCGACGCGCACGCCGCCCTTGGCACCACCGTACGGCAGATTGACGGCGGCGTTCTTCACCGTCATCCAGGCGGCCAGCGCCATGACTTCCTCCAGCGTGACGGCCGGATGGAAGCGCACGCCGCCCTTGCCGGGGCCGCGCGACAGGTTGTGCTGCACGCGGTAGCCCTCGAAGTGGGCGACGCGCCCGTCGTCGAGCAGGATGGGGATGTCGACGATCAAGGCGCGCTTGGGCCGGCGCAGCGTTTCCACCCAGCGCGCGAGCGGACCGAGATATGGCGTCACCTGATCGACCTGGGCCAGATAGGTGTCCCAGGGGCTGCCCGGCATGGGCTCTATGAAAGACAGATTGCTCATGGCGATTGGGATGCGGAGGTGAGCTAAGGACCTGCGACAGAAGGACCTGCGACAGCGCCGGACTCTACGCCAGTCGTCAGCCGCGCCGCGGCCAAGACCGCCTTGCGGCCGGGGCCAAGCGGTGCGCCGGCTAGCTGATCCCGGCCAACTATAATGACGGCTCTTCGCCTCGAGTCATCCCATGTCCGCGTACCTGACGCTGCCCGGCCAGCCCGCGCTGTCCGACTTTCGTCTCGCCCGTCTTCTGGAGCAGCTGCGCCGCGCCGATCCGCGCGTCGCCGGGCTGAGCGCCCGCCAGCTGTACCTGGTCTGGAGCGACGAACCGCTGAGCGGCGATCAGCAAGCGCGGCTGGCCGCATTGCTCGATGCCGATCCGCAGGCCGGCACGCCCGCCGGCCAGCCGGTCTGGGTCGTGCCGCGCATCGGCACCGTCTCGCCATGGGCCAGCAAGGCCACCGACATCGCGCACAGCTGCGGCATGCACGGCATCCGCCGCATCGAGCGCGGCACCGAATTCCGCATCGAAGCGCGCAGCAGCCTGCTGGCCGGCCTGGTCGGCCGCAGCGGCGCGCTCGAAGCGGCGCAGCTCGGCGCGCTGGCCGCCGCGCTGCACGACCGCATGACCGAGAGCGTGCTGCTGCAGCCGCCGCAGCCCGAGGCGATCTTCGCTTCGCTGCCGGGCAAGCCGATGCAGCGCATCGCCGTCGGCGCGCGCGGCCGGGCCGCGCTGGAAGAGGCCAACCGCCAGCTCGGCCTGGCGCTGTCCGACGACGAGATCGACTATCTGCTGGCGGCATTCGGTGACAGTGGCCGCGATCCCACCGATGTCGAGCTGATGATGTTCGCGCAGGCCAATTCCGAGCACTGCCGGCACAAGATCTTCAACGCCAGCTGGACCCTGGACGGCGAGCCGCGCGACGAGACGCTGTTCGGCATGATCCGCAGCACGCATGCCGCGCATCCGCAGGGCACGGTGGTCGCGTATGCCGACAATGCCGCCATCCTCGAAGGCGGACCGGCCGAACGCTTCTGCGCCAATGCCGCGCTGAACGGCCGCTACGGCGGCCAGCAGCGCCTCACGCACAGTCTGCTGAAGGTCGAGACGCACAACCATCCGACGGCGATCGCGCCGTTCCCGGGCGCCTCCACCGGCTCGGGCGGCGAGATTCGCGACGAGGGCGCCACCGGCCGCGGCGCCAAGCCCAAGTTCGGCCTGACCGGCTTCACGGTGTCCAACCTGCACATCGACGGCTTCGAGCAGCCGTGGGAGAACGCGCACGACGTGACGCGCCCGACGGCGGCCGGCGCGCGCGCGTCGCGTTACGGCGTACCGGAACGCATCGCGACGCCGCTGCAGATCATGATAGACGGGCCGCTGGGCGGCGCCGCTTTCAACAACGAGTTCGGGCGTCCGAACCTGCTCGGCTATTTCCGCACCTACGAACAGAACGTCGGCGGCCGCGTGCGCGGCTATCACAAGCCGATCATGATCGCCGGCGGCGTCGGCGCCGTCGACGCTGCGCACACCGCCAAGCTCGACCTGCCGCCCGGCACGCTGCTGATCCAGCTCGGCGGCCCCGGCATGCGCATAGGGCTGGGTGGCGGCGCTGCGTCGAGCATGGGCTCGGGCTCGAACACTGCCGAGCTCGATTTCGATTCGGTGCAGCGCGGCAACCCCGAGATGCAGCGCCGCGCGCAGGAAGTGCTGGACCGCTGCTGGGCGCTGCACGAAGGCAACCCTATCCTGTCCATCCACGACGTCGGCGCCGGCGGCCTGTCGAACGCGTTTCCCGAGCTGGTGCACGGCGCGGGGCGCGCCGCGCGCTTCGACCTGAACCGCATTCCGCTGGAAGCGTCCGGCCTGTCGCCGGCCGAGATCTGGTGCAACGAATCGCAGGAGCGCTACGTCCTGGCGATCGCGCCCGATTCGCTGACGCTGTTCGATCATCTGTGCCGGCGCGAGCGCTGTCCGTATGCGGTGGTCGGCCGCGTCAGCGCCGACCAGCAACTGGTGGTCGCGATCGGCGACGGCGATACGCCGGCCGACGTGGCGCAGCGGCCGGTCGACATGCCGATCGAGGTGCTGCTCGGCAAGCCGCCGCGCATGCATCGCGACGGCGTGCATCGCCCGCGCGAGCTGCCGCCGGTCGACGTCGCGGCGGTCGAGCTGAACGATGCGATCGAGCGCGTGCTGGCCCTGCCGGCGGTGGCGAGCAAGTCCTTCCTGATCACCATCGGCGACCGCACGGTCGGCGGCCTGTCGTCGCGCGACCAGATGGTCGGCCCGTGGCAGGTGCCGGTAGCCGACTGCGCCGTCGGCCTGGCCGATTATCGCGGCTATCACGGCGAGGCACTGTCCATGGGCGAGCGTACGCCGCTGGCAGTGATCGATCCGGCCGCGGCGGCGCGCATGGCGGTGGCCGAGGCCGTCACCAATCTGGCCGGAGCGCCGATCGACGCGATCGACCGGATCAAGCTGTCCGCCAACTGGATGGCCGCCTGCGGCGAAGCCGGCGAGGACGCCGACCTGTTCGACGCGGTGTCTGCCTGCGCCGCGCTGTGCCGCGAGCTGGGCATCTCGATTCCGGTCGGCAAGGATTCGCTGTCGATGCGCACCGTCTGGCGCGATCCGGCCGATCCAGCCGGCGCGCCGGCGCGGCAGGTCAGCGCGCCCACGTCGCTGATCGTCACCGCGTTCGCGCCGGTCAGCGACGCGCGCCGCGTGCTCACGCCGCAGCTGGCGCATGATCCCGAGTCGGCGCTGATCCTGATCGACCTCGGCTGCGGCCGCAACCGGCTCGGCGCGTCCGCGCTGGCGCAGGTCACGCAGCAGATCGGCGGCGACGCACCCGACCTGGACGATCCGGCGCTGCTGGCGCGTTTCTTCGCGACGCTGCAGCGGCTCAACGCCGAGGACCGGCTGCTGGCCTACCATGACCGCTCCGACGGCGGCCTGTTCGCGACGGTCTGCGAGATGGCTTTCGCCGGACGCTGCGGCGTGGCGCTGAACCTCGACCTGCTGACCATCGATCCGCACGCGGCCGACTGGGGCGACTTCAAGATCCGCCCCGAGCAGGTCTCGGTGCAGCGCAACGAGCTGACGCTGAAGGCGCTGTTCAATGAAGAGATCGGCGCCGTGCTGCAGGTGCGCGCCGGCCAGCGCGACGAGGTCATGCGCATCCTGCGCGAGAACGGGCTGTCGCAGCACTCGCACGTGATAGGCAAGCCGCAGGCCAAGCAGGCCATCGATCTCTATCGCGACGGCCGCTGCGTCTACAGCGCCACGCGCGCCGATCTGCAGCAGCGCTGGAGCGAGACCAGCTACCGCATCGCCGCGCTGCGCGACCATGCCGACTGCGCGCGCGAGGAATTCGAGTCCATTGCCGACGACGGCGATCCGGGCCTGCAGCTGCGGCTGCCGTTCGACGCCGCGGCCGACGTCGCGGCGCCGTTCATCGCCGCCGGCGCGCGGCCGCGGGTGGCCATCCTGCGCGAACAAGGCGTCAACAGCCAGACCGAGATGGGCGCCGTGTTCACGCGCGCGGGCTTCGAGGCCTTCGACGTGCACATGACCGACCTGGTGGAAGGCCGCCACAAGCTGGCCGACTTCCGCGGGCTGGTCGCCTGCGGCGGCTTCTCGTACGGCGACGTGCTGGGCGCAGGCAGCGGCTGGGCCAAGGCGATCCTGTTCAATGCCGCGCTGGCGGAACAGTTCACGCTGTTCTTCGCGCGGCCGGACACCTTCTCGCTGGGCGTTTGCAACGGCTGCCAGATGATGTCGCAGCTCAAGGCAATCATTCCCGGCGCCGAGCACTGGCCGCGTTTCCTGCGCAACCGCTCCGAACAGTACGAGGCGCGCCTGTCGCTGGTCGAGGTGCTCGACTCGCCGTCCATCCTGCTCGCGGGCATGGCCGGCAGCCGCATGCCGATCGCCGTCGCGCACGGCGAGGGCAGGGCGGAGTTCGCTTCGGCCGATGCGCAGCGGCAGGCCGTGGCGGCGCTGCGCTTCGTCGGCAACGACGGCGCGCCCGCCGAACGCTACCCGGCCAATCCGAACGGTTCGCCGGGCGGGCTCACCGGCTTCGCCAGCGCCGACGGCCGCGCCACGATTCTGATGCCGCATCCGGAACGCGTGTTCCGCAGCGTGCAGATGAGCTGGCGCGATCCGTCGCTGGGCGAGGACTCTCCATGGATGCGCCTGTTCCGCAACGCGCGCGTCTGGGTCGGCTGAAGCGGCGCCGCGCTGCGGCAGACCGCGCATAGCCTCCAATTTGACGCGCCGCGCATGGCCTCCGGCCGATGCGCGGCGCTATGGGAATTTTCGAGATGCTCTCTACCGTCAACATCACGATGCAGTTCGGGGCCAAGCCCCTGTTCGAGAACGTCTCCGTCAAGTTCGGCGAAGGCAACCGCTACGGCCTGATCGGCGCCAACGGCTCCGGCAAGTCCACCTTCATGCAGATCCTCGGCGGCGACCTGGAGCCCAGCGCCGGGCAGGTGGTGCTGGACCCCGGCGTGCGGCTGGGCAAGCTGAAGCAGGACCAGTTCGCCTATGAGGACGTGCGCGTGCTCGACGTCGTGATGATGGGGCACGTCGAGATGTGGCGCGCGATGACCGAGCGCGACGCGATCTACGCCAATCCCGAGGCCAGCGAAGACGACTACATGCGCGCCGCCGACCTGGAGGCGAAGTTCGCCGAGTACGACGGCTATACCGCCGAGTCGCGGGCCGGCGAGCTGCTGCTGGGCGCCGGCATTCCGATCGAACAGCATACCGGGCCGATGCGCGAGATCGCGCCGGGCTGGAAGCTGCGCGTGCTGCTGGCGCAGGCGCTGTTCTCGAACCCGGACGTGCTGCTGCTGGACGAGCCGACGAACAACCTCGACATCGACACGATCCGCTGGCTCGAGTCAGTGCTGAACGAACGCGATTCGACGATGATCATCATCTCGCACGATCGCCACTTCCTGAACGCCGTCTGCACGCACATGGCCGATCTGGACTACCGCGAGCTGCGCATCTACCCCGGCAACTACGACGACTACATGCTGGCCTCCGCGCAAGCCCGCCAGCGCCTGGTCGCCGCCAACGATCGCGCCAAGGAACGGATCTCCGAGCTGCAGGAGTTCGTGCAGCGCTTCGCGGCGAACAAGGCCAAGGCGCGGCAGGCAACGTCGCGTCAGAAGCTGATCGCCAAGATCCGCAGCGAAGCGGTCGAGGTCAAGCCTTCGTCGCGGCAGAATCCATACATCCGCTTCGAGCAGGCCAAGGCGCTGCACCGCCAGGCAGTGGAAGCCGAAGGGATCGGCCACCGCTACGACGGGGCCGACGCGCCGGTGTTCCGCAACTTCTCGACCATCATCGATGCCGGCGACAAGATCGCCATAGTCGGCGCCAACGGCGCCGGCAAGAGCACGCTGCTGCGCTGCCTGGCCGGCGCAGCGCTGGGCGGACTGGCGCCGAGCGAGGGCCGCGTGAAATGGGCCGAGAACGCGGACGTCGGCTACATGGCACAGGACGTCTACCCGGACTTCGAGGTCGACGAGACGCTGACGCAGTGGATCACCCGCTACACGAAGCCCGGCGACGATGACCAGGTGATACGCGGCATTCTCGGCCGCCTGCTGTTCTCGGGCGACGACGTGCGCAAGCCGGTCAAGGTGCTGTCGGGCGGCGAGAAGCACCGGATGAGCTTCGGCCGGTTGATGCTGGGCCGCCACAACGTGCTGATGCTCGACGAACCGACTAATCACCTGGACATGGAGTCGATCGAATCGCTGCAGCTGGCGCTGGAGAAGTTCAACGGCACCTTGCTGCTGGTCTCGCATGACCGGCAGTTCGTCGATGCGGTGGCGACGCGCGTCATCGAAGTGCGCGCCGGCGGCGTCCTCGTCGACTATCGCGGCGGCTATGAGGAGTACCTGGCGAGCCAGGGTATCCAGTAGCGCGAGCTTCCAGCCGGGCAGCACGCGCCGTACGGACAGCGCGCGCCGTACGGACAGCTCGCGCCGTACGGATACCGCGCGCCGTTCAGACGGGCCGCGCCGTTCAGGCGGACCGGACCGCTCAGGCCGCCCGCGGCTTGACGCGGGATGCCACCAGCCTCGCCCGCTCGCGGGCGGTCTCGGTGTCGTCGGCGCGCGCCAGCGCGACTCCCATGCGGCGCGTCTCGAACGATTCGGGCTTGCCGAACAGCCGCAGCTCGCTGCCGGGCACGGCCAGTGCCTCGGCCACGCCGTCGAACTGCATCGCGCCGGCCCGCACGCCGCCGTAGATCACCGCGCTCGCGCCCGGGCTGCGCAGCGAAGTGTCGACCGGCAGCCCGAGGATGGCGCGCGCGTGCAGCTCGAATTCGGACTGGTGCTGGCTGATCATCGTGACCATGCCGGTGTCGTGCGGGCGCGGGCTGACCTCTGAGAACCAGACCTCGTCGCCGCTGACGAACAGCTCGACACCGAAGATGCCGGCGCCGCCGAGCGCATCAGTGACGCGCTCGGCGATCTCGCGCGAGCGCGCCAGCGCGGCCGCGCTCATCGGGTGCGGCTGCCAGCTTTCGACGTAGTCGCCGGCCACCTGCAGATGGCCGATCGGTTCGCAGAACGAGGTGCCGATGCGGCCGTCGGCGCCGCGCGCGCGAACCGTGAGCAGCGTGATCTCGTAGTCGAAGCGCACGAAGCCCTCGACGATGACGCGGCCGGCGTCGACGCGTCCGCCGCTGGCGGCGTAGCGCCAGGCTTCCTCGACCTCGTGCGGACCGTCGATCTTCGACTGGCCCTTGCCGGACGAGGACATCACCGGCTTGATCACGCACGGGTAGCCGATGCCGCCCGAGGTGCGGTCACCGTCGATCGCCGTGCGCAGCGCGTCCAGACTGTCGGCGAAGCGGTACGGCGAGGTGGGCAGCCCGAGCTCCTCGGCAGCCAGCCGGCGGATGCCTTCGCGGTTCATCGTCAGCCATGCGGCGCGGGCGGTGGGAATCACGGTGGCGAGTCCCTCGCGCTCGATCTCCATCAGCATGGGCGTGGCAAGCGCCTCGATCTCGGGCACCACCAGCGCGGGGCGCTCGCGTTCGATCAGCTCGCGCAGCCGGGCCGGGTCGGTCATGTCGATGACGTGCGAACGGTGAGCGACCTGCTGGCCCGGCGCATCCGCGTAGCGATCGACGGCGATCGTTTCCACGCCCAGCCGCTGCAGCGCGATGATCACTTCCTTGCCGAGCTCGCCCGCGCCCAGCAGCATGACGCGAGTGGCGGCGGCGGTCAGCGGGGTGCCCAGCGGGCGGACGGCAGGGGTTTGCATGAGGCGGTTCGGATGGCGGATGAGGCGGGCCGGCTGCGGCGAGGCGAGCTCTTCTTCGGCGAGCGCGCAGCCCTAGGCCGACGGAATGAAATCCGGATCGTGCTGATGCTTGCGCTCGAAACGGATGAAATTGTAGTAGCCGCACTTGCGGCCGTTCGGATAGTCGCGGCACACGCCGGGGCGCGCCTCATAGATCGTACATCGGCGCGCGTCGGTGTCGAAGAAGCGACAGATCGAGCCGTAGATCTCGTCCTTGTGGTGGCGCAGGATGCGCTCGTCGACGCCGTCGGCGCGGTAGCGGCGCGTGAACTTGCGTTCGGCCTGCTCTATCGTCAGCGCGAAATGCCTGGCCAGCCGCGCCAGGTCGCGGTCTTCGACCTCGATGCGCGGATAGCTGCAACAGTAGCCGGGGCACTTGGAGCAGTCGTAGGTGATCTTGGCGGGCTTGCTGGGCATGACCGCAGTGTAGCGCGGGCGGGAGCTTACCCGTCGGCCTTCGGCGCTTCGGCGGTCGTCGCGTCGGCGCCAAGGGTCAGGTTGGCGACACGGCGTGCGCGCCTTCACGCAGCCTGCGCTTGACGAAGCGCGCCGGATCGATCGCGCGCAGCAGCTCGCGTTCCAGCGGCAGAGGCTCGCCTTCGATCAGCGCCGGCAGCAGCTCGCCGGCCAGCGTGGCCCAGAGGAGTCCGCGCGAACCGAACGCGCAGGCTGCGTACAGGCCGCCGGCGCGCGGCAGCGTCAGCCGGTCGTTGCGCAGCAGCGCGGCGGCCTCGGCGCGCGCCGCGGCTTCGTCGGGGAGCTGGCCGATCAGCGGCAGCCTGTCGATCGCGGCGAAGCGTTCGCCGAAGGCGGCCGTGCGGGCCTCGGGCAGCCATTGCCCGGCATCGCCGCCGACCGCCGCGGCGAAGCGGCGCAGATTGTCGAGATCAGCCGCCGGCGAAGGCGCGGCATCGGGGCGTTCGTCGAAGCTGGCGCCGATCAGCAGATCGGCGCCCAGCGGTACGGCATAGGCGTCCCCGCCCAGCACGCAGCGCAGCGGGCCGGCGCGCCGCTGCGGCACGCGCGTGCTCTGTCCGCACAGCCGCTGCAGGCGCACCGAGTCGAGGCCGCCGAGCCGCACCGCGTCGCCGGCATTGGCCAGTACGACCAGCGGCGCCTCGGCCAGCGCGCTGCCGTCGGCACCTAGCACGCGCCAGCCATGGCCGTGGCGCTGCAGCCGTGCGGCCTCGACGCGGCAGCGCAGCTCGATCCGGTCGGGAGCGCCGGTGGTGTCGGCAGCGCAAATGGCGTCGGCAGCGTC
>JBFWXS010000014.1:36201-59729 GCA_050187175.1 Burkholderiaceae bacterium
CCCTTCCGTGCCAAGCCACGCGGCGATCGCCGCGGCCGGATCGACGACGTCGGCATCCGGAAACCAGAGCCCGCCGCGCGGCAGCGAGCGGCCGGCGAGATCGGAGGCTTCGTCGCGCGCGACCGCACGCACGAACGAGACCGGAAAGCCGAGTCGCGCCAGCATCTGCTGCCGGACCCGCGTCTGCGCCGCATCGGCGTCGAGCTCGATGCGTCCCAGCGGCGGCGGTGCGCCGGGCGCGCGGTCGGCCTGCCGCCGCAGCAGTGCGAAGCGGCTCAGACGGGCCAGCAGATTGTCGTCGGGCGACAGATGCGGATGCTCGGCCAGCAGCGGTTGCGACGAACCGCCGCCGCCGGCGCGCTCGCCGCGTTCCAGCACGGTGACGCGCCAGCCGCGCCTGGCCAGCCCGGCCGCGGTCGCGGCGCCGGCGAGCCCGGCGCCGACGACGATCGCTTCGCGTGCCGCCCAGGCGGGCGCTGCCGCCGGCGCGCCGAAGCTGCGCCAGCGCGGTGCATAGCGGGCCGCCAGCCGGCGCCGCTTGCCGCCGTGGCCCGGCAGCAGTTCGATCTCGAAGCCTGCGTCGTGCAGCGCCTGCCGCACCTGCGGAGCGGAAGAGTAAGTCGCCAGTCGCGCACCGGGACGGGCCAGCCGCGCCAGCGTCTTCATCAGCGGCGGCGCCCACATCTGCGGATTGCGCGACGGCGCGAAGCCGTCGAGATAGATCGCATCGGCTGCCAGCTGCAGTGAGGGCACCGTGCGCAGCGCATCGCCGAAGGCCAGCGTCAGTGTCGCGCCGGCCGCGTCGAACTCGATCCGGTGCAGCCCCGGCAGCGGCGGGGGCCATGCGGCGAGCAGCTTGGCCATGTCGACTGCATCCGCACCACGGCTGCCCAGCGCGGCCAGGCCGCGGCGCATGTCGTCGGCGGCCAGCGGATGCGCCTCGACCGACACGAAATGCAGCCGTGCGCCGCGGGCGCCGGTGCCGCCCCGCGCGCGCGCCTCGCGCCAGGCGCGCAGCGTCGACAGAAAGTTGACGCCCAGCCCGAAGCCCAGCTCCAGGATCGTGAAGCTACCGTGCGAGTCTCCGGACGGGCTGCCGACTGAACCCCCGGGCGCGGCGCCGACGCCGGCGCCGGCCCAGGTCTCGCCGAGGCCGCAGCCCTCGACGAACACCGTCCGCGCTTCATCCCAGGCGCCGGCACGGCTGCGATAGACGTCGCCGTACAAGGCGCTGAGCGGCGCGCCTGATTCGTCGAACTGCAGCGGCGGGTGCGGGCTGAAACCGGACATGGATAGGGATGATAAGCAAGCGCCGGCGACACCTGCCGGCAGCCGGCGCCGGGCTTGCGCCACAATGGCGTATCGACGACTCCCCGATGACCGCATCGTGAATCCCGCCCGGCGCCTGGCTCACTGGTTCGACCGAACGATCCTCTCCCTGGGCCGCGACATGCGGCTGTCGTATCTGCCGCCGCTGATGGTCTACATGGCGGCCGGCATCTCGGGGCTGACCTCCATCGTCGGCACCTTCTTCGTCAAGGACTACCTGGGGCTGTCGGCCGAGTTCCTTGCCGCGCTCGCGTTCTGGGCCGGCCTGCCGTGGGCGCTGAAGATGCCGCTGGGCCACGTAGTGGACCTGATCTGGCGGCGCAAGGCGCTGCTCGTCTACGTGGGCGCTTCGCTGATCGCGGTCAGTCTGCTGATCATGGTCGGCCTGCTGTCCGACCCCGCCTCGATGCGTACCGTGATGAGCGCCGAGAGCTGGTTCGTGCTGGCGGTGCTGCTGGCGCCGGTTGGCTACGTGACGCAGGACGTTGTGGCCGACGCGATGACGGTCGAGGCCGTGCCCACGCACGACGAGCAGGGAGTGCGCTTGTCCGACGAGCGCCGCCGCACCATGCACACCACGATGCAGACGCTGGGCCGCGTGGCGATCATCGGCGGCGGCGTGCTGGTGGCGATGCTGAACGTAGCGCTGCTCGGTGGCGTGCAAACGCTGCCGGAGAGCGAGCGCCTGGCGGTGTACGTCCTGATCTACAAGCTGGCGCTGGCGATCCCGGTGATCTCGGTCGGCGGCGTCGTGTTCGCCAGCTGGCTGCGCCGCCGTGAACGGCAGCGGCTGCATCGCGAAGGCGTGCCGGGGGCGGAGATCGATGCGCGGCTGACCGTTCATGCCGAGCGTCCGCCGGTCAACTTCTGGATCCTCGGCGGCGGGCTGGCCTTCGCGGCGATCTCGATCGCGGTCGGCACCGGCGGCGTGCCGCGCGCCGAGGAGCTGATCTTCGTGCTGTCGATGAGCATCGTCGGCGTGCTGATGTGGCGGCTGCTCAGGGAGCTCGAACCGCAGGCCCGTGCCACGCTGCTCGGCACGGCGATCGTCATCTTCGTGTTTCGCGCGCTGCCGCTGCCGGGCGCCGGCCAGACTTGGTGGCTGATCGACGTTCTGGGTTTCGACCAGCAGTTTCTGTCGTTGCTCGAGATG
The DNA here is from genome assembly GCA_050187175.1 of Burkholderiaceae bacterium. Classification (GTDB taxonomy): domain Bacteria; phylum Pseudomonadota; class Gammaproteobacteria; order Burkholderiales; family Burkholderiaceae_E; genus Zeimonas. Next base: position 38,684 of record JBFWXS010000014.1, read on the forward strand.
ATAGCCAGCATCCTCACGCTGGTCGGACTGTTCGTGTTCCGCCGCTTCATGGCCGAGCGTTCAATCTATTACGTGGTGGGCGTGCTGACCGTGGCCGGCGCGCTGCTCAGCGCGCCTATCGTCGGCATGTACTACGGGCTGCACGTATGGACTGCCGCGCACACCGGCGGCATCATCGATGCGCGCTTCATCGCGATCGCCAATACCGCGCTCGAATCGCCGCTGGGGCAGATCGCGATGGTGCCCATGCTGGCGTGGATCGCCAACTCGGCGCCTGACAAGCTCAAGGCGACGTACTTCGCCGTGATGGCCTCGTTCACCAACCTGGCCTTGTCCGCGTCGCAGCTGGGCACCAAATATCTGAATCAGCTGTTCAGCGTCACGCGCGAGGTCCGCGATCCGGTCACGCGAGCGGTGCAGATACCGGCCGACTACAGCCAGCTCGGCGATCTGATGCTGAGCTCGGTGGCGATCGGGCTGCTGGCGCCGTTGATCGCCATTGCTGTGGTGCGGGCGGCCCGGCTGCGAAGTGCCTGAGATTGGGGCGGGGGAGCGGCAGGCGCGGGTTGGCGGCTGGGATGATGCGGCGGTCGGCCCTTTGGGCCGACTTCCCTGTGCTGCTCGTCTTGGGGCTGGCGCGGCATGACTCACTACGCTCCCCTTCGGGGAGCTTCGTTCAAACAGATGCCGCGATACAGAAGACGATGCGCGCTGCGCGCGCCGCCCCAAGACTGCGCTGCTCGGCGCCGCATACATCCCAGCCGCCAACCCGCGCCTGCCGCTCCCTGCAACGCTGGTTGCATGCCAGGAAAACAAAGTGGCGATGGCGGCGGGCAATGATGTCCGCTTCTAGAGCGTATGAAGTTGGGCATGAGCTGGTGCGTAAGTTCGCACGGAGATTGAATGCGCTTGCTCGCCCGAAACAAAACTAAACAATTCGATACGGCTCAGAGAAGACCGCCCCCCGTCCACCCGGCACCATGACGCTCATGTCCCACTCACTGAACGAGGAACCCGTCATGAAACCCTGGATCAAACGCACGCTGCTCGGCGCCATCGGTGTGACCGTGCTGGCCGGCGGACTGGCCGCCTGCGGGGCGCGTGGCTACCACGGCAACTGGAGTCCCGAACGCGTCGCCGAGATGCGCGCCAAGGCCGTCGAGCGCGTGGGCCGCAAGCTGGAGCTGAACGAGGTGCAGAAGCAGAAGCTCGATCGGCTGTCGCAGGAGCTGATTGCGCTGCGCAGCGCGGTTCGAGGGCAGGGCGCAGGCCCGCGCGAGGATTTCGCCGCGCTGATCGGTGGCGAGCGCTTCGATCGGGCCGGCGCGGAGGCGCTGCTCCAGCAGAAGAGCCGGGTGATGCAGGACGGCGCACCGAAGGTGATTGCCGCGGCTGCCGACTTCTTCGACGCGCTCGACGCTGCGCAGCAGCAGCAGATCCGCGACTGGCTGCAGCGGCGCGGCGGACGCGGAGGTCCCGGCGCTGCCGGGCGCCACGCCGGATGACGCGGCGTGCGTCGCTGCGCGACAATGGCGGGCCATGCCACGCATCCTGCTGATCGACGACGACGCGCAGCTCGGGCCGCCGCTGGCGGCCTATTTCGAGCGCTTCGGCCTGAGCCTGGCACAGGCCACGCGACCCGGCGATGGCCTGCGCCGGCTGCGCGACGAGGGCTTCGACGCTGCCATCCTGGACGTCATGCTGCCTGAGATGGACGGCTTCGAGCTGTGCCGGACGCTGCGCCGGGAGACGGACATTCCCATCATCATGCTCACGGCGCGCGGCGAGCTGACCGATCGCGTCGTCGGGCTCGAACTGGGCGCCGACGACTATCTGCCGAAGCCGTTCGAGCCGCGCGAGCTGGTGGCTCGCGTGCAGACCGTGCTGCGCCGGCATCTGTCGTCGCAAGCCGCATTGGCTCGTGCGGCGGCCTCGGCACCGCGAAACGGGCCTGCCTTCACTGGCGTGGCGGCTACCGCCACCGCTGGGGCCGTAATCGGCGCCGCCCAAACCGCAGCCACTGCCGCGGCCCAAACCGCAGCGCCTGCCGCCGCCCCGACCCCAGCCGCAGGCGCAGCCACGGCCGCGGCGCTAAGCACTGCTCCCACCCCTGCAGCCGCCGCCGTGCCGCAGCCGCTGCACTTCGATGGCCTGACGATTGATCCCATTCGCCGCAGCGTTCACCGCGGCGAGGCAGCGATCGAGCTGACCGGCGGCGAGTACGAGCTGCTGCATTTGCTGGCCAGCGAGCCGGGCCGCGTGTTCAGCCGCGACGACATCCTGAACCGGCTGCGCGGTCACGATGCCGAGCTGTACACGCGTGCGGTCGACATCGTCGTCAGCCGGCTGCGCAAGAAACTCGAGCCGCTGGACTGCATCAAGACCTTGCGCGGGGTCGGCTACTCGCTGGCGCTGCCGCGCCGGCCGGGCTGAGTAAAGGATGAGCAGCCGGCAGAGCGCATCGATGCCCGCGACCGGCGGCGAGCGCCGGACGCCGTGGCATCGCCGCCTGTGGCGGACCTGGGCGTATTCAGTGCAGTTGCGGCTGGTGCTCGTCTTTCTTTTCCTGGCGCTGGGCGTGAGCTTCATTTTCGTCAGCGGCGCAGGGCGCGCCTTTTCGGTGGGCTGGCGCGAGGCCGCGCGTCCCTTGCTGAGCGACTACGTGGATCGCCTGAGTGCAGAGGTCGCGCCGCCCGGCGGGCCGCCCGACGTGGAGCGCGCGCGCGCGCTGGTGCAGCGGCTGCCGATCACGGTGCATATCGACGGTCCGGTGGTCCGCTGGGCTTCCGACGCCACTCGCCGCACCGACGGATTCGATCGCTCCACGGCCGGGAACCGCGGTGAGGGCGGCAACCGAGGTGATCTGCTGCGCCGTCGCACCGATGACGGCCACGTGATCGAATTCGGCCTTGCCGAGCTCGCCCTCGAGCGCCGGCCGCGACTTGCCGGCTATGCGCTGGCCGGCCTGCTGCTGCTCACGCTTGCCGCCTTTCTGGCAGTGCGGCGGCTGCTGCGGCCGCTGGCTGACATCCGCGACGGCGCCGGGCGCTTCGGTGCGGGAGCCTTCGATCAACCGATTCCGGTACGACGGCCGGCCCGGCCCGACGAGCTCGGTCACCTGGCGGCCGCGATCAACGGCATGGCTGCCGATCTGCGCGAGATGCTCGATGCCAAGCGCGCCTTGCTGCTGGCCATCAGCCACGAGCTGCGCAGCCCATTGACGCGTGCACGGCTCAACGTCGAGCTGCTGCCCGACAGCACCGAGCTGCAGCCGCAGCGCGAGGCGCTGCTGCGCGATTTGCGCGAGATGACGCAGCTGATCGGCGATCTGCTGGAAAGCGAGCGCCTATCCGTCCGCCACGCCCCCTTGCAGCGCGAGCCGGTGCGGCTCGATGAACTGGCGCGCGAACTGATCGCCGATCTGCAGACACGATACGGAGAAGCCGCGCCGGTCACGCTGCGAATCGACGGCGAGCTGCCCACGCTGTCGCTCGACGCGGCGCGCATCCGCTTGATGCTGCGCAATCTGCTGGACAACGCGCTGCGCCATGGCGGCGCGCCCCCAGGGGCGCCGCAACGGCAGGCGCCGGAACTGCTTCTGCGCCCCGACGCAGGGCAGGGGGTGATCATCGAGGTCCGCGATTTCGGTCCCGGCGTGCCTGAGGAGCAGCTGGCACGGCTGGCGCAGGCCTTCTATCGCCCCGACAGCGCGCGCAGCCGTGACGCCGGGGGCGTCGGCCTCGGGCTGTATCTGTGCCGCCTGGTGGCACAGGCGCACGGTGGTCAACTGTCGCTGCGCAATGCCCGCCCGGGCCTCGCCGTGCAGGTGAGCCTGCCGGCCGGATGAACCTGCTGCCGCCATGCGCGGGCGGGAGCCGGGTTCCGGTCGCACACTAGAATCGACGGATGTCCGTTGCCCGGCCTCCCAGGCCCTATTTCCGTGCGCTGCTGCTGCTGGCGCTGTCCGTCGCGGCTCATCTGCTGCTGCTGCGCGCCGCATGGCGCAGCGTTCCGCCGCCGCCGGCACCGCCTGCGCCGCCAGTGCTGACGGTGATGCTGGACCCGGCGCCCGCTGCCTCGGTCGAGCCCGTACCTGAGCCGGCAGCGCCGCCGCGCACGGTCAAGCCGAGCCGGCCGTCGCCGGCGCCGCGACCGCAAAGGCGGGCCGACGCTGCCGCGCAGGCGTCCGCTAACGCTTCTGCCAAGCTGGCCGTTCCGGCGGAACCGCTCCCCGATCCGTCGCCGGTGACGCTGCCGCCCCCGACACCGCCGGCATCGACACCGCCGGCATCGACACTGCCGACGCCGCCGACACCGGCACCGACACCGGATAGCCCGGCGCTCGAGCCTCCGGTTGAACTGCCGGACCATAGCGATGGCAGTGCCCCGATAGCGACGGAACCTCAGTCCGGTGCCGCCGATCGCGGCAACGCGGCTGATCGCAGCGATGCCACCGACCGCGAGCGGCCCGCGCAGCCCGCTGCGCCGACGCCGACCGCCTCCGAGCCGCGCCCCCCGCCCGCGGCTGCGGGCGCAGGCGGCGCGAACGCCGCGGACGCCGAATCGACGAATCTGCTGCGGGCCATGAAAGCCGCTCCACAGTCCGGCGGTGTTCGCTACCGGATCTACTACGGCGACCAGTCCGAGAACAACCAGGTGGCGGAAGTCGACTATCTGTTCGAGCTGCGCGAGGGCAGCTACCGCCTGTACACCGAGGGCCGCGCCAGCGGCCTGATGGCGTGGTTCTATCGCGGCGCACTGGTGCAGCTGAGCAGCGGCACGCTGGGCGCGCAGGGGCTGACGACGCAGCGCTACCTGGAAAAGCGCGGCGAGCGCGCTCTGCGCGAAACGAGTGTCGACGCGCGTTCGGGCGAGATCGTCTTCGATGCCGGCGCTCGCGCGTCGGCGCCGCCGGGGCTGCAGGACAGGCTGTCGGTGCTGGTGCAACTGTCGCTGCTGCTGCAGGCGCAGCCCGAGCGCTTCGCCGCCGGCGCGTCGATCGCGCTGCCGATGCTGGGCAGCTCCAGCATCGACGCCACGCCGTGGCGGGTGCTGGGCGACGAGACCGTCGCGACCCCTGTCGGAGCGGTGCCGGCGGTGCGCCTGTCGCGCCGCAGCGCCGATCCGCGCGATCCCGTCGTCGACGTCTGGCTGGCCCGTGACGGGCGGCTGTTTCCGGTGCGTCTGCTGGCCGTCGACCCGAGCGGTCGAGTGCTCGATCAGGTGGTTTCCGCCCGCTGAGAGCGCGGTGACCGGTGCCGGCATCTCCGGTATGCTGGGCGCATGACACACATCCTGCATCGCACCCTGAACCGGTCTTTGCCGGTAGCCGTCGGCGGCAGCGGCGTCAGCCTGATCGACGTGGACGGCAAGCACTATATCGACGCCAGCGGCGGAGCGGCGGTCTCGTGCCTGGGGCATGGCCATCCGGATGTGATCGCGGCCATGCACGCGCAGATCGATCGCCTGCCTTACGCGCACACGAGTTTCTTCACCAGCGAAGTCGCCGAGGCGCTGGCCGATACGCTGGTGGCGACGGCGCCGGCCGGCACCAGCCACGTCTACTTCGTGTCCGGCGGCTCCGAGGCGGTGGAAGCGGCGCTGAAGATGGCGCGCCAGTACTTCGTCGAGATCGGTCAGCCGCAGCGTCAGCACTTCATCGCACGGCGCCAGAGCTATCACGGCAATACGCTGGGCGCGCTGGCCGTCGGCGGCAACGAATGGCGCCGCGCGCAGTTCGCGCCGCTGCTGATCGACGTGGCGCACGTCTCGCCGTGCTACGAGTACCGCGACCGCGCCGCCGACGAAACGCCGCAGCAGTACGGCCAGCGTCTCGTGGCGGAACTCGCCGCCGAGATCGAGCGGCTGGGCCCCGACCGGGTCATCGCCTTCATTGCCGAGACGGTGGTCGGCGCAACCGCCGGTGCACTGGTGCCGGTGCCGGGCTATCTGCGCGGCGTGCGGGAACTGTGCGACCGGCACGGCATTCTGCTGATCCTCGACGAAGTCATGTGCGGTATGGGTCGCACCGGCACGCTGCATGCGTGCGAGCAGGAAGGTGTGGTGCCGGATCTGATGACGATCGCCAAGGGACTGGGCGGCGGCTATCAGCCGATCGGCGCGGTGCTCGCGCAGCGCCGCATCGTCGACGCGTTCTCGCGCGGCAGCGGCTTCTTCCAGCACGGCCATACCTATCTCGGCCATCCGGTGGCCTGCGCCGCGGCGCTTGCCGTGCAGAAGGTCATTGCACGCGACGGCTTGCTGGCGCGCTGCCGCGATGCCGGCCAGCAGCTGGCCCAGGCGCTGCACCGGCGTTTCGATGCGCATCCGCACGTCGGCGACATCCGCGGCCGCGGCCTGTTCATGGCGATCGAGCTGGTGCGCTCGCGCGACGACAAAGGCTGCTTCGATCCGGCGCTGAAACTGCATGCGCGCATCAAGCAGCAGGCCATGGCGCGCGGTCTGCTCGTCTACCCGATGGGGGGAACGCTGGACGGACTGCACGGCGACCACGTACTGCTGGCGCCGCCGTTCATCATCGCTGCCGACGAACTCGAACAGGTCGTCGAACGGCTCGGCGCGGCGGTCGACGCGGCAATCTCGTCGACGCGCTGAACCGTGCGCCGTCCGCGCGAACGGCCGGCCGGCGCGCCCCGCGTATGACGCGAACGCTGCATTGCTCAGGGACGATACCGACTTGCTTCAACAGGGCGGATCGGGATAATGCAGACGATCAGAAACCTTACACATGGAGTCGAATCGATGAAACCTCTGTCCAAGATCGCCGGCGTCGCCGCAGCCATGGGCGTGGCGGCCGCGGCGTCGTTTTCAGCGCCGGTGGCTGCGCAACAGAAGTTCATCACGATCGGCACCGGCGGCGTGACGGGCGTCTACTACGCCGCCGGCGGCGCAATCTGCCGATTGGTGAACAAGGATCGGGCCAAGCACGGCATCCGCTGCTCGGTCGAGTCGACGGGCGGCTCGGTGTTCAATGTGAACACGATCAAGGCAGGCGAGCTCGACATGGGCTTTGCGCAATCCGATGTCCAGTTCAATGGACTCAAGGGCGTGGGCCAGTTCAAGGAGCCGTACGGCGATCTGCGCGCCGTGTTCTCGGTCCATCCGGAACCGTTCACGGTCGTCGCGCGCAAGGAAGCGAACATCAAGGCCTTCACCGACTTCAAGGGCAAGCGCTTCAATGTGGGCAACCCCGGCTCCGGCACGCGCGCCTCGATGGAAGAGCTGCTCGGCGCGATGGGCTGGAAGATGGGCGACTTCGGCCTGGCCGCCGAGCTGAAGGCCGACGAGCACGGTCCCGCGCTGTGCGACGGCAAGATCGACGGCTTCTTCTATGCGGTCGGGCATCCGTCGGCGAACATCCAGGATCCGACCACCTCGTGCGGCGCGCGGCTGGTTTCGCTGACCGGCCCGGCCGTCGACAAGCTGCTCGCCGACAAGCCGTACTACGCGAAGGCGACGATTCCCGCCGGGCTGTATCCGAACAACCCGCAGGCCACCGAAACCTACGGCGTGCTGGCCACCGTCGTGGCCTCGAGCAAGGTGCCGGCCGATACCGTCTATCAGACCGTGAAAGCAGTGTTCGACAACTTCGACGAGTTCAAGAAGCTGCATCCGGCGCTGGCCAGCCTGACGCCGCAGAGCATGGTCAAGGACGGCCTGTCGGCGCCGCTGCATGAGGGAGCGCTGCGCTACTACCGCGAGAAGGGCTGGGTGAAGTAAGCGCAATGACTTGAGCGTCGGCAAAAGCGGGCTCCGAGCCCGCTTTTGCTTTACGCGCCGGCCGCCGGTGGCCCTGGATCCGCGATCCCTCGCATGGGAGTTCCTGAATGAGCGAAATCACCAAAGCCTCGGTTGAACTGCAGGAACTGGTCGCCGAGGCGGACACCGGCGCGCGGCAGGCCAAGGGGCTGACCGGTACCATCCTTTTCCTGGTGGCGATCGGCTGGGCGCTGTTCCAGCTCTGGTACGCGTCGCCGCTGCCGTTCTCGCTGGGCGTGGGCCTGCTCAACGATACCGAGGCGCGGGCGCTGCACCTCGGCCTGGCGCTGTTCCTCGCCTTCATCGCGTATCCCGCGAGCAAGCGCAGTCCGCGCGACCGCGTGCCGATCACCGACTGGGTGCTCGCGCTGGCGGCGGCCTTCGCCGGTGCCTACCTGTTGCTGTTCTACGCCGAACTGGCGACGCGGCCCGGCGTGCCCACGCAGATGGACATCATCGTCTCGCTGGTCGGTATGGTGCTGCTGCTCGAGGCGACGCGCCGCGCGGTCGGCTTGCCGATGGCCATCCTGGCGATCGTCTTTCTCGGCTACATCTTCCTCGGCCCCTATCTTCCGGACGTCATCTCGCACAAGGGAGCATCGCTGCAGCGCATGCTGTCGCACATGTGGCTGACGACCGAAGGCGTCTACGGTGTGGCGCTGGGCGTGTCGGTCGCGTTCATCTTCATTTACGTGCTGTTCGGCAGCCTGCTCGATCGCGCCGGCGCCGGCAACTACATGATGCAGGTGTCGTTCGCGCTGCTCGGCCACCTGCGCGGCGGGCCGGCCAAGGTCGCGGTCGTGTCGTCAGGACTGAACGGACTGATTTCCGGCTCGTCGGTATCGAACGTCGTCTCGGGCGGCATCTTCACGATCCCGCTGATGAAAAAGGCCGGCTACGGCGGCGTCAAGGCGGGCGCCATCGAGACGGCTTCGTCGGTCAACGGCCAGATCATGCCGCCGGTGATGGGCGCCGCCGCGTTCCTGATGGTCGAGTACGTCGGGATCCCGTACGCCGATATCGTGCGCCATGCCTTCCTGCCGGCGGCGATCTCGTATATCGCGCTGTTCTACATCGTGCATCTGGAGGCGCTCAAGCTCGGTATGAAGCCCAGCGCGTCGCAGCGTCCGCGTACGCTGGGCCAGCGGCTGACCGGCCTCGGACTCGGCGTGAGCGGCACCATTGTCGTCTGCGGGCTGATCTACTGGATCGCGCTTGGCGCGCAGGCGCTGTTCGGGCCGGCGGCACCGTGGGTGCTCGGCGCGCTGCTGCTGGCCTTGCACGTGTTGCTGCTGAAGTACGCCAGCCGCTATCCGGATCTGCCGCAGGACATCGACATCGACAATCCGGTCCTGCCCGACACCTGGCCCACCGTGCGCGCCGGACTGCACTTCCTGATCCCGATCGGCATCCTGATCTGGTGCCTGATGATCGAGGAGATGTCGCCGGCGCTGAGTGCCTTCTGGGCCACCATGACGCTGATCGCGCTGATGCTGACGCAGCGGCCGCTGATCGCGCTGTTCCGCGGCGCCGGCCAGTTCGGCGCCGCCTGGCGCAGCGGCTGGGTCGACGTGATCGAAGGCCTGCACGACGGCGCGCGCAACATGATAGGCATCGGCATTGCCACGGCGACGGCCGGCATCATCGTCGGCGGCATCACGCTGACCGGCCTCGGGCTGCGCATGACCGATTTCGTCGAAGTCGTCTCGCAGGGCAACGTCGTCCTGATGCTGCTGTTCACGGCCTTCGTCTGCCTGGTGCTCGGGCTTGGCGTGCCGACCACGGCGAACTACGTGCTGGTCGCATCGTTGATGGCGCCTGTCGTCGTCGAACTGGGCGCGCAGAACGGCCTGGTGCTGCCGCTGATCGCCGTGCATCTGTTCGTCTTCTATTACGGCATCATGGGCGACATCACGCCGCCGGTAGGCTTGGCCACCTTCGCGGCGGCCGCCATTTCAGGCGAGGATGCGATCCAGACCGGCTTGCAGGGCTCCCTGTATGCGCTGCGCACCGTGGTGCTGCCGTTCGTGTTCGTCTTCAATCCGGCGCTGCTGCTGATCGACGTGCGCAGCACTTGGGAGCTGATCATGGTGGCGCTGTCGGCGACGGTGGCCTCGCTCGTGTTCGCGGCGGCGACTATGGCCTGGTTCCGCACCAAGTGCCGCTGGTGGGAGGTAGTGGCGCTGCTGCTGGCGGCCTTCGCGCTGTTCCGGCCCGACTTCTTCATGAACCAGATCCATCCGCCATACAACGAGGTGCCGGCCGCGCGGCTGTTCGAGGTGGCGGAGAAGCTCGGCGAGAACGAGCGCCTCGTGCTGCTGATCAAGGGCACGAACATCGAGGGCGATGACATCCGCAAGACCGTGGCGGTGCAGCTGACGGCGCCGGGGCCGGCGCGCAAGCGTCTCGAGGAGGCTGGCATCACCGCCGTGGCGCTCGGCGACGGGGTGCAGATCTCGAACGTGCGCTTCGGCAGCCGCGCGAAGAAGTCGGGCTTCGAGATCGGCTGGGACGTGGCCGGTGTGCTGGTGCCGAACGAAGGGCTGTCGAAAGACTGGATCTACCTGCCCGCGTATCTGCTGGTCGCGCTGATCTGGTGGCTGCAGGGGAGGCGCATGCAGACTGGGCAGCCGCCGCTGCGGCGGCCGGCCGCGGACGGCACTGCGGCAGCCTGAGCGGTCTTGCGTGGGCGTGAAAGGTCGTGCGTGGGCGTGAAAGGTCGGGCTTGGTCCTGAACGGGCCTGCGTGCCGACGCAGCGCCTGACTCAAGCAGCGGGCGCGTCGCCGCCCGCCGCCAGCGCGCGCGCGAAGGCCGCCAGATCGACGTTCCCGCCGCTGATCAGCACGCCGATCCGCTTGCCGGACCATTCTGCGGCATGTTCGAAAGCAGCGGCCGCGGCCAGGCAGCCAGTGGGTTCGACGACCATCTTCATGCGCTCGGCGAAGAAGCGCATCGCGGCCACCAGCTGCGCGTCGCTGGCCGTGACGATGTCGCGTGCGTACCGGCGGATGATGGGGAAGGTCAGCTCGCCGAGATGCGTCGTCATGGCGCCATCGGCCAGCGTGCGCGGCACGGCGATGGTGACGATGCGGCCCGCGCGCAGCGATTGCCGCCCGTCGTCGCCGGCCTCCGGTTCGACGCCGTAGACCGCGCAGTCCGGCGCCAGCCCGGCTGCCGCCAGCAGCGAGCCGGCCAGCAGGCCACCGCCGCCCAGGCAGACGAACAAGGCGTCCAGGGCGCCGACGTCCTCGAACAGCTCGAGCGCGGCCGTTCCCTGGCCGGCGATCACGTCCGGGTGGTCGTACGGTGGGATCAGCGTCATGCCGCGCTCTTCTGCCAGGCGCCGCGTGAGGGCCTCGCGGTCGTCGTTGAAGCGGTCGTAGGTGACGATCTCCGCGCCATAGCCGCGCGTGGCCGCCAGCTTGGCCGCCGGGGCGTCGGCGGGCATGACGATGGTCGCGCGCATGCCGAGCAGCCGCGCCGCCAGCGCGGTGGCCTGCGCGTGATTCCCGGAGGAGAAGGCGATTACCCCGCGGTCGCGCTGAGCCTGCGGCAGGGAGGCGAGGGCGTTATAGGCGCCCCGAAACTTGAAGGCGCCCATGCGCTGGAAGTTCTCGCATTTGAAGAAGAACTCGGCCCCGTAGCGGGCGTCGGCGGTGGCCGACCTGAGGACAGGGGTGCGATGGGCATGGCCCGCGATCCGGGCGGCAGCAACCTGGACGTCTTCGAACTGGGGTCGATGCGGCATATGAGGTGACAGGGTGGAGAGGCTCAGCAGGGCGGCTGGCTTGTGTGGGGGGCCGGTATGGACAGTGCCAGCGGGGGCGCCACGGGTTACGGCTAGGAAGCATACGCCGAAGCCCCAGCGGAGCCGTTACGGGCGTGGCACCTCACCTCGACCAACCGCCTGCCTCGACGTTTCCGGGGCCTACCGCGAGTGAGCAGGCAGCGATATGAATTCAATAATACTACGTAATACGTAGTATTATTAATCAATCTAGCGTGGAAATTGGTAAAAATGACCGAAACCCAGATCGCTACCGACATCGAACGGCTGCGCGCCGAGGTGCCGGACACGCGCAGCCTGTACCGCGAAGTCTGCGCGCTGCTGTTCTTCCGCTACGGCATCACACCGACCGCCAACCGCCTTTACCAGTACGTGCGCAAGGGCAGCATGAACGTCCCGGCGGAAGTGCTGTCGACCTTCTGGGACCAGCTGCGCGAGCGCTCGCGGGTGCGGATCGACCATCCGGCGCTACCGGAATCATTGAAGACCCAGACCGCCGAGCTGCTTTCGGCGCTGTGGGACGAGGCCAGCCGCCGCGCCGCCGAGACGCTGGCTGTGCAGCGCGAGGCGGTCGACGCCGAGCTGAACGCCGCGCGGCGGGCTCAGGAGGCGTCGCAGCGCCGTTGCGAGGAACTGGCGACGCGGCTGAAGGAGGCGACCGATACGCTGCACAATCTGCGCCGCGAGCTCGGCAACGCCGAGCGCGATGCCGCGCGGGCGGTCGGCGAGGCCAATGCGCTTCGCGTGCAGCTTGCGCTGGCCAAGCGGCGTTCGTCGCGCAAGCCGCTGGGCGGGGTGCCGGAGGAGCCGGCCAGCGGCCAGGAAGCGCTCGGGCTCGACGACACGGATCTCTGACGGCGGCCGCAGCGGCTGGCTGTCTCCCGCGGCGCGCCGCGCCGCGCTTGACCTCAGCCGCTACCTCGGCCGCTACCGCTACTGCTGCCGTTGCGCCGCGACTGCCTGACGGCCGTCACCAGCGCCTGCCCGCTGTCGGCCACGTCGTGCCGCGACAGCCAGTCGATGAACACCTGCTCGTAGCCGCGCAGCATATGGCCGCGGCGGAACGCGATGCGCGTCGTATTGGCGGGCAGCACGTGCGCCAGCGGCAGCACCTTCATGGTCTGGCGGTCGTCGTCGCCGATGGCAAGCTCGGAGACGATGCCGACGCCCAGCCCGAGCCGGACGTAGGTCTTGATGACGTCGGCGTCGGTGGCCTCCAGCACGATGCGCGGCGTCAGCCCTGCCGCCTCGAAGGCCTGGTCGATCTTGTTGCGCCCGGCGAACTCCGGATCGTAGGTGACCAGGTCATGCTCGGCCAGGTCGGCCAGCTCCAGCGTCTGGTGCGAGGCGAGCGGGTGCGACAGCGGCGCCAGCGCGCAGTGGTGCCACTCGAACAGCGGCCGGGTCTCGAGGTCGGCGTGCAGGTCCAGCGCCTCGGTGGCGACGCCCAGGTCGGCCTGGCCATTGCGCAGCATGGCGACGATCTGGCTCGGGCTGCCCTGATGCAGCCGCACCTTGACGCGCGGGTACTGCATGCGCAGCCGGGCCACCGCGGGCGGCAGTGAATAGCGGGCCTGCGTATGCGTCGCGGCGACGCGCAGCTCGCCCGCTTCACCGTCGCGCCAGTCGCGCGAGGTCCGTTTCAGATTGTCGGCTTCCAGCAGCAAGCGGTCGACGATGGTGGCGACGTGGCGGCCTTCCTCGGTGATCGCCGTCAGGCGGCGGCCGTGGCGTACGAAGATCGTCACGCCGAGTTCGTCCTCCAGGTCGCGGATGGCCTTGCTCAGGCCCGGCTGGGAGGTGTGCAGGGCCTCGGCGGCGGCAGTCAGGTTCAGGCCGCGGCGAATGGTTTCGCGCAGATAGCGCAATTGCTGCAGGTTCATTGGAAAACGGGCCGGCGAGGGCGCAGGAGGTCAGCCTGACAGGCTGCGCCGTCGCGCCGTCGTTGTCGACGATCCGGCGCTGCCGGCGAATCCTTATGCGTCAAGGCGATATGGCCGGCCTTCGATATGGCCGGCATAGGGCCGGGGATAGGGCCGGGACAGGGCCGGCCTTCATAACCAGAACTTCTCAGCATCGACCGAATCGGTCGTTCCGTCCCCTACTGCGATGCAATAAGGTCGACCCATTCCAGCGATTCCCGCCCGCTCTCCGCCATGTACCAGTACGACCCGATCGACCAGCGCTTCGTCGAAGAACGCGTCGCCCAGTTCCGCGGGCAGACGCAGCGCTTCCTCGCCGGCCGGTTGTCGGACAGCGAGTTCCTGCCGCTGCGGCTGCAGAACGGACTCTACATCCAGCGCCATGCGCCGATGCTGCGCATCGCGATCCCGTACGGCATGCTGGCCTCGCGCCAGCTGCGGCGGCTGGCGCATGTGGCGCGCGTCTACGACCGCGGCTACGGCCATTTCAGTACGCGGCAGAACCTGCAGCTGAACTGGCCGAAGCTTGAGCAGGTGCCGGATATCCTGGCCGAGCTGGCACAGGTTCAGCTGCATGCGATCCAGACCAGCGGCAACTGCGTCCGCAACATCACGTCGGATCATTTCGCCGGCGTCGCGCCCGACGAGGTCGTCGATCCGCTGATCTGGGCGGAGCTGCTGCGTCAGTGGTCGACCTTCCATCCGGAGTTCGCGTTCCTGCCGCGCAAGTTCAAGATCGGCATCAGCGGCGCGGAAGAGGATCGCGTCGCGGTGCGCGTGCACGACATAGGCCTGCAGGCGCGGCGCAACGAAGCAGGGGAGATCGGCTTTCGCGTCATCGCCGGCGGCGGGCTCGGACGCACGCCTATGGTCGGGCCGGTGATCCGCGAGTTCATCGAATGGCCGCATCTGCTGACCTACGTGGAAGCCGTGCTGCGCGTCTACAACCGGTACGGCCGGCGCGATAACAAGTTCAAGGCCCGCATCAAGATCCTGGTCAAGGACCGCACGCCGGCGGCGTTCGCGGCCGAAGTCGAGGAGGAGTGGCGGCATCTGGCCGGCGGACCGGGCACGGTGACGCAGGCCGAGCTGGACCGCATCAGCTCGCGTTTCACGCGGCCGGCCTATCGCACGCTGCCGGCGGGCGACGGCTTCGTCGATACGTTGCGCGCTGCCGAACCGGCGTTCGCGCGCTGGCTGCAGCGCAATGTCCATCCGCACCGCGTGCGCGGCTATGCCGCGGTGACGCTGTCGCTGAAGAAGCCGGGCGTGCCGCCGGGCGACGTCACGTCCGAGCAGATGGAAGCGATCGCCGACCTGGCCGACCGTTTCTCGTTCGGCGAGCTGCGCGTGACACACGAGCAGAACCTGGTGCTGGCCGACGTCGAGTACGCGCAGCTGCACCAGTTGTGGCAGGCCCTGCGCCCGCTTGGCCTGGCCACGCCGAACATCGGCCTGATCGGCAACGTCATCAGCTGCCCCGGCGGCGATTTCTGCTCGCTGGCCAATGCCGTGTCCATCCCGGTGGCCGAGTCGATCCAGCGCCGCTTCGAGGATCTCGACTACCAGTACGACATCGGCGAGCTCGATCTGAACATCTCGGGCTGCATCAACGCATGCGGCCACCACCATATCGGCCACATCGGCATTCTCGGCGTCGACAAGGCGGGAGAGGAGTGGTACCAGATCACGATAGGCGGCCGTCAGGGCGACAGCGCCGCGATCGGCAAGATCATCGGGCCGTCGGTCTCGCGCGAGGCAGTGCCTGACGTGGTCGAGCGTCTGATCGGCGTCTATCTGACGGGCCGCGAGTCCGATGACGAACGCTTCGTCGACTACGTGCATCGCGTGGGGCTGGAACCTTTCAAGGAGGCGGTATATGCCCAAGCTCATTGATCGCAACGGCCTGCGGGCCGATCGCTGGATCCGCTTCGAGGGCGATGCGCAGGACATCCCGATGGGCGGCTCGGCGCTGCTGCCGCTGGACCCGTGGCGCGAGTATCGCAACAACTGGCTGACGCACGCCGGCGAGATCGGTCTGCTGCTGGGCCCCGGCGACGATCCGGCCGACATCGCGGCCGATCTGGCGCTGCCGCAGGTCAAGCTGGTGGCCGTGCTGTTCCCGGTCTTCAACGACGGCCGCGGCTACTCGATCGCGCGGCTGCTGCGCGAGCGCTACGGCTGGCAGGGTGAGCTGCGCGCGGTGGGCGACATCCTGCGCGACCAGCTGTTCTATCTTTCGCGCTGCGGCTTCGATACCTTCGCGCTGCGTGACGATCAGGACGTGGGCGAGGCGCTGACAGCGTTCGGCGACTTCAGCGAGGTCTATCAGGCGGGCGTCGATCGGCGCGGCCTGTTCGAGCGGCGCGCGCAGCCGGAGGCGGCCCTTGCCTGAGACGGCGGGCGAAGCGCGACCGGTCGTCTACCTGGTCGGCGCCGGACCCGGTGACCCCGAGCTGCTGACGCGGCGGGCGGTGCGGCTGCTCGCCGGTGCCGACTGGCTGATCCACGACGCGCTGATCGAGCCGGCGGTACTGGCGCTCGCGCCGCATGCCACGCGCATCGCCGCCGGCAAGCGGGCCGGGCGTCCGAGCGCGCGGCAGCAGGAGATCAATCGGCAGATGATCGAAGCCGCGCGCAGCGGCGGCGTGGTGGTGCGCCTGAAGGGCGGCGACCCGCTGATCTTCGCGCGCGCACGCGAAGAGATCGACGCGCTGCGCGCTGCCGGCATCCAACCGGTCATCGTCCCGGGCATCACCGCCGCGCAGGCGGCCTATGCCGCGCTGTGCGAGCCGATGACCGAACGCGGTGACCGGCGCAGCGTGGTGCTGGCGACGCCGCAAGTGCAGCAGGGCGCGACCGCCGACACCGATTGGGCGCGGCCACTGATCAACGCACAGGGCGGGGCGCTGTACATGGCCGCTTCGGTGGTGCCGCGCGTTCGCGCGACGCTGCTCGCGCTGGGCATGCCGGCCGCGACACCGGTGGCCTGGGTGGCCGATGCTTCGCGCGCCGGACAGACCGCGATCCGCGGCCGTCTCGGTGATCTGCGCGCACCGGACGGCGTGCCTGCCGGCGCGCCGGTGATCCTGCTGGTCGGCCTGTCGCGGGTCGGCGCCGCGCCGAACGTGGCGCTGCGCGTACCGCCGCTGTCGGCGCAGCGGCTGCCGGTGCCGCTGCCGCTGCCGGCCTCGGCTCGCGCCTGACCGTCGCCGGCCTGTCGCCTGGCCGAGCTCGCGTGCAGCCGCAGCCGGTCTCGGCCGGACTCAGCTCGCACGCCGCCGCAGCGGATTTCAGCCTGCGTCCAAGCGCTGCCGCAGCGCATCGAGCGCCAGCGGCTCCGACAGAAGAAAGCCCTGATAGGCGTCGCAGTCGAGTTGCTGCAGCGCCGCCAGCTGCGCGCGCGTCTCGACGCCTTCGGCCACCGTGCGCATGCCCATGGCGCGCGCCATCGCGATGATGGCCCGCGTGATCGCCGCGGCATCCTGCGCCTCGGGCAGGCGCTCGACGAACGAGCGGTCGATCTTCAGCGCGGACAGCGGGAAACGCTGCAGATACGACAGCGAAGAGTAGCCGGTGCCGAAGTCGTCGACCGTCAGCGTGACGCCGAGCGCGCGCAGCGCCTCGAGCACCGGCAGCAGCGTCTGCGGATGATCGATCAGCATGCTCTCGGTGAGCTCGAGCTCGAGCAGATGGCCCGGCAGACCCGATGATTCGAGCGCCCGGGCGACGTCGGCCACCAGCGTCGGCGAACTCAGCTGCCGCGCCGACAGATTGACGGCGACGGCCAGCTCGCCGCGGCCCGGCGGCTGCAGCAGCGCTATCTGCTGGCAGGCCTGCTGCAGGACCCAGACCCCGATCGGCACGATCAGGCCGGTCTCCTCGGCCACGCGAACGAAGTCGTCCGGCATGGTCGGTCCGAACTCGAGCGAATTCCAGCGCAGCAGCGCCTCGACCGACTCGATGCGTCCGCTGCGCACGCCGGCCTTGGGCTGGAACAGCAGCTCCAGCTCGCCGCGCGGCAGCGCCTGGCGCAGCGCGCTTTCGATCTGATAGCGGCGGGCGGCGCGCTCGCCGAGCGCGGACGTGTAGAACTGGTAGTTCTGGCGGCCCAGCTGCTTGGCGTGATACATGGCGGTGTCGGCATGCTGGATCAGCGTCACCGGGTCGCGCGTGTCGTGCGGCGCGATCGAGATGCCGATCGATGCGCCGAGCACGAACTCATGGCCCTGCAGCACGAACGGACGGGCCAGCTGGCGCAGCACGCGTTCGGCCACCGCTTCGAGGTCGGCAGTGCCGCTGGGCTCCGGCAGCACGATGATGAACTCGTCGCCGCCCAGACGGCCGATGCAATCGCCGTCGCGCACGCAGTGCCGCAGCCGCGCGCCGACTTCGCGCAGCAGCTCGTCGCCGAGCCGGTGGCCGAGCGTGTCGTTGACCTGCTTGAAGCGGTCCAGATCGATGAACAGCACGCCGACCTGGCTGCTGTCGTCGACCGCGCGGCGCACGGCTTCGGCCAGCCAGCGTTCGACGGCGGCGCGGTTCATCAGGCCGGTGAGCGGATCGTGGTGGGCGAGGTAGGACAGCTGCCGCTGCGTGTCGCGCACGCTGGTTACGTCCTCGAGCGACAGCATCACTGCATGCGGCGGCTCGCCGTCGCCGTGCCGCAGCGGCTGCGCGCCGCAGGACAGCCAGATCTGCGAGCCGTCCAGCCGCGTCAGCCGGACGATGCGTTCGGGGCGCGGCAGGCCGTCGGCCAGGCTGCGCGTCTCGGCGCGCAGGTGCAGCGGCAGCGGCCGGCCGTGCTCGTCGTGGATGGCACGCGACAGCTCGTCGATCGGCTGGCCCATGCGCAGCGTGCCGGCGCCCAGAATCTGCTCGGCGCTGCGGTTGGCGTACAGCAGTTCCCGGTCGCGCCCCACCAGCAGAATGCCCTGCGGCAGGGCATCCAGCATCGAGCGGTCGCGCGCCTGGCGCGCCGTGCGCCGCGCGTCGCGGCGCTGCCTGCGGATGGCCAGCCCGGCCAGGTACTGCAGGGTGTCCAGCAGTTCCAGCTGAGGTCCGCTCGGCGCGCGTGCATCGCGGAAATAGATGCCGAGCGTGCCCAGCAGTTCGTCATCGTCGGCGATGATGGGCACCGACCAGCAGGCCCGGAAGCCGAATCGTGCCGGCAGATCGCGCAGTCCGTCCCACAGCGGATCCGTATGGGCGTTGCTGACGATCACGTTCTGCCGGCGCCAGGCGGCCGTGCCGCAGGAGCCGGCGTTCGCGCCGATCGGCAGACGGTCGAGGCCGCGCTTGAACTCGTCCGGCAGGGTGGGGGCGGCGGCCAGGCTCAGATGCGCGTCGTCGGCAGTGAGCCGCAGGATCGAGCAGCTGGCGCCGGCCAGCAATTCCTCGGCGACATGGCAGGTGGTGCTCAGTATGCGGTCCAGCGGTGCGCCGTCGGCCAGCAGATCGAGCAGGCGCTTCCTGCCGGCGGCGACCGACGGCGACGCGGCGCACGGTGCCCGCACCGACAACTGCAGCAGCGCGCGCTCGCCGGCGCGGATGTGCATCGCGCTCAGCTCGACTTCGATCGACACGCCGTCGGCGCGGACCAGCGTGTGGCGCGCCGGGCCGTAGCGGCATTCGCTCTCGAACGGACGCGTCAGCGCGGCGCGGATCGGTTCGAGCGAGACGGGATGGACGAATTCCAGCAGCAGCCGGCCGACCAGCCGTGCCGCTTCGGGCGCGCCCAGCAGCTTCGCGGCTGCACGATTGGCGTAGACGATGCGGTCATCCATCGCCTGGATGACCGCATCGGGAAGGTTCTCCAGACAATGCTGGAGATCGACCGGAGCGACTTTGCTTGTCGCCAGCTCCGACTCAGGAACCATTGGCTTTCGAACCCGCTAAAAAGGGTGTCAAGAACGAAAGCCTAGCCGAAAGATTCCTGAAGGCATCGTCAAAAAGTTCCTGTTT
This sequence comes from Burkholderiaceae bacterium, assembly GCA_050187175.1. Taxonomy (GTDB): domain Bacteria; phylum Pseudomonadota; class Gammaproteobacteria; order Burkholderiales; family Burkholderiaceae_E; genus Zeimonas. Next base: position 58,137 of record JBFWXS010000014.1, read on the forward strand.
CTGCAACGCAGCGTGCGCCGATTCGTCTGATTTCCGCGCCAACCGCCGCTCGGTCGAACGATATTTGACGAAAGGCGGGTTAACCCTGATAACCGTGCCGCTTTTACACAGTCAACTAGGGATTACCCGGTATAATGCAATGCAACATAAGGAGAGCATCATGTCCTTCACCTCAGCGCTCACTCTCGTTTCGATCGTCGCGGCGCCGCTCGCCGCCGGGTACCTGTTCGTCAAGCTGCAGGACCTGCTGAGCACTGTCAGCCCAGCCGACCACGACCAGTTCGTCGCCGGCTGATCCGGCAGTGCAGGGCCGCGGGCGCGCAGGCGCCTGACGGCCCGTGCGGGCTGCCGGGTTCAGGCAGAGCCCGAGGCGGGGCGGTACGTGCGCGTGCCGCCCCGTTTCTTTGTTGCCGGCATCGGCACGGCGTTCGCTGCGCAGGAGGGCATCGCTCGCCTCGCGGGACGCACCGCTTGCCGCGCCTTGCTCGTCTCGGTATGGTGGCGGGCGCGAGCACAGCCTTGCTCGCTGTCCACTGTATCGAGCCATGCTGCGTTTCCTCTCGCTGTTCCTGCTGATCCAGATGTCGCTGTTCGCTCTCGAACTGTGGCAGCCGGTGCACCAAGGCGTCATCGTGCCGTTCACGGCGCTGATCGCGAAGGTCAGCGCGATGGTGATGCAGGCCTTCGATGCCGACGTCATCTCGCATGGCGTCGTGATCCAGAGCCGGCAGACCGGCTTCGGCGTATCGATCGAGGCGGGCTGCAACGGCGTGGAAGCCTGCATCGTGCTGATCGCGGCGGTGCTTGCCTTCCCGGCGCCGTGGAAGAGCCGTGCGCTGGCGCTGGTCGTCGGGCTGGTGGCCGTGCAGGCGCTGAACCTGGTGCGCATCATCAGCCTGTACTACCTCGGCAAATGGGACCTGCCCGCGTTCGGCGGCATGTCGCTGTTCGAGTTCGCGCATCTGTACCTGTGGCAGGCGCTGATCATGCTCGACGTGCTCGTTGTCTGGCTGCTGTGGGTCCGCTATCTGGCGGCGCGCGGCCAGTTCCGGCTCGGAGCGCCGCATGCGGCTTGAACGTGGAGCGCGGTATGCGGCCTAACCGTGGAGCGCCGCATGCGGCCTAACCGTGGAGCGCCGCATGCGGCTTAGTCTGCTCGGAGGATTCCTGCTGCGTGCCATCGGCTGGCTGCTGGTTTGCACGCCGCTCTGGTACATGGTGTCGCGCTTCGCGGCCACGCCGGTGGCCTGGCTGGCCGGCCTGGTCAGCGATACCGTGATGCCTGGCTGGACGCGCGGCGTGGAGCAGGAGGGCACCACGCTCACGCTGCTCACGGCACTGCGAGTCATGGGTCTGCCCGGCTCGCCGCCGGATCGCGTGGCAGTGCTCAGTCCCAGCGCCGACTTCCTCGTCTACGGCTACGGCCTGCCGCTGCTGTGCGCGCTGCTGCTCGCGGCGCGCGCGCGCCGGCCCTGGCGCAAGATGCTGATCGGCGCGCTGGCGCTGCTGCCGTTCCAGACCTGGGGCGTCTGCTTCGACTGGCTCAAGCAGATCGCGCTGACCTACGGCTCGCAGGCCGGCTTCTCGCCGCTG
>JBFWXS010000014.1:59829-96092 GCA_050187175.1 Burkholderiaceae bacterium
CCGGCCCTGGCGCAAGATGCTGATCGGCGCGCTGGCGCTGCTGCCGTTCCAGACCTGGGGCGTCTGCTTCGACTGGCTCAAGCAGATCGCGCTGACCTACGGCTCGCAGGCCGGCTTCTCGCCGCTGTCCACGGGCCTGGTCGCCTGGGCCTATCAGTTCGGCATCCTGGTACTGCCCACGCTGGCACCGGTTGCCCTCTGGATCGCGCTCGACCGCCGTTTCCTATCGACGATGGTGGTCGAGGCGGCACTGGAGCACGCTCCGCCGCAGCAGGCTGCGCCGGCCGCGGCTTCCACCAGCGACGACCATACTGCTGCGGCCGATGCCGCCGCCGTCGCACGTGCGGCGGCGCCTCTCGCCGGCCGGCCGGACCGCTGAGCGGCCGGCCTCACATGGCCGGCCTCACATAGCCGGCCTCACATAGCAACCACGGAAGGCCGCTGCGCGCTGGCCCGGACGGCGGGGAAGGGCCGGACCTGCGGTGCGGCCAGCTCGTCGGGAGCGAAATCGTCGACGGCGATGATCTGCTCGACCAGCTGCTCGCGCTGCTGCCAGTCCGCGTGCTGCTGCGGCGACAGCGCGGCGAGGTAGGCGTCGCGCGCCGCGTGGTCATGCGAACCGATGCGCTGCAGGTCCCGATCGATCTCCGCCAGATCGACTGACAGCGCCAGCGCACGTTCGATCTGGGCCAGCGGCTCGCGCGAACCGGCGGCGCGCGGCAGGTACATCGCTCGCGTGAGCCGATCGCGCGCCGCGCCCGGGGCGCAGACCGTCTCCGCGGCGTCGAGCCACTGCTCGTCGTCCGGCGCGGGGACCGCGATGCCGGTCGGCATGACCAGCCGGCGCAGCATGCGCAGCCGCAGCGGCGCATTGTCGAAGAAGGCCTGCAGGGCCTGATAGGCCTCATGCAGTTCGCGCTGCGCAGCGAGTCGGGCCAGATCGAGGTCGTCCGCCTGGCGGCCCTCCAGTTCCCAGCGCTGCAGCGCGCCGCAGGCAACGTACAGATGCGACAGCACGTCGCCGAGCCGGGCCGACTGCAGTTCGAGCCGCTTCAGCGAGGCGCCGAGCATTGCCATCGCGGCATCGGCAGTGACGGCGAAGCGCGCCGACAGCCGGTTCACGGCACGCCACAGGTCGGCCACTCGCGCGTCGTGCGGCGGCGGCGCGGGCAGCCGCGCCAGTCCGAGCCCGCGCGCCGCGTTGCCCGCCCAGCGCCGCAGATGGCGCAGCAGCAGCCGATCGAACTCGACGACGTCGTCGGCCTGCGCGGCCGCCATCTCCTGCTGCACGAACGGATGACAGCGCACCGCGCCCTGGCCGAAGATGATCAGGCTGCGCGTCATGATGTTCGCGCCCTCGACCGTGATGGCGATCGGAATGGTCTGGTAGGCCTGCGCCAGGAAGTTGCGCGGACCGACGCAGATGCCCTTGCCGCCGAGTACGTCCATGCCGACGTTGACGGCATCGCGCGCGGCTTCGGTCAGGTGGTACTTCAGGATCGCCGAGGCCACCGCGGGGCGTTCGCCGCGATCCAGCTCGGCATACAGCAGGCGGCGTGCGCCGTCCTGCGCGTACAGCCGCGCAGCCACGTCGCCAAGCGGCTGCGCCACACCGTGGAAGCGGCCGATCGGTAGCCCGAACTGCCGGCGCAGCATCGCATACGCGCCCACCGAGCGCAGCGTCAGCATCTGCGTGGCGATGCCCAGCGACGGCAGCGAAATGCCGCGGCCCGCCGCCAGGCATTCCATCAGCATCGCCCAGCCGTTGCCGATCTGCGCTCGGCCGCCGATGACCCAGTCGAACGGCACGAAGACTTCATCGCCTTCATTGGGGCCGTTCATGAACGAAGCGGTGAGCGGCGCATGGCGGCGTCCGATCCGCACTTCCGGATGCGAGGCGGGAATCAGCGCGCAGGTGATGCCCAGATCGCTGTCCGGTCCCAGCAGGTGGTCCGGATCGACGGCGCGGAACGCCAGGCCGAGCAGGGTGGCCACCGGTCCCAGCGTGATATAGCGCTTCGACCAGGTGATTCGAAAGCCCAGCGTTTCGACGCCATTGCGCAGCTCGCGGACTACGCGGCCGGTGTCGGGAATCGAGCCCGCGTCCGAACCCGCCCAGGGGTTGGTCAGCGCGAAGCAGGGGATCTCCTCGCCGCTGGCGAGCCGAGGCAGATAGCGATTCTTCTGCTCGTCGGTACCGTAGCGCAGCAGCAGCTCGCCGGGACCCAGTGAATTGGGCACCATGACCGTCGTGGCGGCGGTCGCGCTGCGGCTGGCGATCTTGGTGACGATTGCCGCTTGCGCGGAGGCCGAGAAGCCGAGTCCGCCGTAATGCTTCGGAATGATCAGCCCGAAGAAGCCGCGCTGCTTGATGAAGGACCACACCTCCGGCGGCATGTCGCGCTGCTGGCTGATGCGCCACTCGTCGAGCATGGCGCACAGATGCTCGGTCTCGACGTTCAGGAAGGTGCGCTCCTCGTCGCTGAGCGCTTCGGTGCGCAGCTCCGCGAGGCCCCGGTAGTCCGGACGTCCGCCGAACAGCTGCGCCTCGAAACCCACCGTGCCGGATTCGATCGCCGCCTGTTCGGAGCGGCTCATGGGCGGCAGCGTGCGGCGGAACCAAGCCATCAGAGGCTGCGTGACCCAGGTTCGACGCAGGGCCGGAACGCCCAGCAGCAGCCCCAGCGCGACGATCAGCACCATCCAAACCATCGACATGTTCACGCACCTCGGTCAAACACGGGAGAGGGCGGGCGCAGCGCGACGGCTGCGCGCGCCGGTCGGGTGATTTGAGCAAACGGGATGCCCGGGGCCCAGGGCTTGCATCCAAATGCGGATGGATTTATATTGAAAGTCCGAATCAGGACTTTGAACAGGAGTTGTCCATGGCCATCCGGCTTGCCCACTCGGGGCCAGCCAGCGATCAGGCGTCGCTGAGCGCCGCCGGCATCCGGGCCTTCTGCCGCCTGGCAGGGCTGTGGCGGCTGTCCATCGATCAGCAGCTGCGTCTGCTGGGTGAGCCCGGCCGTTCGACCTTCTTCGCCTGGCGCAAGCACCCGGAAAAAGCCCAGCTTTCGCGTGACACGCTGGAGCGGATCTCCTGCCTGCTCGGCATCTACAAGTCCTTGCAGATCCTGTTTCCCGATGCTGCCGTGGCCGATGCGTGGGTACACAAGCCGAACGCGGCGCCGCTGTTCGGCGGCGCCTCGGCGATGGATCGGATGCTGGCCGGCAATCTCGGCGACCTCCATGCGGTGCGCAACTACCTCGACGCCGTCCGCGGCGGCGGCTGGGCATGAGCGCAGTTCCGGCTGATGCGCCGCCGCTGCGGCGCATCCAGTGGTCGCCGGCATGGCGCATCGTGCCCACCCGCTATCCGTCGGTCTTCCTGTTCGACCGCATCGCCGATCCGGACGACTTCGAGGCGCTGTACGCGCTGGAAGCGATGACCAATGAGCGGCTCCGCGACGAAACCGGCGTCATCGAACTGGTGCCCAAGTCACAGCGCATCTTCGGCCCAGGCAGCGGTCCGATCATGGCCGCGTTCACGCACCTGAATCCAACCGGCAGCCGTTTCTCCGACGGCTCTTACGGCGTCTTCTACGCGGCGCACGAGCGCGCGACCGCCATCGCCGAGACTTCATTCCATCATGGCCGCTTCCTGGCGGCGACGCGCGAGGCTCCCATGCATCTGCCGATGCGGCTGTACCGCGTCGACGTCGATGCGCGTCTGCACGACCTGCGCCGACGTCCGGCGCCGATCGACGCGGCGATCCATGACGCCGACAATCATTCAGCCGCGCAATCGCTGGGGCGCGGCTTGCGCGATGCGGGCTCCGCCGGCGTCGTCTATCGCAGCGTTCGTCACTCGGCCGGGCAGTGCGTCGGCCTGTTCACGCCCAAGGCCGCGCGCAATTGCGTGCACGCGGCGTATCTGCTGTATGCATGGGATGGCGAGCGCTTCGCGGGCGTCTATGAACGGCTCGAGGATCCGGTCCACGCAGAGCCGCCCGTGCCCGACGGACCGGCAGAGGGACCAGGGGGACTGGCAGGCCAGCGGAGCGCGGGCGCAGCAGCGCGGGAAGATGTCGGAACGGCAGCGCGGCAGGATGTCGGCACGGCCGGGCGACAGGAGAGCGGAACGGTAGGGCGACAGGGCGCCGCCGTGCGAGGGCGGTCGGACCGCGGCCCTGCGGTCGAGGACTGACCAGCCCCGGCGCGTCGCTCAGAACACGCCGAACAGCTTCAGCAGGATGATGAGGCTGATGGGTACGCCCAACAGCCAGAGCAGGATGACGCGCATGAGGCCTCCGTCGAATCGGTATGCCGGCGCGGCTGCGCCGGTCGGACTCGATCAGCAAGCCGCAGGCCCGTGAGGATTCGAAGAGGCTTCAGATGAGCAGATTGAACATGCCGTGATCCTGCATCTCGTTCAAGCGTTCTTCGAGCCGCGACGCGTTGTACGTATGCCTGACTACCCGCAGCTGCATCGAGCGCAGCAGGGCTTCGACGTCGGAGTCGACGGCTTCCGACATGACCACCGCTACTGAACACGAACGCCCGTGCAGCCGCAGCTGCTCCCGTGAATCGCCCTGGCGCCAGAAACGAAGATCGAGCTTGTTGCGCATGACCTCGCCGAGGTGATGCGCGTCCGCCGGCGAGATGCCCGCGATCAGCACCTTGGGGCGCGGCGAGGCCACCGGCGCGGGAGCCGGGCTGCCGTTGCCTTTCGCCGGCGTGGCGCTCACGGGCGCCGCGGCCGGAACCTGCTCCAGGGCACGGCCCAGCGCCGATGCGAACACGGCGGCGAGCTTGTCGACCACGCGCGGACTCGACAGCGCGCACAGCAGCGCTGCCTCGATAGGGTCGCTGACGGCGGCAGAGCTGCTGCCCGCGCCCGCCGTTCCTGCGGCCTCGCCCGCGCCTGCCGGCTCGCCCGGTTCGCCGTCGGGTGATTCAGCAGTTGCGGCGGTGAGGGCCTCAGCGGACGCGGCGTTGCCGGCTTCGCCGCCGGCGATGTCCGCCGACGCAAGCTCATCAGGCGGCGTGTCCAGCGACAATTGAGCCGTGGCATCGTCCGTCGCTGACGAATCGGGCTCCGCGCCTTGCGCATCGGCGCCCTGCGGCGCCAGCACCGGCATGTAGGGCTCGATGAATTCGCGCACCGTCGACCACGCCGCCAGATGGCGGCGCCGCTCGGAGGGCAGCGCGGTCTGCGCGCGCTCCATCGCCTGCAGCTTGGACAGGTGCGGCTCGTCGCGCAGCACCTCGGCCAGCCGCTGCGCCAGCGTACGGCGTTCTTCCAGGGTCCAGCGAATGCGTTTCTTCGGATCGTTCATAAGGATTCTGGGCAAGCGGGCCTGAAAACGGCAGGGAAAACGCCGCTAAGAGAGGGAGGAGGGAAGCTCTTGACGATGCCTGCCGATGTAAGCAGGCGCTCGAACGGCTCGAAAGCTCGAAAAAGCGACTCGCAGGGCCTCTAAGGACACCCTCCGGTGCAGCGCCAGATGTCAGTTTACCTCTGCCGGAGGCGTCACGCGCCTTCAGGCGGGCTTTAGCCTAGTTCTTTGGGTTCAGACAAATGAATTACGGCTCAGGCGCGGAGCATCCTTCGGGGCGACATCTCAGGGCGAGCACTTTCGGAAGCCTAAGCGTTGTCCGAAGGATTGCGTTCAGGCGTTCAGACGTTCAGACGTTCAGGCAGCAAAAGTGACGCGGTTCCCGTGGGATGGCGATCCAGGTGGGGAGCAGCGATCCTCGGAGGGGGTCTTGATGATGACGACGTGTTTTTGTGCTTATCATTGATTTTACATAATATACATTATGCGCAATACGAAGCCTCAAGAAAGTGAAGCCTCGAGAACGCCAGTCCATGCCTCCCGAGCGCACCCGCTACGATCTCCACCCATGAAGATCTTCCTCGACGTCGACGGCGTCCTGATCGACGGCTGGCACGCGGACGACTCCCGGCGCAGGCGCTGGGACGCCGCCATCGGGACCGATCTGCGAATCGATCGGGCCGCGTTCCAGCGCCTGTTCTTCGGCGTGCCGGACAGCCCGTCGACGTCGCCGATGGCCGCCTGCATGAGCGGGCGGCGGGATCTGCATGAGGCGCTCGCCGAAGTGCTGCCTCAGGTCGGCTATGGCGGCCGGGTGGCCGACTTCGTCCGCTACTGGTTCGAGAACGATTCCAACGTGGACATGGGCGTGCTCGGCCTGATCGACGAGATCCGCCGGTGCGGCCAGGTCCAGCTGTTCCTGGCGACGGCCCAGGAGCATCATCGTGCGCGCTATCTATGGAACGACCTGGGGCTGCGCGAGCACTTCGACGACATCTTCCATAGCGCTGCGATCGGCTGCTCGAAAAAGGATGTCCGGTTCTACGAGACGATCAACCGGCGCCTTGGCAGCGCCGCTGACGAGCGGCCGCTGTTCTTCGATGATCAGCCTGCCGTGATCGAGACAGCCGGGCGCGCCGGTTGGGACGGGGTGGTTTTCACGTCGCTGCGCGATATCGAGAGGCATCCGCGGCTTCGCGCGATGCTGCTTCGGCCCGGCCGCCCTGCCTGATGTGCCGCTCGACGGCTGCTGTTTTCAGTGCTCAGTGGGCCGGCTGCCGGCCCAGCGTGCGCCCGGTGCGCGGATCGATGAACAGGCGCACGCGCCCTTCGTCCGCATCCGGCACGATCGCCTCGTAGCCGAGCGAACGGCGCTCGATGCTCAGCACGTCGCGATGGCCTTGCGTGATGAGGCGTTGATAGACGTCGGCAAGCGGCAGCCATCCCGCGGTGTTGCACGCACCGGCCGCGCCCAGCGACTCAACTGCCCTCGCCTCATCGCAGCGCGTCGCGGCCGGTCCCGCCGTGGCGGCGGACGCAGCTGCGATGGCGAAGGCGGCGGTGGCGGCGGCAACCCGGCCCGGAGTCGGCCAGCGAGTCGGGCCGCACGTGGGACCGCACGTCAGGCCCGCGATCAGGCGGGCACGCAGGCCGGCAATCAGGCGGTGCAGGGAATCGAATGCGGGCATGATGAAGTTCCAGGCGGGATCCGCAATGGCCGGCAGACAGCGCCGTCCTATGCTGCGCATGCTGCGAGTGTCGTCCTGAACCGAGGCTGAACCGCCTGTTCATCCGCCGTTCAGCTCGGCTGCGGTTTCATGTCGGTACCGCAACACTTTGCTTCAGGTGCATGTCATGAAAATCTCACGCCTCACGAAAACCTCCTTGGTCGCAGCGGCGCTGGCTGTTTCGCTGGGAGCTGCCGTCGCTCCCCTCCCCGCGCTCGCCGACGATGATCACGAACGTGCACGCCGCGCGCTGCAAGCCGGCGAGCTGCTATCGTTGAATGAGATCCTCAAGCGGGTCCAGCAGACTCAGCCCGGCGAAGTGCTGGAAGTGGAGCTGGAACGGGAGCGCGACCGCTGGGTCTACGAGCTGAAAGTGCTGTCACGCGACGGCGCGCTGATCAAGCTCGATGTGGACGGACGCGACGGCTCGGTGCTGCGCACCAGGCGTCGCTGAGCGCCACGGATACGGAAGCTGGAACGTGCGAATCCTGGTGGTCGAAGACGAACCCACGCTGGCTAGCCAGCTGACGGCGACGCTCGAAGAGAACGGCTACACGGTCGACGCCGCCGGCAACGGCCGCGATGCGCATCACTTGGGCGACACCGAACCTTATGACGCAGTGGTGCTCGACCTGGGCCTGCCTGAACTCGATGGCATCACGGTGCTCAAGCGCTGGCGCGCCGCGGCGCGCAACATGCCGGTGCTGATCCTGACCGCGCGCAGCAACTGGCATGAGAAGGTCGAGGGCATCGACGCGGGTGCCGACGACTATCTGTCCAAGCCTTTCCGTATGGAAGAGCTGCTGGCGCGGCTGCGCGCGCTGATGCGCCGTGCCAGCGGCTTCGCCAGCGCCGAACTGCGCTGCGGCGAGCTGATGCTCGATACGCGCAGCGGCCGCGTGACGGTGGCAGGACAGCCGGTGAGCCTGACGGCGCACGAGTTCAAGGTGCTGTCGTACCTGATGCATCATCCGCGCAGCGTCGTGTCGCGCTCGGAGCTGATCGAGCACATCTACGCGCAGGACTACGATCGCGACTCGAACACGGTCGAGGTCTTCATCGGCCGGCTCAGGAAGAAGCTGCCGCCGGGCATGATCGAGACCGTTCGCGGGCTCGGCTACCGGCTGGCGGCACCCGCATGAGCGGCGACGGCACCAGGAGCAGCGACGGCAGCGACGACCGTATGAGCAGCAGCGCCGCCCCCAGCGACCCCCGCCGCGCAGGCTCGCTGCGGCTGCGGCTGATCGCGGGCACGCTGGCCTGGTGTCTGGCGGCGGTGCTGGCCGCGGGCATCGTGCTCACCGATCTGTTCGAGGCCCACATCGAGCGGCGCTTCGTCGACGAGCTGCGCGTGCAGCTCGACCAGCTCACCGCGCTGGCCGACGTGGACGAGCATGGCGTGCTCGGCATGCACCGCGAGCTCAGCGACCCCCGGCTGCAGAAGCCGTTCTCGGGCCTGTACTGGCAAGCCGAATACGGCCGGCCGGCCGACGATTCGCCGCTGGCCATGCAGCGCTCGCGTTCGCTGTGGGACTATCGCCTGCCGCCGGCGGCCGAGCCGGCGCCGCCGGGTGAGATCGTGCGCCGTCGCGTCGAAGGGCCGAACGGCACGCGGCTGGTGGCGCTGGAGCGGGCCATCGAGCCGCCGGTGGCCGGCGACCGGCTGCTGCATCTGACGGTGGCCGCCGATGAGCGCGGCATGACCGAACCGGTGCGCGAGTTCATCTGGCCGCTGGCTCTTTCGCTGGCAGTGCTTGCGGGCGGGCTGGTGCTGGCCGCGACGCTGCAGGTTTCGGCCGGGCTGGCGCCGCTGCGCCGGTTGCGCCGCGCGCTGGCCGGCATTCGCGACGGCCGTTCGCGGCACATCGGCGAGCGCTTTCCGGCGGAGGTGCAGCCGCTGGTGGACGAGCTGAACGCGGTGCTGCATCACGACACCGAGGTCGTCGAACGCGCGCGCACGCAGACCGGCAACCTGGCGCATGCATTGAAGACGCCGCTGGCTGTGCTGGCCAATGCCGCGACCCGGCAGCAGCCGGATCTGGCGACGACGGTCATCGAGCAGATCGAGATCGCGCAGCGGCAGATCGACCACTATCTGGCGCGTGCGCGCGCCGCGGCGGCGGCGCAGATGCCGGGGTTGAAGACGCCGGTCGTGCCGGTGGCCGAGGGCTTGCTGCGCGCGATGTCGCGCATTCACGCCCAGCGCAGCCTGTCGATCGAGATGATTGCGAACCCCTCCACCCTGCCCGCTCCCGCTTTCCACGGCGAGCAGCAGGACCTGCAGGAGATGCTCGGCAATCTGCTCGACAATGCCTGCAAATGGGCGCGGCACCGTGTCGAGCTGCGCATCCAAGGCGATGGTCCGCGGCTGCAGATCACCATCGACGACGACGGTCCGGGCCTGGCTCCCGAGCGGCGCGAGGCGGTCTTCGCGCGCGGTGCGCGGGTGGACGAACGAGTCGCCGGCAGCGGCCTGGGGCTGGACATCGTGCGCGATCTGGCGCGTCTGTATCGCGGTGACGTCTGGTTGACCGATTCGCCGCTGGGCGGCCTGCGCGCCGTGCTGCAGCTGCCGGCGGTCGTGAGCTGAGCGCGCTCGAACTGCACTACCATTCCATCGGCTCCGCTGACGAGCGGCCCGAGCGCCGCGAACCATCCCGTGCAGACCCTCATCGACCTGTCGCTGACGTCCCCGCTGCTGGCCGCCTTGCTGGCCAGCCTGATCGGCGGCTTTGCCGCCACCACGGTCGGTGCGCTGCCGGTACTGGTGCTGCACCGGCTGTCGCCGCGGATGAACAACTCGATGCTGGCCTTCGCTGCCGGCGTGATGCTTGCCGCCACGGTGTTCTCGCTGCTGCTGCCCGGCTACGAGCAGGCCGAGGCGGTGTTCGGCGGTTCGCGCGGCGCGGCGCTCGGCGTGATCGCGGCCATGATGATAGGTGGCCTGTTCATGGCGGCGATCCACCGCTTCCTGCCGCATGAGCACTTCCAGAAGGGCCCGGAGGGCGTCGGCCGCGATCGCATCGCGCGAGTCTGGCTGTTCGTGCTGGCGATCGCCGTGCACAACCTGCCTGAAGGCCTGTCGATCGGCGTGGGCGCGGCCAGCGGCGATGCGCGGATCGGGCTCGGCGTGACGCTGGGCATCGGCCTGCAGAACATGCCCGAGGGACTGGCCGTGGCCATGGCGCTGGCCGGCCTGGGCTACAGCCGGCTGGAGGCCCTGGGCATCGCCGCGCTGACCGGGCTGGTCGAGCTGCTCGGCGGACTGCTGGGAGCCGGACTGCTGACGCTGTCGCAGGCACTGCTCCCCGGCGCGCTGGCCTTCGCCGCCGGCACCATGCTGTTCGTCATCAGCGACGAAGTGATTCCCGAGACGCATCGCGCCGGCTTCGGCGACTCGGCCACCGCGGCGCTGTTCATCGGATTCGCGCTGATGTTCTTCCTGGACGTGGCGCTGATCTGAGGCCGCGCCGGCGTCAGTTGCGCACGCCCGGCAGCTGCGGCTGCGCCGGACGCGGGCTCGGCCGCTTCTGGGCTTCGATCGACTCCACGGTGCGCGGCCGCTCCAGCGTGCCGTAGCGGCGCTCGTAGTCGGCAGCGCGTTCGCGCAGCCATGCGGCGAGCTCGGTCTCGCCGAGCCGCTGCATGTAGCTGGCCGCATCCAGCCCCGCGTCGTTGCGCGGCGTCGGATCGGCGCCCGCCTCGATCAGCAGCTTGACGGTCGAGACGTGCTGCTGGCGCGCCGCCATCATCAGCGGCGTGGTGCGGTTGGGCGATTGCGCGTCGATGTACGCGGACTGCTCCAGCAGATAGCGGACGATCTCGGTGTGTCCGCCCGAGGCCGCGTAGTGCAGCGGCGTCCAGCCCGGCCGGTTGACTTCGGCGCCGCGCGCGATCAGCAGCTTCATCGTCTCGGGCTCGCCGTGCAGCGCCGCCAGCATCAGCGCAGTCTCCCCTTGCGGATTGGGCGCATCGATCCGCGTGCCGGTGAGGCCGGCCAGCATGCGCACCGAGCGCCACGAGCGCTCGCGGGCTGCGTAGACGATCGCCGGCCCGTGCTGCGGATGCATCGCGTTGACGTCGATGCCGCGCAGCAGCCAGGTCTGGACGGCGCTTTCGTTGTCGCGCCGCAATTCGTTCCAGAACGCTTCCGGAACCGACTGCGCGACCGCCGGCCCGGCGGCCGCCAGCGCGGCGCCGATCAGCGACAGGAATATCAAAAAACTCCGTAACAATTTCATGTTATTTCTCAGAAACCCGTTTGGAGTCTTTGAATAGATTGAAATAATTTTCCGTGGTCAGCTCGTCGATGTAGGCTGCATCCTGGCCTCGGAGTTCAGCGACGCAGCGCGCCACGTGCCGCACGAACGCCGGTTCATTGGTCTTGCCGCGAAACGGCACCGGCGCCAGATACGGTGAATCGGTCTCGACCAGCAGGCGCTCGTCCGGCACTTTGGCGGCGACTTTGCGCAGCGCAGCCGCGTTCTTGAACGTGACGATGCCGGAGAACGATAGGTGAAAGCCCAGGTCGAGCGCGGCGCGCGCGGTGGGCCAGTCCTCGGTGAAGCAGTGCATGACGCCGCCGGCGGCCTCGGCACCCTCCTCGCGCATCAGCCGCAGCGTGTCGGCGGCGGCGGCACGGGTGTGGATGATCAGCGGCTTGCCGGTACGGCGCGCGGCGCGGATATGGACGCGGAAGCGCTCGCGCTGCCACTCGGTGTCGCCCTCGATGCGGAAATAGTCGAGGCCGGTTTCGCCGATGGCGACCACTTTGGGGTGCGCCGACAGGCGCTCCAGGGTCTCGACGTCCGGCTCGGCGCGATCGGTGTAGTCGGGATGAACCCCCACCGACGCCGACAGGCGGGCGTCGCGCTCGGCGACGGCCAGCACGCCTTCGAAGTCCTCGAGCGTGACGCAGACGCACAGCGCATGGCCGACGTCATGGGCGGCCATGTTGGCGAGTATCTCGTCGAAACGGTCGACAAGATCCGGGAAATCGAGATGGCAATGGGAATCGACGAGCATCGGGCCGGGCGTGCAGGACAGGCCGTCATTGTATCGGCCGGGTCGGCCGAGGGCGCCGCCGGCCCTGCGGCGCGCAGTCTGATTCGCCGGCCGCCTGTGCGCCCTGCAGCGCCTGCCTTGCGCGTCGGGCCCTCAGAGCGTATGTGTCGGCCGAGTCAGAGCGTATGCGTCGGCCGATTCGCCTTCAGCGCGCCGCCGAGCAACGTCTCGATGCGATTGCGCGCCTGTTCGCCGGCTTCGTCCTTGGCGAAGCGGATGCCCAGCCCCTGCTGGCGTCCGGGCGTGCCGGCCGGCGTGATCCACACCACCTTGCCGGTGACCGGCAGCTTGTTGGGCTCGTCCATCAGCGACAGGATCAGGTACAGCTCGTCGCCGACGTGCGCGGCGCGCGTGGTCGGCACGAACAGGCCGCCGCCGTCTATGAACGGCATGTAGGCGGCGTACAGCGCTGCCTTCTCGCGGATCGCCAGCTGCACGACGCCGGGCCGCGGGCCGCCGCTGCGCGATCCGGGGTTCGCCGCAGGACTGGCCGCTGCGTTCGCCATGGAATTCGCCGCCGGGCCAAGCGTGCTCGGACTTAGCGCGGCGGTATCGGGTTCCGTCGCGCTGCCGGAGGCGTTGGTCGAAGCAAAGGCGGCTGACATGGGTTGTTCCTGGACGAGTCGTCGCGGCAATCAGGGAGCCAGGGCCTCGTGCAGCTGGATCAGCACGTCCTCGGCCATCAAACGGGGATTCAACGGATGATCGACGGCGCGCGCCAGCTTGCCGAGACTGGCGTCGAACCGCATCAACCGTTCCAGGCCGGCGCGCTGCGCCAGCGCCCGCAGCCGGGCCGTGTGCTCCGGATGGAAGCGCGGCTCGGCTCCGGCGCGCACGCGACCCAGGTCGGCGACCCAGGTCTGCAGCACGCCCAGCCACGCCGCGGCTTCGATGCCGGACAAGGCTTCGGCTGCCTGGACGGCATCAGTCTCGGGAAGCCCGGCGATCGTCTCCAGAATCAGCCGATGGGCGGTGGCTTCGGCAGGATCGGCGAAACGCCGGGCGCGCAGCGGTGCGCCGCCCGCGGCTGCCAGCCAGCGCATAGCCTGATCGCGCGGCACCGAGGTTTCGGCGGCCAGCCAGTCGGCCCCGGCGTCGGCCGCCGGCGCGGCCAGCGGCAGGACGGCACATCGCGAACGGATGGTGGCCGGCAGCGCGTCGGGCCGGTTGCAGACCAGCAGGAAGCGCGTCGATCCGGCCGGCTCTTCCAGCGTCTTCAGCAGCGCATTGGCCGAGGCCGTGTTCAGCGCCTCGGCGGGATCGATGAGGATCAGCTTGCTGCCGCCGCGATGGCCGCCGATCTCGACGAAGCGCTCGAGCGCCCGCACCTGGTCGATCTTGATCTCGCGCGACGGCTTGCTGGCGGCGCGGCCGCCCGCGCGGGCGCCGCCGCTGCGGCCCTCGCCGTCTTCATTGCCGTCGTCGGCAGAGGCCGGCGCCAGCAGCCTGAAGTCCGGATGATGGCCCTGCCCGAACCAGCCGCAGGCGCTGCAGCGGCCGCAGGCCGCGCCGTCGGCGGCCGGCGACTCGCACAGCAGCGCTGCTGCCAGCGACTGGGCGAAGGCCGACTTGCCGATGCCAGCCGGGCCGGTGATCAGCAGCGCGTGGTGCAGCCGGTGGCGCTGCTCCAGCGTCTGCTGCCAGCTCTTGGATAGCCAGGGATAAATCATTCAGAACAAATATTTATGAGGTCTTTTTCAAGTATTTTACGAAGTTCTTCGATGGGCTCTGCCCCGTCCAGCAGCAGGAATCGCTGCGCGGCCTGCGCCGTGCGATCGAGGTAGCCGCGGCGCACGCGCTCGAAGAAGGCAGCGTCCTCGGCCTCAAAGCGGTCGGCGGCACGCGCCGCGCCGCGCCGCCGCGCGGCTTCGTCGGGTTCGAGATCGAACAGATAGGTGCGGCGGGGCTGCAGGTCGCCATGCACCCAGCGCTCGAGCTCGGCGATGCGCGACAGCGGCGCGCCGCGGCCGCCGCCCTGGTACGCATAGGTCGAATCGGTGAAGCGGTCGCAGACCACCCACTGTCCGGCTGCCAGTGCGGGGCGCACGACGCGCTCCAGATGGTCGCGGCGCGCCGCGAACACCAGCAGCAGCTCGGTCTCCAGGCTCATCGGCTGATGCAGCAGCAGCTCGCGCAGCGATTCGGCCAGCGCCGAGCCGCCCGGCTCGCGCGTGGCCAGTACGGTCAGCCCGCGTGCGCGCAGCTGTTCGACATACCAGCCGATATGCGTGCTCTTGCCGGCGCCGTCTATGCCCTCGAAGGTGATGAAGCGGGCGTTCACCGGCCGCCTCGCTGATAGCGCCATACCGCGCGGTTGTGGCTGGCCAGGTCGTCGGAGAACTCGCTGCTGCCGTCGCCGCGCGCGACGAAGTACAAGGCCGGAATGTCGGCCGGCTGCATGGCGGCCTGCAACGATGCGCGGCCGACCAGCGCGATCGGCGTCGGCGGCAGGCCGGCGCGTGTATAGGTATTGAACTCGGTATGCGTCTGCAGGTCGCGCTTGCGCAGATTGCCGTCGAACGATGCGCCGAGTCCGTAGATGGTCGTCGGATCGCTCTGCAGCAGCATGCCGCGCTTGAGCCGATTGACGAACACCGCGGCGACCTTGTCGCGTTCGTCGGGACGGCCGGTTTCCTTCTCGATGATCGAAGCCATGATCAGCGCGTCGTAGGCGGACCGGTACGGCAGCCCGGCCTGCCGCGACTGCCAGGCGGCGTCGAGCGCCTGCTGCAGGCTGCGATAGGCGCGCTTGTACAGCTCCAGATCGGAGAGGCCCGGCGAGAAGGTGTACGTGTCGGGAAAGAACAGGCCTTCGGCCTGCGTCTCGGTGGCGCCGATCCGGCGCAGCAGCGCCGCCTCGTCGAGTCCGCGCGTCTCGTGTGTCAGATCGGGGTGGGCATCGACTGCGGCGCGCATCTGCTTGAAGGTCCAGCCCTCGATGAAGCGGATGTCGACGATCAGCACGTCGCCGCTGGCGATCTTGGCCAGCAGCCGGTCCAGGGTGATAGGCGCAGTGAATTCGTAGGTGCCCGCCTTCAGCTGGCCGTCCAGGCCGCGCCACTTGTACCACAGCCACATGCCGGTCGGCGTCACGTCGACGCCGTCGCGCCGCAGCGCGGCGGCGATCGTCCTGACGCCGGCGCCCTTGGGCACGGTGAAGCGCAGCGGCGAGGCCTGCATCGCCAGCGGCGCCACGGCCGCGCGATGCCAGAACCAGCCGGCGGCCAGCAGCGGCGCGAGAATCAGGAGCAGCGACAGCGCCAGCAGCAGCCTGCGCGGTCGGCCTTTGGGCGCAACGGTCATCGGATCGGGCGGGGAGAACGGGTGCCTATAATAATCCGCATGACCAACGCCGCTCGCTCCTCTCAGGATTCCACCCCGGCCGCGGCGGCAGGCGCGCCGCCGCCGTCGTCCGAAGCCGCAGGTTTCGACATCGCGGCCGTTCGCGCCATGGCCGCCGCTTGCGGGGCGACGCTCGACCTGGACGCGTACGGGCCGGCGACCCGTTTCGATCCGGCCGCACGCGTCGATTCGGCGGCTCGGATCGACTCGGCAGGCAGCCCCGCCGCGGTGAATGCCCAAGCGGGCATCGTGCCGCCCTCGCTGCACGCGCTGAGCGCCGGCGCCGTCGCTCCGCTGCTCGATTGGGGACTGCTGCGGCTCGAGGGAGCCGACGCGGTTTCGTTCCTGCAGTCGCAGACGACCAACGACCTCGCCAAACAGCCGCTCGACGAAGCGCGTTGGCACGGCTACTGCACGGCCAAAGGACGCCTGCTGGCGACCATGCTGATCTGGCGCGACGAGGCTGCCGTCCGCCTGCTGCTGCCGCGCCCGCTGACGGCGGCCATCCGCAAGCGGCTGTCGATGTATGTGCTGCGGGCCAAGGCGAAGTTCAGCGACGAGTCGGACCACTACGCGCTGCTCGGCGTCTGCGGCGCCGGCGCGCCGGCCGCGCTCGCGTCGCTCGGATTGGCCGCGCCGGCGCCGATGCGGCTTGCCGCGGCCGCGCCGTTCACCGCGATCGGCCTGCCGGCCTGCCCGCTGGGCGGCGAGGCGCTGCCGCGCTGGTGGCTGCTGACGCCGGTCGAGCGCCTGCCGCAGCTATGGGCGCAGTTGAGCGCGTCGCTCGCGCCGGTGGGCAGCGAGGCCTGGCGCTGGATGGACATCCGCTGCGGCCTGCCGCGGATCGTACCGGCCACCAGCGAACAGTTCGTGCCGCAGATGCTGAACCTCGATGCGATCGACGGCGTCAGCTATACGAAGGGCTGCTATCCGGGACAGGAGATCGTCGCCCGCAGCCACTACCTCGGCAAGCTGAAGCGCCGCAGCTTCATCGGCGAGCTGCAGGCCGGCGCTGCGCATGCTGCGCAGCCGCTGCCCGGCAGCGACGTGACCGACGCCGGCGGCGCGCCGGTCGGCATGGTGGTCAGCGCGGCCGCGACGCCGGAAGGCGGCGTCGCGCTGCTGTTCGAGTCGCAGATCGCGGCCGTTCAGGGCGAGGCCGGCGTGCGCGTCGACGGGCGCCCGGTTCGCGTGATCGAGCTGCCCTACCCGCTGCCGGCTCACTGAGCAGCGAATGAATCGCTCGCATCCCTGCTGTCCGCGGTACGCGCCATGTGCCTGATCGCGTTCGACTGGCGTCCCGGGCATGACCGTCCGCTGGTGATGGCCGCCAACCGCGACGAATCGTACGAGCGGCCGACCGCAGCGGCCGGCTGGTGGCCCGGCGCAAGCGAGGTCTACGGCGGGCGCGACCTGCTGGCCGGCGGCAGCTGGCTGGCCATGGATCGCGGCGGCCGCCTGGCAGCGGTGACCAATGTGCGCGAAGCGCAGCCCGTGCTGGGCCGCCGTTCGCGCGGCGAGCTGGTCAGCGGATTCCTGCTCGGCGAGCTCGATCTGCATGACTACGCGCAGCAGGTCGCCGACGCCGCCGACGACTACTCGGGCTTCAATCTGCTGCTGTTCGAGACGCGCGGCGAGGGACGCGCGTTCTACGTGTCGAACCGCGCGCCGGTGCGCCTTGCGCCGGTTCCCGCGGGCGTCCACGGCCTGTCGAACCATCTGCTCGATACCGACTGGCCCAAGGTGCGGCGCCTGGTGCGCCGGCTGGCCGACGCAACGGATTCGACGCAGCCGCTGGAAGCAGCGCTGCTGCAGGCGCTGGCCGATCGCGAGCTGCCGCCCGATGACGAGCTGCCGGACACCGGCGTCGGCGCCGAACGCGAACGGCTGCTGGCGCCGGCCTTCATCTATGGCCCGGCGCGCAGCTATGGCACGCGCGCTTCGACCGTGGTCGTCGTCGACCGCGACGGCACCGACTATATCGAACGCAGCTGGCGTCCCGGCGCGGAGGGTCCGGTCGAGGCCGGCACGGTCCGCGCGCGGATTCAGCCCGGCGCGGCGCGCTGCATGCGTACGTGCGCGATGCCGACCTCGTCGTAGGGCTCGCCCACCGGCGAGAAGCCGTGCCGCCGATAAAAGCCTTCGACGGCGCATTGCGCGCTCAGCTCCAGCATCCGGTGGCCGCGTGCGTCGCCCTGCTCGATCAGCCGCAGCAGGATCAGCGAGCCGATACCCGCCGAACGCCAGTCGGCCAGCACCGCCATGCGGCCGATGTGGCCGTCCGGCAGCAGCCGGCCGGTGCCGACCGGCGTGCCGTCGGCCGCATAAGCGACGCAGTGCAGCGAGTCGGCGTCGCGCGAATCCCATTCCTCTTCGGCCGGAATGCCCTGCTCCACGACGAACACCGCGCTGCGCACGGCGCCGGCATCGGCGCCCAGCAGCGCCCAGTCGCCGCAGCGCAGGCTGACCGCGCTGCCATGGGCGGGCTTGCCGTTCATCGCGTCACTCCTGCGGCTTGACCCGCTCGAAGTCGCGCAGCAGGCCGCGGAACTCCGGCGGCACCGGCAGCGAGCTGCCGTCATGCGCGTGCACGTAGACGTTCTGGCCGCTGATCAGGTGCTGGTCTTCGCGATGGATCTCGAACAGCAACGACAGGCTGCTGCGGCCGATGCGCTCGGTGCGAACGCAGACCTCGAGCAGATCGTCGAAGCGCGCCGGTGCATGGAACTCGACCGTCGACTTGACGACGTACAGCCGCTCGAAGATCTCGCGCAGCCGCTGCGGATCGCCTTCGGCCACCGCGCGCCAGTACTCGGTGACGCCTACGTCGAAGTACATCAGGTAGTGCGCGTTGAACACGACGCCTTGCATGTCGGCCTCGGCCCAGCGGACGCGCAGCGGATGTGTGAAGCTGAATTGTTCGCGAGCCATGCTTGTCGGTGCGGCGGCGGGTTAGACCAGCTTGACCAGCTGCTTGCCGATGTTGCGCCCGGCCAGCAGCCCGATGAAGGCGCTGGGCGCCGATTCGATTCCTTCCGCGATGGTCTCGCGGTAGCGCAGCCGGCCCTCGGCGACTTCCTCGCTCAGCTCGCGCAGCGCTTCGGGCCAGTCCTCCTGGTGCTCGGACACGATGAAGCCCTGCACGCGCAGCCGGTTGACCAGGACCGAGCGGAAGTGGTTGATCGGCATCGGCGCCCCGTCGTAGCCCGCGATGAGGCCGCAGACGGCGATGCGTCCGAACGCGTTCATGCGGCGCAGCGCAGCGTCGAACAGCTCGCCGCCGACGTTCTCGAAGACGCCGTCGATGCCGTCGGGTGTCGCCGCCTTCAGCGCGGCCTGTGCGTCGCCGGTCTTGTAGTCGATGCACGCGTCGAAGCCGTAGCTGCCGGTGACCAGCGCGCACTTCTCGGCGCCCCCGGCAATGCCGACGACGCGGCAGCCTTTGGCCTTGGCCAGCTGGCCCACCACCGAGCCGACGGCGCCGGCCGCGGCCGATACCAGCACCGTTTCGCCGGCCTTTGGCTCGATGATGCGGTTCAGGCCGTACCAGGCTGTGATGCCCGGCATGCCCACTGCCCCCAGGTAGGCCGACAGCGGGATGCGGCGCGTATCGAGCTTGCGCAGGTCCTTGCCGTCGCTGACGCCGTACGACTGCCAGCCGAACATGCCGAGCACGGCGTCGCCGACGGCGAAGCGCGGATTGCGGCTCTCCACCACTTCGCCGGCCGTGCCGCCTATCATGACCTCGTCCAGCGGCTGCGGCTTGGCGTACGAGCGCGCGTCATCCATGCGGCCGCGCATGTACGGGTCCAGCGACAGGAAATGGTTGCGCACCAGGACCTGGCCGTCGGCCAGCGCCGGCAGCGGCCGCTCGACCAGCCGGAAATCATCGGCGCTGGCCGCGCCTTGCGGCCGGCGCGCCAGCAGCCATTGACGATTCATCGTCATGTCGAGGCACTCCTGCGACGCAGCAGCTTGAACGTACCCGAGCCGCGCGCCACCAGCTCGCCGTCCTCGTCGAGCACGTCGGCTTCGCAGAACAGCAGGCTCGCGGTCTTGTGCACGCAGCGGCCTTCGGCGCGCAGCTTGCCGACGCCGGCGCGGATGAACGACACCTTCATCTCTATCGTCACCGAGTTGGTCTCGCGCTGCTGCGGCTCTTCCGACAGCGAGCGCGCCGCCATGGCCATGGCCACGTCTATCATCGTCGTCAGCAGGCCGCCGTGGACGACGCCGCGCGAGTTCTGATGATGCGGCCCCGGCTCCACTTCCAGCAGCGAGCGGCCTTCCCGGTAGTCGACGACGCGCAGGCCGACGTGCTGGGCGAACGGAATGTCGGGAACGAACAGGCTCATATCGCGGACGCTCCGCCGTCGACGGCCAGGATCTGACCGGTGATGTGCTTGCCTGCATTCGAGCAGAACAGCACTGCGGCGCCCTTCAGGTCCTCGTCGTCGCCGATGCGCTGCAGCGGCGTGGTCTGCAGCAGCTGCTGCTCGATCTTGTCCAGCGTCGCACGCGTCATCTTCGACGGAAAATAGCCCGGCGCCAGCGCATTGACGGTGATGCCGTAACGCCCCCATTCGGCTGCCAGCGCGCGCGTGAAGTTGACCACCCCGCCCTTCGTCGTGTTATAGCCGATCGTCTGCATCACCGAGATCGGATTGCCGCGCAGTCCGGCCACCGATGCGACGTTCAGGATGCGGCCGTAGCGGCGCGGAATCATAGAGCGCTTGCCTATCGTCTGCGTCAGTACGAAGGTGCCGGTGAGGTTCAGGTTCAGCAGCTTCTGCCAGCCTTCGAGCGGATAGTCTTCGGCCGGTGCGCCCCACGAGGCCCCGGCATTGTTGACCAGGATGTCGCACTGCCCGAGCTGCCCGAGCGCCGCATCGGCGAACGCGGTGACCGACTCCGGCCGGCCGAAGTCGGCGCAGGCGTAGTGCGCCGTCACGCCCAGCTGGCGCAGATGCTCGACGGCCTCGCGCAGTTCGTCTTCCTTGCGCGCGGCGACCAGCACTTCGGCGCCCATCTCGCCGAGCGCCTCGGCGATCTGCAGGCCGAGGCCGCGCGAGCCGCCCGTGACGATGGCCTTGCGGCCGCTCAGATCCAGCGCATTCTTCAGTGACATCCACCACTCCAGTCAAGGCAAGGATGGGCGCATCGCCGCGATGCGCCCGCGCTCAGAACCATTCGTCGCGCATGTCCAGCGAGGTCGTGTCGACGGCATCGAGGCGGTCGAGCATAGGATCGATCTTCGGCAGTTCCCAGCGCAGGAAGTAGCGCGCCGCCTGCTGCTTGCCGAGATAGAAATCGCGCTCGTCGCCCGCGGCGGCGGTGCCGCCGGCATCGAGCGCCGCCTGCGCCACCAGAGCCTGTTCGAGCCAGACCCACGCGATGACATGATGCCCGAACGCCTCGAGGAATGCGCTGGCGTTGGCCAGCCGGCGTTCCGCATCGGGCTCGGCCGCTAGGCGCTCTATCGTCTGCGCCAGCCGGCGGCCGGCCGCTGCCAGCGCGCCGGCCAGTTCCGGCCAGTCGGCGCCGCTGCGCCCGGCGCGCGCGATCGTGGCCTCGATGCGCCGCTGCAGCTCGGCCAGGGCCCGGCCGCCGTCGGCCGGCACCTTGCGGCCGAGCAGGTCCATGCCCTGGATGCCGTGCGTGCCTTCGTGGATCGGGTTCAGCCGGTTGTCGCGGTAGAACTGCTCGACGCGGTAGTCGCGCGTATAGCCGTAGCCACCGTGCACCTGGATGGCCAGGCTGTTCGCCTCCAGGCACCACTGCGACGGCCAGCTCTTGGCGACCGGCGTCAGCAGTTCCAGCAGCCGATGAGCGGTCTCGCGTTCGCCGGCATCGGGATGAGTGCGCTCGTCGTCGACCAGCCGCGCGCAGAACAGATTCAGTGCCAGCGCGCCCTCGGCGTAGGCTTTCTGGGCCAGCAGCATGCGGCGCACGTCGGCGTGCGCCACGATGGGTACCGGCGGACTGGCCGGATCCTTCTGGCCGGAGCGCCGGCCCTGCGGGCGGTTGCGGGCGTAGTCCAGCGCGTGCAGGTAACCGGTATAGCCGAGCGCGATCGCGCCCATGCCGACGCCGATTCGTGCCTCGTTCATCATGTGGAACATGCAGGCCAGCCCGCGGCCCGCTTCGCCAACCAGCCAGCCGACTGCGCCGGCCCGACCGCCCGGCGTGAAGCGTCCTTCGCCGAAGTTCAGCAGGCAGTTGGTGGTGCCGCGATAGCCCATCTTGTGATTGAGGCCGGCCAGC
Organism: Burkholderiaceae bacterium; assembly: GCA_050187175.1. Taxonomy (GTDB): domain Bacteria; phylum Pseudomonadota; class Gammaproteobacteria; order Burkholderiales; family Burkholderiaceae_E; genus Zeimonas. Next base: position 81,566 of record JBFWXS010000014.1, read on the forward strand.
GCGATGTCGTTGCGCTCGCCCCTGTCGGCCGCTCCGCTCTTCCCGACGCCGTCCACGGCCGGCAGCCATTTGGGCACGACGAACAGCGAGATGCCGCCGACGCCCGCCGGCAGCTTGCCGTCGGCGGCCGGGATCTTGGCCAGCACCAGATGCACGATGTTCGCCGACAGCTCGTGCTCGCCGCCCGAGATCCACATCTTGTTGCCGCTGAGCCGGTAGCTGCCGTCGGCCTGCGGCTCGGCACGCGTGCGGATGTCGGCCAGCGACGAACCGGCCTGCGGCTCCGACAGGCACATCGTGCCGAAGTAGCGCCCCTCCAGCATGGGGCGCACCCAGCGCTCGATCTGTTCGGAACTGCCATGCGCCAGCAGCAGATTGGCGTTGCCCACCGTCAGCATCGGATAGGCAGCCGCACCGACGCTGGCCGCGGTGACATACGCGAAGCAGACGCGCTCGACCGAATACGGCAGCTGCATGCCGCCGTATTCGTAGTCGTGCGCCGCGGCGATCAGCCCGGCGTCGCGGAATACGCCCAGCGCCTCCGCCAGCGCCGGCGGATTGCTGACGCGCTCGCCGTCGAAGCTGGGCTCGTTCGCGTCCAGCGTCTGGTTGATCGGATAGAAATGATCGACCGCGACCCGCTCGGCCGTATCCATCGCGGCGTCGAAGGTTTCGCGCGAGTGATCGCTGAAGCGGTCACGCTGCGTGAGCGCCAGCGTGCCCAGCCATTCGTACAGAATGAACTCGGCATCGCGGCGCGACAGCAGTTTCGAGGCAAGCGGCCGCGCCGCGGATGAAGCGCTCATGGACGTCAGATGATCTCGAACAGGCCGGCCGCTCCCATGCCGCCGCCGATGCACATCGTGACCACCGCCAGCTTGGCGCCGCGGCGGCGGCCTTCGATCAGCGCATGGCCGGTCAACCGCTGGCCGCTCATGCCGTACGGATGACCGACCGCGATCGCGCCGCCGTTGACGTTGAGCCGGTCGGCCGGAATGCCGAGCCGGTCGCGGCAGTACAGCACCTGCACCGCGAAGGCCTCGTTCAGCTCCCACAGGTCGATGTCGGCGACCGACTTGCCGGTGCGCTCGAGCAGCTTGGGCACGGCGAACACCGGGCCGATGCCCATCTCGTCCGGCTCGCAGCCGGCCACCGCAAAGCCGCGGAAATAGCCGAGCGGCTTCAGGCCGCGCTTCTCGGCCAGCTTCGCATCCATCACGACGCAGGCGCCGGCGCCGTCCGAGAACTGGCTGGCATTGCCGGCGGTGATCACGCCGCCGGGGATCGCCGGGCGGATCTGCGCCACGCCTTCCAGCGTCGTGTCGGCGCGGCGGCCTTCGTCGTCGGACAGCGTCACTTCGCGCGTGCCCAGCTGGCCGCTGGCCTTGTCCGCCGTCGCCATGCGCACGGTGATCGGCACGATCTCGTCGGTGAACTTGCCGGCCGCGGCCGCGGCGCTGGCGCGCTGCTGGCTCTGCACGCCGTACTCGTCCTGCCGCTCGCGCGCGATGCCGTAGCGCTTGGCGACCATCTCGGCGGTCTGCAGCATCGGCCAGTAGACCTCGGGCTTGCTGTGCTTCAGCCCCTTGTCCTGGAACATGTGGTGATTCATTTCGTTCTGCACGCACGAGATCGACTCCAGGCCGCCGGCGACGTAGATGTCGCCCTCGCCGGCGATGATCCGCTGCGCCGCCATCGCGATCGTCTGCAGGCCCGACGAGCAGAACCGGTTGACCGTGACGCCGGAGACGGTGACCGGGCAGCCGGCGGCCAGCGCCGCCTGCCGCGCGATGTTCCAGCCGGTCGCGCCTTCAGGGTTGGCGCAGCCCATCAGCACGTCCTCGACCTCGCCCGGCTCGATGCCGGCGCGTTCGATGGCCGCGCGCACGACGTGCCCGCCCATCGTCGCGCCGTGCGTCATGTTCAGCGCACCGCGCCAGGACTTGGCCAAGCCGGTGCGAGCCGTCGAGACAATTACTGCTTCACGCATTCGATTTTCCTTTGTTCGCTCAAGCGTTGAACGTCTTGCCTTCGGCGGCCAGCTTGGCCAGCAGCGGTGCCGGCTCCCAGAAGCTCGCGTCGCCGTGCGGGTTGGCGGCGAAGTCGCGCATCCGGTTGACCACGTTGTACAGGCCGTACATGTCGGCGTACAGCATGGGGCCGCCGCGCCACAGCGGGAAGCCGTAGCCGGTCAGGTAGATCATGTCGATGTCCGACGCGCGCTGCGCGATGCCTTCCTCGAGGATCTTCGCACCTTCGTTGACCAGCGCGAACAGCAGCCGGTGCACGATCTCGTCGTCGGACAGCTTGCGCTGCTGCACGCCGATCTCCTTGCGATGCGAGGCGATCAGCTCGTCCACCACCGTGTCGGGCAGCGCGTCGCGCTTGCCGGGCACGTAGCGGTACCAGCCGGCGCCCGTCTTCTGGCCGAAGCGGCCCAGCTCGCACAGCCGGTCGGCGATCTTCGGATACTGCAAGTCGGGACGCTCGACGTAGCGGCGCTTGCGGATGTACCAGCTGACGTCGTTGCCGGCCAGGTCGCTCATGCGGAACGGCCCCATCGCGAAGCCGAACTTCTCGATCGCGCGGTCGATCTGCTGCGGCGAAGCGCCCTCTTCCAGCATGTACAGCGCCTGCCGCACGTACTGCTCGAGCATCCGGTTGCCGATGAAGCCGTCGCAGACTCCCGAGACCACGCCAGTCTTGCGGATCTTCTTCGACAGCTGCATGGTCGTGGCCAGCACGTCCTTGCCGGTCTTGGCGCCGCGCACGATCTCGAGCAGCTTCATCACGTTGGCTGGCGAGAAGAAGTGCGTGCCGATGACGTCCTGCGGACGCTTGGTGAACGCGGCGATCTTGTCGACGTCCAGCGTCGACGTGTTCGTCGCCAGGATCGCACCCGGCTTCATGACCTCGTCGAGCTTCTTGAACACCGCTTCCTTGACCGGCATGTCCTCGAACACGGCCTCGATGACGATGTCGGCATCGCCGATCTGGTCGTACGACAGCGTCGGCTGGATCAGCTGCATGCGCTTCTCCACGTCGTCCATCGTCATGCGGCCCTTCTTGGCCGAGTTCTCGTAGTTCTTGCGGATCGTGGCCAGGCCGCGGTCGAGCGCCTCCTGCTTCAGCTCGAGCAGCTTCACCGGAATGCCCGCGTTGGCGAAGTTCATGGCGATGCCGCCGCCCATGGTGCCGGCGCCGATGATCGCTGCCGACTTGATCGGCCGCGTCGGCGTGTTCTCCGGCACGTCGGCGATCTTGCTGGCGGCGCGTTCACCGAAGAACGCATGACGCAGCGCGCGCGATTCGGGCGTCTGCACCAGCTCGAGGAACAGCCGGCGTTCGTTGGCCAGGCCCTCTTCGAAGGACTTGCCCACGCCGCCGGCAATGGCCTCGACGCAGCGCGCCGGCGCGGGGAAGTTGCGCGCCACGGTCTTGACCGTGTTCAGCGAGAAGCGCAGGAAGCCTTCGGCGTCCTCGTGCTCGATCTTCAGGTCGCGCACCTTGGGCAGCCCGCGCTTGTCGGCCACGGCTTTCGCCGCGAAGGCCAGCGCGCCGGCGAGCAGATCGCCTTCGATGATCTCGTCGAACAGCTTCGTGCCCTTGAACTTCTCCGATTTCACGGGCGTGCCGCTGACGATCATGTTCGTGGCCATCTCCAGCGGCACCACGCGCGGCAGCCGCTGCGTGCCGCCGGCGCCCGGCAGCAGGCCCAGCTTGACCTCGGGCAGCGCGATCTGCGCGCCGGGAGCCGCGACGCGGAAATGGCAGCCCAGTGCCAGCTCCAGGCCGCCGCCCATGGCGACGCTGTGGACCGCCGCCACCACCGGCTTGGTGCTGGCTTCGATCGCGCGGATCACCGTATGCAGCGTGGGCTCGGCCAGCGATTTCGGCGTGTTGAACTCGCGTATGTCCGCGCCGCCCGAAAAGGCCTTGCCAGCGCCGGTGATCACGATCGCCTTGACGGCGGCATCGCTCTGCGCGCGACGCAGACCTTCGAGGAGGCCGGTCCGCAATCCGTGACCCAGCCCGTTGACGGGCGGATTGTCCATCGTGATGACGGCGATCTCGCCGTGCATGGCGTACTGCGCTTGACTCATTGAGGGTTCCCGTGAGTTGAGGGAGGTGTCCCGAGGTGGGCTGGAAAAAAGAACGTTCGTTCTTTTTTTTCCCGGTTAGTTTAACCCGACTTCAAGGGCTCGAAAGTTGAAAACTTAACCGACGTTGAGCGGCGCGACCAGGGCCTCTCCTCGCGAGTGTTGGCGTCATACTTCGAGCCATTCGCGCCGCACGGCCTCGGCGCGCGCGAGCTCGTCCGGCGCGCCCTCGAAGACGATCTGGCCGTGGCCCATCACGTACAGCCGCTGCGAGATCTGCAGCGCGATCGCCAGCTTCTGTTCGACCAGCAGCACGGCCACGCCGTGCGCCGCCAGCGTCGACAGGAACTGCGCCACCTGCGCGACGATGCGCGGCGCCAGTCCTTCAGTCGGTTCGTCGACCAGCAGCAGCGCCGGGTCGCCGAGCAGGCTGCGACCCAGGCTCAGCATCTGCTGCTCGCCGCCCGACAGCTTGCCGGCCGGCAGATCGCGGCGGCTGCGCAAGGCGCCGAACATCTGGTAGACGTCGTCCAGCGACCAGCGGCCGGCGCGGCGCTTGAAGCCCAGCCGCAGATTCTGCTCGACGCTCAGGCCCGGGAACACGTCGCGGCTCTCGGGCACGTAGCCGATGCCGAGCCGGGCGATCTCGTGCGGCGCCAGGCCGAGCACGGGCTGCCCGCGCCAGAGGATGCTGCCCTGCGCCGCGACCAGGCCCATCACGGCCTTCAAGGTGCTGCTGCGGCCCGCACCGTTGCGGCCCAGCAGGCTGACGATCTCGCCGCGGCGCACCTGCAGGTCGACGCCGTGCAGCACGCAGCTCTTGCCATAGAAGGCCCGCAGCTGCGACACGGCGAGCAAGGGTTCGGGCGAGGTCATCGCGGCTGCCGTCGTCATGGCGCGGGCCGGTCGACGGCGGAGCCTGCGGCGCCGGCGCCTGCCGGGCCTGACCGAGTGTTCCGCGAGTCTGCCCGGGCATCTGCGGAGCCTGCCGCGGCGCCCGCCGGGCTTGCGGCTTCAGCGAACGCGCTGCCCAGATAAGCCTCCCGCACGGCGGGATCGGCGCGCACCCGTTCCGGCGTGTCGCTGGCGACGATGCGCCCCTGGACCAGCACGGTGATGCGCTGAGCGACGCCGAACACCACGCTCATGTCGTGCTCGACCATCAACAACGTGCGGCCCTCGCTGACGCGCCGGATCAGCGCCATTGCCGCGTCGCTTTCGGAGCGGCTCATGCCGGCGGTCGGCTCATCGAGCAGGATCACGTCGGCGCCGCCGGCGATGGTGACGCCTATCTCCAGCGCGCGCTGCTCGGCATAGGTGAGCACGGCGGCCGGCACGTCGCGCCGATGGCGCAGGCCGATCTCGGCAAGCACCGCGTCGGCCCGCTCGGCCGCGTCGCGGCGCCGCGCCAGCCGGTGCCAGAACGAATAGCGGTAGCCGAGCGGAAACAGCGTCGCGCAGCGCAGATTCTCGAACGCCGACAGGCGGCCGAACAGGTTCGTGATCTGGAAGCTGCGGGCCAGCCCGAGCCGGTTGACCTCGAACGGACGCCGCCCGCCGATGTCGCGGCCGTTCAGCTCGATGCGTCCGCTGCTCAGCGGCAGCCGGCCCGAGATCAGATCGAACAGCGTCGACTTGCCGGCGCCGTTCGGCCCGATGATCGCGTGGCGCTCGCCGCGCTCGACGCGCAGGTCGATGCCGCGCAGGATCTCGGTGTAGCCGAAGCGCTTGTGTACGTCATGCAACTGCAGCGCCGGCGTCGCAGCGGCCATGGCACGAGCCGCAGCCGCCCGATCGTCTGCGCGGCTCGCTTTGGCTGCATGCGCCCGATCTGCTGCGTCGCTCCCGCTCATGGCGACGCCTCCGCGCGTGCACGCAATGCCTGCCAGCGGGCAGCCAGCGGGCCGCGCAGCGCCGCCAGCAGAGCCAGGCCCGACGTCAGCAGCACCGCCGCCAGCAGCCACGGCGCTGGCGCGCCGGCGTCGAGCTCGAAACCGAACAGCACCGGCGTCGCAGCGCCGTCGATGCCGAGGCTGCGGCGGTAGCCGAGCTCGATCAGCAGCACCGCGCCCGCAGCCAGCGGCAGCCCGATCAGCAGCAGGCCGCCGTAGATCCTCAGCAGCGGCCCAGCATTGCCCCAGGCCAGCACCCGCTGCTGCGCCGCCAGCAGCGAGGCCAGCCCGCCGGGCGCGTACATCACCATCAGCACGAAGAACAGCCCCAGATAAAGCTGCCAGGCCTGCGTGTACGTCGACAGCGCCACGGCGAAGAAGACGAACACCGCTGCCCCGAGAACCGGGCCGAAGAAGATGGCCGAACCGCCGATCACGGTGGCCAGCAGCACGCCCGCCGAGCGCTGCAGCGACAGGTTCTCGGCGGTGACGATCTCGAAGTTGATCGCCGTCAGGCCGCCGGCGATGCCGGCAAAGAACGCAGATGCGATCAGCACCAGCCAGCGAACGCGGCGGGCATCGTAGCCGATGAACTCGGCGCGCTCCGGATTGTCGCGCACCGCGTTCGAGATGCGGCCGAGCGGCGTACGCGCGAATGCGTACATCGCGGCCACGCAGACCAGGCTCCATGCCGCGATCAGGTAGTAGACCTGGATCGCCGGTCCGAAGCTCAGGCCGAACCAGCGGTGGCTGAACACGCGATTGCCGGAGACACCGCCCTCGCCGCCGAAGAAGCTGGGCACGATCATCGCGGTGGCGAACACCAGCTCGCCCAGGCCCAGCGTGATCATCGCGAACGGCGTGCCGGCCTTCTTGGTGGTGAGGTAGCCGAACAGCACGCCGAACGCAGCTCCGGCCAGCCCGCCCACGAGCGGCAGCAGCGGCAGCGGCACCGCCGGATGGTGGGCGCCGACCCAGTTCATCGCGTGCAGCGTGAAGTACGCGCCCAGCCCGGCGTACAGCGCATGGCCGAACGACAGCATGCCGCCCTGTCCGAACAGCATGTTGTATGAGAGCGCGAACACCGCCATCACGCCGATCTGCGAGGCCAGCGTGATTGCGAATGCGCTGGGGAACAGCAGCGGCAGCGCGGCCAGCGCCGCGGCGGCGGCGGCCCAGGCGAGCGCGCGGCGTCCGGCGCGGCGGTCCGGCTGCGGGTCCGTCTGCGTGCCGGCGGCGCTTGTCGCGTTTGCGGCGGCTGTCGCCTTTGCAGCGGCTCCCACGTTTGCGGCGGCTGTCACGTTCGCGGCGCCGGCCACTAGGTCTCGCGCGTGCCCATCAGCCCGCGCGGCCGCAGGATCAGGATCAGCACCATCATCAGGTACGGCAGCACGGGGGCGAGCTGCGACAGCTTCAGCGTGGCCAGGTCGGCGAGCACCGTGCCGGCGTCGGCCTGCCAGCCGAACGGGCGCAGCAGGCTGGCCGGTGACCAGTCGAGCCCGACGGCAAAGGTCTGCAGCAGCCCTATGGCCAGTGACGCAGCGAAGGCGCCGGACAGTGAACCCAGCCCGCCGACCACGATGACGACGAACACGATCGAGCCGATCAGCCCCGCCATGGCCGGCTCGGTGACGAACGCATTGCCGCCGATCACGCCGGCCAGGCCGGCGAGTGCGCTGCCGCCCGCGAAGGTCAGCATCATGACGCGCGGCACGTCATGGCCGAGCGCCTGCACCATCTCGGGATGCGTCAGCGCGGCGCGGATGACCAGGCCGGCCCGCGTACCGACCAGCGCGCGCCACAGGCCCAGCAGCATCAGCGCCGCCACCGCCATCATGAACGCGCGATAGGCCGGAAAATCGATCGAGTACAGCGTGAACAGCGGGCCGTCCAGCGCCGGCGGCACGCGGTACGGCACGGCCGCCCGCCCCCAGATCAGCTGCACCAGCTCGACGATGATGTACGACATGCCGAACGTGAACAGCAGCTCCGGCACATGGCCGAAGCGATGCACGCGGCGCAGGCCGTAACGCTCGACCAGCGCGCCCAGCAGCCCCACTGCCAGCGGTGCGGCCGGCAGCGCGATCCAGTAGCCGGTGCCCGGCAGCGCCGCGTCCAGGCTGGTCGAGATCTGGTAGCCCAGATAGGCGCCCAGCATGTAGAACGACGCGTGCGCGAAGTTCAGCACGCCCATCATGCTGAAGATCAGCGTCAGCCCCGACGCGAGCATGAACAGCAGCAGCCCGTAGCTGATGCCGTTCAGCAGCGAAACGACGAAGAACTCCATGCGCCGAGGACGCGCCGGCCGCCGCGCGGCTCAGGTCTGCGGCAGCTTGTAGTCGCGGAACTGCTCGCGCAGCTTGGTCTTGAGGATCTTGCCGGTGGCGCCCAGCGGGATCGCGTCGACGAACAGCACGTCGTCGGGCAGCCACCATTTGGCGATCTTGCCCTCGTAGAACTTCAGCAGTTCCTCGCGCGTCACCTCGGCATCGGGCTTCTTGACCACGATCAGCACCGGACGCTCGTCCCATTTCGGATGCGGCACGCCGATCACCGCCGCATTGGCCACGGCCGGGTGCGCGATGGCGAGGTTCTCCAGGTCGATCGAGCTGATCCATTCGCCGCCGGACTTGATCACGTCCTTGCTGCGATCGGTGATCTGCATGTAGCCCTCGGCGTCTATCGTCGCCACGTCGCCGGTGGGGAACCAGCCGCGGCCTTCGGCGTCGCGCACCAGCGGATCGCCGCCGTCGCCGCGGAAGTACTCGCGGATCACCCAGGGGCCGCGCACGAGCAGGTTGCCGTAGGTCTTGCCGTCCCACGGCAGATCATTGAACTGATCGTCGACGATCTTCATGTCGACGCCGAACACGACGTGGCCCTGCTTCTCGAGCAGCTTGCGCTGCGCCTCGTCGGACTGCTTCAGATGCTGGTTCTGCAGCCGCGACAGCGTGCCCAGCGGCGACATCTCCGTCATGCCCCAGGCGTGGATCACGTCGACGCCGTAGTCGTCGCGGAAGGTGCGGATCATCGCCGGCGGGCAGGCCGAGCCGCCGATCACCGTGCGCTGGAACGTCGAGAACTTCAGCTTGTTCTGCGCCACGTGCTGCAGCAGGCCCAGCCAGACGGTGGGCACGCCGGCCGAGAAGGTCACGCCCTCGGTCTCGAACAGCTCGTACAGCGACTTGCCGTCCAGCTGCGGGCCGGGCATGACCATCTTGGCGCCGACCAGCGGGCACGCGAACGGCAGTCCCCAGGCATTGACGTGAAACATCGGCACGACGGGCAGGATGCAGTCGCGTGCCGAAGCGCCCATCGCGTCGGGCAGCGCCGCGCCGTAGGCGTGCAGCACCGTCGAACGGTGCGCGTACAGCGCCCCTTTCGGATGGCCGGTGGTGCCCGACGTGTAGCACAGGCCCATCGCGGTGTTCTCGTCGAACTCGGGCCAGCGGTAGTCGGGCGAGCCCTCCGCGATGAAGCTTTCGTAGTTGGCCAGCCTGGCGACCTTGGCCGAGCTGGGCTGCCGGTCGGCATCGATCATCGCGATCCAGCTGCGCACCGACGGGCACTTGTCGGCGATCGCCTCGATGATAGGCAGGAACGTCAGATCGAAGGCCAGATGCACGTCGCCGGCGTGATTGATGATCCATGCGATCTGTTCCGGATGCAGCCGCGGATTGATCGTATGGATGACTGCGCCCATGCCGGCCACGCCGTAGTAAAGCTCCATGTGGCGGTAGCCGTTCCAGGCCAGCGTGGCGACCCGGTCGCCGGGCTGGACGCCTTCGCGCGTCAGCGCGTCGGCCAGCTGCCGGGCGCGCTTGTGCAGGTCGGCGTAGGTATAGCGGTGCAGGTCGCCCTCGACGCGCCGCGACACGATCTCGGCGTCGCCATGGTGTCGCGCTGCATGCCGCAGGATGTTTGAAACCAGCAAGGGCATGTCCATCATCGATCCGAGCATCACAGCCTCCGCGAATATCCAGTGTTCGTCGTTCTTGCGCCGCACGGCCCCTGCCGATGCGGCCTGCTCCGATTCTAGCGACTCCGGCGGGGACATCGTGCCGGCGCTGACGCGGCGGCCCTTAGAATCGGGGTTTGTCCGCCCCGGAAAGCCGCCGCATTGAACGCCCCCGCCCTGCCACCGGCCGCCGCCGCGCTGCCTCCGGTCGACTGGCCCGAGCTGCGCTTCGACAATAGCTACGCGCGGCTGTCGCCGGCCTTCTATACCCGGCTGTCGCCCACGCCGCTGCCCGAGCCGAAGCTGGTCGCCGTGTCCGACAGCGCCGCCGCGCTGCTCGGGCTGGACCCGGCGCGGCTGGCTACTGACGAATTCGCCGACTGCTTCATCGGCAACCGGCTGCTGCTCGGCGCCGACCCGCTCGCCGCGGCCTATGCGGGCCACCAGTTCGGCGTCTGGGCCGGCCGTCTGGGCGACGGGCGCGCGCTGCTGCTCGGCGAAGTGGCCGGCCCGCAGGGGCATTGGGAGATCCAGCTCAAGGGCGCGGGGCGCACGCCGTATTCACGCGGCGCCGACGGCCGCGCTGTGCTGCGCTCGTCGATCCGCGAGTTCCTCTGTTCCGAGGCCATGCACGGGCTGGGCGTGCCGACCACGCGGGCGTTGGCAATCGTCGCTTCCGATGCCCCGGTGCTGCGCGAAACGGTCGAGACGGCCGCCGTGGTGACCCGGCTGTCACCCAGCTTCGTACGTTTCGGCTCGTTCGAGTACTGCTATGCAACGAACCGCCCCGACCTGCTGCGCGAGCTGGCCGACTACGTCATCGCGCGCTTCCGTCCGGAGCTGGCCCAGGCGGCCAATCCGTACCTCGCGCTGCTCGGCGACGTCGTGCGCCGCACGGCGCAGCTGATCGCCCGCTGGCAGGCGCTGGGCTTCTGCCACGGCGTCATGAACACCGACAACATGTCGATTCTCGGCCTGACGATCGACTACGGCCCGTTCGGTTTTCTAGACGGCTTCGACGCCGGCCATATCTGCAATCATTCCGACGAGGCCGGCCGCTACAGCTATGCGATGCAGCCGCGCATCGGCGAATGGAACTGCTGGTGTCTGGGGCAGGCGCTGATGCCCATCATCGCGGAGCGCGGCGGCAGCACCGACGACGCGCAGGCGGTGCTCGGCGGCTGGCAGTCCGAGTTCGGCCCGGCGCTGGACGCAGCCTTGCGCGCCAAGCTCGGCCTGGTCGAACGCCACGACGGCGATGCCGCGCTGCTCGACGCTCTGTTCGAGCGGCTGCAGGCCGATCGCGTCGATTTCACGCTGTTCTTCCGCAATCTGGCCAGCGTGCGCCGCGCTAATGTGTCCCGGGCCGATGCAGCCCAGGCAAACGGGCTCGGGGGGAATGCACCCCAGGCTGATTCGAGCGCCGGCTCGGCTTTTCCGGACCCGGCCGACGGCGCCCGCGCCTGCCGCGACCTGGTCATCGATCGTGCCGCTTTCGACGCCTGGCTGGCGCGCTATCGCAGCCGCCTCGCGCTGGAGCTTCAGCCGGACGAAGTGCGCGCGGCCGCGATGAATCGCGTCAACCCCAAGTACGTGCTGCGCAACCATCTGGCGGAAACCGCCATCCGGCAGGCGCGCGACGGCGATTTCGGCGAGATTCGCCGGCTGCTGAAAGTGCTTGAACACCCGTACGACGAACAACCCGACGCGCAAGCGTACGCCGCGCTGCCGCCAGACTGGGCGGCAGGCCTTGAAGTGAGCTGTTCATCATGAGCGAATCGAAAAGCCCCGTTCAGACCCGGATCCAGAAAGCCGACGCCGAATGGCGTGCCCAGCTGTCCGACGAGGAATACCAGGTCACCCGCGGCTGCGGTACCGAGCCGCCGTTCAGCGGCCGCTACTGGGACCACCACGAAGCCGGCACCTACCACTGCGTCTGCTGCGGCGCGCCGCTGTTCGCGTCCACCGAGAAGTTCGAGTCGGGCAGCGGCTGGCCGAGCTACTGGGCACCGCTCGCGGAGTCCGGGCTGCGGCTGCTCGAAGATCGCAGCCACGGCATGCTGCGCGTGGAGGTCCGATGCGCCGCCTGCGACGCGCATCTGGGGCACGTTTTCGAGGACGGCCCGCGGCCGACCGGCCTGCGGTACTGCATCAATTCAGCGGCGCTCAGCTTCGAGCCCGCCTGAGGGGTCCAAGGGTCCAAGAGCCCGCGGGCCCTTCGCGCCGGGTTCACAGCGGCGGCCCAGCCGTCACGCGCCTCGGAGTGTCAAGCCCTGCAGGACCAGGACAGACGCCAGGCCAAGGCCCTGCAGTGCCGAGCCCGGGTGTGCCCGTCCAATCCGCGATTCGCAGCCTTCGGGCCTTTTTGACCCTAAGGCCTTCTTGACTCAGGCCTTCTTGATCTTCTCGAGCATGCGGAACACCGGCCGCGAGGACCCCTTGTACAGGCGCTTCAGCGATTTCGGCAGGCAGCGGCGTTCGAGGGTGTTGCGGCGATTGCGGGTACGTTCGGCCATGGCGGTGATCCTTCGTTCGGGAAGCAAAATGTCAACCGCTCATTTTATACTAGCTCGATGAAACTACTTTTCGATCTGTTCCCGGTCATCCTGTTCTTCGTCGCGTACAAGCTGTCGGACCTGTACGTCGCCACCGGGGTCGCCATTGCCGCGAGCATCGTCCAGATCCTGTGGCTGAAGATGCGCGGCCGTCCCGTCGAAGGCATGCAGTGGGCCAGTCTGGCGATCATCGTCGTGTTCGGCGGCATGACGCTGCTGTGGCACGACGAGACCTTCATCAAGTGGAAGCCGACCGTGCTGTACGGCCTGTTCGCCGCGACGCTGGCCGTCGGCCACGCGTTCGGCCGCAACTTCATCAAGACCGTGATGTCCAAGCAGATGAGCCTGCCCGAGCCGATATGGAACCGGCTGAACTGGGCCTGGGCGCTGTTCTTCGCGGCGATGGCCGCGCTGAACCTGCTGGTGGCCTACCGCTTCGCCACCGACGTCTGGGTCAACTTCAAGCTGTTCGGCACGCTGGGGCTGACCTTGGCCTTCGTGGTTGCTCAGGCGTTCTACGTCGGCCGCTACGTGCAGGAGGAGAATTGAGCGCCGGCGCCCGCCCCGAGGCCGCCGCACGGCTGAGCGCCGACGCGCTGCGTGAGCGCTTGGCGCAGGCCTTTCCGGCGGCGCGGATCGAGGTCCGCGACGACAGCCATCTGCACGCCGGCCATGCCGGAGCGGCCGGCGGTGCGGGCCACTTTTTTGCTAGATTGATCGACCCGCGCTTCGGCGGCCTGTCGACCGTCCTTCGGCATCGCCTCGTGTATGATGCCGTCCGAGACTGGATGCCGCAGCGCATCCACGCACTGACGATCGAAGCGAGAACCCCCGACGAACTCCGCGGCTGACCGACCGGCTCCCTGCCGGCTCTCTCGTCGCTGCCGATTCCCGGCACCGTCCTCCGACCCCTTCATCGATACTCCACGAGGCCCCAAGATGTCGCATCATCCTCTGTCGCTCAGGCTGGCGAAGCTCGCGGCCGCGATGCTGTTGCCGCTTAGCGCGGCGGCTTTCGCGCAGAATGCCGCGATCGTAAACAACAAACCCATTTCCAAGCAGCGCGTCGACGAGTTCGTGCAGAGCCTGGTTGCGCAAGGCCGTCCGGATACGCCGGAACTGCGCGCCGCCGTGCGCGACGAGCTGATCGCGCGCGAGCTGTTCGTCCAGGAAGCGGAACGCAAGGGCCTGCAGCGCGGCACCGAGGCGCAGAAACAGCTGGCCGCCGCCCGCGAGGACATCCTGATCCGCGCCGCGATCCAGGACTATCTGAAGAACAATCCGGTCAAGGACGATGAAGTCAAGGCCGAGTACGACCGGCTCAGCAAGGAGTCGGGCGACAAGGAATACCGCGCCCGCCACATCCTGGTCGAGACCGAGGACGAGGCCAAGAAGATCATCGACGACCTGAAGAAAGGCGTGAAGTTCGAGGAGCTGGCCAAGCAGTCCAAGGACACCGGCTCCGCGCAGTCGGGCGGCGACCTGGACTGGAATACCCCGCAGACCTTCGTCAAGGAATTCTCCGACGCCATGGTCGCGCTGGGCAAAGGTAATACCACCGAAGCGCCGGTACGCTCGCAGTTCGGCTATCACGTGATCCGCGTCGAGGACATCCGCGATGTCCAGCCGCCGCCTATCGAGCAGGTCGGCCCGCAGATCAAGCAGCAGCTCGAACGGCAACGGCTTCAGAAGCTGCAGCAGGATCTGCGCGCCAAAGCGAAGATCCAGTAGGCGGGCTGGCTGATCGGCTGGTGTCGTGTGGCCGCCCCGCTTGGGGCGGTTTTTTTTGCCTGCGCGGATTGGGGCGGGGAGCGGCAGGCGCGGGCTGGCGGGTGGGATGGATGCGGCGGTCGGCCCTGTGGGCCGACTGCCCTGCGCTGCTCGTCTTGGGGCTGGCGCGGCGTAACTCGCTCCGCGCCCTTTGGGCGCTGCGCTCAGACAGACGCCGCGATACAGAAGACGAAGCGCGCCGCGCGCGCCGCCCCAAGACTGCGCTGTTCGGCGCCGCATCCATCCCACCCG
>JBFWXS010000015.1:0-10041 GCA_050187175.1 Burkholderiaceae bacterium
AGGAGAGCGGTTTCGGGCGCGAGAAAGGCGAGGCGGCGCTGGATGAGTACCTGGTCAGCAAGAACGTCATGATCGACTTCTCCGGCGACGACTCGGATCCGTTCGCGGTCAAGGTCTGAGCCCGATCCTGTCGCCTGCGGCCGCATCGGGGCCGGGCCGCCTCCCTCGTGGCCGGACAATTGCACACATCGGTGTGCACAGGTGTAGGATGGCCTTTTCGTGTTCGACAGCAGGCCCATGGTCACCTCGAAGAAGCGCACCCCTCGTTCCAAGCCGGCGACAGAAGCCCCGGGCTCCGGAGAGCTCGAAAGCCTGCCGCGCGGCGAACATGCGTATCGATATGTACGTGCCGCGATCCAGAGCGGCCAGCTCAAGCCTGGCGAGCGATTGCGCGAGGTCGAACTGGCGGAATCGATCGGCCTGTCGCGCACCCCGATCCGCGAAGCACTGGCCAGGCTGGAGTCGGAAGGGCTGGTCGTCCATGACGCCACGCGCGGCATCGTGGTGGCAGAGCTGGACTACAGCATGGTCACCGAGCTGTACTACATGCGCGAGGTGCTCGAGGGCACGGCCGCGCGGCTGACCGCCCAACATGCCTCCGAGGTGGAGATATCGATCCTCGAAGACCTCTGTCGCCAGTACGAAGCCTCGCTGGACGACGAGTCCAGGCTGGCGGTGAGCAACCGCCAGTTCCATGACACGCTCTATCGCTGCAGCCACAACCGCTATCTGGTGAACATGCTCACCGTGCTGCACGACGCCTTGTCGCTGCTTGGCAGCACCACGCTAGGCAGTCCGGAACGCGCCGCCGAGACGCTGAAGGAGCACGAGGCCGTGGTGGCGGCGATCCGTGAACGCGACGCCGACCGTGCCGAGCAGGCGCTCAGAGCCCATATCCGGGCCGCGCAGAAAGTCCGTATGAAGAAGCTGTTCGCCAGCGGCGACGGCCGCTGAACCTTACGCTTCCTCCCTTCCCGTCCCGCTGAAGCCGGCCCTTGGGCCGGCTTTTTCATTCATGGGCCCCCGGTCTGTCGTCATGCGCCGCGCCAGCCGTTGGCGCAGCTTGACCGTGCTCGATTGCATTCGTAAAATACAAGCGTATACAAACGAGCACTAATGCGCACAATTTTCATGGAGCCCGGAATGTCAAACGAAAGATTCGATGTGATCGTGGTCGGTGCGGGTAACGCCGCCCTGTGCGCGGCGATCTCCGCCGCCGAGGCCGGCGCCAAGGTGCTGGTGCTCGAAAAGGCCTCCGTCGACGAGCGCGGCGGCAATTCGCTGTTCACCGCCGGCGGCTTCCGCTTCGTGCATTCCGGCATCGATGACGTCCGCCGCGACGTGCTGGTCGATCTGTCCGATGCTGAAGTGGCGCAGATCGTTCTGCCGCCGCTGCCCGAAGATCTGTATCACTCGGATCTCGACAGGGTCACCGAAGGCCAGACCGATCCGATGCTGGCCGACATCCTGATCGGCCGCTCGCGCGAGACCATGGTCTGGATGCGCTCGCACGGCGTGCGATTCATACCGATGTTCGGCCGCCAGTCGTACAAGGTCGACGGCAAGCACCACTTCTACGGCGGTGTGAACATCGAGGCAGTCGGCGGCGGCTGGGGTCTCGTGGATTCGCTGATCAAGCGAGTCGAGAAGATGGGCGTGGAGGTCCGCTATTCCACCGCGCTGCGCGAGCTGCTGCAGGACCGGCAAGGCGCCGTCAAAGGGGTGCGGGTCAAGGGGCCTGACGGCTATGCCGACATCGAAGCCAGGGCCGTCGTGCTGGCATGCGGCGGCTTCGAGGCCAATCCGCGCATGCGCGTCGCCTATCTCGGCCCGGGCTGGGAGTCGTGCCGGGTGCGCGGTACGCGCCACAATACCGGCGACGGCATTCAGGCGGCGCTGGAGATCGGCGCCCAGGCCTACGGCGGCTGGTCATCGGCCCACGCCGTGCAATGGGATATCAGCGCCCCGCCGTTCGGCGACCGGGTCGTGCTCGACAACTTCCAGAAGCATTCGTATCCGATCGGCATCATCGTCAATCTGGACGGACAGCGCTTCGTCGACGAGGGCGCCGATTTCCGCAACCATACATACGCGAAGTACGGCCGCGAGGTCATGAAGCAGCCCAAGCGGGCGGCGGTCCAGGTGTTCGACGCCAAGACCATCGACCTGGTCCGCGACGAGTACCGCATCAAGCAGGTCACCAAGTTCAGCGCCGCCACGCTGGAGGAACTGGCCGACGGATTGGGCATCGACAAGGAGAACTTCGTACGGACGGTCCGCGAGTTCAATGCCGCGTGCCAACCGGGCAACTACAACCCCGCCGTTCTGGACGGGGTCAGGACGCACGGCATCAGCCCGCCGAAGTCCAACTGGGCGCTGCCGCTGGACAAGCCGCCGTACACCGGCTTCGTCGTCACCTGCGGCATCACGTTCACCTTCGGCGGCTTGCGCATCAACGATCAGGGCGAGGTGCAGGACACGACCGAAAGCACCATTCCAGGTCTGTACGCGGCCGGCGAACTGGTCGGCGGCATTTTCTGGGGCAACTATCTCGGCGGTGCCGGCCTGATGTCCGGCTCCGTGTTCGGCCGGCTGGCCGGCACCAGCGCCGCCGCCTTCAGCAAGCGCTGAGCCGGCGATGAAGATACTTGTCGCGATCAAGCGGGTTGTCGATCCCAATGTGCGGGTCGCGGTACGGCCGGCTAGCACCGCCATCGACACCGCGGGACTGAAGACCTGCATCAACCCGTTCGACGAAGTCGCAATCGAGCAAGCCGTCCGCATGAAGGAAGCCGGGCTGGCCAAAGAGGTCGTCGCGGTCTCGGTCGGGCCGGCCGCCGCTAAGGACACCTTGCGCGCCGGCCTGGCCATGGGTGCCGACCGCGGCCTTCTGATCGAAACGAACCGGCCCGATCTCGATTCACTCGCGGTGGCCCGGCTGCTGGCCGCGGTGGTCAATGAGGAGGCGCCTGATCTCGTCCTGCTCGGCAAGCAGTCGATCGATGCGGACGCCGCGCAGTGCGGCCCCATGCTGGCCGCTCTGCTCGGCTGGCCGCAGGCCGTCTTCGTTTCCGAGCTGCAGATCGACGGCGGATCGCTGACTGCCACGCGCGATGCCGAATCAGGGACGGAAACGGTTCGCATGCCGCTGCCGGCGGTCGTCACCGCCGATCTGCGGCTGGCGGAACCGAGATACGTGACCTTGCCCAATGTCATGGCGGCACGCCGCAAGCCGCTGGCGGCACGGCCTGCCGATTCCTTCGCCGCGGCCGATGCGCTGGCGCCGCGCCTGACCCTGCTGTCGGCCGAGCCCACTGAAACGCTGCGCAAAGTAACCCTCGTCGCCGATGCCGCCGAACTCGTCGCGCGGCTCAAACGCGACGTCAAAGCGCTATCGGAGCTCTCCGCATGACGATCCTGGTCTGGGCCGAACATACCAGCGCCGCGCTGCGCAAGAGCGCGCTCAGCGCGATCACGGCCGGCCGCCGGCTCGGCGGCGTGACGGTTCTGCTGCTGGGACAAGAGCTGGAGGCTGCCGCGGCGGAAGCTGCGCAGATCGACGGCGTGAGCGAAGTACTGTGCGCGCCCAGCACCGAGCCGGTAGCAGCCGCTCACGAACGCATCGCGCACGCGCTGGCGCAGGCCGTCCGCCAAACCGCCGCCACGCACCTGTTCGCGGCCGCTTCGCCGCTGACACGAAGCGTGCTGCCGCGGACCTGCGCATTGCTCGATGTGATGCAGATCTCCGAAGTGGTCCGCGTCGACGCCGCCGACACCTTCGCCCGCATGATGTACGCGGGCAGCGCGCTCGTCACCGTCCGTTCCTCTGATCCGGTCAAGGTCGCCACCGTTCGCGTGACCGCGTTTCCGGCCGCCGGGCGCGGCTCGAACGCGGCGCCGCGACGCGACATCGACGTCGATTTCGGTTCGCCGCTATCGGAGCTGGTGTCCCGCAACGAATCACGGCAGGGCCGCGTCGAACTGGCTGATGCACGCGTCGTCCTGTCCGGCGGACGGGGAATGGGCTCGGCGGGCAGCTTCGCGCTGCTCGAATCGCTCGCTGCGCGTCTGCAGGCGGCGGTCGGGGCCTCGCGCGCCGCCGTGGACGCCGGCTACGCGCCTTCCGAGCAGCAGGTAGGCCAGACCGGCAGGATCGTCGCTCCGGAGCTGTACATCGCCGTCGGCATCTCAGGCGCGGTCCAGCATCTGGCGGGCATGAAGGACTCGCGCGTCATCGTGGCCATCAACAAGGACCCGGAGGCGCCGATCTTCCAGGTAGCGGACTACGGCATCGTCGGCGATCTCTTCGAGGTGCTGCCGCAGCTCGAAAAGGCGCTCTGAAGCCGCTGCTGCGAAGCGGCTACTGCTCGACAGGACGAAACACCAGAATGCACTCGTCGCCCTGGCGGACGATGTCATGACAGACGCGCAGTCCGATACGCACGTCGTCGGCGGCCATGCCGTCGACGCGCGACATCAGCCGTACGCCTTCGTCGAGATCGACCAGCACGACATTGTAGTTGCCGCCCTGCTCCGGGCGGCGAGATACGACGGTCACCGAATAGAGGGTCCCGAGGCCCGATGCCGGCACCCACTCGAGCGCCGTAGCGCCGCAGTGCGGACACAGCACCCGCGGATAGAACACATGCCGGCTGCAGGCCGTGCAGCGCTGGAGCATGAAGCGTCCTTGCGCGAGCGCGGTGTGCCACGCGTTCAGCGGACCTTCATCCGATTGAAGAGCAGGCGGCGTCGCGAAGGCGCCGGTCGGCGAATGCATCGGCAATGAGGTGTTCATGAGTTCAAAGTATACATTGGCATTTGTTTGTATTCTATACTAGAGACAAGCTTCGAATGGCGCGCCAGGCAAGGAGAAACGGATGCCGATGTTGACCGATTTCGGGTTCACGCCCGAACAGAAAATGATGCGCGAGTCGCTGCTGAAGCTCGCGCAGAAGGAACTGCCGGCGGAGAAGATCCGCCAGCTCGACGAGCAAGGCGGATGGCCGAAGGCCGCCTACGACGCCCTGGCGAAAGCAGGCTGGCTCGGCTTGCCGTATCCGGAAGAGTACGGCGGACTGGGCGGCAGCTACAAGGACATCGCCGTCCTGCTGGAAACACTGTCGTACCACTACGCGTGCCTGGGCACGACGTACATGACCAGCGTCATCTACGCCGGCCTGCAGCTACTGCACAACGGCAGCGAGCAGCTCAAGCGCGACTACATGGTGCCGATGATCAAGGGCGACCTCTACCTCGCCTTCGCCTTGACCGAGCCGCAGACGGGTTCCGACGCCGCGGCAATCAAGACGAACGCAGTACGCAAAGGCGGCGACTACGTGCTGACCGGCCAGAAATGGTTCATCACTTCGGCGCACATGGCCGACCATCTGGTGGTCGTGGCGAAGACCGACCCGGCCGCTCAGCCGGTGCATCAGGGCTTCAGCCTGTTCGTGGTCGATGCGCGGGCCAAGGGCGTCTCGATGCTGCCGATCCGCACCATGGGGCGCCACACCACGCACACCAATCAGGTCTACTTCGACCAGGTCCGCGTGCCGGCCGAGAACCTCATCGGCGAAGAGAATCGCGGCTGGAAGCTGCTGATGCGGGGACTGGATCTGGAGCGCATGGCGATCGCCGCGTGCGGCGCCGGCAACGCGCAGCACGCCATCGACATCGCTCAGGACTACGCCACGCAGCGCGTGCAGTTCGGCGTTCCCATCAGCAGCCACCAGGTGATCCAGCACAAGCTGGCCGACATGCGCATCAAGGCCGAACTGGCGCGCCTGGTCACCTATCGGACCGCCGAGATGATGGACGCCGGCGTCAATGCCCGGATGGAAACGGCCATCGCGAAGATCGTCGCCACGGACTGCGACTTCGATTGCGCGAACATCGGCATGCAGGTCATGGGCGGCGCCGGCTACTCGATGGAGCACGACATGCAGCGGCTGTTCCGCGATTCCCGGCTCGGCCCGATCGGCGGCGGCAGCAACGAGATACAGCGCAACATCATCGCCAAACTGATGGGTCTGTCATGAGCGCTTCACCCAGCTTCAAGCCGCGTGGCCGCTATTACGAGGATTTCACCGTCGGCGAGGTGATGGTCACCGGCCGCCGGACCGTCACGTCGACCGACATCGTCAACTTCGCATGCCTGAGCGGCGACTTCAACGACGTCCATGCCAACCACGAATACGCGCGCACCACGCCGTTCGGCGAACCGATCGCCCACGCGCCGCTGGTCTTCGCCGTCGCGGCAGGCCTCAACTACGCGTCAGGCATCAACGACGGCACGCTGCTGGCCGTGCTCGGTATCGACAAGTGGCGCATGAGAACCGCCGTCAAGCACGGCGATACGATCCATGTCGAATCCACCGTGCTCGCCAAACGCGAAAGCCGGTCCCGGCCCGGAACCGGCGTGGTGACCTTCGCCCGGCGCTTCGTGAATCAGCGCGGTGAAACCGCTCAGCAGATGGAGATCTCCATTCTCTATCGCTGCCGAAACGAGGCCTGACGACCGTCAGCGACGATCCGCGGCATCGCCCTGCCGCCTCAGCAGGCCGCAGCGACCAGCGCCTCCAGCTTGATCACATCGGCCACGAACGCGCGAATACCCTCGGCCAGCTTGTCCGAGGCCATCGCATCCTCGTTCACCGCGAAGCGGAAATGCTTCTCGTCGAAGCGCACCCGTTCGATCGACGCGCCCTTGGCGACCGCGGGGTCGAGCCGGCGCTCGACGCGCTGGTTCGAGCGGTGGAGCTGCTCGAGCAGCTCGGGACTGATCGTCAGCAGATCGCAGCCGGCCAGCGCCAGCACCTGGCCGATGTTGCGGAAGCTGGCGCCCATCACCTCGGTGGGATAGCCGAACTTCTTGTAGTACTCGTAGATGCGCCGCACCGACAGAACGCCCGGGTCCTCGTCGGCCTTGTAGTCGACGCCGTCGCGCTTGCGGTACCAGTCGTAGATGCGGCCGACGAACGGCGAGATCAGCGTCACGCCGGCATCGGCGCAGGCCACCGCCTGCGGGAACGAGAACAGCAGCGTCAGATTGCAGTGAATGCCTTCGTTCTCGAGCCGTTCGGCGGCGCGGATGCCCTCCCAGGTCGACGCGACCTTGATGAGCACGCGCTCGCGGGGGACGCCGGCTTCCTCGTACAGCTCGATCAGCCGCCGCGCCTTGGCGATGCTGCCCTCGACGTCGAAGGACAGCCGCGCGTCCACCTCGGTTGATACGCGCCCCGGCACGATGCCCAGGATCTCGGCGCCGAAACGGACCAGCAGCCGGTCGCACAACGCGTCGATGCTCTCGCCGCTGTGCCGCGCCACCGTCTGCGTCAGCAGCTCGGCATAGGCCGGCGCTTGCACGGCCTTCAGGATCAGCGTGGGATTGGTGGTCGCATCGCGCGGCGTGAAGGCGCGCATCGCATTGAAATCGCCGGTGTCGGCGACGACCGTGGTGAAGCGCTTCAGTTGTTCCAGGGCGTTCATCGGTTTCCTCCTCCTCGCGACGTCGCGCGACGGCGGCAAGGCTTACGCCGGGACGCCAGCAATGATCAGCTGCGGCGCGCGAACAGCACGCGCGCGGCCATCAGCGCAAGCAGCACGAACAGCGCTGCGCTCCAGTAAGCGAACGGCAGGCCCAGCAGCGGCGCATTGGCATCGGCGCAGGAGGCGGTGGCCTGGAACAGCCAGGGAAGGGACTCGTCGAGCCCGCTCTTCATCATCACGCGGTCGGCGAACGTGAACGCGCAGGACTGCGACTGCGCGGCGACGAACTGCTGATGCAGCGCGGCCCACAAACCGCCGAGCGCCGCCAGCAGCGCCAGGCCGGCCAGCACGCGGCGGGCCGCCGCGGCCCGCGACACTGTCCAGCCGAGCAGCGCCAGCGCGCCCACCAGTAGGAACAGCAGGCGCTGGAAGACGCACCAGGCGCAGGGCTGCATGTCGAAAACGAACTGCAGCAGTACCGCCAGACCCACCGCGCCGAAGGACAGCAGCGCGATGACCAGCAACCAGGGTTCACGGAGATCGTTGCGACGCGACATCGCGGCACTATACGACATCCGGAGCGCGGCGCCTCGCGCGGAGGCCCGCCCCTCATGCCGGAGCCGGCGCCTCGTGCCGAAGCCGCACGCCCCGGGCCCAAGCCGGACGCCCGGGCCGAAGCCCGACGCGCCGCGCACGCCGGCCCGAGCCTCAGCTCAGCATGTCGTTCCAGATATTGGTCGCCCACGCGTTCGCGTAGCCGCCCTCCAGCTGGGTGGCCTCCGTCGACAGGCCGCCGGAGCCGGCCACCGGCTCGATGGTCTTCTTGGCCGCGTCGTAGCGATGCACGGATGCGACGTGCACGACGGTCTTGTCGTCGATGAAGCTGTAGCAGGTATTGGCCATCATCTGCGGCTGCGGCGTACGGCCGCTTAGCAACTCGACGATCGCCGCCGCCGCCGCCTTGCCGTGCTGGTTGGCCATGTGGCCGGACTTCGGCATCGCGGGCGCCGACAGCGTCGCATCACCCAGCACGTGGATGCCCGGGGCAGCCGTCGACTCGAGCGTCACCCAGTCGACCATGCACCAGCGGTTGTTCGCGTTGATCAGCCCGGCCTTGGCCGCGACCGCGCCGGCGCGCTGCGCCGGCACCACGTTGAGCACGTCGCCGCGCACCTTCTCGCCGACCTCGGTGATGACGGTGCGGTTGCGCACGTCGAGCTCGGTGACCAGGCTGTCGGGCCGGTACTCGATCATGCCCTTGTACGGCTCGTTCCACGCCTTCAGGAACAGCCCCTTCTTCGACACGATGTCGGGGTTGCCGTCGAGCACGATGATCTTCGAGCGCGGCTTGGCCTGCTTGAAGTAGTGCGCCACCTGGCAGACGCGTTCGTACGGGCCGGGCGGGCAGCGGTACGGCGCGCGCGGAATGGTCATCACGAACACGCCGCCGTCGGGCATCGCCTCGAGCTGCGCGCGCAGGGCCACCGTCTGCGGCCCCGCCTTCCACGCATGCAGCACGGTCTTCTGCGCCTCGGCGTTCCAGCCCTGCACCGAGTCGAAATCGAGGTCGACGCCGGGCGAGACCACGATGCGATCGAAGCTCTGGTCTGCCAGCTTGCCGAACGAAGCGCGGCGCTTGGCCGCGTCGATAGCCAGCACTTCGTCCTGCATCACCTGCACACCCGCGGCGCGCAGCCCGGCATAGGTGCGGGTCAGGTCGCCGATGCGGCGAGAGCCGCCGAGCACCAGGTTCGACAATGGGCATGACACGAACGCCGCTTCGCGCTCGACCAGCATCACCTCGACGCCTGCGCCGCCCCAGCGCTTCAGGTACTTGGCCGCCGTCGCGCCGCCATAGCCGCCGCCGACCACCAGCACGCGTCCGCGCGGGCCGCGCGCGGCGGGTCCCGGGCTGGCACAGCCCGCCAGCGACAAGGCTGCGGCCGCTCCCAGCGCGCCGGTCAGGCGGCGCCTATCGATGTCGATTCGTTTCATTGCATTCTCCCCTTGCGGCTCAGCGGGCGGACTGCCGCGAGAAATAGGCGGCCAGCGCGGCGATCTGCTCGTCGCTGTAGCCCTTGGCCAGCTGATGCATGATGGTCGCCGGACGCTTGCCTTCCTTGAAGGCCTTCATCTGCTCGATGAAGTAGGCGCTCGACAAGCCGGCGAGCCCCGGCGTGCCGCCGGCCGAGCGCCCGTCGGTGCCATGGCAGTTGGCGCAGTTGGCCGCCAGATACCGTGTCTGATCGGCGGTAGGGGCGCCTTGCGCCGCCGCGGCGCCGGCCAGGCCCGCGAGGGCCAAGGCCGTACAGGCGGCAATCGTTCGAGATGACGGTCGCATCTTTCTCTCCTTTGATGACTGTTCTTGTGGCTGCCCAGCGGCGAAAGCATTGCTCAAAAAATCGTCAGGTGCAACGATGAATGCTGCCCCGGGGTGGGCGGGGGGCCAAATCATTTGTCGGTCTGTGGTTAGAACTCGGCTCGAGATCGGGGCGGGGAGCGGCAGGCGTGGGCGGGCGGCTGGGATGTATGGGGCGGCCGGCCCCTGTGGGC
>JBFWXS010000015.1:10051-54361 GCA_050187175.1 Burkholderiaceae bacterium
GCGCTGCTCGGCGCCGCATACATCCCAGCCGCCCGCCCGCGCCTGCCGCTCCCTACGACGACTGTGGCGTGCTCGGGAGAACAAGCCGCGACTGCGATCATTCGGGTGGTTTGGCCACCCTGGTTCAGCTGCAGCGGCGGGCAAGCCTTGGGGCAAGCGATTTGCCGGCCGGGGTCGAACCAGCGAGCTTGCTCAGCGAGTGGCCGATGGCCGGCGACTAGCTGAAGGTCGCCGTTCCCGGCTGTATTGCGGAGACTGAGTGCGGCGATTGCATTGCCGAGCTTGCGCTGCTCGGGCCGCAGAGACAGGGCATGCAGTAGCGCGGGGGACGAGTGCCTTCGCTGCCACTGCTGTGTCGGCAAAGGCCTCGGGCCCGATACTCGGGCCCGCGCCTTTGCCCGCGCAGTCCGGTCAGGCCGGCAGGACCTCGGCCTGCTCTTCGCCTTCGCCGCCGGCAGACGGTGCGCCCTCGGCGAATGACAGCGTCACTTTGCCGTCGTCGTCGAGGTCCACCGTTACCTTGCCGCCGTTGAGCAGCTTGCCGAACAGCAGTTCGTCGGCCAGCGCCTTGCGGATCGTGTCCTGGATCAGGCGCTGCATCGGCCGCGCGCCCATCAGCGGATCGAAGCCGTCCTTGGCCAGCATCTGGCGCAGCCGCTCGGTGAAGATGGCCTCGACCTTCTTCTCGTGCAGCTGCTCTTCGAGCTGGATCAGGAACTTGTCGACCACGCGCATGATGATTTCTTCATCGAGCGCGCCGAAGCTGATGATCGCGTCGAGCCGGTTGCGGAACTCGGGCGTGAACAGCCGCTTGATCTCGACCATCTCGTCGCCGGCCTTGCGCGTGTCGGAGAAGCCGATGCCGCGCTTCTGCAGATCGGCCGCGCCCGCGTTCGTGGTCATGATGATGATCACGTTGCGGAAGTCGGCCTTCCGACCGTTGTTGTCGGTCAGAGTGCCGTGGTCCATGACCTGCAGCAGGATGTTGAAGATGTCCGGGTGCGCCTTCTCGATCTCGTCGAGCAGCAGCACCGCGTGCGGCTTCTTCGTGATCGCCTCGGTCAGCAGACCGCCCTGGTCGAAGCCGACGTAGCCCGGGGGCGCGCCGATCAGCCGCGACACCGCGTGGCGCTCCATGTACTCGGACATGTCGAAGCGGATCAGCTCGATGCCGAGGATGAACGCCAGCTGCTTGGCCACTTCGGTCTTGCCGACGCCGGTGGGGCCCGAGAACAGGAACGCGCCGATCGGCTTGTCCGGCTTGCCGAGCCCGGAGCGCGACATCTTGATCGCGGCGGCCAGCGCCTCGATGGCCGGATCCTGGCCGAACACCGTGGCTTTCAGGTCACGGTCGAGCGTCTGCAGCCGACCGCGGTCGTCGGACGACACGGAAGCTGGCGGGATGCGCGCGATCTTGGCGACGATGTCCTCGATCTCGCCCTTGCTGATGACCTTCTTCTGCCGGCTCTTCGGCAGGATGCGCTGCGCTGCGCCGGCTTCATCGATGACGTCGATCGCCTTGTCGGGCAGATGCCGGTCGTTGATGTATTTTGCCGACAGTTCGGCCGCCGCCGACAGCGCCGACGACGAGTACTTGACGCCGTGATGCTCCTCGAAGCGCGACTTCAGGCCGCGCAGGATCTGCACCGTCTGCTCGACCGTCGGCTCGACGACGTCGATCTTCTGGAAGCGCCGCGACAGCGCGTGGTCCTTCTCGAAGATGCCGCGGTACTCGTTGTACGTAGTGGCGCCGATGCACTTCAGCTGCCCCGACGACAGCGCCGGCTTCAGCAGGTTGGACGCGTCCAGCGTGCCGCCCGAGGCCGAACCGGCGCCGATCAGCGTGTGGATCTCGTCGATGAACAGCACGGCGTTGTGCGCCTGCTTCAGCTGCTTGAGGACGGTTTTCAGCCGCTGCTCGAAATCGCCGCGGTACTTGGTGCCGGCCAGCAGCGCGCCCATGTCCAGCGAATAGACGACGGCGTCGGACAGCACCTCGGGCACGTCGCCCTGCGTGATGCGCCAGGCCAGGCCTTCGGCGATCGCCGTCTTGCCGACGCCGGCCTCGCCGACCAGCAGCGGATTGTTCTTGCGGCGCCGGCACAGCACCTGGATGACGCGCTCGACCTCGTGCTCGCGGCCGATCAGCGGGTCGATGCGGCCTTCCTTGGCGGCGGCGTTCAGGTTCTGCGTGTACTGCTCCAGCGCGCCGGGCTGGTTGCCCGCGCCTTCCTGCTCGGTCTCGGCCTGCTCTTCCTTCTGCTGTTCCTTGGGCTGCGGCGTCTTGGTGATGCCGTGCGAGATGTAGTTGACGACGTCCAGCCGCGTGATGCCCTGCTGATGCAGGTAGTAGACGGCGTGCGAATCCTTCTCGCCGAAGATCGCCACCAGCACATTGGCGCCGGTCACTTCCTTCTTGCCGTTCGACGTGCTCTGCACGTGCATGATCGCGCGCTGGATGACGCGCTGGAAGCCGAGCGTGGGCTGCGTGTCGATTTCCTCGCTGCCCGGCACGACGGGGGTGTTTTCCTTGATGAAGGTCGTCAGGTTGCGGCGCAGGTCCTCGATGTTGGCTGCACAAGCGCGCAGCACCTCGGCGGCCGACGGGTTGTCGAGCAGAGCCAGCAGCAGATGCTCCACGGTGATGAACTCGTGGCGCTGCTGCCTGGCCTCGACGAAGGCCATGTGCAGACTGACTTCCAATTCCTGCGCGATCATGCTTCCTCCATCACGCACTGCAGCGGGTGCTGATGCTGGCGTGAGTAACTACTAACTTGCTCGACTTTTGTGGCCGCCACGTCGCGAGGATAGACGCCACAGACCCCTCGCCCTTCCAAATGAACCTTCAGCATCACCTGCGTCGCCTTTTCGCGCCCCATGCCGAAGAACTTCTGCAGCACCGAGATGACGAACTCCATGGGAGTGAAGTCGTCGTTGATCAATACCACCTGGTACATCGGGGGCGGTTTGAGCCTCGATTCCTGTCGTTCGACAACGGTGGAGGGATCGTGACGCGTCGCCATATCGAGCATTCTAGCGAGTCATGCTGCTACTGCAACAACGAACAAGCCCGGTTTTGGGTGGACTGTGATGCGCATCACGACGCTCCGCCAGGCCCATCCCGGCTGGCCGCCCTGCCACGCTTCCTCTTGACTCCAACAGCCTTTTGTCAAAAAATCCGTGCGCTGCCCGGGGTCTCTCGGCATACGCCCCATACATACCAAACAACAGGTGGGGGACGAATGTCCGCTTTCAAGCGAGAGCAGCAAAAACGCCGGCCGCACGGAGGAAGGCGCCGGGTGCCCACCCCTTTGGGAGGGCGTCCGGTAACGACCATCTGTCGGCCGGTCTAGTCTGTCGCTTACGGGGATGGTTTAGGCATGGCTACTGGCACGGTTAAATGGTTCAACGACTCGAAGGGGTACGGCTTCATCACCCCTGACGATGGCGGTGAGGATCTGTTTGCGCACTTCAGCGCCATCCAGATGCAGGGCTTCAAGAGCCTGAAGGAAGGGCAGAAAGTGCAGTTCGACGTCGTGGCGGGCCCGAAAGGCAAGCAGGCCTCGAACATCCAGTCCGCCTGACCGGCCAGGTCGGCGCGAACCGCCGTCATCTCCACGGGCGGGCCGGCTGGCCGGCCGCCGTGGAGCATGACGGATTCCGGGCAGCCCCGCTCTGCGGCGCTGCCCGGTTGCCGTGTCCGATCCGGGTCAGCGGACCGAGCCGCGGCGGATCAGATTCACCAGCGCCAGCAGGATCACCGCGCCGATCAGCGATACGAACAGCGCGCCGAGGCTGAAGTCCGACTGGTTGATGGTTCCCGCCCCGACTAGCGGCGACAGCAGCCACCCACCCAGCAGCGCGCCGATGATGCCGACAATGACGTTCAGGAAGATGCCCTGCTGCGCGTCGGTCCGCATGATGAGGCTTGCGATCCAGCCGATGATGCCGCCGACGATTAGCCAGATGATGAGATTCATCAGAAAGTCTCCTTCTTAGAGCGTTGACGAGCGACCGGCGGCGCCGGTTACCGGGTGCCGATCCCTCACCGGCACTGCTGGGGGGTGCGCAAGCGGCATGCCCGTCCGGGGCCCTGCCGGCCTGTCCGACGAGTCTGCCCCTCTTTCATTTCGGTGTCAGCTGCGAATCGGACGGTTTGGCACGCGGAATCTCATTGACTCCGTAGGGACTTTCCTGGGGGATCTCCTCGCTGCCGATGCGCAGCTCCTCGATCGCCAGCGTGTGGTAATAGCCCGCCTTCCGGATGTGGTGGCCCATCGCGGCGCGCAGCAGCGCGTCCTTGTCGTCATCGTCCAGCTTGACGATCAGCAGCGCGGCACCGTCATGCGCCAGCTGGCGCAGGACCTCCGTCTCCTTGAGCTCGGCGGAAACGATGCGCGACAGCAGGCCGGCCTCTTCGGCCGACAGATCCATCAACGCGACCGCCTCCGCCGGCGACAGCCGCCGCATGCGGTCCTGGGCAAAGCCGCCGCGCTGCAGCGCCTGTTCCAGCGCCTGCGACTGCGCCTCGGGCACGGCCAGCACAGCATGGCCGCTGGGATAGAAAACGCCGTTGCGCCGTGCCGTGAACGGATCGTTCGCATCGGCGCGAGGGGTACTGCTAGCCATACCAGCCTCCATCGGTTGATGTGAACTGAATCGAGCAAGCCGCATTCCCGATTTCCGATTCCGTCCCGGGCACCAACCTTGCTGGCTCAGCTGCGCGGCACCGCGTGGCGCCGCATGCCGGAGGACCGATGATCCATATCGAGAGCGGCGTCTACGTCCGGGTCCAGGAGCTTGATCCAGGCCCGATGCCGAGGCCGCTGCAAAGCGGCTTCAGCGAACGCAACGCCTATCGCGTGCTGGGCATCTATTCGGCGTCCGAGTCGGCGGAGTGCTACCTGATCCTGAGCAACGACCGCGACGAGCTGTGGTTCGTCTCGAATCGGCATTTCCGGATCGTCGGGCTGTGCCGGTCACTGGCCGAACCGGTCGTTCCTATCCAGACCGCCCTGGCGGCGCGCGGCGGGCCCACGGCCGAAGCCGCAGGCCACGCAGCGGCCGGCGATCGCAACGCGCCGCCGCTATCGCCTTCGATTCATTTCAACTACGGGAGCAGTTCCTATGTCTAGCCAACCCAGCACCGCGCAAGCGAACGGCAACGTGGCCCACGGTTCGTTTCTGTCATCGATCAACGAAATCCGCAAACGGGCGCGCCAGGCCATGGAAGAAGGCGCGGTAACGCCGAGCTACTCGCTCGACAAGGACAAGGTGGTCGAACTGCTGAACGAAGCCCTGGCCACCGAGCTGGTCTGTGTGCTGCGCTATCGCCGCCACTACTACATGGCCGAGGGCATTCATTCGGAGTCGATCAAGAAGGAATTCATGACGCACGCGTCGGAAGAGCTCGGTCATGCCGACCAGATCGCCGAACGCATCGTGCAGCTCGGCGGCGAGCCCGACTTCGCCCCCGACGTGCTGAGCGCGCGCAGCCATTCCGAATACCAGGCAGGGACCGATTTGCGCGACATGCTGCGCGAGAACCTGGTGGCCGAACGGATCGCCATCGAGAGCTATCGCGAGATGATCAACTTCATCGGCGACCATGACTCGACCACGCGGCGCATGCTCGAGGACATCCTGGCGACCGAAGAGCATCACGCCGACGACATGGCGAGCCTGATCAAGCGCGTCGGCTGACGCTCTGCCGAACGGGGCCGGCGGGGCGGGCGCTCCGGCTGGCCCGGTTCCGGCTCGCTTGATCCGTGCCGCGGTCGGTCAGCCGCGCGGCCGGGCGGCGAAACTGTCGCCCTCCGGCCGCCCCCCGGGTTAGAATCCGCGTCTTTCCCGTCCCCCATTTCCCATGGCTGCCGACCCCTCCGGGCGGACACGCGCGTCGTTCGACCTGAAGAGCGCCACGTATCCGCTCCTGTCTCTGGTCCTGAAGACGACCGACCTGACCGACGTCCTGGCGGAATTGCAGGCGCGGCTCGGCGGCACGCCGGATTTCTTCGACCAGGACCTGGTCGTGATCAATCTGTCGCAGGTCCGCGAATCGGACGGCGACATCAATTTCACGGCGCTGATCGCCCTGCTGCGGCAGTACCGGCTGCAGCCGATCGGCGCGCACGGCGGCAGCCCGGCGCAAATGCAGGCGGCGCTGGCCGCCGGCCTGGTTTCCACGCCCGACGTCTCGGCCAGCATGTCGCTGGCGCGCAGCGCGCGGCCGGCGCAGGCCGCCGGCGGCGACGACCGGGCGGCGCAGGAAGCGGCTGACGCCGATCGGACCATCGACGAAGCGGCATCGCCGGGCGACGAGCCGGCGGCGGGAGCGTCGCGGAGCGCGGCCGCGCACAACGCGACTACGGCAACGGCGGCCGCCGCGGCGCAGGGCACGGCCGCGGCGCAGCAGACTGCGGCACAGACGGCAGCGCCCGCCCAGGCAACCGCGGCGCCGGCGGGACCCGCGCCCGCCGCGCGAACCATCGTCATCGATCGCCCGCTGCGCTCCGGCCAGCGCGTCTACGCGCGCGACGCCGATCTGGTGATGCTGGCCGTGGTCAGCTTCGGCGCCGAGGTCATCGCCGACGGCAATATTCACGTCTACGCGCCGCTGCGCGGGCGAGCCATCGCCGGCGCGCGCGGCAATACCGATGCGCGGATCTTCACCACCTGCCTCGAGCCGCAACTGGTCTCGATCGCCGGCATCTACCGCACGGCCGAGGTGGCAATGCCGCCCGACGTGGCGAGCAAGCCTGCGCAGATCAGGCTGGTCGGTGAAACGCTGCTGATGGAACCTCTTTGATTCCCAGAATCGACAAGGACAGCTTATGAGCAGAATCGTTGTGGTGACGTCGGGCAAAGGCGGAGTCGGCAAGACGACGACCAGCGCCAGCTTCGCCTCCGGCCTCGCGCTGCGCGGCTTCAAGACCGCCGTCATCGATTTCGACGTCGGCCTGCGCAATCTCGACCTGATCATGGGTTGCGAGCGCCGCGTCGTCTACGATCTGATCAACGTCATCCAGAACGAGGCCACGCTGAACCAGGCGCTGGTCAAGGACAAGCAGTGCGACAACCTGTTCGTGCTGGCCGCGTCGCAGACCCGCGACAAGGACGCGCTGAGCCACGACGGAGTCGAGCGCGTGCTGAAGGAGCTCAGCGAGATGGGCTTCGACTATGTCGTCTGCGACTCGCCGGCCGGCATCGAGACCGGCGCGCTGATGGCGATGCACTTCGCCGACGAGGCGCTGGTCGTGACCAATCCGGAAGTCTCGTCGGTGCGCGATTCCGACCGCATCCTGGGCATGCTCAGCTCCAAGACCAAGCGCGCGATCGAGCGCGCCGAGCCGATCAAGGAACATCTGCTGATCACGCGCTACAACCCGAATCGGGTCGAGGACGGCCAGATGCTGTCGCTCGAAGACATACAGGACATCCTGCGCATCAAGCTGATCGGCGTCATTCCGGAATCGGAAACGGTGCTGCAGGCGTCGAACCAGGGCGTCCCCGCGATCCACACCAAGGGCAGCGACGTGTCCGAAGCGTACAAGGACGTCGTCGCGCGCTTTCTCGGCGAAGACCGCCCGATGCGCTTCGTCGACGCCCAGAAGCCGGGCTTCTTCAAACGAATCTTCGGCGGGAGGTAAAGCCGATGTCCCTGCTGTCTTTCCTGCTAGGGGAAAAGAAGAAGACCGCCAGCGTCGCCAAGGAGCGGCTGCAGATCATCCTGGCGCACGAACGCAGCGGCCGCGAGAACGGCCGGCCCGACTACCTGCCGGAGCTGCAGCGCGAGCTGGTGGCGGTCATCTCGAAGTACGTGTCGATCAATCCGAACGACATCAAGGTGAACCTGGAACGCCAGGACAATCTCGAGGTGCTGGAAGTCAAGATCGAGCTGCCGGACGCGCCGCGCTGAGCCGCGAGCCGCGGGCCGGGGGCCGCGCTGAGTCCGGGCCGCGGACCGCGCCGAGCCACGCGCCGCCGCGAGCCGCCTTGCGCCGCGGCCCGCTCATTGCGCGCCGCCCCTTTCCCTTGCCGCCGCCCGTCTTTAAGGTATATTTGTAGTGCATCTTTTGACGGAGCCGCCGCCGCGGCGAACGACATGAACAGCGTGTGCACCGAAGAAGAAATCCGGCAGATGGTCGGTGACTTCTACGCCAAGGTCCGGCGCGACGAACAGCTCGGCCCGATCTTCAACAGCCGCATCGATGACTGGGATCACCACCTGGCCAAGCTGAGCGACTTCTGGTCGTCGCTGCTGCGCGGCACGACGCGCTTCTCCGGCTCGCCGATGACCAAGCACATCGCGCTGCCCGACCTCAGCGCCGCGCTGTTCGAGCGCTGGCTGCAGCTGTTCCACGAGACCACGCAGACGCTGCCGAACCGCGAGATGGCCGAACGGGCCGACATGATGGCCCGGCGCATAGCGCGCAGCCTGTGGCTCGGCTACCAGACCAGCCACCGCCCCGAGGCGCTGGCCGAGGATCTGGCGCTGCGCTGAGGCTGCCGCCGCATCCCGGCCCCGCCGCCGCACCCTCGCAGGGTGGCGTGCCCGATCGAAGTCAGCCCAGGTAAGCCACGCAGTCGATCTCGACATTGACGCGCGCACGATGCGGCGTGCCGCCGATGCAGGTGCGCGTGACCTTCTCTCCCTGCATGAACTCGCGGAACACTTCGTTGAAGACCGCGAAATCCGCCACGTCGCGCAGGCACACGCGCATGTTGACCACCTGCGCCAGACCGGCGCCGCCAGCTTCGAGGATGGACACCAGGTTCTTCAGCGTCTGGCGGGTCTGCTCGCGGATGTCGTCGGACACGACCTCGCGGGTCTGCGGGTCCAGCGGCCCCTGCCCCGAGACGTACAGGAAATCGCCGGCGCGGATCGCCTGAGCGAGCGGCGACGGAGCGCTCTTGTCGGTGAAGCCGGTGACGGGAGCATTGGCGCTCTGGACGAGCAGTTTCGGCATGGCGGTCTCCGGAAGCAGCCGGCCATTCCCGGCCATTCGCCGGCCGTTTGCCGGCCATAGCCGGCCAATCGATTCGGCCGATTATCGATTTGTCTGCACCTATCGATTTAAAAGTGTCGCGGATGCTATATTGGCTGTCAAACGCCGCGCACCGGCTGCCCCGAGCCTGCCCCGCCGCCGTCCCATGTCGTCGCTCCCGCCCCTCACGCCGCTGCGCGACAGCGGCGACTTGACCACTACGCTGGCCAGTACGCTCGCCACCCGGCTGCGCGGCGCGATCACGCGCGGCGAGATCCTGCCGGGCGCCAAGCTGCATCTGGAGGAGCTGCGCGCCGCCTTCGGCGTCAGCCTGAGTCCGCTGCGCGAGGCACTGGCCCGGCTGGCCGCCGAACGCTTCGTGGTCAGCGAGGATCAGCGCGGCTACCGCGTGGCGCCGGTGTCGGAAGCGAATCTGCGCGAAGTCATCCGGCTGCGCTGCGAGTTCGAGCGGCTCGCGCTGCGCGAATCGGTGGGACGCGGCACGGTCGACTGGGAAGGCCAGGTGGTGGCCGCGCTGTACCGGCTGAACCGGACGCATCGCACGCCCGACCGGGGAGAGTCCGTCGAGGACTGGGAGCGCGAGCACCGCATCTTCCACGCGACGCTGCTGGGGGCCTGCGAAATGCCGCTGCTGCTGCATTTCTGCGCCACGCTGCACGACCTCGGCGACCGCTACCGGCGCCTGTTCCTGGCGCAGCACGCGATCGACGCCGTGGTGATCGACGAGCACAGGCAGATCGCCGATGCTGCCATCGGGCGCGATGCCGATCGCGCCTGCGAACTGCTGACGCGGCACATCGAGCGCACCGGCGAACAGGTGCGCGCCAGCCTGCCGCAGGACTGGAAGACGCCGTGAGTCAGTGCCCCTCCGAGGGGCGCGCGTTCACGTGCAGCATCTCGCCGCGCCGGGCCAGCACGCCCTCCACCGCCTCGATGGCAAGGCGTTGAGCGTCGCGCGCCCGCGTCGACGCCACCAGTTCATCCGCTTCCTCGGGTGTGTCGCCGAGACGGACCAGCGCCTCGCGGCTGATCGACAGCGCCGATTCGAGCGTCTCGCGCATCTGGAAGTCGGCGCCCTTGTGCATCAGCTCGATGGCGTGTTCGCGGCCGTAGGCCCGCGCCAGCACCGGCACCAGCGGAAACTCGTGCTTCACCAGTTCCACGATCTTCGTCGTCGCCGCGGGATCGTCGGGCGCCGCGATGATCAGGCAGGCATCGGCCGCCCCGGCGGCATGGAGGATGTCCAGCCGCGACCCGTCGCCGTAGTAGACCTTGAAGCCGACCTTGTTCGCGACGCGGATCATCTCGGGATCGGTCTCGATGATGGACAGGCTGTAGCCGCGTGCCAGCAGCGGCTGGCTGACGATCTGCCCGACGCGGTCGAAGCCGATCAGCAGGATGCTGGCGTTCAGATTCTCCGGCGCCTCGACTCCGTCCGTCGATGCCGCCGCCTTGGGCGCGAACCGGTCGTGCAGGATCACCATCAACGGCGTCAGCACCATCGAGCAGATGATGATCGCGGTCAGGATCGCGTTCTCCTCCGGCGCGAGAATGCCGACCGACATCGCCGTGGTGTAGAGAACGAAGGCGAACTCGCCGCCCTGCGCCATCAGCACCGCCCGCTCCAGCGCCTCGCCCCTGGATGCCTTCAGCAGGCGTGCCACAGCATAGATGACGGCCATCTTGAGGACGACGTAGATAGGCACCCACAGCGCGATCAGCCGCCAGTTCGCGGCGACGATGTCCAGGTTCAGCGCCATGCCGACGCCGAGAAAGAACAGCCCCAGCAGCAGCCCGCGGAACGGTTCGACGTCCGCCTCGAGCTGATGGCGGAAACTCGATTCCGACAGCAGCACCCCGGCGAGGAAGGCGCCCATCGCCATCGACAGTCCTCCCGCCTGCATCAGCATGGCCGCGCCCAGGACGACCAGCAGCGCCGCCGCCGTCATCACGTCGCGGCCGCCGAAGCGGGCCAGGAAGCGGAACATCGGGTTCAGCAGATAACGGCCGACCAGGATCAGCACGGCAATGGCCGCGAGGCCGATCCCGATGCTGGTCATCCGGTCGGCCAGCGTCGCTTCCTTGGCGCCCGGCGCGATGAAGGCGACTATCGCCAGAAGCGGCACGATGGCCAGATCCTCCAGCAGCAGGATCGCCACCACACGCCGCCCGAACGGCGTCGCGATCTGCCCGCGTTCGTCCAGCATCTGCATCACGATGGCGGTCGAGGTCAGCACGAAGCCCGTCCCCGCCACGAAGCTGACGGACGCCGGATAGCCCATGGCCATGCCGATGCCGGTCAGCACCAGGATGGCGCCGCATACCTGCAAGGCGCCCAACCCGAAGATCTCGCCCCGCATGGCCCACAGGCGCGACGGCTGCATCTCCAGTCCGATGACGAACAGGAACAGCACCACGCCCAGCTCGGCGACGTGGATGATGGCTTGAGGATCCTGGAAGAAGCCCAGCCCGAAGGGCCCGATGGCCAGCCCGCCGGCCAGAAAACCCAGCACCGCCCCCAGCCCGAGCTTGCGAAAGATCGGTACCGCCACCACCGCCGCCGCCAGCAGCACCACCACCGCCGTCAGGTCGGCCCCGCCGCCATGCTGCGCGGCAGCGTGCGCCGCCTCCGCCGCCTGTGAAGCCTCGATCGCCATTCTTCTTCGCCTCTTTCTTCAGCTTTCGTACAGCCAAGCGGCCTGTCTCACCGCCCCTCCGCACCCGTCGCTGCCGCATAGTGACAGGCCAGCCGCCGCGCCGGCAACGGTCGATGCGAAAGACAAAACTCGTCGATTGACGGAGGATGGCGGCAGCTACAAGCGCGGAGACCCAGCCGCCGAGCCGATTCCTTTCCCTGCCACCGCTGTATCGGCAAAGGCGTGGGTCGGGGGCCGCGGTCGGGCGGGGCGGGGCGCCGGAGGCGTGGCGCCGGCGAGCGGTGGCGCCGATGGGCGTGGCGCTGTATGCGCAGCCGAGAAGCGCAGGAAGCAGGGCCCGCGCGCGACAGCGCGCCACCAACTGGCTTGCGGCATCTGTCTGAGCGGAGCTTCCCGAAGGGAAGCGCAGCGAGTTATGCCGCGGGGCCCTGCTTCCGAGCATCGCAGGGAACCCCTTTGCGAAGCAAAGGGGCAAGCATCCAGCGCCACGCCCATCGGCGCCACCGCTCGCCGGCGCCACGCCTCCGGCGCCCCGCCCCGCCCGACCGCGGCCCCCGGCCCACGCCTTTGCCCGCCCCGCACACTTCGCTACAATCATTGCATCCTGAACGATCGATTTTCG
This sequence comes from Burkholderiaceae bacterium, assembly GCA_050187175.1. Lineage (GTDB taxonomy): Bacteria > Pseudomonadota > Gammaproteobacteria > Burkholderiales > Burkholderiaceae_E > Zeimonas. The sequence goes on from JBFWXS010000015.1 coordinate 22,339, forward strand.
TCGATCAATCGAAATTCCATCGACGCTCGGGGGCGGCATGCGCACACGGAGTGTAGTCACCGGCAACATCCTGACGATGGATCCCGCCCAGCCGCGCGCCGAAGCGATGGCCATCGTCGACGGCCGCATCGCCCACGTCGGCTCGCTGGCCGATGCACAGGCCGCCGCCGGCTCCCAGGCGACGCTGCACCGCTTCGACGGCGGCGCGATCATTCCCGGCCTGATCGACACGCACAACCACATGCTGTGGACCGGCGTGCAGCAGCAGGCCGTCGATCTGCCCGCCTGCAAGTCCATCGCCGAGGTCATCGACGCGGTGCGCCGCTTCGCCGCGGCCAATCCGCAGCGCGAATGGATCACGTCGGGGCTGGGCTGGCACATCGAGAAGTTCGCCGAGAAGCGCTATCCGACGCGGCAGGAGCTCGACCAGGCCTGTCCGGACCGGCCGGTCTACCTGAACCGCGGCGGCCACGTCGCCGCCTGCAACAGCCTCGCCCTGCGGCTCGGCGGCGTCGGCCGCGACACGCCGGACCCGGAAGGCGGACGCATCGTGCGCGACGCCGCCGGCGACCCGACCGGCGTGCTGCTGGAAGCGCCGGCGTTCATGCTGGTCGAACGGCACATGCCGCCGCGCTCGCGCGCCGATCTGCTGGCCGCGCTGCGCGACATCCAGGCCGCCTATCACCGGCACGGCCTGTGCGGCGTGGTCGACCCCGGCCTGCCCAGCGACGAGATGAGCATCTACCAGCAGCTGTGGCGCGAAGGCGGCCTGACGATGCGCGCCACCGTGATGCCGCTGGCGCAGACCGATGACGATCCGGACCGTATCGTCGACCGCCTCGGCGCATGGGGTTTTCGCACCGGCTTCGGCGACAGCCGGCTGCGCATCGGCGGCATCAAGATCTACATGGACGGCGGCGGCTCGCTGGGCACCGCGCTGATGCGCGAACCCTACCCGGACGAACGCTGCAACTGCGGCATCCAGGTCACGCACACGTCGACCTTCCACCGGCTCGCCGAGTTCTGCGCGCGCAGCGGCTGGTCGCTGGGCGTGCACACGGTGGGCGGCAAGGCGATCGACATCGCGCTGGCGGTATTTGACGAAGTCAATCAACGCCATCCGATCCGCGATCTGCGCTTCAACATCATCCATGCCTATCTGTGGCCATCGGCGGAGAACATCGCCACGGCCGCGCGGCTCGGCGTCGGCGTGGCGACGCAGCCGACGATGCAGTACAGCTTCGCGCCCATGCTGGTCAAGCGCTTCGGCGCGGAAGCCTTCGGCCGCGCCACGCCGATCCGCAGCTGGCTGGACGGCGGCGTCATCGTCGGCGGCGGTTCGGATTCGCCGGTCAACGCGTTTCCGCCGCTGCTCGGGCTGTGGCACGCGATCACCCGCTACGTCGACGACCTGGAGACGGCGATCGGCCCGCAGGAGGCGGTCGCACCCGAGACGGCGCTGGCGATGTACACGCGCGACGCCGCCTGGTTCACCTTCAACGACCACGAGTGCGGCATGCTCAGGACCGGCTATCTCGGCGACTGGGTGGCGCTCTCGGACGACCCGCTGAGCTGCGATCCGCAGCGCATCCGCGATGCGGCCGTACGCGCCACCGCGGTCGGCGGGACGCTCGTTCATCAGCAGTGACGGTCCGGAACGCCGCCAGGGCAACCGGTCTCTCTTTTTCCCCACCCCAGAGGAGAACAGCATGCGTTCCACGATTGCCCGCATCCTGACCGCCTGCACGACGGCAGCCGCTGCCATCGCGCTGGCCACCGCCGGCGCCAGCGCCGCAGCGCAGGAGAAGACCAAGCTGCGCGTCAGCGTGATCCCCATCGTCGACGTGTCGCCGCTGTACGCCGCCATCAAGCTCGGCTACTTCAAGGCCGAGGGACTCGAAGTCGATCCGTCGCCGGTGGCCGGCGGCGCGGCGGGCATCCCGGGGCTGATGGCCGGCGCCTACGATCTGGTGTTCACCAATGTGGTGTCCAGCATCCTGGCGCGGCAGCAGAACCTGAAGGTGAAGCTGGTCGCCCCGGGCTGGTCCGGCGGCGAGCCGAACGACGGCGCCGCCGTCGTCGTGCGCAAGGGCGAAGGCCTGAAGCGCGGCGCCGACCTGAACGGCAAGTCGCTGGGCGTCAATACGCGCAACAACATCATCTGGCTGTACGCGGCCGAATGGTCGGCACGCACCGGCGCGGACGTCTCGAAGATCAACTTCCGCGAGATCCCGTTCCCGCAGATGGTCGACGCTCTCAAGGGCAAGCAGATCGACGCGGCCTTCATCGTCGAGCCGTTCTACACCGCGGCCCGCAACGAGCCGTCGCTGGAAGTGATCGGGATGCCGTACTACACGGTGCATCCGAACATCTCGGTGGCGCAGTACGTGGCCACCGAGGACTTCATCGCCAAGAACCCGGAGACCGTGCGCAAGTTCGCCGCGGCGATCAAGAAAGGCGCGCAATGGGTCAACGAGCACCGCAAGTCGAATGAGCTGTTCGAGCTGGTCGCCAGCTATACCAAGCTGAACCCCAGCGTCGTGTCGCAGATGCTGATCGGCACCGCGCCCTTGACGGTGGACGCGGGCTCGATCGAGCAGACGATGACGGTCATGCGCAAGCACGGGCTGCTGAACACCAGCTTCAGCGCCACCTCGATGATGCACGACACGGTTCGCTGAGCTCCGACGGCGCAGGCGTCGAGGACCCTGCATGCGGCCCGCGCGAGGCGCCTGCGCCGGGCGCCGGCGCCGCACGTGGGATCAGGGCGCCGGCATCACCTCGCCGCAGGCCTTGCAGGTGCGGAACGCCTCGCTGTCGAAGAAGCGCTTGTAGGCCTGCGACACCGGATCGTTGCGATAGTCATCGACGACGAAGGCTTCCTCATGCAGGAAGCCGTCGCACTTCGGGCAGTACCAGTGGAAGCGGTCGATCTCGCCGGGCCGCCGCTTGCGTTCGGCGATCAGCGCGAACGCGTCGGGCGGAAAGCGCGGCGAATGCGGTATGCCGGCAGGCGTGTAGATGATCGAGCCTTCCGGGACCACCGCCACCTCTTCCTTGCCGTCGGGCGTGCGGTAGTGCAGATGCATCACGCCCTTGATCTGATACATCGTCTCGTCGCTGGGATTGATGTGGAACTCGCTGCGGTACTCGCGGCCGCGCGCGACGAACACCAGCGACTCCGGCTGCTGCCACAGCACCTCGACGCGCCGGCCGCTGTCGGCCAGCCCGCGGGCCGTATCGAGCAGGCTCACGATCGGCATCTTGTCCATGGTTCGCTCCTCAATTCGCATCGCCGCTGTACCACGGCAGCACGCGGCGTTCGACCGCGATGAACACGGCGTTCAGCAGATAGCCGGTCAGTGCGATCAGCAGCACGCCGGCATACATGTCGGCGGCCCGCATCGCGTACTGCATGCTCACCAGGTAGTAGCCGATGCCGGCCGAGCCGGCGATCATCTCGGCCACGATGGTCACGATCAGCGCCAGCGCCAGGCTGACGCGCAGGCCGGCGAACACGTACGGCAGGCTGGCCGGCAGCACGATCTGCTGCAGCGTGCGGCGGCGGCCGACGCGGAAGGTGCGTGCCACGGCGAGCAGCGTCGGATCGACGGCGCGTACGCCCTGCAGCGTGTTGATCAGCACTGGGAACAGCGTGGCGAACGCGACCAGGAAGATCTTCAGCGCATCGTCGATGCCCAGCAGCAGGATCAGCGGCGGCACGATCGCCGGCACCGGAATCGGCCGCAGCAGCTCCACCGACGGCTCCAGCGCGGCATGCGCGAGCCGGCTGCGCGCCATGGCCATGCCGAGCAGCACGCCCACTACCCCGCCGATCAGATAGCCGATCAGCATCCGCAGCAGGCTGGAGCCGTAGGCCTGCGCCAGCTCGCCGGCCATCAGCCCGCGGCCGAGTGCGATCACCACCGTCGACAGCGGCGGCCAATTGGCGCTGTCGGTCCAGTAGCGCGCCGAGACTTCCCACAACCCGAGCAGCGTCAGCAGCAGCATCAGGCCGCCGCCGCGTTCGAGCGCGCTGCGCGCCCGCCGCGCCGCGCGATTCGCGGGCGACGCGTCGTCGGCGGGCAGCGAGGCGGCGGTCTGCACGGCAGCCTCCCTTCAGCGGGCCTCGGCCGGCGCGTGCGCCCAGCCGATGACGCGCTGCTCGATCGCGACGAACAATGCATTCAGGCCGTAACCCAGCACGGCGAGAATGACCACCCACGCGTACATGTCCTGCACCCGGAACGTTCGCTGCATGTCGATGACCAGGAAGCCCAGGCCGCCGGTGCCGGCCAGCATCTCGGCGATGACGACGACGATCAGCGCCAGTCCGAGCGCCACGCGCATGCCGGTGAGGATCAGCGGCGCGGCGGCCGGCAGCACCACGCGCCGGATCAGCCGCCAGCCGCGCAGGCCGAAGGTGCGACCGGTATTGATCAGCACCGGGTCGACGCCGCGCACGCCCTGCACGGTATTGATCAGCACCGGAAAGAACGCAGCGAGCCAGACGATGACGATCTTCATCGTGTCGCCGATGCCCAGGAACAGCATCAGCGGCGGCAGCAGCGCGACCTTCGGCATCGGCCGCAGCATCTCCAGCAGCGGCTCCAGCAGCTTGTACAGCAGCCGCGAACGGCCGGTCAGCACACCCACCACCACGCCCGACAGCGAAGCCAGCGCATAGGCGACGAACAGCAGATACAGCGTGGTGCCGAGCGGCCGGACGAACTCGCCGCTGGCGATGATTCCGGCGATGCGCGCCCCGACCTGGCTCGGCGGCGGCACCAGCGCGGTATTCACCGCGCCGATCGAGCCGGCCCATTCGAGCGCGGCCAGCGCCACGGCGATCAGCAGCACGCCGATCCAGGCGCCATAAGGCCGGGGACGCCAGCTAGCGATCATGCGCGACTCCGCTGAGCAGCCGTTCGAGCAGATAGTGGCGCAGCTCCAGGAAACGCGGCTGCTCGGGCGTGGTGATCCGGTCGCGCGGGCGCGGCAGTCCGGTCACTACTACTTCGTCGATGCGCGACGGCCGGGCGCTGAGCACCGCGATACGGTCCGACAGGAACACGGCTTCGTCGACGTCGTGCGTGACCAGCACCGCCGTGAAGCGCTGCTGCTCCCACAGCCGCAGCATCAAGCGATGCAGCTCGAGCCGCGTCAATGCATCCACCGAGCTGAACGGTTCGTCCAGCAGCAGAACGCGAGGCTGCGCGGCCAGCGCGCGGGCGATCGCCACGCGCTGCTGCATGCCGCCGGACAGCTCGCGCGGATAGCGCTGAGCGGCATCGGCGAGGCCGACCAGCTCGAGATAGTGCTCGCAGTAGCGGCGCCGCTCGGCGGTCGACAGATCGGCGCGGTCCTCGACCGCGAACGCCACATTGTCGATCACGCGGCGCCACGGCAGCAGCGATTTCGTGTACTGCTGGAACAGATAGACGAGGCCCGCCGGCGGCCCGTCGACCGCGCGCGCGCCGACTTCGACGCGGCCCGAACTGGCCGGCAGCAGGCCTGCGACGATCTGCAGAAAGGTCGACTTCCCGCAGCCGGAAGGGCCGACCACGGCCAGGAATTCACCGGCCGACACCGACAGGCTGATGTCCTGCAGCGCGACCACGCCGGCGCCGTCGGCCGGGCCATAGATCTTGCGCAGCTGCCGCAGCTGCAGGGCTTCGCCGCCGGGCGCCTGATTCGACTCGAACTGCGTGGCTGACATGGTCACGTCCGTCGCGCCCCGGGCCGAGTGCCCCCGGGAATGGCTGCCGCGGCCGCGGCTCGCCGGCCGTGGCTCACGATCGATTTTATCTATCTCAACGATACGAAGGCAACGTATCGTTTATTCTATGGGCTCATCCTTGACTCGCATCGCATCGAGACATCTTGCACCCGCCTTCTTCCGCTCAGCCGCAGGCCGGGCACTCGGCATCCTGCGCGTGCGCGCACGGCGCGCCCATCGACGTCCATGCGCATTGGTATCCGCAGGCCTGGCTGGACCTGGTGGCGCGGCACGGCCCCGAGCACGGCGTCGAGTGGCGCGAGCTGCCTGGCCAGGGACCGCAGTTCCGCGTCGGCCCGCTGATGACCGGCCCGGCCGGCCCGCGCTTCGTGGATCTGGACGCTCGGCTGCAGGCCATGGACGAACAGGGCGTCGCGGTGCACGCACTGTCGCTGTCGCAGCCCATGCTGTACTGGGCCGGCCGTGAACTGGGGCAGCGGCTGACCTGTGTCTTCAATGATCAGCTTGCGGCCGCGCATGAGGCGCATCCGCAGCGGCTGATCGGACTGGCGACATTGCCCATGCAGGCACCGGACCTGGCGCTGCGCGAAGTGCAGCGCGCGGCCGCGCTGCCCGGCGTGCGCGGCTTCTACATGGCCACGCGCGTGCTCGACCTGGAGCTGTCCGATCCCGGCTTCTTTCCGGTCTATGAAGCGATCGAAGATCTGGGCCTGCCGATCTTCCTGCACCCGGTGTTCGTGATCGATCCGGACCGGCTGGCCGCGCACTACCTGACCAATCTGCTGGGCAATCCGTTCGAGAGCGCGATCGCGGCCGCGCATCTGATCTTCGGCGGCGTGCTCTACCGCTTCCCGCGGCTCGACATCGTGCTGCCGCATGCCGGCGGCGCCTTCCCGTGGCTGGCCGGCCGGCTGCATCGCGGCTGGGAGAAGCGCGCCGACCTGCGCCATATCGAGCAAGGCCCGCTCGCCTATCTGCGCCGCTTCTATTACGACACGATCGGCTATTCGGATGCGGTGGTCGATCACCTGGTCCGCCACATAGGCACGGATCGCATCCTGATGGGCAGCGACTACTGCTTCCCCATCGCCTGCGAACAGCCGGTCGGCGATGTGGTGGGCAATCCGTTTCTCGGCGACGAGGACCGGCAGGCGATCCTGGAAGGCAACGCGCGGCGGCTGCTGCGCCTGTGAGGCGCCAAGGCAACGCGCCACTGCGGAAGCACTACCGGATACCGGCGGCCTCGCGCAGCGAATCGAGCGTCCAGCCGCGGCCGAGCAGCAGCATGCGCGTATTCAACTGATCGAATACCTGCGGCGCCACCTCGCGGCCCAGGTAGTGCGGCACCTTGTCCTCGAGCCGCAGATAGCCGTGCTCATGGCGCCTCGCCAGCGATCGCCACAGCGCGTGCGCACCGGGCGACTGCCGCGCGCCGCTGAGCAGGCACAGGCCGGACTCGAGCATCCAGCCGTACACTGTCGAGGCCAGCCCGCGCCGCTGATACGCATCGTCGAACTTCGCATGCGGCGAGCGCAGGCAGCGATCGGCGCGGCGGCCGACTTCCACGAGCCGGTTGAAGACGACGTAGCCGGCCAGCCGCCGCTGCACCGCGTCCTCGACGTAGAAGAAGAACTCGCCGTCGGCTTCGCGATAGTGGACGACGAACGGCGAGCCGTCGATGCGCCGCCAGGCCAGCCCGTGCAGACGGTCGCCGCGCGTGCGCAAGCGCCGGTACAGGCCGTCCAGTTCGTCGGACAGCCGTTCGCTCGGCGGCTCGCCGACGTCGATCCGCAGTTCCAGATTCAGTTCGCGGGCACGGCGCCAGCGGCCGGCAGCCGCCGGCCATGCGCCATGGATTGCTGCGTGCATCACGCACTCCAGTCGATCGTGGCCGCCGCCGTCGGCGCGGCCGCTACTGCGCTGGGCGGGTGCCCGGCGATCGATGGTTTGCGCTGATGTGGGAGAAGAGGGAGATCGCCGGGCTCAGGAATCTGCGGCCGGCGGGCGCGGCGCGCGCGGCGCCGGCGCGATACCGATCGGCGCGACGGCGCGCATGCCGGCCGAAGCGGCAGCGTGCGGGTCCTGCGAGCGGTACGAAGAGACGAGGGTCGACATGGCCCGAGTATAGCCGGTACCGCGGCAATACCGGCTTCAGCGCAATATCGCCTTCAGCGCAATATCGGCTTCAGCGCTCGCGATCGGCGCTTCGATCGGCGCGCTGCCAGCGCCGATCGAAGCGCGGCAGATGCCAGTGATAGCGCAGGGCCAGATAGCGCAATGCGAAGCAGGCGAGCACGGCAAACCAGCTGCGCCAGCCTTCGGCCCACTGCAGGCGCGCGCCGACCGTCTCGATGACGGCAGCCAGCAGCGCGGCCGATGCGTAGATCTCGCGCCGCAGGATCACCGGCACCCGATTGAGCAGCACGTCGCGCAGCACGCCGCCGCCTATGGCCGTCATCGTACCCAGCAGGATCGCCACCTCGGCGTTCTGGCCGTAGATCATTGCTTTCTGCGCGCCCGCGACAGCGAACAGGCCGATGCCAATGGAGTCGAACAGCAGCACCGGCTGCGCCATGCGCTCGACCAGCCTGTGCGCGCTCATCGTGATCAGCGCAGCGAATACCGCCAGCGCCAGATAGCGCCAGTCCGACAGGCCCACCGGCGGCACGGCGCCGAGGCACAGATCGCGCAGTACGCCGCCGCCGCAGGCTACCGTGAAGGCCAGGGCGACGATGCCGAATCCGTCGAGGCCGCGGTCGCGCGCAGCCACTGCTCCGCTGACGGCGAAGGCGAAGACCCCGGCGAGGTCGAGCAGCGTGAACAGGGCAGGAATCGGCATGGATCGCTCGTGCGGCGTGGACCGCACGCATTATCCGCGACTGGATGGCGGGCCGGCCCGCTGCTCAGACCCTCCGCGCGAACTCGGCCAGGCCGGCATCCTGCGCAAGAAACGCCTCGCCTACGACGCGATGCCAGTACTGCTCCGAGCCGTGAACGATCCGCCATTCATGCAGGCGCCGGGTGAACAGCTGCAGATCGTATTCCTCGGTCACTCCGATCGCCCCGTGCACCGCGTGCGCGATCGCCGCTACTTGCGGGGCGGCTTCGCTGGCACGCGCCTTGGCCACCGCCGCCGCCAGCAGCGCGGGCGCGGGCTTGGCCCCTGGCGCCACGCCCGGCGCGGCCTCGTCGCCGAATGCGGCTTCGGCCGCCACATTCGCCGCGACCACCAGCTCGGCCATCACCGCCAGCTGATGCTGGACGGCCTGGAACTTGCCGATCGGCCGGCCGAACTGCTCGCGGTCATTGCAATAGTCCAGGCTCATCTGCAGCACACGCGACATCGCACCCGCGATCAGCGCCGCATGCAGCGCCGCGCCGAGCGGCGCCAGGACCGCGCCGTCGCCCGGCGCCATGGATCCGGCCGCAGCCGCAGCCGCAGCCGCAGCCGCAGCACCAGCACCGGCCCCGCCCCCGATCCGGTCGGCCGGCCAGACGAAGCTCGCGGCCAGCGAACCGTGGACACCGCTCGGCTCGACCCGCGCCCCGTCGACGGGCAGCAGCCGCAGCCCCGCTCCGTCCGCGGCAAGCACCTGGTCGGCGACGCGGCCGAGCGGCACCTGCGGGCAGCGCAGGCCGCCGTCCGGCTCGCGCAGCAGCAGCGGCGCGAGCGTCACGCGGCCGCTCGCCGCGCGTCCCACCAGCGCGCGAGCGACGATGGTCTGCGCCGCCGGCAAGGGCAGCGCGTGCCGGCCGAACTCGCAGACGATTGGAAACAGCTCGGACAACGGCAGGCCGGCTCCGCCCGACGCCTCGTCGAGCAGCAGATCGAGAAAGCCCGATGCTTCGAGTTCCGCCCACAGCGGCGCCGGATCGGCGCCCTGTTCGATGGCCCGCACCAATGCCGGTGTGCAGCGCTCCTGCAACAGCTTGGCGATCGCCTGTTCTATCATCGTTTCGCTCCTCAGCGCAGGCCCAGGCCGCGCGCGATCATGCCGCGCAGAATCTCGCGCGTGCCGCCGCGCAGCGAGAACGTCGGCGCGATGTGCGCAACGTAGCTCGCAGTTCGCAGCAGCGTCTCATCGGACAGCATGGCCAGCGGCTCGCGCCCCAGCTCGCCTTCGACCAGCGTGGCGATGCCCTGCTCGAAGCCGGTGCCCAGGTCCTTCACCAGCGCCGCTTCGACCAGCGGGCTCTCGCCGGCGGCCAGGCGCGCCGTCACCGCGATCGACATGCGCCGCAGCGTGGCCAGATGCGCGGCCAGCCGGCCTATCGTCGCCGCGTACCGCGCTGCATCGCCGTCGCGCCGCAGCGAATCGATCCAGTGATCGAGCAGCACGATGCTCGAATAGATGCGCTCGGGGCCGCTGCGCTCGAACGCGAGCTCGGCATTGACCTGCAGCCAGCCGTCGCCCTCGCGCCCGATCAGCGCATCGTCAGCCAGCAATACGTCGTCGAAGCTGACCTCGTTGAAATGCGTCTCGCCGTTCAGATCGCGGATCGGGCGCACGGTCACGCCGGGCAGCGACAGATCGACGATGAACTGCGACAGGCCGCGCTGCCGGTCCTCGGGCGTCCCCGAGCTGCGCGCCAGCGCGATCATGTAGTGGCAGTGATGCGCATGCGTGGTCCAGACCTTGCGTCCGTTCAGGCGCCAGCCGTCCTCGCAGCGCGTGGCGCGCGTGCGCACGCTGGCCAGATCGGAGCCGGCGTTCGGCTCGCTCATGCCGATGCAGAAGAAGGCCTCGCCGGCGCAGATGCGCGGCAGGTAGCGCGCGCGCTGCGCCTCGCTGCCGAACTTCAGGATCAGCGGACCGCTCTGCCGGTCGGCGATCCAGTGCGCCGCCACCGGGGCGCCGCGCGTCAGCAGTTCTTCGACCAGCACGAAGCGGCTGAAGGCATCGAGCCGCGCACCGCCATACTCAGCCGGCAAGGTGACGCCGACCCAGCCGCGGCGCGCCAGCGCGCGGCTGAACGCTTCATCGCAGCCCATCCACGAACTGGCGCGAACGTATGGCGGCGCGGCCGGCTGATGCTCGTCGAGAAACGCGCGCACCGCCGAGCGGAACGACTCGGCGTGCTCGGGCAGCCGCGCATTGCGGAAGCGTGACGGGAGGTCGCTGCTCATCGTGGGGAGGTCTCCGGCGGCGCCATGGCGCCTTGATCGCTTGACGCCGAGTGGCGCCGCACGCGAAACGCTCAGCATAAAACCTGGCAGCCGCTCAGTCCAATATCGAAAATCCCCTTCCCGATACAATCCGTGTATCGCGGCGCGCGGCGCCGTTCATCACCGGTACTTCGTTTACGGGCCTCCGTTCTTCGGACCTCCGTTCCTGGGCCTCCGTTCCTGGGCCTCCGTTTCACGCCCTCGTTCCCTTGCGACCGCATGGACCTCAAACGCATCCGCCATTTCGTGACACTGGCCGAAACGCTGAACTTCCGCCGCGCCGCCGACCAGCTGCACATGACACAGCCGCCGCTGTCGGTATCGATCCGCAAGCTCGAGCAGCAGCTCGACGTCCAGCTGTTCGACCGCGACGCCAGCGGCGTGTCGCTGACGCCCAGCGGCGAGGCCGCGCTGGTCGAAGCGCGGCGGCTGCTGTTCCACGGCCGCCAGCTCGAGCAGGCGGCTCGGCGCGCGCATGACGGCAGCGGCGGCATGCTGCAGATCGGCTTCGTCGGCTCGACGATCCACGGCCTGCTGCAGCGGCTGATCACGCGCTACCGCAGCGAACAGCCCGGCGTGGAACTGGTGCTGCGCGAAGGCATCTCGGCGCGCATCGTCGAACAGATCGAAGGCGAGGCGCTCGACATCGGGCTGCTGCGCACGCCGCTGCTGCGCGGCACGCGGCTGGCGCTGATGCCGCTGGAGCACGACGAGTTCGTCGTCGCGCTGCCGCGCCGCCATCCGCTGGCGGCGCGCCGCGAGCTGGTGCTGGCCGAACTGGCCGACGAGTCGTTCGTCATGTACTCGCCGGCCGATGCCGCCGGGCTGCACAGCGCCGCCATGCTGGCTTGCCAGCAATGCGGCTTCGTGCCGCGTACGACGCAGCAGGCCACGCAGATCCAGACCGTACTGGCGCTGGTCGAAAGCGGACTTGGCGTCGCGCTGGTGCCGTCGGTCATGCGGCGCTTCGTGCGGCCCGGCTTCGTCTATCGCCCGCTGACCGACCTGCCGCCGTCGGCGGCGCTGGGACTCGCGCTGGCCTGGCGGCCGGACACCGAAAGCGCCGCGGCCGCGCGCTTTCGCGCCATGGCGCAGCAGGAGTTCGCCGCGGCGGAGACGCCGTCGCCGCAGTCCGCGCACAACGCGGTGCAGCAGCCCCGCGCAGTGCAGCAGACCGAGGCGGCGCCGCAGATGGGGGCAGCGCAGCGAACCAGGCGCGGCAGCGCTGCCTCCACCCGATCGCGCGGACGCGGAAAGCGCTGACGCGGAACGCGCAGAACACGCAGAACACGCAGAACACGCAGAACACGCAGGATGCGCAGGGCGCCCAGGCAACGCGCGAGCGCTTGCTCGTCGGTCCCCAGCTCCGCCAATCCGCTCCGCGTCAGTTCGGCTTCAGATCGATTTCCTGCGCGACCGCGCCGAACCGGACCAGATCGGCGCGCGCCCTGGCGGCGGAATCGGCCGGGCCGCTCGCCACCGGCATCCATCCCGCATCGAGCAGCTTCCTGCGGAATTCGGGCTCGGCGAAGGCCTTCGCGACCACGCCCTGCAGCCTGTCGATGATCGCTTGCGGCGTGCCCTTCGGCGCCGCCAGGCCGAACCAGCCCGACGTGACGAAGCCGGGCAGTCCCGCCTCGTCCGCGGTCGGGACGGAGGGCAAAGTGGCGCTGCGGGCCTGCGTGGTGACGAACAGCGCCCTGACCTTGTTCGCCTGGACATTCGGCACCTGCGCAGCCGCGTTGTCTATCATCGCGTCCACGTGGCCGCCGAGCAGATCGGCCGTCGCCGGCGCACCGCCCTTGTACGAGATGACGTTCGCCTCGATGCCGGCGGCCTTCAGGAACATCATCTGCGTGAGATGAGCCTGCGTGCCCATGCCGGCGTTCGCGAAGGCGACCTTGCCGGGATTGGCCTTCGCGTACGCGATGAACTCCCTCAGGTTCGTGGCAGGGAACGAATTTCTCGTGACGACGATGAACGGAATGTCGACCAGCGTCGTGATCGATGCGAGGTCGTCCACGGGCTTGTACTTCAGACGGTAGATGTGCGGATTCACCGCCATCGTGCCACTGGCCGAGAGCACCAGCGTATAGCCGTCGGCAGCGGCCCGGGTCACCTGCTCGAGCGCGATGGAGCCGCCCGCGCCGGGCCGCGACTCGACCACGACCGGCTGTCCCAGCGCCTTCGCCATGGCCTCGCCGACCTGCCGCGTCAGGATGTCGGAAGCGCTGCCGCCCGCATACGGATAAACGATGACGATCGGCCTGCTCGGGTAGGCGCTCTCCGCCGCGCGAGCCGCGACCGTGACTCCGGAAGCGGCTGCGGCCAGCGTTGCAAGAAGAGCTCGTCGGGTAGGGTTCATGGCGGTTTCCATCATGAGGGTTCGATCGGCGCGTTCGGACGAAGCAGGCTCACTGTCAGCGACGCAAACCGGGTGAGCACAGGGATCATGTCGGGGGTGTACCACCCCGCCTCGTGCAGAAGATTCAGCGATCCGAGCGTCACGGAGCCGCTTCGAATCGGAACGTTGATGGCCGATTCGCAGCCCAGTCGCTCGATCAGCTCGTGATCGAAGAACGCGGCACGGCATTCGCTGCGATCGCGGCAGATCTGGCTGTGTCCGTCGGACACGACCTGCCGGAAGAAGGCGCTGTCGCGGCGCAGCGGTTTCATGCCACCGCAGGGATAGACGTCGGGAGCGCTGGTATAGATGCGCTGATTCTCTTCGCGCGCCCAGTCGATCACCAGGATGGTGAACAGCTTGTGTCCCGGATACCGGCGCAGCGCATGGTCGAGGGCCGCAAAGCCCCGCGCCGGTTGATCGTGGCCGGTCGCGGCATCCGCGACCGACTGAAGCAGCGTATCGGTATCGAACATGCGCCGCATTCTCCGCACGGCATTCATGCGCGACAAATGAATTAAGCTGAATGCTCCATAATCAAAAGCGCATGGCGCTCCAGCGCCGGCGCGGCGGGCTCAGCGATCGCTAGCCTCGGCCGATCGCAGGACTTCCGCTTCCTCGCGCAGCGTGGCGATCAGCTTGAGCAGCCGCGGTTCGAGGTCCTGCGGGTCCCACAGCATTCCGATGTCGCCGAACATCACCCTCGGCGTGAGCTTCACGATGTCCATCAGCTTGAAGCCGGCATAGATCGGGGCGGCCGAACCGGCAAGCGCGCTGATGTATGCGCCGCGCCGCAACAGCATCTGCACCACGACGTGCGAGGCTGTCTCGATGCGGGCCGGCGGGGCGATCACGCCCGCCTGCAGGAAAGCCGCTTCCACCTGCTGGCGGATCAAGGTGCCCACCGGCGGCATGATCCACGGCAGCTCGGCGGCCTCGCGCCACGTCGGCCTGCGTTTGCGCGCGAACGGATGGCCGGGGCTGGTGACGATCGCCACGGTGTCCGCGATCAGCAGCTCGGACTGGAAGCCCGAGCGCTGCGCGCGCAGGTCGAGCGGACCGATGATCAGGTCCAGCTCCTTCTTGCGCAGGCGCTCGAGCAGCAGCTCGAACGTGGCCTCGACGACATGGATGTGCAGGCTGGGGAACTCGTCCTGGAGCCGCCCGATGGCCATCGGCAGCAGCGCCGGAACCGCCGAGACGATCGAGCCGACGCGCAGCCGGCCCGCCAGGCCCTTGCCCACGGCGACCAGTTCCTCGCCGGTGCGATGGACGTCCCCCAGCATGCGCTCGGCATGGCGGCGCAGTACTTCGCCCGCAGGCGTGGCACGCAGCTGCCGTCCGCGGACGAACAGCGGCATCCCCACCAGCTCCTCGATGTCGGCGAGCCAATGCGACACCGCCGGCTGCGTCATATGGAGCTCTTCGGCCGCGGCAGTGATGCTGCGCGCCTCGCACAGCACGAGCAGGATCTCCAAGTGCCGAAGCTTGAGGCGTCGAGCCCACGTGATGTCGTCGAGGCGGATCGGCATGAGCAAATACTAATGCATGCCTCGCGATAATTCATTGGCGGGACATGCCCGCGGCTCCGACAATCGCCGCCTGGACCGGCTCATCGAGGCCGCCCCGAGCAACCAGCAACGCCCCCGCGCGAGCACCCGCCACATGCCCAAGCTCAGTCACGACACGTTCAAGTACCGCCACGCGAAGATGGCAGCGCTGATGGATGCCCTGAAGCTCGACGCGCTGATCTTCACCTCGGGCGACTTCTTCCAGTTCGCCACCAACTTCCATACGGACGTCCAGCCCTGGGAGCGTCCGATCTTCGCCGTCGTGCCGCGCAACGGCGCGCCCTTTCTCATCATGAACGAACTGTCGACCCATCATGTCCGCTTCTCGATCGAGAAGGGCAAGCTGTGGATCACCGACATCGACTTCTATGCCGAGCATCCGAAGGTGTCGAACCGGCTGCCGCTGATCAGCCAGCTGCACGAACTGCTCGCCGACAGGCTGCGGCAGGCCGGCCTGGCGCGGTCGCGCATCGGTGTCGAGGGCGGCAGTGCCGTGCTCGCTGCCGTCGGCCGCCTGCTGCCCGAGCTTCAGTGGCGGCCGTGCACGCCGGAGTGCCGTGCGTTGCGCTGGCAGAAGAACGACGAGGAGCTGCAGATCATGGAAGCGGCCGCCCAGCTGTCGGACTGGCTGCAGGACCGCTATCGCGAGAACATCCGCCCCGGCCGGCTGGTGCAGGAGCTGGACTTCGCCATGGCTTCGCTGTTCGTCCAGGAAGCGGCCGAGCGATTCCCCGGCGAGCACTTCGAGGTGATCCGCACCTGGACGCTGAGCGGCCCCGCGTCCGCTTCGCCTCACGGCGACGGCGCATCCTGCGGCCAGCGGATCAATGAGGGCGACGTGCTGGTCAACATCGTCATTCCCCGCCTCAACGGCCTGGCGATCGAGAACGAACGCACCTGGTTCTGCGGCAGGCCGAGCCGCGAGCAGGCGGCGCTATGGACGGCCGCAAAGGACGCCAACGAGGCCGCGGTGGCGGCCGCCCGGACCGGCAACCCGGTCAGCGCGATCGATGCCGCCGCGCAGGCCGTCATCGAGAAGGCCGGCTTCGCCGAGCACATCAAGCATCGGACGGGGCATGCGATCGGCGTCATTCACCACGAGTACCCCGAAGACATGGCCTTCTCGTTCCGGCCGCTGCTGGACAACGAGGTCTATTCGGCCGAGCCGGGGCTCTACGTGTACGGCATCGGCGGCTTCCGCCTCGACGACACGGTGGTCGTCGGCGCGCAGCCGCGGACGCTGACCCGCACGCCGCGCACGCTTGAATACGCGACGGTCTGATCGGCGGCGCGGCGCGGCTCTGCGCTAGGCCGCGGTCCCGCCGAACGGCCGCACGTCGCTGCCCGGCGCCCAGCACGAGTGCGTGCCGCTGCTGATCTTGTGCGGCAGCCGGATCGTGCACACCGGCCCGTCGGCCAGCCGCTTCGCGTCGAGCACCGCCACTTCCGAGCACTGCGCCTGCTCGTCGGTGATGAAGCTGACCACGTAGCCGTCATCCTCGGCGCGCGCGTTCAGGCGCGGCGCCATCGGCGATTCGCTGGCATAGCGCCGCTCGCCGAACGAGACCCATTGCTTGTCGCCGGTGACGTGGTCGAACTTCATCAGGCCGTTGAACAGGAACGCGTCGTCGACCGGGATCGGGTTGTACGAATAGCGGTACGGCCGTCCTGCGTAGCGGCCGTTGATCATGCCGAACTCGCAGACCGTGTCGTCGAGCGCGCGCTCGCGGACCTTGCCGGTGCGCAGGTTCAGCCGCCACTCGTGGATGTGCGGCTCGTAGCGGCCGGCGCCCAGCGAGCGGCCCTTGTTGTCGAAGCCTCGGCCGCGGTCCTTGTTGGACGGCAGAGGCTGGCCCTGGAAGTAGCCGTGGCGGACGATCTCCAGCCCGTCGGGCGTCTGCTCTTCCCACGCGTTGATCCAGTGCAGCACGTAGGTCGGCGCTGCCTCGAACCAGACGATGTCGGCCGCGCTGCCGCGGCGCGGGATGACCGCCATGCGCGACGGCTGCTCGCGGAAATAGCGCACCGCATGCTTGCCCTCGCTGAGCGCCTGCGGATCCCAGTGCAGCGGGAAGTCGTCGAGAATGGCGTAGTTCTCGGTGAACGACATGTCGTGCGGCAGCCGCGCCCCGGGCAGCGGGATCGGCGTGTAGTGCACCAGTACGTTGTCGGCGTTCACGACTCCGTAGTGCATGTACGGCGCACGCTTCGAGTAGTTGAAGAACAGCAGCTCGCCGTTCTGCTCGTCGACCTTGCAGTGCGCCGACATGCCCTGGTCGAAGCCGCCGGCGCCGTCGGTCACCGGCAGGCGCCCGCCGAAGGTCTCGTGGCCGGCCGGCTCCAGCGTGAACGCGTCGAGCCGGAACGGCACGCCGCATTGATAGAACGTGGCGAGTGCCGAGCCGGCATGCACCACGACGTCGGTCGACGCGGCATCGCGCAGCCCGCCGCGCGCGCCCCAGCCCGGAAAGCGCGCCACGCTCGGCGGATCGATGAGCCCGGCGAACAGCGAGCGGCCCGCTGCGAGTTCCATCTGGAACGCGGTGGTGCGTAGGAAGCGGTTGCGGTATTCGACGCGGCCGCGCTTGAAGCGCACGGCGTGGATCATGCCGTCGCCGTCGAATACGTGATACGTGCCCAGCGGCTGATGCAGCGGGTTCTGCGTGTTGCGCAGATAGACGCCGTCCAGGTCCTCCGGAATGATGCCGCTGACTTCCGCGTCGCCCGGTTCGTAGAACGCGGTCAGCTCCTCGTGCACCGGCGTGAACGCGCCGCTCATGTACGGGTGGTCATTGGCGCGCAGATCGCCTTCGAAGCGCGCGTAGGTCTCGACTTTCATGATCAGCGTTCCACGACGAAGCTGACCACGGTGGCGCAAGAGCCGCCGATATTGAGCGTCGCCGCGCGCCGCGCGCCTTCGACCTGGTACTCGCCGGCCCCGCCGCTCACCTGCCGCGCGGCGTCGAGCAGCTGCCGGGTGCCCGTGGCGCCCACCGGATGGCCGCAACCGATCAACCCGCCGGACGGGTTGATCGGCAGCTTGCCGCCGAGCTCGATCATGCCGCTGTCGACGGCCTGCCAGCTCTGGCCGGCGGGCGTCAGGCCGAAATGGTCGATCGCTGCGTATTCGGTGGTGGTGAAGCAATCATGCGTCTCGATCACGTCGAGCTGCTCGGGCCCGTCGATGCCGGCGCGGCGCCATGCATCGGTGATCGCCGAGCGCAGATGCGGCAGCACATAGTCGTCGCCGCGGCTGCGCTCGATCTTGTCACGCACGCGCAGGCCGACGGTACGGTGGCCCCAACCGCTGATGCGCGGCAGCCGTTCGAGCGCGCCGCCGGTGCGTCGCGCATGTTCGGCGGCATAGCGCGGCGAGGCCAGCAGCACGGTGCAGGCGCCGTCGGTGATCTGTCCGCAGTCCTGCCGGCGCGTGCCGGGTTCGATGATCGGATTGGCTTCGTCGTCGTCGGTGAAGCTGCGCTCGTCGAACTTCCAGTTGCGCGTCTGCGCCAGCGGATTGCGCTTGGCATTGCCGTAGTTGATCTCGGCGATCCGGTTCAGGTAGCGGCGATCCAGACCGTAACGGCGCTCGTACTCCTGGCCGATCAGGCCGAACGCGGCCGGCCACAGGAAGCGGCAGTCGACGCCTTCACGACCCTGCCAGCCGGCGGCGTTCTGGTTCACCGAGGTCACGTCGCCGGGCAGGTTCTTCTGCTCTTCGGCGCCGATCACCAGAATGCAGTCATAGCGGCCGGCCTCGATCTCGGCCATCGCCGCCAGGACGGCCAGCGACGCCGACGCGCACGCGCCTTCGTGCCGCATCGCCGGGATGCCCCACAGCTCGGGCACCACCGACGAAACCATCGCCCCAAGGTGCGCCTGCGCTCGCTGCAGCTCGGCGAACGCATTGCCGACGTGGATCGACTGCACGTCCTCGACCGGCACGCCGCTCGCGTCCAGCGCGCCCTGCACCGACTCGCGGATCATGTCGGACAGATCCTGCCCCTGCCGCGACCAGACGCGCGCGAAATCGGATTGATGGCCGCCGAGGATGTAGACGGGAGTGCTCATGAAAGGGCTCCTTGGGTTTCTGATATGCTGAAATTCGGTTTGCGCCCGTCGGAGGGGCGCCAGTCATTAGAACGAACGGAGAGACGATGCCGGCCCCGAAGACGATGCCGGCCCCGACGCCGCAGCCCCCGCTCGACGAAGCGCCCGGCGCCACCGCGAGACCGGGGGACCGCGCCGCGTCGCGGGTCCTGCCGGTGCACAGCGAATACGTCGACGACCGGCAGTTTGCCACCACGCTGGCGCGCGGGCTGGAGCTGCTGCGCTGCTTCACGCACCAGAGGCCGGTGCTCGGCAACAAGGATCTCGCCGAACGCTGCGGGCTGCCGCCATCGACCGTCACGCGCCTTGCTTACACATTGGTCAGCCTCGGCTATCTGGCGGAGACCGAAACCTACGGCAAGTACCGGCTGGGGCCGGCCGTGCTGTCGCTCGGCTATCCGTTGCTGGCCAGCTTCGGCGTCCGGCGCGTCGCCAAGCCGCTGATGATAGAGCTGGCGGAGGAAGTGAACGGCGCGGTGGCGCTCGGCATCCGCGACCGGCTCGACATCGTCTACATCGAAGTGGCCCGCGCCGACAACCGCTCGGCGCACACCGTCGACACCGGCACCACGCACCCGATCGCAGGCACGGCCATAGGCCGCGCCTACCTGGCGGCCTGCGATACGCATACGCGGCAAAGCATCATCAATCAGATCCGCGTCAAGGCACCCGACCAGTGGCAGCGCTGGGGCAAGGCGGTGCAGCGCAATCTGCAGCACTATCCGCAGCACGGCGTCTGCACCTCGCTGGGCGAGGTGTTTCCCGACGTCCAGGCGGTAGCGACGCCGCTCGGGCGGCTGCGCGAGGGCGAGCTGGCCGTCCTGAACTGCGCGTTCGTCGGCGTGCCCATCGACGAGGAGTGGCTGCTCAAGTCGGTCGGGCCGAAGCTGCTGGCACTGGCACGGCGCCTGGCCTGAGCAGCCGGGGCAGCAGCCCGAGCAGCGGACGAGGCCGGACACGGCCGCACCGCTGACGCGATGCTCCGTCCGCCGCGCCGCGCGCCGCCCAGGCCGCTTGCCGTTCTCCGTCCGCATCAGGCGCCTCGCCCCTGCCCTGTCCGCTGAAGCATCGGTCTCAGTTCGACGTCGTCTTCATATCGGCCTGCATCAGCTTCGACCACTTGCCCCACACCTGCGACTCGGCAGTGATGTACTGGCCGGTTTCCGCCGGCGTCGACGGCATGGCGACGAAGTCCCATTCGGTGAACTTGTCGGTCACCGACTTGCTGCGCAGCGCCTTGACCATCAGCGCATTGAGACGATTGACGATCGCATCGGGAGTGCCGGCAGGAACCAGCAGCGACGACCAGATGTAGATCTCCAGGTCACCGTAGCCCAGCTCCTTGAAGGTCGGCACGTCCGGCATCTGCGTAGAGCGCTCGGCGCCGGTATTGGCCAGCACGTGGACCTTGCCGGTCGCCACCTGCGGCTTGACGGCCAGCAGCGGCAGGAACGCCGCCTGCACGTGGCCGCCGAGCAGGCTCTGCACCGCGGGCGGCGTGCCATTGTGCGGCACATGCGTCATGTCGAGCCCCGCGCGTTCATTCAGCAGCAGGCCGGACAGATGCGAGCTGTTGCCGGCAGTGAACGAGGCGAAGCTGACCTTGCCCGGGTTGGCCTTCACCCACGATACGAATTCCGGCAGCGTCTTCGAAGGCACGGCAGCCGAGTTCACCGCCAGCACCAGCCGCGCGCCCAGGAAGTTGGTCACCGGCCGGAAGTCGACCAGCGGCTTGTATGGCAGGTTCGGATACAGATGCGGGTTGGCGGCCATCATGCTGACCGAGCCGAGCAGCACCGTGTAGCCGTCGGGCTTGGACGTCTGCACCGTCTGCGCCGCAACCACGCCGCCGCCGCCCGGCTTGGCCTCGACGATCAGGTTCTGGCCGGTCTCCTTGCGGAATTCCTCGCCGACCAGGCGCAGCGCGAGGTCCAGCGTATTGCCGGCGGCGAACGGCACCACCACGCGCACGGGTTTCGACGGATAGTCATCGGCCAGCGCCGGGCCGGTCAGAGTGCCGCAGGTCAGGGCGGCAGCCGCGCCAAGCAGCGCGCGTCGTGCAGTCGATATCGTCATCGTCGTTCCTCCTTTGGGTTTCAGGGATGAGTGCGGGCAGCCTCGGCACGCCGGGCCACCTCGTCGCGCAGGTCGCGCTTGAGCACTTTGCCGACGGGATTGCGCGGCAGTGCGTCGATCTCGATCAGATGTTCCGGCAGCTTGAACGCCGCCACGCGGCACTGTTCGCGCAGATATGCGACCAGCTCGGCGAGCGTCAGCGAATGGCCGGCACGCAGCACGGCGAAGACGCAGACGCGTTCGCCCATCGTCTCGTCCGGCCAGCCCACCACTGCCGCTTCGGCGATCGCGGGATGCCCGATGGCGAGATTCTCGATCTCTTCCGACGAGATGTTCATGCCGCCGCGGATCACCAGATCCTTGGAACGGCCGACGAAGCGATAGAACTGCTTGCGGTCGCCGGCGATCTCGAACAGGTCGCCGGTGCGGTAGAAGCCCTGCTCGTCGAACGCGCGGGCCGTCAGCTCGGGCGCGCGGAAGTAGCCGCTGAAGATCGTCGCGCCGGCGAAGCGCAGCTCGCCGGGCCGGCCGGGCTCGTCGATGTCTTCGCCGCTGTCCGGATCGACCAGCCGCGTGCGCACCTTCGGCGCGTTGACCGCCGACCAGCTATAGCCGCTCACGCCCAGACGCGGGAAGAAGGCCGCGCGCTGCGCCGGATCCGGCAGATCGCCGGGCGTGCTCGACAGCGCGGCACCTTCATTGGACCCAAAGTAGTTGATGATCTGCACACCGTAGCGTTCGGCGAAGCCGCGCACCAGCCACTCCGACAGCGGCGCAGAGCCCGAGCCGATGCGCGACAGCCGCTTGAAGTCGATGCCCTCGAGCTTGGCCGGCTGCTGCATCAGCTGGTTCAGCAGCGCCGGCGCGGCGATCGTATAGTGCACCGCCTCGTCGCGCAGCTGGCCCAGGAACACGTCGAAATCGAACGGATGATGCTGCACCACCGTGCCGCGCAGCATCAGCCAGCTCGCCAGCCCGGTCGAGATGCCGGCCATGTTGACGAAAGGGAACGGATTGAGCACGCGCGCGCCATCGTCCAGCTCGGCCGCATCCTTCACCGACAGGCCGACGATCAGCCATTCATTGTGGCTGCGCGGCACGCCCTTGGGCTTGGCCTCTGTGCCCGAGGTCCAGCAGATCGTGAACACGTCGTCGGCGCTGACGGCGGGATCGTGCATGTCGGCCACCGGCGTCGGCGCGGTACCGGCCAGCAGCGCCGTCAAGGGCAGCGTGCCCGCCGGCGGCTCGTCGCCGTAGACCCAGATCGCGCGCAGCGTCGCATGGCGCGGCGCCAGCCCGGTCCACATCGCGGCGTGCGCGGTGCGGCCGATGCGCTGCTGCGTGATCGCGACCACCGCCTCGGTCTGCGACACGACGTAGTCGAGCTCGTGCTCGCGGTACTGCACCGGCACCGGACACACGACGACGCCCAGACATGCGCAGGCCAGATAGACCTGGTACTGCTCGATGCCATTGGCCAGCTGCACGACGACGACGTCGTCCTTGCGCAGCCCCTGCGCACGCATCAGCGCCACCATGCGGCCGACCTCGGCGCTCAGCTCGCGGTACGACAGGCGGCGCGGCGCGGCGCCGACCAGCGCGGCCTTGTTCGACGGGTCCACCACCGCCTCGCGCTCGGGCAGATCGGCGGCGTTCTGCAGGAACAGCTGGGCCATGGTCCGGCTGCCCCACCAGCCCTTAGCGCGGAACTCCTCGATTCGCTCGCGTGGGACGAGGATCACCGCGCACCTCCGCCCCAGCGCGCCATCGTGGCAGCGCTGACGTAGGTGGCATGGAAGCCGTTCGGCACGCGCCGCGGCATCAGGATGCGCGCCACCGGTCCCTCGGCCAGCCGCGCGCCCTTGCAGTCGAAGATCTGGATCTCGCTGCGCGCGTCGACCGGATTCCAGACGAAGCCGACCAGATAGCCGTCGTCCTCGGCGACCGAGTTGTCGCGCGGCGCGAAGCCGGGCTCGTTGTAGAAATAGCGCGGGCCGGCGCTGAACGCGACATAGCCGCCGGTCTCCAGGTCGTACTTGACCAGTCCCGGAAAGCGCGGCTCCTCGCGTCCGCCCTGCGGGAACAGCACGTTGTACGTGAAGCGATTCCGCCGCCCCTGGTAAGCGCTGTTGATCACCGGAAACTCGGTGTTCAGCACGTCGTCGATCGGGCCTTCGGTGGTCTCGCCGGTCTTCAGGTTGAAGCGCCAGCGATACAGCAGGAAATCGCGCTGCCGCTGATTGATCGTGCGTTCGAGCCGCCGCGCGTCTATCGTGCCGTCGTCCTTCTCGTGCATGCGGTACGGCGTGCCTACCATCACGATCTCGTCGCCCTCTTCCCAGGCGTTGACCACGTGCAGCATGTAGGTCGGCTTGGCCTTGAACCAGCGGATCTCGTCGGCCCGGCCGTGGCGCGGGATGATGCCGAAGCGCGTCGGCATCTCCGGATGGAAGCTCAGCTTGTAGCGGCCGAGCTTGAAGGCCTCTTCGTCGAGCAGCAGCGGAAAGTCGTGCAGGATCGAATAGTGCTCGGTGATCGCCATGTCGTGCGGCAGCCGCGGCCCGGGCAGCTCGATCTCGACCTGGTGGCTCACGCGGCCGTCGGGGCCCACGACGCCATAGCGCATGTACGGCGGCCGGGTGTCGTAGTCGAAATAGACCAGCTCGCCGGTGTGCTCGTCGGGCCGCGAATGCGCCGACAGCCGGTCGATCGCGCCGCCGAAGTCGGCCGGTCCGATCGTCTCCAGCGTCTGCGGGTCGACGGCATACGGCAAGCCGGAGCGGTACCACATCGCGATCAGCCGGCCGGCGTGGTACTTGACGTCGGTATTGGCCGTGTTCTTCAGCGGCTCGTCGGGCCGGTCGGCGCGCGGCGGCTCCTTCAGCCCCTGCCACAGCGAACGGCCGGCAGCGATCTCTTCGTCGAGCGCGCGCGTGCGGATCCAGCGATTCTGATAGACGACCTTGCCGCGATCGAAGCGCACCGCGTGCAACATGCCGTCGCCGTCGTAGACGTGATAGCGCCAGCTCGGCGGATAGTAGGCATTCGGGCCGTTGCGCACGTACATGCCGTTCAGGTCGGCCGGCACCTCGCCGATCACCGGCAGGTCGTCGAACCGGCTCTCCTCGGCCACCGGCCCATTGTTGCCGTCCAGTGCCGGAATGTCATGGACCGGAAGTTCGTCGCGTCGCATCAAGGTCTCCTTCACTTCGTTCCTGATTCGATCCCGCGGACGCCGTTCGCCCGCCTTTCTTCGTCGGCCGCGTAGCCGCCGCGGTCACCGCGGTCACCGCGGTCACCGCGGTCGCCGCGGTCGCTGCGGTCGCCGCGCCTCAGCGTCGCCGCCTCGGCATCACCGCCTCGGCATCGCGCCTCGGCGCTGCGCCTCAGTGCCGCGCCGCAGTGCCGGCCCGCTGCGCGAAGCGCCGGCCGGCCGCCAGATACTCGGCCTCGAGGCGCGCCACGACGTCGGCCACCGGCTCGACGGCCGAGATCAGGCCCACGCCCTGCCCGGCCGCCCACAGATCCTTCCATCGCTTCGATTCTTCGATCGAGCGATTGCTGTTGTAGTTCCTCTCGACCTTGGCCGGCAGCACGTTCAGATCGATGCCGGCGGCGCGCAGCGAGGGCACCAGCCAGCTCGCCGGCGTGCCGGTGATGCGGTCGCTGATGACCACGTCGTCGGTGCTGCTGTCGACCAGCATCTGCTTGTAGGCCGGCGGCGCCATGCTTTCCTCGGTGGGAATGAAGCGCGTGCCCATGTAGACCAGGTCCGCGCCGCAGGCGATCGCCCCGGCCACGCCGGCGCCGTCGGCGATGCCGCCGCCGATGATCACCAGTCCGTCGAAGAACTGCCGCACCGCGCTGACGAAGGCGAACGGCGACAGGTGGCCGGTATGTCCACCCGCTCCCGCGCTGACGCAGGCCAGGCCGTCGGCGCCGGCGTCCACCGCCTTGCGCGCCAGCGTCAGGTTGACCACGTCGGCGATGACGCGGCCGCCATAGCCGTGAACGATCTCGATGGCCGGCTTGGGGCTGCCGAGCGCGGTGATGACCAGCGGCGGGCGATAGCGCTCGATCAGCGCCAGATCCTGCGGCAGCCGCTGGTTGGAAGAATGCGTGACCAGGTTGGCCGCCCAGGGGCCGAGCCGGATCCCCGGCTCGCGCTCGCGCATCGCCGCCAGCCCTTGCGTGATGCGCTCCATCCACTGTTCGAGCGCTTCGATCGGCCGGGCGTTCGGCGTCGGAAACGCCCCGCCTATACCGGCGCGACAGGCAGCCAGCACCAGCTCGGGGCCGGATACGAGGAACATCGGCGCCGCGATGACCGGCAGGCGAAGATCGAAGGGAATCGGCATACGTCTCCAGTTTCCGAGTCCGGCATCGGGATCGCTGCCCGGGCCGCCGACTCGATGCCTGATTGTCCCCGCAGGCGCGCTGCCCGCAAGAGTTCTTTTCAACATCACCAAAATAATTCCGATATGACGAAATCTTGATCCGGCTGCGCTTTCGCCGCAGCGGCGCATCCGCCGCTTGCCGCACAATCCCGGATGGCCTCGCGCCGCCGATTCATGGAGCTCCCGATGCACACCGGACTGGTTTTCACCCCCGAAGGATTTCCCGAACCCGGGCCGCTTTACCTGCGGCCGACCCGCTTCTTCGATTTCGACGCGCCCGCCGTGCGCGAGTTCGCCGAGCGCGCGCTCGACGGCGAGCGCGACGAGGTCGCCAAGGCCGTCAAGCTGTACTACGCGGTGCGCGACGGCATCCGCTACGACCCGTTTCGCATCGAGCTGAAGCCGGCGCTGTTCCAGGCCAGCTCGGTGCTGGCCGCCGGCAGCGCGTTCTGCATCCCCAAAGCCTCGCTGCTGGTGGCCTGCGCGCGCTACGCCGGCATCCCGTGCGCCGTCGGCCTGTCGGACGTGCGCAACCACCTGACCACGCCCAAGCTGCAGCAGCGGATGGGCGGCCGCGACCTGTTCATGCATCACGGCTACGCGGTGCTGTACGTCGACGGCCGCTGGCTGAAGGCGGCCCCGGCCTTCAACATCGAGATGTGCCAGCGCTTCGATGTGCTGCCGACCGAGTTCGACGGCCGCAGCGACGCCATCTTCCAGGAGTTCGACGCGCGCGACCGCCGCCACATGGAGTACGTGCGCGACCACGGCATCTGGTCGGACCTGCCGTATCAGCGGATCGAGATGGACTTCGCTGCGTATTATCCGGTGGAGTTCTTCGAGCAGTCCGACTAGCGCTCCGCCGGCCGGGCACAGCCACCCGCAGTCAATCCTCGTCCGTCGCTCCGCCCAGATACGTCGCTCGCACGCGGGGATCGTCTGCAAGCTCGCCGGAGTCGCCGCTCAGCGCGATCTCGCCGGTCTCCAGCACGTAGCCGTGGTCGGAGCTCTCCAAAGCGGCGCGCGCGTTCTGCTCGACCAGCAGGATGGACACGCCGTCCTGCCGCAGCCCGCGAACGATGCTGAGGATCTCCTGCACGATCAGCGGCGCCAGTCCCAGGCTGGGTTCGTCGAGCATCAGCAACCGCGGCGAGGACATCAGCGCGCGGCCCAGCGCGAGCATCTGCCGCTCGCCGCCCGACAGCGTATCGGCGCGCTGCCTGCGCCGTTCAGCCAGCCGCGGAAAGCGCTGATAGACCGTATCCAGCCGCATGCGCAGCTGTGCGCCGGACAGCCGCTTCGCATAGGCGCCCAGCATCAGATTGTCGAGCACCGACAGTTCGCCGAACAGCTCGCGCTTCTCCGGCACCAGGCACAGGCCGCGTTCGACGCGCGCCTCGACGTCGAGCGCGTGCAGGTCCTCGCCTTCGAACACCAGCCGACCCTTGGACGGCAGCAGCCCCATCGCGGCAGCGAGCAGCGTCGTCTTGCCGGCGCCGTTCGGGCCGATCACCGACACGATCTGCCCCGGCAGCAGCGTCAGCGACACGCCGCGCACCGCCTCGACCTGGCCGTATGCGACGTGCAGATCGCCGATCTCGAGCATCGGCGCGCTCATGGCCGGCCTCCGGCTGCGGCTCCCGCGGCTCCTGCGGCTCCCGCGGCCCCGGCGGGCCCGGCAGCTTCGTCACCGCCGGGTGCTACCACCGGCGCCGGCTGCGGCGGCTGCGCCGCGCCGCCGAGATAGGCCGACTGCACCTGCGGATTGGCACGCACTTCGGCCGGCCGGCCCTCGACCAGCTTGGAGCCGAAGTTCATCACCACCAGCCGGTCGACCAGCTTCATGACGAAGTCCATGTCGTGTTCCACCACCAGGATCGTGACGCCCTCGTCGCGCAGCTTGCGCAGCAGTTCGCCGAGCGCGAGCTTCTCCTTGCGGCGCAGGCCGGCCGCCGGTTCGTCGAGGATCAGCAGCACCGGATCGGCCGCCAGCGCGCGGGCGATCTCGAGCACGCGCTGCGTGCCCAGCGGCAGGCTGCCGGCCAGCTCGTGCGCGCGATCGCCGAGCCCGATGCGGTCGAGCTGGCGCTGCGCCTCGGCCAGCAGCTGAGCCTCCTCGCGCCGGTCGAGCCGCAGGCCCGCGCCCAGCACGCCGGCATGCGCCCGCGCATGCGCGCCAAGGGCGACGTTGTCCAGCAGGCTCATCTGCGGCCGCAGCTTCACGTGCTGGAACGTGCGCGCCATGCCGGCACGCGCGATCTGCCGCTGCGGCTGGCCCGTGACGTCGCGGCCGAGGAACTCCACGCGGCCGCTGCTGAGCTGCAGCGTACCGGTGAGCAGATTGAACATGGTCGTCTTGCCGGCCCCGTTCGGGCCGATCAGACCGACGATCTCGCCGGCATCGACGTCGAAGCTCACGTCGTTGACCGCCACCAGCCCGCCGAAGCGTTTGACCACGCGCTGCACCGACAGGATGCGCTCGCCGCGCGCGGGCAGCGTACGCCGCGGCAGCGGCGCGGCCGACGGCACCGGCGCGGGCGGCGGGGGCGGGAAGTAGCGGCGCGCCAGCCGCGAGACGAAGCCCATCAGGCCGCCGCGCGCGTAGTGCAGCAGCAGGATGAACAGCAGCGCGAACGCGACCGCATCGAGCTGGCCGCCGTGCTGGGCCAGCAAAGGCAGAAGGTCCTGCAGCGTGTTCTTCAGCATCAGCACCAGTGCCGAACCGACCAGCGCACCGGAAAGCTGGCCCAGTCCGCCGGCCACTGCCATCAGCAGATACTCGATGCTGGCCCGCACGTCGAACGGCGACGGACTGACGAAGCGGTTGGTGTGCGCGTACAGCCAGCCCGCGATGCCGGCCAGCAGCGCGGCCACGACGAACAGCGCCAGCCGGACGCGGAACGCATCGGCGCCGACGCTGCCGAGCAGGGTTGCGCCGCCGCGCAGGCTGCGGATGGCGCGCCCCGGCCGCGAATGCAGCAGGTTGTAGCTGAACAGGCAGGCCAGCCCCACGAGCAGCCAGATCAGGTAGTAGATGGCGCGCGGATCGGCCAGCGACCAGCCGGCCAGGCTGAGCGGCGGAATGTTCGACATGCCTGTGTGCCGGCCCAGCGCATCGATGTTGCCGAACAGCAGCGAGATCGACAGGCCCCACGCGATCGTCGACAGCGGCAGGAAGTGTCCGCCGAGCCGCAGCGTGAGCAGCCCGATCGCCAGTGCCGCGATGCCGGTGAGCAGCAGCGCGAAAGGCAGGCCGAGCCACGGCGACATGCCCTGCGCCGTCGTCAGCCATGCGGTGCTATACGCGGCGATGCCGACGAAGGCCGCTTGTCCGAACGAGGTCGCGCCGCCCACACCGGTCAGCAGCACGAGTCCCAGCGCTACCAGCGCG
Source organism: Burkholderiaceae bacterium (assembly GCA_050187175.1). GTDB lineage: Bacteria > Pseudomonadota > Gammaproteobacteria > Burkholderiales > Burkholderiaceae_E > Zeimonas. The sequence goes on from JBFWXS010000015.1 coordinate 51,195, forward strand.
CCGATGCCGATGTCGTTGAGCAGCGACACGCCGAAGTTGCCGAGCGCCAACGGCGCCAGGGCCAGCGCCAGCACCGCGCCGCCCAGCGCGAGTTGACGGATGCGGCGCGTCATTGATCGATCTCCTCGGTCTCTTCCTCGGTGTGCACCGCCAGATAGGAGCGCAGCATCAGTACCGGAATCAACAGGCTGAATACGATGACGTCCTTCAGCGCTCCGCTCCAGAACGACGCGAAGCTTTCCGCCAGCCCCACGGCGAGCGCGCCGATCGCGGTCAGCGGGTAGCTGACCAGTCCGCCGATGATCGCGGCGACGAAGGCCTTCAGGCCGATCAGGAAGCCCGAGTCGTAGTACATCGTCATCGCGGGCGCCACCAGCACGCCTATCAGTCCGGCCAGCAGCGACGCGAAGCCGTAGGCGAGCAGTGCCGTGCGGGCGGGCCGGATGCCCACCAGCCGCGCGCCGACGCGGTTGACGGCGGTGGCCCGCAGCGCCTTGCCCATCACCGTGCGCTCGAAGGCGAGGAAGAACAGAGCGCTCAGCACGACGGCGGAGGCGATCATCAGCAGCACCTGGCCGCTGACCGAGAAGCCGCCCAGCGAAATCGCCCCGCCAACCAGCGGTGCGGTGCGCGAGCCCTCGGGGCCGAAGAACATGAGGCCGAGCCCCGACAGCAGGAAGTGCAGCGCCAGCGAGACTATGAGCAGCACCAGCACCGAGGCGTCGGCGATCGGCTGCAGCACCAGCCGGGCCACCAGCGGCGTGATGGGTACGACGAGCAGGATGGCGACCACGATGTGCACCGCCGACGGCAGCGGCTGGCCGGCCACCGCCCAGGCCAGCGCACAAGGAATGGCCGGCAGCACCCCCCAGCCGAGCACCGCGCGCGGAATCCGCGCCGCCTCGCCGCGCCGCAGCAACGACACGATCTCGGCGGCCAGCGCGAGCGCTGCCAGCGTCAGCACCAGGCCTATGGTCGGCGGCAGGCGGTTCTGCTCGAAGGCCGCCAGGCTCAACGCCGCGAACGCAGCGACGTCGCCGAAGGGCACGAACACGACCCGGGTGACGGAGAAGATCAGGACCAGTCCCAGACCGGCCAGCAGGTAGACGGCGCCATTGGCCAGGCCGTCGATACCGAGAATGAGCGCGACATCCCAAGTCATTTCGATCGTCTTCTATTCGCCGTCACGGTTGCAGAAAACTACTCGATCGCGGGCCCCGTCGCACAGGCTGCAGAAGCGGCCGCCGGGCTGCGGCATCGGATGCGCGCGCAGCCACATTGGAACGCAAAGCGACCGCCGGGTCGAGAACGTTCGGTGACAATTAGTTTAGAGGTAAATTTATTTGAAGTCATATTGTTTGGGCCTAGGAGATACCCTAAACGACAAGAGGCAAGCCGCCAGGGCGCACGGCGTATGGCACACGTATGGCGCACGGCGCACGGCACACGGCGGCGGCGTCGCGGCGACGCGGTGCAGGATGGCGTGCAGCCGCGTACGACGACGCACGACGACGGCCAGGGCGACAGGAAGAAGCGGCCCCGGCGCGAACGCCTCAGGCCTCCAGGTGCGCAGCCTTCAGCCGAACAGGCCGCGCAGATACCCGAACGGGTGATGCGTGCGCGCGATTCCGTAGATCATCACGAACACCAGCAAGGCGCCGGCGTAGCACAGCGCGCGGGCGCCGGGGCGCTGCGCGCGCCGCAGCGCGAAGACGCCGAGGACGATGTAGACGACCAGCAGGCACAGCTTGACGGTCAGCCAGCCGTTTGCGTACATCGCGCCCGGCAGAATGCTGAGCAGCATCAGTGCCGCCGTGAGCAGCGCGGTATCGATTGCGTAGCTCGTGACCCGGATGGCCGTCGTCATCGGCCAGCGCATGCCGGCCAGCACGGCCGCGCCGCGCAGCGCGAACAGCAGGCCGCTGGCTAGCGCCAGCGCGATATGGGTGTGCTTGATCTGCGGATAGAACTCGAGCATGGAGATCGGACGGCGGCGGGGCCGCGCAATGGCAATGCCCGATGCTAGCTCGAAATGCCGTGTCCGCGGCCGACGAGCATCAGGCAAATCACGCGCCGCGCCGGCCCCCGGCGCGCAGCGGCGGCGGCCTCAGCCCCGCAGCAGCGTCACCAGCAAGGTCGCGCGGCTGTGCGCCTGCACCGCATGCGGCTCGTTGCGCGGCAGCGCCGTCAGCTGCCCCGGCGCGAGCCTACAGCTGCCGGTCGGCGTGGTGACGCTGGCCTCGCCCAGCAGGCACTGGATCGTCACCTCGCCGGGAAAACTGTGCTCCGGCAGTCCGTGCCCCTCGGTCAGCACCAGTTGCATCAACTGCAGATGCTCGGTCTTCAGCAGGCTGCTGCTGGCCGAGGTGCCGCGCTCGGCGTCACTGGCGTGCAGGTCGATCACGTCCAGCGGACGGGCGTGTTTCAAGGCCATGGCGTCCCCCGTTTGGCGAAGCGGTTGCCGGCCATGATAGGGGAAGTCCATACAAATCTCGAGACTGCGGTTATGCAGCACGCACCGGACGGACACGCTACGATGCAGCGACCCCACAATCGCTGAACGGAGCCCATGCCATGGAAACGAACGAGCTGCACCGCGGCCGGCTGATCGATCATCTGCAGCTGGTGGTCCGCGATCTAGACGCCAGCCGCAAGTTCTATCAGGCCGTGCTGGACGTCCTGGGCATTCCGCTCGCCGGCAGCGGCGACGACTATTTCTGGGCCGACGAGCTGTTCGTATCGACCGCCGCCAGCCAGGCCGCGCAAGGCGAGTTGACGGGCCGCCACCATCTGGCGTTCCAGGCGCTCGACGCCGCAATGGTCGATGCCTTCCATGTCGCGGCGCTGGCGAACGGCGGCCGCGACAATGGCGCGCCGGGCAAGCGTCCCTATCATCCCGGCTACTACGCCGCGTTCGTGCTGGACCCGGACGGCAACAACATCGAAGCGGTCTATCACGGCGAAGCCCAGCGCAGCGCGCCGTCCGTGAAGGTGACGTTCTAGCCTCCGCACATTTCCCCCTGCAAAGGAATCACGACTATGACTACGCCTCTCGACAAGGTCCTCTACACCGCGCAAGCCCACATCACGGGCGGACGCGACGGCGCCGGCAAGACCAGCGACGGCGCGCTCGACGTCATGCTGAGCCCGCCGGGCTCCGGCAAGCC
>JBFWXS010000015.1:54461-86220 GCA_050187175.1 Burkholderiaceae bacterium
CGGCGCGGCGCTCGACACTGCATTTTCCGGTGGTCGGCATCGGCGCCTCGGCGGGTGGTCTGCAGGCTGTCCTCAACATCCTCGATACGCTGTCATCCGAACCCGGCATGGCGTTCGTGGTGGTGCTGCACCTGTCGCCTGAACACGAGAGCCACGCGCCGGGCATTCTTCAGCGGCGAACGCGCATGCCGGTCGTGCAGGTGACCCGCACCGTACGCATCGAGATGAACCACGTCTACGTGATCGCGCCGGGCGTGCATCTGCTGATGGACGACAGCCAACTGGTCGTCAGCTCGCCTAGGGGGCCGCGCGGCCGCCCGGTCGCCATCGACGTCTTCTTCCGCACGCTCGCTCGCGCGCACCGCGAACGGGCCGTCGCGGTGGTTCTGTCGGGCACCGGCAGCGACGGCACACTGGGGCTGGCGGAAATCAAGGGTGAAGGCGGCGTCTCGATCGCGCAGGATCCGGTCGACGCGGAGTATCCAAGCATGCCGGCGGCCGCGATCGGCGGCGGCCACGTCGACTTCGTGCTCGCCTCCGATGAGATCGTCCCGAAGCTGGTGGAACTGTGGCGCAATGCCCAGCGCATGCGTCTGCCGGACCCGGAGACAGCCGATCTGAAGGTCAAGGCGGAGACAGACCCGTCGAGCGAAGCGCAGGCGCAGGCCGCGCTGGGCGAGATCATGACCATTCTCGCCGTCCGCACGGGCAACGACTTCCGTCACTACAAGCGCGGCACCGTGCTGCGGCGGCTCGAGCGACGCATGCAGGTCACGCGACAGCCGGACCTCTGCGCCTACCGCTCGTACCTCGAGTCGCATCCGCAGGAATCGCAGCTGCTGCTGCAGGACATGCTGATCAGCGTGACGCATTTCTTCCGCGATCGGCGTGCGTTCGAGACGCTCGAGCGTGAGGTGGTCACTCATGCGATCGAACGCCGGTCACCTCCGACGGGGCTGCGCGCCTGGTCGGTGGGCTGCGCGACCGGCGAGGAAGCGTACTCGCTGGCGATGCTGCTCAACGATCACGTTCCGGCGAGGCGCCCGCCGATGTCCATACAGGTCTTCGGCTCCGATATCGACGAGCGGGCGCTGGCCGTTGCGCGCGCCGGCCTGTATCCCGAGACCATTGCCACGGACATCGACTCCACGCGACTGGGCCGCTTTTTCGACAAGGATGTCGGCGGCTATCGCGTCAGGAAAGCGCTGCGCGACCAGATCCTGTTCTCCCGGCACAATGTACTCAGCGATCCGCCCCGAGCGTGCTGACCGAGCCGGTCGCGGCACAGCCGCTGGCCCAACTGCACCAGCGGCTGCTCGACAGCAATGCGCTGGCCAGCGTCGTGATCGATGCCCAATGCAACGTCCTGCACATGGGGGCCGGCGCATCGCGCTACATGCGCTTCGCCGACGGCCCGCCGTCGCAGAACCTGCTCGACCTGCTGCTGCCCGATCTGGCCTCGGCGTTGAGGCCGGCGCTGCTGCGTGCCGCCCATACGCAGGGACGGGTCGCGGCCCGGCCGGTCATGATCCCCGGCGAACAGCGGGCAATCACCGTGATCATGTCGGTGCGCAGCAAGCGCAACGCAGGTCAGCCTTCGCAGATGCTGGTCGTGTTCGACGAGATCGACGAGTTCCTGCTGCCGTCCGTGGACACGTCGTCGCACGCAGACAATGCTTCGTACCTCGCGCTCGAAGAGGAGATCCGCCGCCTGCAGACCAGCCTGCGCAACACACTGGGCGATTCAGCCTCGTCCGGCGAAGCACTGCGCGCATCGAACGAAGAACTGCAGTCGATCAACGAAGAGCTGCGTTCCGCGACCGAAGAGCTTGAAACCAGCAAGGAGGAGCTGCAGTCGCTGAACGAGGAGCTGACCACCGTCAATTTCGAGCTGAAGCAGAAGGTCGACGAAACCGCCAAGGCCAACGACGATCTGAACAATCTGGTGACGTCGATGAACATGGCGACGGTCTTCGTCGATCGTCAGATGCGCATCAAGGGCTTCACCCCGCCGGCCAGCAATGTGTTCAATCTGCTGGCCACCGACATCGGACGGCCGCTGCACGATCTGCGCCATCGACTGCTCACGGACACGCTCGCCAGCGACGTCGAGAGCGTGGTCACGACGCTGCAGCCGGTGGAGCGCGAGGTCGCAGCGGAGGATGGGCGCTGGCATCTGATGCGCGTCACCGTTTATCGCACAACCGAGGATCGCATCGACGGGGCGGTCCTGAACTTCATCGATGTGACCGACCGGCGCCGTGCGCAGGAGCAGCTGCGCGCACGCGACGAGCGGCTGCGGCTGGTGGCGGACAGCACGCGCGACTATGCGGTCATCACGCTTGACAGCGCCGGTACGATCACCGGCTGGAACACCGGCGCCGAACTGATGTTCGGCTACGACGAAGCCGACATCCAGGGCCAGCATTTCCGCCTGCTGTTCACACCGGAAGACCGAGCCGACGGTATTCCCGAGCTGGAACTGCGGCAGGCATGCGAACAGGGCCGCACGCTCGACGAGCGCTGGCACATGCGCAAGGACGGCAGCCGCTTCTTCTGCAGCGGCATCACCTCGCCGCTGGCTGAAGGCGACTCGCAGGGTTTCGCCAAGATCGCACGCGACCTTACCGAGCGGCAGCTGCTGGAAAAGCAGCGCGAGGAACTGCTGGTGGCGGAGCAGGCGGTCCGCCAGCGGCTGGAAGCCGCCGACGCGCTGCGCAGCGAGTTCCTGGCCGTCATGTCGCACGAGCTGAAGAATCCGCTGAACCTGATGATGATGAACGCCGAACTGGTGGGGCGCTCGCTCGAGGTATCAGCGCAACCGGCGCTGGCGCGCGCCGTCGGCATGATCCGGCGCGCCGTGCGGGCGCAGGCCAAGATCATCGACGATCTGCTCGACCTGGCGCGCATCGATACCGGCAAGCTGACGCTGAGCCGCACTGCCGTGCCCTTGGCGGCAACTGTCGAGCGCATCGTCGGCGCGATGCGTTCCGAGGCGGAAGCCAAAGGAGTGGCGATGCGGGTCGAGGACGAGCCCCTGACGGTGTTCGGCGACCCGGTGCGCGTCGAACAGATCGTCTGGAATCTGCTGAACAATGCGCTGAAGTTCACGCCCGCCGGCGGATCGATCGACGTGCGCGTCTTCCAGGACGAGGAGTGCGCCGCGTTCGAGGTGCGCGACACCGGCTGCGGCATCGATCCGAAGCTGCTGCCGAAGGTGTTCGAGATGTTCGAACAGGGCGGCGCCGGGTCCACCACGCGCCGCGAAGGCGGCCTGGGCATCGGACTAGCGCTGGTCAAGAGCCTCGCCGAACTGCATGGCGGCACCGTCGCCGCGCAATCCGGCGGCGCCGGCCTGGGCGCAACGTTCGCGGTACGGCTGCCGCTCTTCGAGGGCGTGCTCGGCGCGGACGGCGAGCCCTATCGGCTGCACGCGAACATGCTGGCCGGACGGCGCATTCTGCTGGTCGAGGACGATGCGGACGCGCTGCAGACGCTCACGGCGGTACTGCAGACGGAGGGCGCGGACATCACGCCGACCAGCGGGGCCGCCGAGGCACTGGCCCTGGCGCAGGGAGACGACTTCGATCTGGTGATCTCCGACATCGCCATGCCAGACATGGACGGCCTGCAGTTCATCATCCAGCTGCGCCAGCTGCCCCATGCGCGGCGCTGGCCGGCGATCGCCGTCAGCGGCTTCGGCCGGCCGGAAGACGCCAGCCGTTCGCTCGCCGCGGGATTCGACGTGCACCTGCGCAAACCCCTGTCGCTTCAGGACCTGGAGGACGCGCTGATCCGGCTCGGACGGCAGGGCGCGGAGTGAGGGGCTAGACGGCCCGCGCCACCAGCAGCCCGCCGGCCACCAGGCACAGCAGTCCCGCCAGCGCCTTCAGCCAGCGGTCGGGCAGCGAATGCGCCAGCCGCACGCCCACCGTCACGCCCAGCAGCTGGAACGCGGCGACCACCGCCGCGAGGCGCCAGTCGATCAGCCCGCGCTGCAGGTTGCCCACCGAGCCCGCGACGGCCGCGACCACCTGCAGCACCTGGCTGGTACCGACGGCGGCAAGCGCCGAGTAGCGCAGCGCGACCATGATGGGCACCGAGAACACCGGGCCCCCCGCGCCTGAGACGCCGGAGCCGAAGCCCGATGCGGCACCCACGCCCAGCAGCATGAGGCCGGTGCCGCGGTCGACGTGGTTCGAGCGCGGCCGCACGCCATGCCGCGGCAGCAGCGCATTGACGCCGGCCACGACGATGATCAGCCCCACGACGATGGTGAGGACCCGCGCGCTCGTCATCGACGCGACGAAGGTGCCCAGGTAGCTGGCCGGGACCGCGCCCGCGCAGACCGGAATCGCGATGCGCCACTCGATCGAACCCTTGCGGTGGAACAGCCAGCTGCCGAGCAGGCCCGGAAACAGGAAGCTGAACAGGCTGGTAGCCGCGGCCTGATGAATGCCCAGGCCGGTGAACAGCACCAGGAACGAGATCAGCAGCACGCCGCCGACACCGGACGCACCGATCAGGATGCCGACCAGCGTCGCGACGAGGGCAGTGGCGACTTCGGTCATTCGTCGTCTCAGGCCGGCCGCAGCACGCGGCGCCGCAGCAGCCGCACCGTGCCCCAGCAGCCGATCGCCACGACCGCCGCCGAGACCACGACCACCAGCCGCAGCGAATCGACGAAAGCGCTGCGCGCCAGCGCCGTGAAGGCCGCGCCTCCGGCACCCCCAAGCGTCTGCGCCGCAGCCAGCGCGCCCGCCACCGTCTCGCGCGCCGCCTCGGCCGAGGCTGCCGGCAGCGATGCCGGCACGCCGGCGTCGAGCACCGAGCGGTACCAGGCCACGCCGATGCTGCCGAGCACGGCCACGCCCAGCGCGCCGCTAAGCTCGGATGCCGTCTCCGACAGCGCCGACGCGGCCCCGGCGCGCTCCGGCGGCGCCGACGTGATGATGATCTCGTTGCCCAGCGTGAACACCGGCGCCATGCCCAGGCTCATGATGACGGTGCCGGCCACCAGCCACGGCAGGCCGCTGCCTTCGGCCAGCATCAGTATCCCCGCCACCGCCACGATCTGACCGCCGACCAGTACCTTGGCCGCCGGCAGCCGCCGGGCCAGCCGCGGCGCGAGCAGCGAGCCCGCGACGAAGGCCAGCGCCCATGGCAGCGTCGCCAGCCCGGCACGCAACGGATCTAGCGCACGCACTACCTGCAGATATTGCGTGATGAAGATGTAGATGCCGAACATCGCCAGGCACGACAGCGCGTAGGCCGCCAGCGTCGCGGTAAAGCCCGGCTGCCGGAATAGACCCAGGTCGAGCAGCGGATGCGCCAGCCGCGACTGGCGCCGGACGAACAGCGTGCCCACCAGCACGCCCGCGCACAGCGGCGCCAACCCCGATGCGGCCAGGCCGTCGGTGGCGATCGACTTGATGCCGTAGACCGCGGCCAGAACCGCGACCAGCGACAGCAGCACGCTGAGCGGATCGAGCCGGCCCGCCTGCGGGTCGCTGAACTCCGGCAGCAGCACCGGACCAAGGACGAGCAGCAGCAGCATCACCGGCACTGCCACCAGGAACACGGAGCCCCAGCTGAACCACTGCAGCAGCAGGCCGCCCACCAGCGGGCCGATCGCCGCCCCCATGGAGAAGCTGGCGATCCAGACGCCGATCGCGAAGCGGCGATCGTCGTCGTGGTGGAACATGTTCCGGATCAGCGACATCGTCGACGGCGCCAGCGTGGCACCGGCAACGCCCAGCAGCGCCCGCATCGCGATCAGCATCTCCGCGCTGGTCGACCACGCGGCGACCAGCGAAGCCGCCCCGAACGCCGCCCCGCCGATCAGCAGCAGGCGGCGGCGACCGATGCGATCGCCGAGAGTGCCCATGGTGATCAGGAAACCGGCGACCAGGAAACTGTAGATGTCGACCATCCACAGCAGCTGAGCGGCGCTCGGCCGCAGCTCGGTGCTGATGATGGGCAGCGCCAGGTTGAGCACGGTCATGTCCATCGCATAGACCATGCACGGCAGCGCGATCACCGCCAGGCCCAGCCATTCGCGTGGGCCGGCCCGGGGCGGCTCGCTCGTGCCCGCGCGATGCGGCATCGGCAGGCTCCCGGTGTCGGGGCCGTCGAGGTCGGATCTGTCGGTCGACGGATGAGACAAAAGCGATTCCTGATAGGCGCGGCGAGGCCCGCAAGAGTACTCCGCAATGCCGCTTCGTGCTCGGCGATGCCGCGCCCGCGGCGAGGCTGCGAACCGTCTCGGCGGCCGGCGAAACTTGACACCGACAAGCTCGGCCCTCTATATTTTTCCCATAAATTGGACTTTAATTCTATTATTTGGAATTTTCGGAATGCCCACCGTAGTTGAGCTGCCGCCGCAGCTGCCTGTTCCAGCCCTGCCGACGCAGCGGAGCAGGCTGTGATCGTCGGCGTCGAGATCGGCGGTACCTTCACCGACGTGATCCTGGTGGCCGAGGACGGCCGGCTGGTCACGCACAAGGTCCGGTCGACGCCGGAAGATCCGAGCGAAGCCGGCATCCGCGGCATCCGCGAGATCCTCGAGCACGCCGGCCGCGCGCCGCGCGACGTGACCGAGCTGATCCACGGCTCGACGATCGCGACCAATACGCTGCTGCAGCGGCGCGGCGCCCGCACCGCGCTGCTCGCCACGCGCGGCTTCGCCGACCTACTGTTCATCGGCCGCACGTCCAAGACCGCGATGTACGACCTGCACTACCGCAAGCCGGAGCCGCTGGTCGCCGCCGACAAGGTCTTCGAGGTCGACGAGCGCGTAGACGGGCAGGGCCGCGTGCTGTCGCCGCTGCGGCCCGAGACCGTCATGGCGCGGCTGGAGCCGCTGATCAGGGCCGGCGAGATCGAAGCAGTGGCGATCTGCCTGCTCAATGCCTATGCCAATGCCGAACACGAGCAGGCGCTGGGCCGGCAGCTCCGCGAACGCTTCCCTGAGCTCGCGGTGACGCTGTCCACCGAGGTCACGCCTGAGCACCGCGAATACGAACGGACCAGCACCGCCAGCATCAACGCCTACGTGCAGCCCGCGGTCACCCGCTATCTGCGCAGGTTCGCCGAGCGCAGCGCGGCGCTCGGCATCCGCGCCGCGCCGCTGATCATGCTGTCCAACGGCGGCGTGGTGCCGATCGACGTCGCCTCGCGCGAAGCGGCGCGGATGCTGCTTTCCGGGCCGGTTGCCGCGGTCACCGGGGGTTCGCACGTCGGCGCCTCGTCCGGTCTGGGCGAAGTCATCACCGTCGACGTCGGCGGCACGAGCACCGATGTCTGCCTGATCGAGGCGGGGCAGCCGCGCACGACGACGCCCGGAACGGCCGAGTCCTCGATCGACGGCCTGGCGATCAACGTCGTGATGACCGACGTCTGCACGATAGGCTCGGGCGGCGGCAGCATCGCGCATGTCGACGCCGCCGGTCTGCTCAAGGTGGGCCCGCAAAGCGCCGGCGCGCAGCCGGGGCCGGCCTGCTATGGCCGCGGCGGCGAAGCGTTCACCGTCACCGATGCGCTGCTGCTGGTCGGCTACCTCGACGCCGAAGCGCCGCTCGCCGACGGGCTGCGGCTGGACAGCGCCGCCGCGCAGCGCGCCGCCGGCGTCCTCGCGCGGCAGCTCGGCGGTGAGCAGGATCCCGTCGCGCTCGCGCACCAGGTGATCCGGATCGCCGTCGCCGACATGGCGCGCGCGCTGCGCCGCGTGAGCGTCCGACGCGGCCGCGATCCGCGCGACTATGCGCTGCTGCCGTGCGGCGGCTGCGGTCCGCTGCTGGCGGCCGCCATCGCCGACGAGATGAACATCCGCCGGATCCTGGTGCCCGAGCACGCCGGCATCTTCTCGGCCTTCGGCCTGGCAGTGTCGGACCTGCGGCTCGATGCGTCGCGCGCCGACCTGCCGGCAGCCGGTCTGGCCACGCTCGATGCCAGCCCCGAAGCGCTGGATCGCGCCTTCGAGGCGTTGCGAAGCCGTTCGGTGGAGGCGTTCGAACGAATGGGTTTCGATCGGGCGACGCTAGGCCACCGGGCGTGGATCGACATGCGCTACCACGGCCAGGGCTACGAGCTGCGCATCGCCACCGAGCCCGGCGAAGCACTGGCCGCGCTGGCGCAGCGCTTCGACGACGAGCACATCCGGCAGTACGGCTACCGGCTGTCCGCGCCGGTCGAGCTCGTCGCGCTGCGCACCGCAGTCACCCGGCGCAGAGCGCCGCTGCCGCCGCCGGTAGTGGCAACGCGAAGCGCGTCGCCGCCGGCGCTGCGCCGGATCGCGCAGGCCGGCGCCGTCGAGTCGTGGCCGGTCATCGCACGCGAGACGGTCGGCAGCGAACGGCTCGACGGCCCGCTGCTGATAGCGGAGGCCAATACGACGACCGTCGTCCCCGCCGGCTGGCAGGCGCATCGCGACAACAAGGGGCTGGTGCATCTCGACAGGATCTCCAATGATTGACATCGACCCGGCCGACGAGAACGTCGTCAGCAACGGCCTCATCGCCATCGCCGAGGAAATGGGCGAGATCCTGCAGCGCTCGGCGCATTCGAGCGTCGTGCGCGAGACGCGCGACTGCGCGACCGTGGTCAGCGACGCTAACGGCCATGCCGTCGCGCAAGCCGAGATGAACGCGATCCACGTGAACTCGATCGAATCGGTGTTCTCGTGGGCGCGGGACCACGTCGACTTCGCCACGCTCAGGCCCGGCGACGCGCTGATCACCAATCACCCGTACCAGAACGCGCAGCACCTGAACGACATCTTCGTGCTGCTGCCGGTGTTCCACGACGGCCGGCTGGTCGCGTTCGCCAGCAGCGTCTGCCATCACATCGACGTCGGCGGTGCCATCGCCGGTGCCAATGCTTCGGCGACCGACTATCTTCAGGAAGGACTGGTCATCCCGTTCATGCGAGTCGAGCTCGAACGGGATCTGCTCGGCGGCATCGTCGAGAAGATGCTGGCCGCGAACATCCGCATGGCGACGGTGGTCGCCGGCGACTTCCGTGCGCAGATCTCGTCGGTGATCCGCGGCCGCATGCTGCTGGAACGGCTGTTCGAGCGGCACGGCACGGCGCTGGTACATGGCTGCATGACTCGCATGCTCGATCGCTGCGCCGAGCAGATGCGCTCCGCGCTCGCGGCGCTGCCCGACGGCGAATACGAGGCCTGCGACCTGATGGACGGCCGCACGGTCGACGCGGAACCGCTGCCGATCAAGGTGAAGCTGATCCTGCGCGACGGCGGCGCGCAGGTCGATCTGAGCGAGTGCCCGGATCCGGTCGGCTGGCCGATCAATTCGACGCGAGCCTCCACCGAAGCGGCGATCATGACCATCTTCGCGTGCCTGCTGCCGGCCGGCACGCCGATCAATGCCGGCATGTTCCGGCCTATCGAAGTAAGGACGCGACCGGGATCGCTGCTCGATCCGCTGCCGCCCGCGCCGGTTCGCGGCCGCATGGCGCCGGTATCACGCGTCGCCAGCGCGCTGAAGCGCGCGCTGGCCAGCGCCGGCTGCACGCGCGTATCCGCCGGCGGCGGCGATGCCACCAATTTCGTCACCTGGACGCTGCGCACCGCCGACGGCTACCGCATGTATTCGGAAGGCGTGGCCTGCGGCTACGGCGCGGCCGACGGCTATGACGGCGAAAGCGGACTGTGCCAGGTCCTGGTCAACGTGCTGAACACGCCGATCGAGGCCATCGAACGCGACCACGGCTTCGTGCGCATCCTCGCCTACGGCTACGTACCGGACTCCGGCGGCGCCGGCCGCTACCGCGGCGGCCTGGGCGTGCGCCGCTGCTACGAGGTGCTCGAGGACGGCGTGCTGCTGTCGACCACCGGCGATCGCCACTCCGGCGCGCCCTGGGGCTTCGGCGGCGGCGCCGACGGTGCCTGCGCTTCATACACGCTGATTCGCGACGGCGTCGCGACGCGGATTCCGCCGAGCTCGACGATGCCGGTGCGCAAGGGCGACCGCTTCGTCGCCGAAGCGGCCGGCGGCGGCGGCTTCGGCGATCCCCGCCAGCGCGACCGCGCCAGCGTGCTGCTCGACTTCATTCACGGCCGCATCAGCCGGTGCGCCGCCATCGAAACGTACGGCATGGCCGAGGGCGAACTGCCCGCGGCCGGCGCGGACCGGTATCTCCCATCAATTCCGAACTGAAGGATTCCGCCATGGACCTCTCGTCGCGCAGCCTCCTTTCCCTCATTGCCGGCGCCTGCCTGGTCGCCGCCTCGGCACCGGTCGCGGCACAGACCGCCCCCTATCCGACCGCCAAGCCCATCCAGCTGATCGTGCCCTTTCCGCCCGGCGGCGTCACCGACGCCGCGGCGCGTCTGCTCGCGCAGGAAATGGAAACGACGCTGAAGCAGCGGATCGTGGTCAGCAACAAGGCCGGCGCCGGCGGCATGATAGGCGGCACCTCGGTCGTGAACTCGCCCGCCGACGGCTACACGGTCTGTTTCTGCACCGTCAATCCGGCGATGCTGGCCACGGTCGTCGACCCGAACCCGCCGTATCAGCCGCTGCGCGACCTGGCGCCGGTCGGCCAGGTCAGCAAGGTAGAGAACTCGATCATCGCTCGCACCGGCCTGGCCGCCGACTCGCTGCCGGCACTGATCGAACTGGCCCGCAAGAATCCCGGCAAGATCACCTATGCCACCACCGGCGTCGGTTCGTTCCACCACTTCATCGGCGAGTACCTGATGCATACGTCGGGCGTCCGGCTCGTGCACGTTCCGTACAAGGGCGAGGCGCCGGCTTTGCAGGCCGTCATGGCCGGCGAGGTCGATCTGGCGATCATCTCTCTGTACAGCGGCGACAGCGTCGTGCAGCAGAAGCGCGCCAAGCCGATCGCGGTCGCGCAGAGCACGCGGTCCGCACGCTGGCCCGACGTGCCGACCATGGAGGAGTCCGGCTTTCCCGGACTGGTCGCCGAGGCCTTCGCCGGTCTCAGCGTTCCCGCCGGCACGCCGCCGGAGGTCATCAACACGCTGCATTCAGCGATGGCACAGGCGCTGAAGAACCCCACGCTGCGCAAGCGCTTCGAGACGGACGGCAATCCGCCGGTCGGCAGCACGCCGGCCGAATACGGCGCCTTCCTGGCGCGCGAGGTCAAGCGCTGGAGCGAGCTTTCACGCGCCGCCAACCTGAAGCTCGATCGCAACTGAACACCCAATGACCGACCGTTCCATCTCCGAAGAAGACGCGACCGTCGCCGTCACGCGCGACGGCGCCGTCATCAGGCTGTCGCAGAACCGCCCGCGCGCCCGCAATGCGCAGAATCGCCAGATGCTCGATACGCTGGATGCGAAGCTGCGCGAGGCGATAGACGACGACAGCGTTCGCGTGATCATCATCGCCGGCGAAGGCGAGCACTTCTCCGCCGGCCACGACCTCAAGCAGGCCCAGGCAGAGCGGGCGGACTTCAGCGTCGAGCAGCGCTGGGACTTCGAGTCGCGCCGCTACTTCGACTACTGCCTGCGCGTCTGGGACTGCCCGAAACCGGTGATCGCCGAAGTCCAGGGCGCCTGCATCGCCGGCGCCTTCATGCTCGCCAATCTGTGCGACCTCGTCGTCGCCTCGGACGATGCATACTTCAGCGACCCGGTGGCGCATACGCTGGCCACCGCATCGATCGAGGTGCTGATCCATCCGTGGGTCATGGGCCTGCGGCGGGCCAAGCAGATGCTTTACACCGGCGAACGAATCGACGCCGCCGAGGCGTACCGGATCGGCATGGTCAACGAGGTGGTGCCGCGCGCCGCCCTGCCGGCCGAGACGATGGCGCTGGCGCAGCGCATCGCCGCCGCGCCGCCGTTCGCGCTGCGGCTGCTGAAGCGCTCGCTGAACCGCGGCGCCGAGGCCCAGGGCATGAAGCTCGCGCTGCAGGCGCACTTCGAGACGCATCAGCTCAGTCACGTGTCGCAGGAGTTCCAGCAGGTGCGCGCGCGCGGCCTGGCGGGGGCGATCGCGGACGCACGCAGTCACGGCGACGCGCGCCCTGCCTCCGATAGCCGGCCCGACGCCGGTTGACGGCATGGCGAACGTCTATCAGGCCATCGCCTGGCACGCACAGCGCACGCCCGATGCCGTCGCGGTCCGCGACACCCGGCGCAGTCTGAGCTACGCCGCCTTCGTCGATCATGTGCACGCAGTGGCCGAGCGGCTGGCCGCCGCAGGCGTCCGCCGCGGCATGCGCGTCGCCGTGGTCGCGGACACGTCGATCGAATACATCGCCCTGTACTACGCCACCGCGATCCTCGGCTTCGTGCTGGTACCGATCAACATCCGCTACGGCGCAGTCGAACTGCAGTACGTGCTCGGCGACGCCGACCCGGCGCTCGTGCTGACCGAAGCGGAGCGACGGACGGAGATCGCAGCGGCCACCCGCGCGCCGCTGCTCGACGTCGAAGACCTTCGCCCCACGCCGGGCGCCGCCGGCCGCGATGCATGGCGCAGATCGCTGGGCTTCGTCGCCTATCGCTATGGCAGCGTCAGCGAGACCGACACCGCCGTGATCATGTACACGTCGGGCACCACCGGCTCTCCGAAGGGCGCGATGATCAGCCACGGCAATCTGCTGTGGAACTGCGTCAACTACGTGCAGGAGAGCGGCTACGGACCCGCCGTGCGCTCGCTGCTCGCGGTGCCGATGTTCCATGCGGTCGGCTTCGGCTCGGTGGCGGGCCCGACGCTGCATGGCGGCGGCACCGTCTGCGTGATCGACCGCTTCTCGCCGGCTGCCGTCATCGCGGCCATCGACCGCGAACGGCCCAGTCACCTGTTCCTGATCGCGGCGATGTGGGTGCAGATGACCGACGACGCGCAGTTCCGCTCGCGCAGCTTCGACGGCGTGTCGGTCGTATCCACCGGCGCAGGTCTCCTCGGCCACGACCGCCAGCTGCAGATCCGCGCGCGCTTTCCCGGCGCTCAGTTCGGTTGCGGATACGGCATGACCGAGAGCTTCGTGACGACGCTGAAGTCGCAGTCGAGCGCGGAGCTCGACGAGCATCAGGGCAGCCCCGGCTTCATCTGGCGCCTGATCGACTATCGGCTCGTCGACGAAAGCGGCCAGGTGCTCGACGATCTTCGGGGCCCGGGCGAACTGCAGGTCCGCGGGCCGATGGTGTTCCAGGGTTACTGGCGCGACGAAGAAAAGACGAAATCGGCGTTCACCGACGACGGCTGGCTGCGCACCGGCGATCTGTTCCGCTTCGACGACGACGGCTACGGCCATCTGGTCGGCCGCGTCAAGGACATGATCAAGACCGGCGGCGAGAACGTCGCGGCGCGCGAAGTCGAAGACTGCCTGGCCTCCTACCCCGGCGTGCGCGAAGCCGCCGCATTCGGCCGCCAGCACGACATGCTCGGCGAAGAGCTGTGCGCAGCGGTGGAGCTGGACCTCGACCCGGCGCGCATCGACGCCACCGGCATCGACCCGGCGAACGTGGACGCGGCGGCGTTCGAGGCCGACATCCGCGCCTTCTGCCGCACGCGGCTCAGCAGCTTCAAGGTGCCGCGCCGCGTCTTCATCGTCGACCGGCTGCCGCGCTCGACCTCGGACAAGGTGCAGAAGTTCATCCTGCGCGAGCGCTTCCGAGCGGCCTGACCGCGCGCGCGTACTGCGGCGGCCAGACGTCCAGCCCCAGCGCTCGCGCGGCATGCAGCCCCCAGTACGGGTCGTCGACGAACGCGCGCCCCACGCAGATGAGATCCGCCTCCTGCCGCTGCAGAATGGCCTCGGCCTGACCGGCTTCGGTGATCGCGCCGACCGCCGCCGTCGCGACGCCCACCGCCTGGCGGATCGCGCGCGCGAACGGCACCTGGTAGCCGGGACCGGCCGGCAGGCGCCCAGCCGGCGTCAGCGCACCGCTCGAACAATCGATCAGATCGACGCCGGCCTCGGCCAGCTCACGGCTGAAGGCGATCGAGTCGTCTATCGCCCAGCCGCCGTCCAGCGCATCCACCGCCGAGATCCGCACGGCCAGCGGCAGCGAATCCGGCCACGCCTGCCGGACCGCGCGCGCGACGCGCAGCGGCACCGCCATCCGCGCGACGCGGTCACCGCCGAACGCGTCCTGCCGCCGGTTGGACAGCGGCGACAGGAACTGATGCATCAGATAGCCGTGCGCCATGTGGCATTCGAGCAGACGAAAACCCGCCGCCGCAGCGCGCCGAGCCGCGGCGGCGAAGTCGTCGACGAGCTGGTCGATGTCCGCCTCGTCCATCTCGCGCGGAACCGGATAACCGTCGCCGTAGGGAATCGGACTGGGCGCGAGCACCGTCCAGGCGCCGCGCGCGCTGTCCAGCGGCCCGGGCGACTCCCACGGCACACCGACCGAAGCCTTGCGGCCCGCATGCGCCAGCTGCAGGGCCGGCACGGCGCCATGCTCGACGATCAGATCGACAAGAGGCCGGTACGCGTCGATCTGCCGGTCGCTCCACAAGCCCGTGTCCATCAGGCTGAGGCGCCCTTCCGGCGACACAGCGGTCGCCTCCACCATGACGGTGCCGGCACCGCCGAGCGCACGGCTGCCCAGGTGCACCAGATGCCAGCGACCCGGTACGCCATCAGGCGCCGCGTACTGCGCCATCGGAGACAGCACGATTCGATTGGGCAGCCGCACCGAGCGCAAGGCCAGCGGGGAGTGAAGCAGGTTCATCGGCGTCGGGCTCCTTTCGTCGCGATCGCATTCGTTGCGCCGGCTTTTTGACGTTGCGCCAGCTTTGACGTTGCGCCAGCTTTGGTTTTCCATATAATAGAAAATCGTTTCTAATATTGTAACTCCGACGGTTCCTCTACGGAGCAGTCCCGCATGGACCTCCCCGCATGGACAAGACGCTGCTGAAAGGCCTTGCGCTGCTCGAGTTGCTGGCCAGGGATCCGCGCGACCACGCGCTCGGCGCTCTGGTGGAAACGACCGGCTTGCAGAAGAGCAACGTCCACCGCACCTTGACGACGCTGATCGAGGCGGGCTACGTGCGCCCCGGCGCGCTGCGCGGCACCTATCGAGCCAGCCTGAAGGTCTGGGATCTCGGCTGCGCGGTGGTATCGCGGCTGGACGTGCGTTCGCTGGCGCTGAAGGAGATGCAGGCGCTGTCCCTGGAAACCGGCGAGAGCATCATTCTCGGCGTGCTGGACGGTACCGACGTCGCGTACGTCGAGCGCTGCCTGCCGCGCAGCCCGCTGGCGATCAACCTGCGCGTGGGCGATCGTTCGCCGTCGCATACCACCGCGATGGGCAAGGTGCTGCTAGCCTTCGGCCCTGCGGCCCGCGTCGACGAACTACCGGCTCAGCTGTCGCGCCATTCGCGCACGACCATCACCACCCGCCAGCGCCTGAAGGATCAGCTCGAACAGATCCGCCGCGACGGCTACGCCGTCAGCCGCGGCGAACTGGTGCTCGAAGTCGGCGGCATCGCGGCACCGATCTTCGACCGCCATGGCGAGATCTGCGCCGCGCTGTCGATCTCCTCGCCGATGACGCGGCAGGAGCGGCAGGAGAAGCGATACACGCGGCTGGTGGTCGAAGCGGCGCAGCGGGTTTCGCACGTCATTCGCGGGGCGTGAGCGGCTGCCGCTGCGGAGTGCGCTGTCAGCCTTCGCCCGCGCGCGTCATGCCGTCGGCACGCACGAAGAATCCGCCGCCCAGATGATGAATCGTCTGCAAGGCGCGATTGTCGCCGCGGAACGACCAATGCCCATCCGAGAAGATGCGTGCGTCGGCGGCCGCGGCCACCACCTCGGCGAAACAAGTATCGTAGGCATCCTCGGTATGCGGTTCGCTGATCAGCCGGCACTCCAGCCAGGCTGCGCAGCCCGCCTCGATCACCGGCATGCCCAGCACCGGCCCCGTCCGCGCATCGATGCTGTATCTCGCGAACTTGTCCACGTCGCGGCCGCTGCTGCTGCCCACGGCGTGGGTGAGATCGAGCGACTCGGCAGTAGGCACGCACAGCGCGAACGCGCCGCTGGCGGCGGCAAGCTCGCGCGTGTATGTCCGCTTGTCGATCACGATGGCGATGCGCGGCGGTGTGAATTCGACCGGCATCGACCAGGCCGCGGCCATTACGTTACGGCGCCCGCCGTGCGTCACCCCCGCCCCTGCTCGATCTGCCCGACCCGATTCGCCACCGATACCAGCTCGCGGCGCAGCTCCTGCACGCGATCGCCGGCGATGCGCGCCGAGATCGCCGCCACGCTGACGGCCAGATAGGGCGTCGCCCCCAGGCACGGCACGGTCACGCCGATGCCGGTCACGCCTTCCGTGATCGTGCCCTCGCTCAGCGCGATGCCGAGCCGCTGGGTCTGCGCGATCCGCTCGCGCAGACGCTCCGCCGTGAGGCCATACTGGCGCAGCGCCCGCCGGTTGCGCTGCAGCGCGGCCTCGATCTGATCGGGCGGCAGCGCCGCCATCAGCGCCAGGCCGGCGGCCCCCAGCCCGAGCGGCCGGCGCGCGCCCAGCTCGAACGTACGGGTTCGAATCGGGAAGCCCCCCTCCTCGAAGGCGACGCAGACCGCCTCTGCTTCGCTGCGCATCACCAGATAGACGGTATCGCCGGTGGCGAGCGCCAGCTCGCGCAGGCGCGGCCGGATGCGGTCGAGCCGGCGCAGCGGACTGGGCGCGGCGAGTCCTAGTTCGTACAGCGCGACGCCGAGCCGATAGCGCTTGCTGTCGTCGTCCTGCTCGATCAGCTTCTCGGCGCACAGGCTGCGCAGCAAGCGGTGCGCCGTAGGCCGGTGCAGGCCTGCGGCTTCCGCCAGGTCGAGCAGCCGGGCGCCGTCGTGGCCGCTGCGCGAGACGAGCCGCAGCAGTTCGGCGGCGCGCGCCACGGCCTGCACGCCGCTGTCCGCCGCCGATTGCAGCGGCGACACGGCTTTCGATTCCGTATTACGGACTTTACTCACCGGAATCCTCTTGATCACTTTAAGGTTACGTCCGCACTTATACAGAACTCAGCTACCTATTCGCAAGATCAGCACCAGAGCTCCAGTCCACGATACGGAATTTCATGAACTACGAGAATTTTCAAGACATCCTGGTCGAGCCGCTCGGACCGGTGCTGCGTGTCTCGCACAACCGTCCGCAGGCGCGCAATGCTGAAGGCCGGCGCCTGCTCGAAGAGCTCGACCGCGCGCTGCGCATCGCCGAGCGTGATGATTCGGTGCGCGTGATCATCATCGGCGGCACCGGCGACCATTTCTCCGCCGGGCACGATCTGAAGGAGGCGCAGCGCGAGCGTCCGTCGCTGACGGTCGAGCAGCGCTGGGAGTACGAGGAGGAGCACTTCTACGAGTACTGCCTGCGCATCCTCGATCTGAAGAAGCCGACGATCGCCCAGGTGCAGGGCGCCTGCATCGCCGGTGGGCTGATGGTGGCGAACATGTGCGACCTGATCGTCGCCGCCGACGACGCGTTCTTCTCCGATCCGGTCGCGCATTCGCTCGGCACTTCGGCGGTGGAGGTCCTGATCCATCCGTGGGTGCTGGGCATGCGCAAGGCCAAGGAGCTGCTGTTCACCGGCCGCCGCTTCGGCGCACAGGAAGCGCTCGACGCCGGCATGGTCAACCGCGTCGTCCCGCGGGATCAGCTGCAAGCCGCGACGATGGAACTGGCCATGAGCATCGCCGCCGCTCCGCCGTTCGGCCTGCGGCTGCTGAAGCGTTCGCTGAACCGCGCCTGGGATGCGCAGGGCCTGAAGCTGGCGCTCAGCGCGCACTTCGAAGGGCATCAGTTGTCGCATGTGACGCGAGAGTTCCAGGAGAACGCCGCGCGCGGCCTGTCGAACGCGATCCGCGCCGGCAAGGAGACCGCGCGATGACGCGGGCTCCGGCGCGCGACCTGTCGCCGCTGCTCGATCCGCGATCGGTCGTCGTGATCGGCGCCTCCGACGAGGTGACCAGAATCGGAGGCCGGCCGATCCAGCTCGCGCGCGAGTACGGCTATGCCGGGCAGATGGTCGCGGTCAATCCGAAGTACGGCACCGTCCAGGGCCTGCCCTGCTATCCGGACATCGATAGCGTGCCGACGGCTCCCGAGCTGGCGATCCTCGCCGTAGGCTCCAAGGACGTGCTGCCGCAGCTCGAGGCCTGCGCGCGCAAGGGCGTGCGGGCAGCGGTGATCTTCGCCGGCGGCTTCGCCGAAACCGCCACCGAAGCAGGCCGCGAGCTTCAGACGCGCCTGACCGAGCTGGCACGCAGAAGCTCGATGCTGATCGCCGGTCCGAACACGATAGGGCTGGTCAACGTCGCGGGCGAGGTCTACGCCACGTTCATGACGGCGATGCTCGAGAACCGGCCGCGGCTGGGCGAAGTGGCGCTGGTCGCACAAAGCGGCGGCGCCTGCATAGCGGTGTACAACGCGCTCGTGCGCCGCGGCGTCGGCTTCGACTACATCCTGAGCAGCGGCAACGAGGCCGACGTCGATTTCAACGACTTCCTCACACACGTCAGCGCCGACCCGCGTACGCGCGTCGTGGCCGGTTACGTCGAAGGACTCTCCGACGGCGCACGCTTCATCGAGCTGCTCGACGAGCTGGGCGCGCGCCGCCTGCCGGTGGCGATCTACAAGGTCGGCGAGACCCAGGCGGGCGCCGACGCGGCAGCATCGCATACGGCACGGATGGCCGGCAGTCATCGCGTATTCCACGCGGCCCTGCATCAGCTCGGCGCCATGGCGGCCGACGACATGGAGCAGCTCGCCGAACTGGCCTACCTGGCCCGCTTCAGCGCGCGCAGCGCCGGTCTGCGCATGGGCATCCTGACGACTTCGGGCGCCTATGCGGCGATCCTCACCGACAAGTTCATCGGCCGCGGGCTGCAGGTGCCTGCTCTCAGCGCAGCACTGCAGCAGCGGCTGCGGCCGCAGGTACCGGCATTCGCGACCGTCGCCAATCCGGTCGACATCACCGCCAATATCGTCAATTCGCTGGACGGATTCGAAGCGACGCTGGCAACGCTGCTGGCCACCGATGAACTGGATGCAGTGGTTCTGTTCTCGACCTCCAACCTGATCGACCGGCTGGCGCCGGCGATCTGCCGCGCGGCAAGCGCATCGCAGCGGCTGCTGGTAGTGCTGGTTACCGGCGACATCGGATCCGAGTCCTCGCTGGTCGCCAGCGGCGTACCGGTCTTCCACGACACCGGCCGCGGCGCCCAGGCGCTGGCCACGCTGGCGCACTGGCATGCGCATCATGCGCGTGGGCGGCGCTGGCAGGACCGCGGCCGGCGTGCTGGCGCTACCACTACGGCCGGCGCCGCCACCGCGGCCGGCAAGATCAGCACGATCAGCACGACCAGCACGACCGCCACGCCCGGCACGACCGCCACAGCCGATGCCTACCTCGCGGCCGCGGCGCGGCCGGTCATCCGCGCGGCGGCTTCGGCGGGCCGCACGCGGCTCAGCGAGCACGAGGGCAAGCAACTGCTGGCGGCCGCCGGCATCGCCGTGAACGCAGGCCGCGTCGCGACCTCGGCTGACGAAGCAGCCCTTGCCGCGCGGACGCTGGGCTGGCCGGTGGTGATGAAGGTGTCCTCGGCCGACATCGTCCACAAATCGGAAGCGGGCGGCGTGCGGCTAGGCATCGCCGACGCCGATCAAGCGCGGCTGTGCTACCGCGAGATCCTCGCGGCCGCATCGGCGGCGCATCCGGCCGCGCGCATCGACGGCGTACTCGTCGAGCCGCAGCAAGCACCCGGCATCGAGCTGCTGCTGTCGAGCCGGCACGATCCGCTGTTCGGACCGGTGATCTCAGTCGGTCTGGGCGGCACCACCGCCGAACTGTTTGCCGACGTGTCGGTGCGGCTGCTGCCGATCGACGAAACCGACGCGCGCGAGATGCTGCACGAACTTCGCATGCACCCGCTGCTGGCGGGCTATCGCGGCGCCCCGCCGGCCGATGAAGACGCGATCGTCGCTGCGATGACGCGCCTGTCCGCGCTAACGATAGCGTGCTCCGACAGCATCGCCGAAATCGAGATCAATCCGCTGATCGCTCAGCCACGCGGCGGCGGCGCCGCCGCCGTCGACTGCGTCGTGCTGCTGCATGAGTCCCCGGCGGCCCAGACGACAGGACAGCCATGACCCGCTTCATCGACTTCAGCAGCAAACCGCCGACGCCCGCATTCCAGGACGGCGCCGGCCACATGGCGCACTACGAACAGGTCTACGACTCGACCAAGAGCGCGACCCGCAAGCCCGACCAGGCCGCCGACGCGGCGCTGGCAGCCTACCTCGACACCTACGAGCGGCTCGGCGCCCGACACGTGATCCTGCGCGGCCGCGATCTGCGCAGCTCGTTCGGCACGCACGTCAGCAACGAATCGGTGGCAGCGTTCTGCCGTGAGCACGGGCCGCGCTTCATCGGCTTCGCCGGCGTCGACCCGGCGCGCGGCATGGCCGCCGTGCGCGATCTCGAACATGCGGTGCGCGAGCTCGGCATGAAGGGGCTGAACCTGCCCTGCTTCGAGCTGAAGATCGCGATCAACGACGCGCGGCTGTATCCACTGTACGCCAAGTGCATCGAGCTCGACATTCCGGTGGCTCTGCACTGCGGCGTGAACTTCGCACCGCAGGCGCCGATCCGCAACAGCCATCCGATGCTGCTCGACGAGGTCATGGTGCACTTCCCCGAGCTGCGCGTGCTCGCCGGTCCGCCGGGCTGGCCATGGATCAACGACCTGATCGCCGTGGCCTGGCGGCACGCGAATGTGCATATCGGCCTGATGGCGGTGCGGCCGAGGTATCTGGACGTGCCGAACAGCGGCTACGAGTCGCTGCTGCAGTACGGCAGCACCGTGCTGAAGGACCGCATCATCGTCGGTTCAGCGTTTCCGCTGATGTCGGTCGAGCAGGCGCTCGCCGACGTCGAGGCGCTGCCGCTGAGCGAGCCGATCCGGCAGAAATGGCTGCACGACAACGCCGCGCGTTTCCTGAGACTCGACGACTGAACGCGCCAGACAGAGCTTTCCCGAACACACCCCAACAAACGTAACAGGAGATGCAGCAATGAAAACCCGACGCTTCCGACTCAAGCTCTGCGCCGCGCTGGCTTCGGCCGCCGTGCTCGGCCTGATCACCGGCCAGTCCGCGCACGCCCAAGGCGACGCCTATCCGCACAAGACCGTACGCGTCGTCATCGGCTATCCGCCGGGCGGCACCACCGACATCGTCGGCCGGCTGGTCGCGCGCGAGCTGGAGCGTGAACTCAAGCAGAGCTTCATCATCGACAACCGCGCCGGCGCCAGCGGCCAGATCGGCTCGGACCTGGTGGCCAAGGCTGCGCCGGACGGCTACACGCTGCTGTTCACGATCGGCAGCCATACCATCCTGCCCGCGCTGAACAAGCAGTTGCCGTATGACGTCGTCAAGGATTTCAGCGCGGTCGCGATGGTCGGCACCTCGCCGAACATGATCCTCGTGCGCGCCGACCATCCGGCCCGCACGCTGGCCGCTCTGGTCGCGCAGGCGCGTGCCAAGCCCGGCCAGCTGAACTACGCCACGCCGGGCATCGGTACGACGACGCACATCACGGCCGCGATGTTCGAGCGCGCCAGCGGCGTCAAGCTGAACCACGTGCCGTACAAGGGATCGCCGCAGGTCGGCCAGGCGCTGCTGGCCGGCGAAGTGCCGCTCGCGCTGGGCTCCATCATCTCCGCCGGACAGATGGTGCGCGACGGCCGCGCCCGCGCGCTGGCCATCGTGGGGCCGAAGCGCTCGCCGCTGCTGCCGGACGTACCGACCTTCGACGAGGCCAATGCCGGAAAAGTGCTGGGCGACAACTGGCTCGGCCTGCTCGGCCCGGCGGGTCTGCCGCCGGCTGTGGTTGACCGCCTGAGCAAGGCGATCGCCTCGATGCTCGCCCGCGAGGAGTTCCGCGATCAGCTGCGCGCGCAGGGCGTGCAGCCTTCGGCACAGGGCCCTGCCGAGTTCGCGCGAACGATTCGCGACGAAGTGGACGCATATCGCGAGCTTGCCAATGCGATCGACCTGAAATCGCAGTGAGGGCCGGCCGCCGGCAGAGCGCGGCCGATCACCGGCCGCGCAGCCAGGGCGCCTCGCCGTCGCAGCGGCGACCTCGCTCGGGGGCCCAAGCCCCGATCGCCTACCGCTGCGCCGCCTCAGCCGGTACCCGTCGGCCGACCCCCGACCGCGGCCGCACCCACAGCCGCAACACGAACCATGTCAAGGCCAGCGCTCCGAGGCTGAACACCACGTCCCCGGGCACCCGCATCCAGACCAGCAAGTCCACGATCGGCTTCTGCATGAACTCGGCCGAACGCGCATACCAGTAGCCATGCTCGATGGCAGCCAGCAGCTGCAAGGTACCCAGCGGCAGCAAGGTGAGCACGGCCATCAGCGCGAGGCCGATGTTCAGCGTCCAGAAGCTGAAGCGCAGCAGCTTCTCGTTCCACACCTCGTCGGGCCGCAGCCCGCGCACGCAGAACAGAACCAGCGCGATGCCGAGCATGCCGTACACGCCGAACAGCGCCGTGTGTCCGTGCAGCGGCGTGAGGTTCAGCCCTTGCATGTAGTACAGCGACAGCGGCGGATTGATCAGGAAGCCGAACAGTCCGGCGCCGACCAGATTCCAGAACGAGACGGCCAGGAAGAAATAGATCGGCCAGCGGTAGCGCTGCATCCAGCTGGCGGCATTGCCCAGCCGATACGTGTGATACGCCTCGAAGCCCAGGTAGGCCAGCGGCACCACTTCGAGCGCGCTGAAGCTCGCGCCCAGTGCGATCACCGCGGTCGGGCTGCCGACGAAGTACAGATGATGCAGCGTGCCGATCACCCCGCCGGTCATGAACACGATGGTCGCGAACAGCACGGCCACGGCGGCGGTCGAAGCGCGCAGTAGGCCCAGCTTGGTGAAGATCAGCGCGATCACCGCGGTGGCGAAGACCTCGAAGAAGCCCTCCACCCACAGGTGCACCAGCCACCAGCGCCAGTACTCGACCACTGAGATGTGCGAATGCTCGCGCCACATCAGCCCCGATGCGTAGAACACGCCGATGGCAACCGTGGCCAGGAACAGCAGGCCGACGATCGCCTTCGATTCGTTCGCCGGCCCGCGCAGTATCGGCCACAGCGAACGTCCGACCAGCGTCAGCCACAGCAGCAGCCCGATGAACAGGAAGATCTGCCAGAAGCGGCCGATATCCGCGTACTCCCAGCCCTGGTGACCGAACCAGAAGTTGTAGTCGAGGCCGAGCTTCTGCATGACGGCCAGCCACTGGCCGGCGAAGGCGCCGACCACGATGACGAGCAGACAGACGAACAGCACGTTGACGCCCAGCCGCTGCAGCGGCGGCTCGTAGCCCGACATGGCCGGCCCGATGTACAGCCCGGTTCCGAGCCAGGCGGTGGCGATCCACAGCACGGCGAGCTGCGTGTGCCAGGTCCGCGTGATCGAGTACGGCAGCACCTCGGCCAGCGCGACGCCGTAGGCCTCCTGCCCTTCGATCTGATAGTGCGCCGTCATCGCGCCCAGCCCGATCTGCACCAAAAACAGCACGAGCACCAGCCAGAAGTACTTGGCCGTGGCACGCATCGACGGCGTGACCTTCAGTGCGGCCAATGGATCGTGCTCCGGCACCGTGTGCCGATCATCCTCGCCGTGCGTGACCGCGTGATGCCAGCCGAGTACGGCGATGCCCGCGATCAGGAACAGCACGCTGAATGCGGACCAGACCCAGGTGCTGGGCGGCGGCACGTTGCCCACCAGCGGTTCGGCCGGCCAGTTGTTCGTGTAGGTGACCTGCTTGGGTTGAAGCACCGGTCGGTCGGGGGACAGCACGTCGGCTGCGGCCACGGGCCGCTCCGTCGTCGCCGCCCACGCCGTCCACCAGAAGAACGCGCTGAGTGTCCGGCGATGCTCGGCATCGGGCACCGTATCGTTCTTCATCGCATAGGCTTCGCGGAGCTCCTGCGTCTCCGGCGCGTTGCCGAACAGACTGACGTAGTGCTGCGCGACCTGCGCAATGGCCGCGGCGCGGTCGGCGCTCAGGGTGATCGTGCCGGTGGCGGCGTCGTAGCTGTTATGCCGCATCATCCGCTGCAAGCGGCCCTGCAGCGCGGACTGGACGTCCGGTTCGAGCTTCGCATAACTGCTGCCGCCATGCTCGGCGGCGGCCCAGCGATCCAGGATGGCAACGGCCTCGCGATGCAGCCAGTCGGCGCTCCAGTCGGGCGCGACATAGGCGCCGTGGCCCCAGATCGAACCGAGCTGCATGCCGCCGATCGACTGCCAGACCTGGCGGCCCCTCTCGATATCGGCCCGCGTATAGATCGACCGCCCCTCGTCGGCCACGACGACGCGCTCCGGCATCGGCGCCGCGTTGCGCTGAATCTGCGCACCCGACCATAGCAGGACGGAGAACGATGCAATCAAGAGTACTGCCAGCGCCAACCACAACTTGCGAGTGTTGCCCACGGTGTCTCCTTTCTGGCAAAGCAGCGGAAGAAACTACGCTCACGGACCCTGGATGGATGCAGCGCATGCTCTGCCGAAGACGGCGGAAGCGTCGGCAGCCGCCCGGCTGGCACCTGTCCATTGCAGGCGCCTAGGCATATTATTCATTCTATAGTCATGTTTTGATTCCGACGAGCCCCTCTCCCGCCTTCCTTCCGGACCTTTTTGCAGGAGCGCGCAATGACCAGCATGCGACATGCCTGTGATCGACGGATTCGCCTATGAGCAGCGGCGCCGCTCCCGCTGTCCGGCCGCGATTCCTGCGGCTCATAGACATCCGCTTCCCGGTCGGCGCCATCGCATCGATCGGACATCGGCTCTCCGGCCTGCTGATGGCAGCCGCCTTGCCGCTGCTGCCGCTGCTGCTGGACCGGTCGCTGCGCAGCCGGCAGCAGTACGAAGCGCTGGCCGACGGCTGGCGGTCGGCATGGTTCGCGCCGCTCGAGTTCCTGCTGATCTGGGCCGTCCTGCATCACGTGCTGGCCGGCATCAGGCACCTGCTGATGGACATCGGCATCGGCACCGACCTGCGCCACGCGCGGGCCAGCGCCCGCGCCGTGCTCGCGCTTGCATTCATCGCGGCAGCCGCGCTGGCCGCGTGGCGCAGATGGCCATGATCCGGAGGAATCGACAATGAGACAGCTCAGCGGGCAACGCGCCTGGCTGCTGCAGCGGGTCAGCGCACTGATGCTGCTGCTGGCCGCGCTGGCATTCGTGCTGTTTGCGCTGCTTGCTCCGCGCCCCGACTGGCGCGCATGGCAGGCATTCGTCGCACACCCGCTGGGTGCAAGCTGCCTGGTGGGTTTTGCCTTGGCAATCGCCATCCATGCGTGGGTGGGCGTACGCGACATCCTGCTCGACTACGTTCATCGAACCGGCCTGAGACTGGCGCTGCTTGCCGCGGTGGCCGGCATCATCATCTTCACGCTGCTATGGGTGCTGCTGATCGTCGCGCGGGTTTCGCTCGCGCCCTTGTGAGCGGCCGGCGGACAGGACACGAAGAAGGAACGCCGCATGCGGTTCGAGGTATATCGATACGATCCGGACGTCGACGAGCGCCCGCGGATGCAGGCCTACGATCTGCCGGCATCGGACGGCGACCACATGCTGCTCGACGCGCTGATGCGGCTCAAGCAGATGGACGACAGCCTGTCGTTTCGCCGCTCATGCCGTGAAGGTGTCTGCGGCTCGGATGCGATGAACATCAACGGCCGCAACGGGCTGGCCTGCATACAGCCGCTGAGCGAGCTCAAGGAGCCTGTCGTCCTGCGGCCGCTGCCCGGCTTCCCGGTGATCCGCGATCTGATCGTGGACATGACGCAGTTCTTCACGCACTACCTGGAAATCCGCCCATACCTGATCAACGACGAGCCGCCGCCCGAGCGCGAGCGCCTGCAGGCGCCGGAAGCGCGCGACTCGCTGAACGGACTGTACGAATGCATCCTGTGCGCCTGCTGCAGCAGCTTCTGTCCCTCGTACTGGTGGAACCCCGACAAGTTCGTCGGGCCTGCCGGCCTGCTGCAGGCCTACCGCTTCATCGCCGACAGCCGCGACACCGCCACCGCCGAGCGGCTGGACTATCTCGATGACGTCTACCGTTTGTACCGCTGCCGCACGATCATGAACTGCACCGAGGTCTGTCCCAAGCAGCTCAGTCCGTCGCGGGCGATCGAGAAGATACGGCTGGCCTTGACTAGGCGCTCGGTCTGAATCGGGCGACGGGCCCCGCAGCGGGACGCCGGCGTACGAACCGCGCCGCACATGTCGACCGGCCCCTTCTGTCGCGTCCTCCTCCCCGGCAAGGTAGGCTAGCAAGCTCGATGTGCTCGGAACGACGCAGACAATGATCGACAAGACCTCCCGCAGCAGGACCCCTCGCGCCCGCATACTGCCGCACGTGTTCTATCCCACCGCGGCCATCGTGCTCGCGCTGGTCGGGCTGTCCTTTGCCGCCCCCGGCCGCGTGGAAGCGTTCTTCGTGGCCGCCAAGCAGTGGACGGCGAACGATGCGGGCTGGTTCACCGTGCTGTCGGTGGCCGGCTTCCTCGTATTCATTGCCGCGGTCGCGGCGAGCAGCCTGGGCCGGCTCAAGCTGGGTCCCGACCACAGCCAGCCGGACTACGGGTACGGCACCTGGTTCGCCATGCTGTTCGCCGCAGGCATGGGCATAGGCCTGATGTTCTTCGGCGTGGCCGAGCCCATCATGCACTACGCGGAACCGCCGGTCGGAGATCCCCAGACCGTGGCTGCGGCGCGCCAGGCCATGCGCATCACGTTCTTCCACTGGGGCATTCATGCGTGGGCCATCTATGCGGTGGTGGCGCTGTCGCTGGCCTACTTCGCATACCGCCATAGCTTGCCGCTGCGCGTGCGCTCGGCGCTGTACCCGCTGGTCGGCGAACGCGTCCACGGCATCATCGGACACACGGTGGACACCTTCGCGGCGCTAGGCACGATCTTCGGTCTGGCGACTTCGCTGGGCCTGGGCGTGATGCAGATCAACTCGGGCCTGAACTACCTGCTCGAGGTTCCGATCGGCGTCGGCGTTCAGGTGGCCCTGATCTCGGTCATCACGCTGGTGGCCACCGGTTCGGTGATCAGCGGCCTCGACAAAGGCGTGCGCCGGCTGTCCGAGCTGAACATGGTGCTGGCGATCCTGCTGATGAGCTTCGTGCTCGTGACGGGTCCGACCGTGCACCTGCTGCAGACCTTCGTGCAGAACACGGGCGCGTACGTCTCCAACCTGCTGGGCATGACCTTCAACCTGTACGCCTACGAGCCGACCGGCTGGATCGGCGGCTGGACGCTGTTCTACTGGGGCTGGTGGATTGCCTGGTCGCCGTTCGTCGGCATGTTCATCGCCCGCATCTCGCGCGGGCGGACCGTTCGCGAGTTCGTGCTGGGCGTTCTGCTGGTGCCGGTAGGCTTCACGTTCCTGTGGATGACGATCTACGGCAATACGGCGCTGCACATGGTGATGGCTGACGGCGCTCAGGACCTGGTCGCTGCCGTCGCGGCGGACAGCTCGGTGGCGCTGTTCCATTTCTTCGAGAAGCTACCGCTCGCGACCTTCACGTCGGCGCTGGCCACGCTGCTGGTCGTGATCTTCTTCGTCACCTCCGCCGATTCGGGCGCTCTGGTGATAGACATGCTGACTTCCAGCGACGAGGCGGAGTCGCCGCTGTGGCAGCGCATCTTCTGGTCCCTGGTGGTCGGCGCAACCGCCGTCGCGCTGCTGCTCGCCGGCGGCCTGGAGGCCTTGCAAGCGGCCACGATCGCCAGCGCCCTTCCCTTCACCGTGGCGATGATCCTGATGTGCTGGGGCCTGACGCGCGCGATGCGGCTGGACTCGGTGAAGCGGTCGATGCTGCGGCAGGCGCGCGTGCTGGCGGGGGGCGGAGACTGGCGCGGCCGGCTGCGGATGCTGGCCCACTCGCCGCTGCGTGCCGAGGTGATCGACTATCTGGTGCGGCAGGTCAGGCCGGCATTGGACGAAGTGGCGACCGAGCTGAGGAAGCAGGGCCTGGACGTGAAGGTGTCCGACGGAGAGGACGGCCGCGTCTGGCTGGAGGTGGGGCACGGCGAGGAGATGGACTTCTTCTACAGCGTACGCCCGCAGCCGTATGTGCCGCCCAGCTTCATGCTGGAAGACCCTCGACGCCGGCCGTCGGAAGACGAGCGCTACTACCGCGCCGAAGTCTATCTGCGCGAAGGCGGCCAGGACTATGACGTGATGGGCTGGCGCCGCGACGAGCTGATCCACGACGTGCTGGACCAGTACCAGCGGCACCTCCGCTTCCTGGATGCGGTTCGCAATTGAAATCAGCTGCCGGTGGACGCATAGCGGCGCAATCCGAGGCGCCACGCGCCGAACGCCGCCGCCAGGAACACGAAGCCCGCGAGCGGCGATACCAGCCCCAGCCAGGCCGGCGCCCCGAGCGGATCGGGCCTGTCCAGGATCGCCAGCACCGGGTAGTACGCGACGCAGGCCAGCGGCACCGCGAAGGTCAGCGTCCATCGGAACCAGCGCGCGTACAAGGCGAGCGGATACTGCGCCGCCTGCACACCGCCGTACGTGAGCACGTTGGCGATCTCCAGGCTTTCGACGGTCCAGAACGACAGCGTGCCCTGCAGCACGAGGATGCCGAGGAACAGCGCCACGCCGCCGGCCAGCGCGAACAGCGCAACGGCGATCGACGCGGGGGTCCATGCGATGTCCGCGTGGACGGTGGCAAAGGCCACCACTAGCAGACCCTGCAGCAGCCGGCCAAGGCGGCTGATACGGCAGTCGTGCCCCATCAGCTGCAGCCATAGCGGCCGCGGCCGCAGCAGCAGCCGGTCGAACGCGCCGGTGCGCAGCAGCTCCGTACCGAGCACGTCGAAGCCGCGGCCCAGCGCGTCGGCGATGGCGAACGCGCAGTTCACGAGTCCGTAGAACAGCGCCACTTCGCCGATGCGCCAGCCCTGTACTTCACCGAAGCGATCGAACAGCGCCCAGACCGCGATCACTTCGATGCCGGTGACCAGGAACTGGCCCACGGTCAGCATCAGCGCCGAAGCGGGATAGCGCGCCTGGCCGTTCAGCGACGCAGCCACGAGGCGCACGAACAATGCGAGCGGACCCATGCGCGCTCACCCGCCCTGCACTTCGAGCCGGCGCATGGTGCGCTCCATGAGCCCCCGGCCGAAGACGGTCAGCAGCGCGATCCATGTGCATTGCAGCCCGAGCGCCGCGAGCGCCTGCGCGCCGCCGATCTGCCCGAAATAGATGCGCGCGGGAATGTCCATCACGCCCGCCAGCGGCTGCAGCAGCAGCGCCGTCTGCCATGCGTCGGGCAGCAGTGCCAACGGCAGCAGGTTGCCCGAGAACACGACGACGACCGAGGCCGACAGTGCGTTGATGCCGCGCTCGTTCAAGGCCGAGGCGGCCGCGATGTTGAGCAGCATCACGATCGCCGCCGACAGCAGCAGCGCCAGCAGGACGGACAGCAGGAAGCCCGCGGCGGCCGCTGCGCCGGCAGGCGGCTGCCAGGCCCAGTCGCCCAGCCCGGCCAGCGGCAGCGCGATGCCGGCGAACACCAGCATCAAGGCCACGCGCGGCAGCACGCGCGCGGCGATCCAGCCGGCGGAGCGCACGAACCACATCGAATACGCGTCGATCGGCCGCAGCCGGTCGTAGACCACGGCGCCGGTGCGCACGGCGTGCGCCACCTCGGGATCGCCGAGCCAGGGCATCAGCGCGAGCAGGCCCTGCGCGAGCCAGGTATAGGTGATGGCCTGCGTCAGCGACATCGGCGCATCCGCGGCCGCCGCACTGGCATAGAAGGCGGCCAGCACCATGACCTTGATGCCGCCCCACCAGCACTGCGTGACGAATCCCGCGTAGGCAGCAGTCCGGTACTGCAGCATCTGCAGGAAGCGCGACGCGAATGCCGCGACGTACGGACGGACCCGTTCACGCAGCGTCATCGCGGATCAGCTCTCGGTCGCGCCGTGCATCGCATAGAAGCGCGCGATGACGGCTTCGATGGTCATGCCTTCGTCGTCCGCCTCCGCCGAGCCGTCCGCGTGTTCCGGGCTTTGCGGGCCCGGTGCGCCTTGCCGGCCCTCGTCGAGCCGGCGCGCGGCCACGACCTGCGCGCGCAGCGCCTCGACGCCGCAATCGGCCAAAACGCGGCCGTGGCCGATCACGATCACGCGCTCAGCCAGCGCCTCGATGTCGTGCATGTCGTGCGTGGTCAGCAGCACGGTGGTGCCTCGTTCGCGATTGGCGCGCAGGATGAACTCGCGCACCGCTAGCTTGGACGGCGCATCGAGCCCGATGGTCGGTTCGTCGAGGAACAGGATGGCGGGCTCGTGCAGCAGCGCCGCTGCGATCTCGGCGCGCATGCGCTGGCCGAGCGACAGCTGGCGTACCGGCTGGTCGAGCAGGCGATCGAGATGCAGCAGCGCGACCAGCTCGTCGCGCGTGCGGGCGAAGCGCACGGGGTCGACGCGGTAGATGTCGCGCAGCAGCGCGAAGCCGTCGCCCACCGGCAGATCCCACCACAGCTGCGTACGCTGGCCGAATACCACGCCTATGCCCGCCACGTGCTGCTCGCGGTCGGCGAACGGATCGCGTCCCTCGACGCGGACGATGCCTGCATCGGGCCGCAGAATGCCGGCCAGGATCTTGATGGTGGTCGACTTGCCGGCGCCGTTCGGTCCGATGAAGCCGAGCAGCTCGCCGCGCTGCAGCTCGAACGACACGCCGGCCAGCGCGTCGACGCTGCGGTAGCGCGGACGCAGCAGCGCGCGCAGCGCCCCGCGCACGCCCGGGTCGCGCTCGTGGATGCGGTACGTCTTGCGCAGCTGGTCGACGAGGATCTGCGGCATGGCACGGCCATTGCGCGTGGCGCTGCAAAAAAGGGGGGCGGATTCTACACGAAACCAGATGGACAGCCACCCGGTCCGGTTCGTACACTGAAGCGCCCGCCGCGCACGCGCCGGCGGCAAGCCATGCGCCAGCGGCCGCTTCGGTGAAGAGGAACAGTCATGCCGGTTCTCTCGAAGGGATCTCTCGACATCGATCACACCGATGACGGAACCGGTCCGCCGGTGGTCCTGATCCACAGCTCGGTGAGCGGCAACCGGCAGTGGCGCGAGCTGATCGAGGCACTGAAGGACCGGTATCGGGTGCTTGCAATCAATCTGTTCGGCTATGGGGGCACGACACCGTGGCCGGGGACCGCCCCGCAGTCGCTGTATGCGCAGGCCCAGCTGGTGCTGGCGCTGTGCGAGGAACTGGGAGCACCGATCCACCTGGTCGGCCATTCGTTCGGCGGCTCCGTCGCGCTGAAGGCCGCCGCGCTTCTGGGGCCGCGGGTCGGAAGCCTGGTCCTCGTCGAGCCGAATCCCTTCTACCTGCTGAAGCAGAACGGCCGCTCCGAGGCCTTCCTCGAATCACGCGGCCTGCGCGATCACGTCAAATGCTACGGCGCGCTGGGCGACTGGCCGAAGGTGGCCGAGCGCTTCGCCGATTACTGGTCGGGCCGGGGCGCGTGGGGTTCGATGTCGGAGAAGCGCCGCGCCGCGTTCGCCGCTTCGCTGCCGCCGAACTTCCACGAGTGGGACGCCGTCATGGACGAGGAGGCGACGATGGACGACTGGAAGCGGCTGGCGGCACGCACGCTGGTGATGAGCGACCCGGCCACTGTCCTGCCGATCCGGGAGATCGTCGCGCTGTTCGCTCGGGCGTGCCCGCATTGGGCCTTCCACGCGATACCCGA
>JBFWXS010000015.1:86320-93077 GCA_050187175.1 Burkholderiaceae bacterium
GCACCGGCGCCGGAGCAACGGACGTATTGATGACAGCTCCTCCGACACGACTGAAGGCGATCGCCGAACACGTCGACGCAAAGGCGTCGGCCATCCTGGAAATCGGCGCACTGGACTCGCCGACCTTCCGCCAGCCCGACTACCGCGTCAAGTACGCGGACTACACGAGCACCGACGAGCTGGCGAAGAAAGGCCAGTCCGATCCGCGCTACAAGCGCGAGCGGCTGGTGGAGGTCGATTATCCGGTCGACGATCTGCGCTACACGCAGCACATCGACGAACGTTTCGACCTGATCGTCGCCAACCACGTCGTCGAGCATGTTCCCGACACGATCGGCTGGCTCGGCGAGCTGGGCCAGCTGCTCAAGCCCGGCGGCGTGCTGTTCCTGTCGGTTCCGGACAAGCGCTACACCTTCGACATCGTGCGCCGCGAGACCAATTTCATCGACCTGCTGCGCACGCACTTGAACAAGCAGACGCGCCCCGACTTCTTCAATATCCTCGACCATCTGTGGCATCACAAGGCGGTGAGCAAGGACGAGGTCTGGAACGGCACCCATCAAGAAAAGCTGAAGAAGAATCGCTTTTCGCCGGCCGATGCGCTGAAGCACGCGCACAAGCTCTCGGGGCTGCCGTACGCAGATGTGCACTGCCACGTCTTCACGGAGACCTCGTTCGCCGAGACGATTCTGACGCTGCGCGATTTCGGCTACGTGGGCTTTCGCGACTGCGTCACCGGGCAAGTGGCGCGCGGATCCAATGAGTTCTATGCGGTGCTGAAGAATTATCAGGCCGGCGGCGTGCCGCGGGCCTGAGGGATGGGTGCCGGCGTCCTGCCGCGCCCATCGAACGAGATGACGAAAACGGAGCCCTCGGAAGGCGTGCTGCTGACATCGATCCGCCAACCGAAGCGAGCGCAGATTCGTTCCACGATGTGCAGCCCGATGCCCCGGCCGCCGGCTTTGCCGTCCACCCGGTAATGGCGCTCGAATATCCGGCCGAGCTCACGCTGATCGATACCGATCCCGGAGCTCGGCCATCTGCGTCACCGCCTGGCGTATGTGAGATTTTTGTTGGGCTATGCAGTCGCGATCACCAGGACGCCGGCGACGACCAGCGATGCACCCAGTGCGAGCCGCCATGAAAACGGCTCACCCAGCAGCACGATGCCAAGCATGATCGCGAAGGCCACGCTCAGCTTGTCGACCGGCGCCACCAGCGAGACCGACGCCAGCTGCAGCGCGCGGAAATAGCACAGCCAGGACAGGCCGGTAGCGACACCGGACAGGACCAGGAAGGTCAAGGGCCGCAGGCGGACGTCCTGGGTCGGCAATGTCCATTCCGAGCGTCTCCTCGAAGATTCCCGGAACGAAGCGTCAGGCGGCTTATCGTCCCGCGGCCGGGCACGGATTCGATCGAAAGACGCCACCCCAGGTGCTCACACAGCCGGCTCAGCAGATCCAGTCCAATCCCGCCCGCCTCCCGGCCGCCTCCGCGCGCCATCTGCGCGTAGATGCGGCTGATCTCCTCCGGCGTCATGCCGTGGCCGGGGTCCCGGATGATCACGGTCGCTCCGGCATCGAGGCTGACGTGGACGGTTCCCTGGTCGCTGTTCTCGATGGCATTCCTCAGCAGATTGCCCACGGCGGCCTGGACGATGTGCAGCGGCGCCTGGATGACGCAGGGCGCCAGCTCGTCGACGACCACGCGCAGCGCCTTGCCCTGCATCAGGTGTCGCAGATCGTCGATGACTTCCGGCAGCAGCTCGTGAACTGCGACCTGGTCGGTGCTCGCGCGCAGCCGCGCCGGATCCTTGGCCAGCGTCAGCAGCAGCGCGATCAGCTGCTCGGCGTTGCGCGCGGTGTGCAGCACGCGCTGCACCTGCAAGCGCGCGGTTTGCGGCAGGGCTGGCTGTTCCAGGGCCAGCTCGCTGGCACCGGCGATCACCGCGATCGGCGTTCGCAGTTCATGGCTGGCCGTTTCGTTGAAGGCGCGCTCGCGTTCGACGAAGGCCTCCTGCCTGCGCAGATAGTCATTCAATGCGTTCGCGATCACGAACAGTTCCGAACTGGCTTTCGCATCGACCGCGACGCGCTGCCCGGCAAGGTCGGGCGCCAGGGCGCCGATGTCGTCCGCCAGTCTCGACAAGGGCCGCAGCAGGCGCCGCAGACCCCAGGCGATCGATGCGGCGATCGCGAGCACCAGGGCCAGCGCCAGTCCGATCACATAGAGGGTCAGCTGGAATTCGTGCGCTTCCAGCTTGGTGATGTCCAGCGCCAGCGCGTAATCGGCGCCGTTCACCCGACGCACCAGCACGACGGTCTGCCGTTGATCCAGCCAGAAGTCGTCGTGAACGCCTTCGGTCAGAGCCGATACGGCGGGCGGCAGCGGTCGCGCCGGCGTACCGTAGAGCTGCAGCAGCTCGGTGTCGTGCCATTGGTAGTCAGGATCGTCGGCCAGGCGCTGCAGATAGTAAGAGAGCTCCCGCTCGAGCAAGGACTCCCAGACCAGGTCTTCGGCATACTCGTTGACCAGCGTGCCGTGCAAGGCTACGGCCGCCGTCAGCAGCACGGCGTAGCCGGTCAGCCAGTACATGATCTGCGCATGCAGACTACGGCGGATCTTCACGGGACTCCTCCTGCGGCGGCATCGCCAGCCGATAGCCGATGCGCGGCAAGGTCTGTATCAGCTTGACGGGAAACGGCCCGTCGACGCTGCGCCGCAGCTCGTAGATGTGGGATCGCAGCATGTCGCCGTCCGGTGGATCGTCGCCCCATAGCGCGGACTCGAGCTGCTGCCGCGTCACGGCCGCGGGACTGGCAAGCATGAGCGTCTCGAGCAGCTTGCGGCACGCCGGATACAGGCGCAGCGGCTTGCCGGCACGGCTGACCTCCAGCGTGGACAGATCCATCCTGAGATCGTGCACCTGCAGCGTCTTGCGCCAGTGACGGCCCTGCGAGCGTGCCAGCAGCGCCTCCAGCCGCACTTCCAGTTCCGGCAGCGCGAACGGCTTGGTCAGATAGTCGTCGGCGCCGGCGCGAAATCCGGCGATCTTGTCGGGCAGCTCGTCGCGCGCCGTGAGCATGATGACCGGCACCGGCGACGCATGCCCGTCGCGCAGACGCTGCAGCACTTCCGGCCCTGACAGCCGCGGCAGCATCCAGTCCAGCACGATGGCGTCGTAGCTCTGCGTGGTCGCCAGGTGCAGGCCGGTGATCCCGTCGGGCGCGACGTCGAGCACGTGGCCGCGCACCTCGAAGTAGTCGAACAGATTGGCGACCAGGCTCGGGTTGTCTTCGATGACGAGCAGCCGCATCGGCAGTGACTCGCGTGGAGAGGTGAACACGTCCGCATGCTGGCCGCATGCATGTCGGACGGATGTCGGAGTTTCCGACGTTTCTCCGACGTGGGCGCGCGAACAATTCTACAGCCCGATCGTTGACCCGCTCCCAAGGAAGCCCGCGTGCCGCGACTGCCCGAGGCCTCGCGCCCTCATGCCGACGACGTCCTTTTACTGCGCTGCTCGCTGCCGGCATTGCTGATCGCGTGGGTGCTGTCGCAGCCGCTGGACATGCCCCTCGCGCAGCTGCTGTTCGAATGGCAGGGAGGCCAGTGGTCGCTCACGCGGCACGTGCTGCTCGAGGATGTTCTGCACCGCGGCGGCCACGCTGCGACCTTGCTCGCCTGGATCGCGCTGTTCGGCGCCACGGCGCTGCACTGGCGCCGCGATGCATCGCGGGCATGGACGCGACCCGCGGCGCGGCTGCTGCTGGCGGTTCTGGCCGCGGCGCTGCTGGTGGCGTGGCTGAAGTCGGTCACGCGCATGGACTGCCCCTGGGGTCTCGCGGCATTCGGCGGCCCCCACCCGTTCGTGCCGCTGTTCGCGCCGCGTCCGCTCGAACTCGGCCGGCCCGCCTGCTTTCCCGCCGCGCACGCGGCCAGCGGCTATGCCTGGGCGGCGCTGTACTTCTTCTTCGCTACCGTGCGTCCGTCATGGCGCTGGGCCGGACTGGCGGCCGGGGTGCTGGCCGGGTTGGTGTTCGGCATCGCGCAGCAGTTGCGCGGCGCGCATTTCCTGTCGCATGACGTAGCCAGCGTCACGCTGTGCTGGACGGTGGCCTGCGTGGTGGACGGCATCGCGCGACGGCGCGGCCGGCTCGCCTCGGCCGGGGAAGCCGCATGAGCTCGCCGGCGCTGCCGGTCGCTGCATACGGGCGCCGCAGCAAGGCGATCGCAGCCTGGCGCCCGCTCGTATCCTGCGAGGCTCTGATCCTGGCCGCGTGCCTTTACTTCAGCCTGTTCTGCAACGCGGCGTTCTGGAAGGCAGCCGTTCCCCAGCCCGTGCAGTGGACCTGGGCGGCGTCGCTGTTCGTGGCGGCCACCGCGGTCCACGCGCTGCTGCTGTCCCTGCTAGTCTGGCCACGCACCGCGCGCGCCGTGCTGGCCGTGCTGGTTCTCGTCTCGGCGCTGAGCGGCCACTACATCTCGGCCTACGGCATCTACATCGACGCCGACATGATGCGCAACGTGCTGCATACCGACTGGCGCGAGGCGAGCGAACTGGCCGGGCCGGGCATGCTGTGGGCGGTTCTGGCTGCGCTGCCGGCCCTCGTCGTGCTGTGGCGCATCCGGGTACGGCCCCGCCGGCTGGCGCGCGCGCTGCTGGTACGCGTGCTGTTCTTCGTCGCGATGACGCTGGTCGCGGTCGCGAGCGCGCTGCCTTCGCTGCAGCCGCTTGCATCCTTCCTGCGAACCCAGCGCGAGGTGCGCTACCTGGCCACCCCGGCCAATGTGCTGGTGTCGCTCACCAAGGTGGCCAGCGCCGAACTGCCGCGCCGCTCGCGTGCGCGGCTGCCGATCGGCGAGGACGCGGTGCAGTCGGCCACGGCCGCCGTACGCAAGCCCCGCCTGCTGCTGCTTGTCGTAGGCGAGACGGCGCGCGCCGCCAACTGGGGGCTCAACGGCTATGCGCGCCAGACCACGCCGGCACTGGCGGCTCGCAGCGACGTGCTGAATTTCCCGCAGGTGACTGCCTGCGGCACCAGTACGGAAGTGTCGCTGCCCTGCATGTTCTCGCCGTGGGGGCGCGCAGACTACGACGAGAAACGGATCCGCAGCCATCA
Organism: Burkholderiaceae bacterium; assembly: GCA_050187175.1. Taxonomy (GTDB): domain Bacteria; phylum Pseudomonadota; class Gammaproteobacteria; order Burkholderiales; family Burkholderiaceae_E; genus Zeimonas. The sequence goes on from JBFWXS010000015.1 coordinate 91,444, forward strand.
GTCGCTGCTGCACGTGCTGCAGCGGGCCGGCGTCGCCACGCTGTGGCGCGACAACCAGTCGGGCTGCAAGGGTGTGTGCGAAGGTCTTCCGGTCGAGGATCTGAACGCACGCACCGACCCGGGCCTATGCGAGGGCAAGCGCTGCTATGACGCCATCCTGCTGGACGGCTTGCCGGAGATCGCTGCGCGCCAGAACGGCGACCAGGTCGTCGTGCTACACATGCTGGGCAACCATGGTCCCACGTACTTCGAGCGCTACCCGCCGGATTTCGGCCGCTTCACACCGGTTTGCGAGACGGCCGACCTGGGCCGCTGCAGCCGCGAGCAGATCGTCAATGCCTACGACAATGCGCTGCTCTATACCGATCACCTGCTGGCCGAAGCGATCGACCGCCTGGCCGCGTTGACGAACCGCGACACAGCGCTGCTGTACGTCTCCGATCATGGCGAGTCGCTGGGCGAGAAAGGTCTGTACCTGCACGGCATGCCCTATGCCATCGCGCCGGACGAGCAGCTGCGCGTGCCGATGGTGGCCTGGTTCTCGCCGGGCTGGCGGCGGTCCGCAGGACTGGACGAGGCCTGCCTGCGCCGCCGGTCGACGGACGAGCTCAGTCACGACCATCTGTTCCACACGGTCCTCGGATTGACCGATGTGAGGACCACGCTGTATCGGGCCGAGCGCGACATCTTCCTGCCGTGCGCGGCCGCTGGCGCAGCCGCCGGATCGAAGGTAGCGGCGCGTATACTGTGATCTGCGGACAGGCCTCTCTCAGCCGATCCATGTCGCGCCGACGTTGCTGATAAGATGATTGTTAACGATTCTTATTTGACTCCATGAGGAGATGGATGCACGGCCGAGCATTCTGATCGTCGACGACCATCAGAGCATCCGCGACCCGCTGTCCTGCGTCGCTTCGATTTCGACGTGGAAGCGGTCGAAGACGGACAGGCCATGCACCAGCGTCTGCAGGAGCGCAGCTTCAGCCTCACCGTTACTGGCGCTTCGATGCCATGGCCGCCTACCGCATCAACAAGAACATGGACTTGCGCTTGAACATCTTCAACCTGGGGGACAAGCTGTACTACGACAAAGCCTACTCGACGCACTTCGTCACTGTCGCGCCGGGACGCTCCGCATTGCTGACCTTGAACTTCAAGTACTGACGGCGGCGCGAAACTGCCATCGTGACGACGCCGCGCGCGTGCGCGGCGTCGTTCATCGTGCGACGGCGACAGGCGCCAGGACAGATGCCAGACCCGTCAGGGCCTGGCGAACCCGCGAGATCCAGAGCCCGCCCAGGACCAATCCGCCGCCGATCGCCTGGAACGGCTGCAATGTCTCGGCGAGGAGAACATAGGACAGCACAGGCAGGCTGCTTTGAGTCGCGGTTGGGTCGTGCTCAAGGATCGCGTTTGATTCTGTTAAACAGAACTTTGTTCCGTTTTAAAGAATTCAGCGTCCCCTGACGCGCAGAAGTTCGGAAACTTTGGCAAGATTTCGACTCGAGTAATCGACCTGCCTCCCGCAGACCCGCCCTCGGCGAAGAAGCGCTTCGTGGCTGAGCATGGCTTCGCTCCGAACCACCGAAAGTGATCACACTGTGGTCATCAGCCAAGAAGGCCGCTCGGCGGCC
>JBFWXS010000016.1:0-50244 GCA_050187175.1 Burkholderiaceae bacterium
GGCCGGGCCGCGATAGGCCGGGCCGCGACGGGCCGGGCCGTGATAGATCGGGCCGTGATGGGCAGGGCCGCGATGGCCCGCGTCGTTCTTCGTTCCCCGTGAACTCCATCATGGCCGACACGCTGCGCGCCGCGCTCGGTCCGCTCGCGCCGGCGCCTGCCGCCCGCCATCAGGAAGGGGCGGACGCAGGCAGCCGCCGGCATCAGGGCAAGGATCGTCCGCCGTCGGCGGCGAAGCAGGAGGCAGCGGCGAAGCAGGGTGCGACGGTCGACAAGGGACCGTCCGCGAATCAAACGACGGGGACAGCGAATCAAACGCCGGGGACGGCGAATCAAGCGACGGCGCCAGCTCCTGCCGCCGCAGCGGTCGATCCGCCCCCGTCGGAGAGCCGGCCCTCGCAGCAGGACGAGTGAGCACAGCCGGCCGCGCGATGCGCCGGCTCTGTCGATACGGATCGGCCCGCCTCAGCCGCTGCCTATCGCCCGGCCAGCTCGTCGATGCGGCACGGCTTGTGAATCGCATAGCCCTGCGCGTAGTCGACGCCGATCTCGCGCAGGCGGTCCAGGATCAGCGGCGTCTCCACATACTCGGCCACCGTGCGCATGCCGAGCGAGCGGGCGACCTCGTGCATGGACTTCACCATCGCGTGATCGCTCGGGTTGTCGACCATCTCGCGAACGAAAGCGCCGTCGATCTTCATCGAGTCGGTTCGCAGATTCTTCAGATGCGCATATGAGGCATAGCCGCTGCCGAAGTCGTCGAGTGCGAACTTGCAGCCATGGCGGCGCAGCTGCCGGATGAACTCCTGCGCGGCACCGTAGCTGCCGATTGCGGCGGTCTCCGTGATCTCGAAGCTCAGCTTGTGCGCGGGTACGTCGGGCCGCGACAGCCGCTCGCAGAGGTAGCCGATGAATTCGGGCCTGTCCATCGACAGCGCGGATACGTTGATCGAGAAACCGCCGATCGTGTCGAACACGCGGCGGTTGGCGGCGATCCAGTCAAGCACCTGGCGCATGACCCACAGGTCGAGGTCCTGGGAGCGCTTCAGCCGCTCCATCGCTGCCACCAGTCCCTGCGGCGCCGCCGGCTGCTCCGAGCTGCCGTCGATGCCGAGCAGGATCTCGTAGTAGGGCACCAGCGCCGGATCTTTGCCGATAGGCGCCACTCGCTGCGCGCGGAGAAACAGGCCGCCGCCTTCGAGCAGATGGTCGATGCGCCCGGCCCAGCCGGCCAGCGATTCCTGGTGGCGCAGCTGCACGCAGCCCGGTTCGTAGACCTGTCCGCGATTGCGTCCTTGCGCCTTGGATGCTACGCAGGCCGCATCGGCCTGCGCGATCGCCTGCTCGGGATCACCGGAGCCCGGCTCGAACGGCGCCAGGCCGACGTTGATGCCGAGGCTGAAGCTCTGATCGCCATGGTGGAAGCGATAGTCTCCCAGCTCTTGCAGCAGCTGGTCCATGAGCGCTGCGGTCGGCCTCGCCTCGGCATCGGGCAGCAGGAAGCCGATCGTGTCGTCGCGGAAGCCGGCAAGCAGCGCCGCGCTGCCGAGACAGTCCTGCGCGGTGCGCGCGACCTCGCGGATCAGGCCTTCGGCTGCCTCGATGCCGCAGGACTGGAAGATGATGCGCAGCTGATCGAACTCGATGACGCCGATCAGCGCCGCGCCATACGCCGTTGGCTGCCGACAGACCTGATCGACGCGGCTCACGAAGCCTTTGCGATTGAGCAGGCCGCTCACCGGATCATGCATCGCGCGCTGGCGCAGCGCTTGCCGGCTCTCGTCGAGCAGGCTGTACTCCATGCGCTCGAGCAGCGGCAGCTCCTGGTCCGGCCATGGACGGATCAGGGCGGCGCGCCGCCGCTGTGCGAACTCGTCGATGGACAGCTCGAGCTTGTCGGTGGCTGCGCGGTTCACCAGCAGGCAGTGGCCGGCGGGCCGGCTTTGCCAGATCAGCTGCATCGGCTGCGCTTGACCGCCGCGGGCCACCAGCCACCATTCGCCCACGCGTAGCGCTTCGTGGTCGAGTGACGAGTTCGAGCCCGAATCCGAGTCTGGGCTACGGTCCGAGCCTGAGCCGGGCGTTGAGTTGTGCATCCCGGCGGCGACGCTGTCGCCTGCGGGCAGCGATGGATACGCGACGCTCGGATGCGGCGCACCGCCTTCGGCCACATTCGCGAAGCTCAGCTCGAGCAGCTCCATGAATGCATGGCGGCGCTCCGTATCGGGGTTCACGGCGGCGAGCGCGGCCTCGATGCGTCGAGCCAGCGTCCTTGCTTCGTCCCTGAACGTCGGCGTGGGAACGTAGTCCGGCCCCAGCCATTCGCGCAGGCGATCGAGCACCGTCAGCGCTTCGTGTCGCGCATCTTCGTCATCCACGCTGTCGCGGATCTCCAGCAGCATCAGATGCTGACGCCAGCCGGACTCGAGTAGCCGCAGCACGATCTCGGGTACCGGCCCGCCGCCGAGCTGCGTCGCGAGCGCGGCATCGATACGGCGCCGCGTCCGGCGGATTCGCTCGCGCCCCTCCCACGCTTCCTGCAGCCGGGCCACCCGCAAGCGGCGCGCCTCGCGCAAGGGTTGCAGCAAGCGGGCCAGATTGCTCGACGCTTGCTCGAACAGGCCCGGCTCCGGATCGGTCTGTCCGGCAATGCGTTCGACGAGCTGCATCAGGAAGCGCCGCAACCGGTCTTCGATGAACCGCCCATGCTCGTCGGTGGCGATTGCGTACTGTTCGAGCAGGTCCACGACGCGCCGCGCCGGATGATCAGGTTCGGCGAGGCAGTCGCCTTCACGCTCGGCCAGCGTCGCCAGCGGACCTGCCAGACGCGCGAGCAGCATCTGGATCTCGGCGCCGCTGCCGGAATCGGTCAGCGCGCGCCCGAGCACATCGGCCGCCAGCGAGGCAGCCTGTCGATCCTCGCCCGGCAGCAGCCCGACGGTGGGACGAAGCAGCCCGGCCAGTCGCAGCAGCAGGTCTTGCGCGGAACTGGCCGGCGCGGGCGGCGGAGCGGGCAGTGCGGCGGCACAGACACCGGCCTGGATGGCGGGCAGCTTCGACTCGACGGGCCCGCGGCCATGCTGGCGCAGGCGTCGCAGCAGATCAGCCAGATCCTCGTCGACGGCGCGGCGGTGTCCGGCCGATGCTGCGCCGTCGCCGGCCACGCTCGTATCGAACTCGCGCTGCCGCTCCTGAAGCGTCGCGACCAGGGCGCCCAGTTCGCTCAGCTCATCGACGGCCGCCGGCTGTGCCGCTGACGGTGAGGTCCGCGCCGTCGCGGCAAGGGCATCGCGCGACGGCGCCGTGTAATTCGGATCGTCGCGCGGCGGCGGTGCCTTCGCTGTGCCGTCCGAGGCTGCGTCGCGACTGCGCGCCGGCGCCGGTTGCTCGGCGAGCGGTGCCAGCACCGCATTCAGGCGTTCATAGAAAACGGGACAGTGCTGCGTCAGCACCTCGCCGAAAGTCTTGTACAGCACGGCGCGAATCGCGATGGGCGGATCCAGCGCCAGAATCGCGTCCTGGAACGAGCGGCAGATCAGCTCGGGCGCGAACGGATTGCTTGCCCGATCGACCACCGTGCCTTGCAGGGCGCCATAGCGCTGATGCAGATCGGCCAGCGGCAGACTCAGATCGGCTTCGAGCCGGTGCGTGACGGTGGACAGATTCAGCCAGTCCTCGAACTGGTCGTCATCGACCAGCGCCAGCTCGGCAGAGGCTCCCTCGGCGAATTCCTGCACACGTTCGCGGCCGAGCTGCCGGACCGCTGCGCCGATCGATTCCACCAGACGCGTGCTGACCACGTTGCGCCGCTGCGGCTGCTGCAGTTCGCGTGCGGTCTCGTCGAAGCGTGCCCGCAGCGCGGTGCCCATCGCCTCGCTGCCTGCCTGAGTGAGCCGGCTCGGCGCCTGCGCGAAGAAGGTCTTCAGCACCGCTTGAATGAATCCCTTGAACAGCTGCGAACACTGCTGCCGCAACGCGCGCCGCGCCTGCGGGCCGAGCCCGGCCGTCGCGGCATCGCCGATCGCTGGCGCTGCGTGCGCGGCTCGCGCGCCGCTTGCGCGCAAGGCTGCGAGAGCCGCGTCGGGCAGCTCCGCGAGTTGAATGCCCAATCCTCCCGGCAGGCTGCGCACGATACGGCCCAGCAAGCGCAGCGGCTGCTGCTGTGAAGGCGGCTGCGATTTCGATCGACCAGACGACGGCGATTGCGGCTGAACCGCTTCCGGACCCTCGAAGACCAGCTCGACCGTACTGCCCGGCGCCAGCGCGCGCACGGCCTCCGGCAGCAGCGGCTGGGCGAATGCAAGGTAGAGGCCGGCACGGCAGTAGTCGAGGATCTCGCAATGCAGCGCCATGCCGGCGCCGTGCAGCACGGCGGGCTGCCTGGCCGACATCCGGGGATAACGTCGTCGTTCTGCGCTCTGCATCGTCCTTCGATCAACCGCTGCTCGCGGTGCTCGTTCCGTTGCGGACTCTGGAAAGACCGCCGGGCGATTCTAAGAGGCGGGTCCGGCGGCAGGAGCGTGCGCGCACCTTCGGTCCGATGGGCGGGGCCGCCCAGCTATATGGCTGGAGCTGTAGTTTTTTACAACGTTTGATTCGCGCCGACGGTCCGGTGAGAGTCAACTGCGAGCTATTGCACATACCAACTGGTTGGTCTATACTGATGAAACCGACCAGTTGGTATGTGCCATGGAACTGCTGCTGACCGCACCACGACGAAGCCGATATCCGAGATGACCCGTCAATCGACATCCCCCGCGTCCGTGGCGCCGCCCCCGGCGGCACCTGCGGCCTCGAACGCCCGCACCCGGATCCTCGAGGCCGCGCTCGCGCTGTTCCGCCAAAACGGCTATGCCGCGACGACGGTGGACGACCTGTGCCGCGCGGCGGGTGTCACCAAGGGCGGCTTCTTCCACTACTTCGACAGCAAGGAAGCGGCCGTGCTGGCCGCCATCGCGTACTGGAACGAGGACACCGGCGCGCTGTTCGCGGCCGCGCCGTACTGGTCGGTGACGGACCCGCGCGAACGTCTGCTGGCGTATCTGGATTTCCGCGCCGGGCTCGTGCGCGGCGAGCTGCCCGATTTCACCTGCCTGCTGGGCACGCTGGCGCAGGAGACCTTCGCCAGTCATCCGGCGCTGCAGGCCGCCTGCGGCGCCGGCATCGAGATGCATGCGCAGACATTGGTCCCGACCATCGAGGCTGCGCGCGAACGCCATGCGCCGCAGGCCGACTGGAGCGCCGACAGCCTGGCACGCCACCTGCAGGTCGTACTGCAGGGCGCATTCGTGCTCGCCAAGGCGCGCAACGACCCTCAGCTCGTGCTCGACGCCATCGCGCATCTGCGCCGCTACGTCGAGCAGCTGCTCCCTCAACCCCTGAAAAGGAAGCGTCGATGAAGATCGAACCGTATCTGTTCTTCGATGGCCAGGCCGAAGAGGCCATGGCTTTCTATGAGCGCGCTCTGGGCGCAACGGCGGAAGGCAAGATGCGCTACTCCGATTGTCCCGATCCGGTGCCGCCCGAGTACATGCCGCCCGGCGGACCGCAGAAGCTGCTGCATGCCAGCCTGCTGATCGACGGACAGCGGCTGATGCTGAGCGATGGCGTGCCCTCCGAAGCCGGCGGCTTCCGCGGCTTCAGCCTCACGCTGCAGTACCCGTCGGAGGCGGACGTACGCCGCGTCTTCGACAGGCTGGCCGATGGCGGACGCATCGTCATGCCGGTGGGGCCCACCTTCTTCTCACCCTGCTACGGCCAGGTGGCCGACCGCTTCGGCGTGCAGTGGATGGTCATGGTCGCGAGCGAAACCCCATCGCAGAACTGAAGGAAGACGGCAATGCCCTACAAGCTGACCCAGATCCGCGTGCTGCGCGCGCCCCCCGAGCGCGTCTATCGCGCCTTGCTCGACCCCGCCGCGCTGGCCAAGTGGAACGCGCCCGACGGCTTCACCGCGATCGTCCATGAACTCGACGCGCGCGTCGGCGGACGCTTCCGCATGTCGTTCGTGAACTTCTCGAACGGACAGGCGCACAGCTTCGGCGGCGATTATCGCGAACTCGTCCCCCACGAGCGAATCGTCGCCACCGACGTCTTCGAGAATCCCGGCCTGCCGGGCGAGATCGTGACCACCTACACGCTGCGCGCCGTGGGCTGCGGCACCGAGCTGATCGCCGAGCAGTCGGGCCTGCCCGACGTCATTCCCGCCGACGCGTGCCGGCTCGGCTGGCAGCAGTCGCTGGATCTGCTGGCCCGTCTGGTTGAGCCGGAGATCCCCGCGGAGTGACGGGCACCCCTCTTGCTGCTGAGCAGGGCAATGGCTCTGACAGCACAACGAGGAAGGAGTTCGCCATGACAAGCAGGTCCGTCCGAGGATCATTGGCCGCTTTGGCCGCGTGCGGCTTGCCGTTCGCGGCAGTCGCACAGGGAACCCCGCCGCCGGGGTTTCTGGAGAATCCAGTAGAGGGGAGCGTCGAGTCGGGCATCGGCCTGGTCTCCGGCTGGCACTGCACGGCCAAGCAGATCCGGGTGACGATAGACGGGACCGATCTCGGCACCTCCGGCGTCGGCAGCATCCGCAATGACACGGCGGCGATCTGCGGCCATCCCAATACCGGTTTCTCGCTGCTGTACAACTACAACAAGCTGAGTCCGGGCCTGCATACGATCTCCGTCTACGCGGACGGCGCGCTGCTGGAGACACGGCAGTTCTATGCCGTGCGCTCCGGCGGTGTGCCATACCTGGAAGGCGCCAACCGCGAGGTCGAGGTGGCAGACTTCCCTCAGGCCGGCACCAGCACCACCCTGCGGTGGAGCCAGGCCAAGCAGAGCTTCGTGGTCGTGGGATCGGAGCTGGACGATCTCACCCCGGTCGCGAACTCGCTTCACGGCAGGACCTTCTTCGGCAATATCTTCTATCCAGGCGGCAGCTCCGCCATGGACGCGACGGACTTCTCGTTCGAAGTCGCGTCCGGCTCATTCGCGCTGGTCCGCGAAGCTCATACGCAGGGAACCTGCGTGTTCCGCGGAGACTATTCGTTGAGCACGGCGGGCGTGAGTTCGACGGGTACGTACACCTGCTCGGACGGCGGCGAGGGTACCTATCGCGCCACCAACCTGCACGTCAACGAACTGGGCGTCTACAGCGGCTCGATCGTCCGCACGCCGCAAGGCAGCGGGACCTCGCTGACCGAGGTGCATGCCGGCCATACGCTGGTGTTCGGCTCGCCGCCGAACTGATCGGGAACCGGCCCGCCGAAAAACGGAGCCCCGCCGAAGCGGGGCTCTTGAAGCGTTCAGCCAAGCGGCTTGGTGAAGCGGCGTGTGAAGCGGGCTTGCGTGCAAGCCCGCAACGCGTCGCAATCGTCCGGTCAGCTGTGCGCAGCTCTGCGCCGTGTGGCCAGGCCGAGCCCGAACAGGCCGAGGCCGCTCAGCAGCAGCGTCCCGGGCAGCGGCACATCCACCGGCGTGCCGCTGTCGCCGGTCACGTAGCCGACGGTATGGTTGTCGGATTCGTAGCCGCCGACTCCAGGATTCTCGAAGAAGACGATGCGGTCGAAGCTGCCCGTCTGATCGAAGAAGTTCAGGAACACGTACGGCTCGTTGCCGTTGCCGCCGCCGTTCGGATTGGCGCAGTAGTCGTTGCCGGGGCACGAACCGCCGACGATCGCGTCGACGTCCGCCGGCGAGAACGAGAACACCAGCTCGCCGCCGCTGTAGAACGCCAGCTGATTGCCGCGATCCAGCGCCGACAGCCAGAAGCCGAAGTAGTTGATGCCGTCCGGATTGGTCGTCGTCAGGTCGAGCGTGTACCCGCCATTGGCGAAGGTCACCGCGTAGTTGCCGCTGCCGCCGGCCCCGCCGAAGACGTCGGCAGGGTTGATCGTGACATTGCTGTAGCTGCCCGTGATCGAGTAGCCGGACGAGATGCCGAAGTCGGTCGAGAAGCTACCGCTCGAGCGCGAGTCGAAATTCTCGACGCCCACCGTGCAGGTACCCGGGCCGAGCGCGGCGCACAGGTTGGCGACGTTCGCCTGCTGCACGCCAGGCGCTTCGCGGGTGATCAGGAAGGTATGCGGAGCGGCGGCAGCGGCACCGGAGGCAAGGGCGGCGGCCAGCGCAACAGCCTTGAGTCCATGGCGGATCAGGAAGGGGTTCACGGTGTCTCCTGGCTATCGGGAAATGTCCTTGCAGCAATGCAAGTTATGTGCCGAAACCGCTTTGGTCTGATTTTTCAATGATTTGGAATTGATCCAAAGCAATAGTGGAAAGAACTCCGACAGTTGGCCGTCAGGACTGTTGGTGACAACAACATCTGTTTTTATGGAGGGATCTCCTTAGGCCATCTCGGCGACCAGTTGGTCCAGCGGCGTAGCGCGCTCGATCGCGCCAAGCTGGTGCTGCAAGCGGACGGCGTTGGCAAGGCCCGCAAGATCGAGCCGCCCCTCGAAGTGCGTGAACGGCCGTTCGAGTTCGACCGCGCGTCGGGCCACCGGCGCGCTGACCTGATAGACCGAAGCATTGAAGGCGATCCATTCGTCGGGATCGGCCTGCGCCGCAGCGCCGGCCTGCCGCAGGATCTCGACGACTGTTCTCGCCAGTTCGGGTTCGGTCTGCCTGAACCTGTCATTGGCGACCAGCACGCTCCATTGAAGCTCCGGTACTTGGGCCAGGGAGTTGGCAGGCCCCCACGAGCGCAGCGTTCCCGAGTCCTCGCCGGCTGCCACCAGAATGCCTCCGACGAGTGCGGCGCCGATCTCACCTTGCGCGATCAACTCGCTGACCCGTTCGTGGTCCGCGCCGAGGCTGCGCACCTTCACGTCCGTGTCCGGCTGGATTCCGTTCTGGATCAGGATCTGCCGCAGATACCAGTCGCTGCAACTGCCGGTGCTGAGCGCCCCCAGTGTTCTGCCGCGCAGCTCGTCCAGTGAGCTGATCTCGGGTCTGGTCGCGAGAAACAGGGCGACCCCCCTTCGCGTCGCACTCCCGATGATGCGGAACTTGCGTCCCTTGCTGATCTGCGTGATGGCCGGCGGCGAGCCCATCTCGCCCATGTTCAGCTCGCCGCGATCATAGGCCGCCGCGAGCTCCGGTCCGCCGTGGACCACGCGCACCGAGGCCTCGATGCCTTCCTTGCCGAACAGGCCCTTCCGGATCGCATAGCGCGTCAGCAGCGCCGCCTGGGAAGTCGGCGCACCGTACTCGAAGCGCACGCTCATGATTGCGCGCTCGAACCGCTCTGGACCGCCGGCGTACGTCGGGCCGTCCCGGTCTCGGGGTCGAACATGGTGCGTGGAATCGTGTCGAGGTTGGTGCCCGTGATCCGGACATAGCTCGATGCGGCCGGGAAGGAAATCGAATGCACGGCGCCGGGCGGGAACACGCCGACGTCGCCTGGGTTCAAGCGGGTGGTGTGCCCCCGTCGAACTCCTTCGGCGCCGTCGCGTTCCCAATCGGTCATGTCGGTATAGGCCACAGCCTGGCCGTAGATGGCCCAAGACGTGCCGTGATCATGAGGAGGCGAGGTCTTGCCCTTGGCGTTGACATGGGCGATGACTTGAAAGCCGAGCTCGGGGTCCGTGTAAAGCAGATGAAGCCCCGGCGCGGCGCCAGGGCCGAGGTATTCATCGATGATGGCACCGTCGCGCAGCGCGGTCTCCAGATGTCGGCGGACCTCCTGAAGGCCTTCGGTGCCGCTATTGTGCTTCAGCGTGGCCTGGCAGTTGCGGCAGAGCGATTGCAGCGCGGGCGACATCTTCACGTCGCTCAAGACCATCGAACAGGAAGGCAAGGCCGCTGCGGACCTGAAAGCGGGAGTCGTCCGCATCGGCTCGTTCGGCGCAAGCTCCTCAATCCGTCTGCTGCCGGCGCTGATCGACCGATTCACCGAGCGCTATCCGGGCATCGAAGTGATCGTGCTCGAGAGCGACGATAGGGATGTCGAGCAGCAGCTGGTCCAGGGCGTCATCGACCTCGGTGTCGTCACCCTTCCCAGGCTGAACTTCGAAACTCTGCATCTGGTGACGGATGAGTTCGTCGCGGTGCTTCCCGAAGGGCATGAGCTGGCGGCGCATGATCCGGTGGATATCCGGGAGCTGGCCAAGCACAACTTCATCCTCAGGCATTCCGGATCGGCGGGTCTGGTCCGCCGATTGTTCGATCGCGCCGGCGTGGAGCTGCGCGTCACTCACGATCTGGGCCAGATCTGGTCGATCCTGGATTTCGTGCGCAGGCGGCAAGGCGTATCGATCATCGCATCGCTCGCGCTCCCGGATTCGTTTCCGGGAATCGTGAAGCGCTCGGTCATACCGCGAGGGATCCGCAGCATTGGCCTGGCTTGCCGCGACGAAGGACGACTGTCACCGGCCGCCCGGGCGTTCTGGCGCATCGCGCGAGACAATGAAAATCCGGCAAGCCTTCAGAGCTTCTCCAGCAGCTCCCTGAGCCCCATGCGGCCGCTGTCGAAGAACTCCCCGTTGACGTAGATCTTGGGCACCAGCAGAACCTGGCGCTGCTCCACCTCGTCCGGAAACAAGGCGCCGTCGATGGCGATGTGCTTCACCTGCGGGTTCAGGACGGCCAGCAGATTCAGCGCCTGCACCGTCTGCGGGCAGCTCTGGCAGTCCTGCACGAAATAGGTCTCGAAGCTGAGCGGGCCTTTCAGGCCTTTTGCCCGCTCCAGCAGTTCAGGCTCTTCTCTGGGCGCATGGCCACCGACCTGCAGCAGTGCCAGGATCAGCGATGTGAAATGCGGGCCCATCGGCAAGCCGGCGAAGGCCAGCTCGATGTCCTGTCCCGGCGAGCGGATCGAGAAGGAGGGCACGCGATCGCTCCCGTCTCGCTGCTCGATGATGCGGATCAGGCTCGAAAGCGACGCGATTTCCTCCAGCAGCTCGCGCATGCTGCGGGCAGCATCGCTGTCGTCCAGCGCGGCCACCAGGAGCACCGGGCGGGTGAGCCGCTCCAGGTAGGTCCTGAGCTGATCTTTGAGGGCAGGGGCTAGCATCGGCGCGGATCGGCATCAGCGCTGCGGCGGCTCGATCTGCAGGCGCGCGGCCAGTTCGCGCAGCCGCTCGATTCCCGGCTCCTTGCGCGGCCAGCCGAGTTCGACGCCGTCGCCCGTGTGGCGCGGCAGCACGTGCAAGTGCAGGTGCGGCACCGTCTGCCAACCGGCCGGCTTGTTCGCCTGCAGCACGGTGATGCCTTCGGGCGCGAAAGCCCTCTGCACGGCCAGCGCAATGCGCCGCGCCGCGCGCATCAGCGCGGCGGCCTCGTCATCGGTGCAGTCCAGCAGCGTTTCGCGCGGCGCCTTGGTGGCGACGATCACGTGGCCGTCGTTGACCTGGCCGGCGTCCATGAAGGCGAAGACGAGCTCGTCTTCATAGACCTTGGCGCAGGGCAGTTCGCCGGACAGCAGTTTCTCGAAGATGGTGCTCATGTGGGCTCCCGCGTGGCAGCCCCTCGCGCGGGCTGCGCCTCAGACACCAAGATAGCGCTGCAGGACCTCCGGCCGCGCCTTCAGCTCGGCGGCTGGTCCTTCATGCACGATGTGGCCATTGTTGATGATATACACCCGCGTGGCCAGCGCCAGCGTCGCCGCCAGATTCTGCTCCACCAGCACGATGGTCTGGCCGGCCTTGGCCAGCTCGCGGCAGGCGTGCACGAGGTCGCGCACGATCACCGGTGCAAGGCCCTCGAACGGTTCGTCCAGCAGGATGATCTTCGGGTCGCGCACCAGTGCGCGCGCGATCGCCAGCATCTGCTGCTCGCCGCCGGAAAGGTCGGTGCCGCGGCTCGCCCGGCGCTCCTTCAGGCGCGGGAACATCGTGTAGATGCGTTCCAGCGGCCACCTGGTTGCGGCGGTCAGCCCGGCGAGGATGATGTTCTCCTCGACGTTCAGGCTGCCGAAGATCCGCCGGTCCTCATGTACCAGCTGCATGCCCTCGCAGGCGATGGCGTGCGACTTCCGGCCTGCCAGCTCCCGGCCGTCGAGCTTGACGCTGCCGATGCGCGGCCGGACCACGCCCATCAGGCTCTTCAGCGTCGTCGACTTGCCGGCGCCGTTGCGGCCCAGCAGTGCCACCACCTCGTGCTTCTCCACGCGCATCGAGACGTCGAACAGGATGTGGCTGTCGCCGTAGTAGCTGTTCAGTTCAGTGACCTCGAGCAGGCTCATTGCACTCCCGCCTCTTCGTGAATGCCGCCCAGATAGGCCTCCTGGACTTCCCGGTTGTTGCGGATCTCTTCGGGCGTGCCCTCCACCAGCAGCTTGCCTTCCTGCAGCACCGTGACCTTGCCCACCAGCTCGAACAGCGCATCCATGTCGTGGTCGATCACGATCATCGTGCGGCCCGCGGCGATGGACTTCAGCAAGGCCACCGTCTCCACTCGCTCCTGTGGGCTCATGCCGGCCAAGGGCTCGTCCAGCAGCAGCAGGCTGGGCGAGGTGGCCAGCGCCAGCCCGATCTCCAGCCGCCGCTTCTCGCCGTAGGCGAGCTCCGAGACCGGCGTGTCCAGCCGGCTGCTCAGGTGTACCAGCGCCGCCGTGTCCTCCACCTGCGGATCCAGGCCGCGCACCTTGGGCAGCGACTTGAGCAGGTCTAGCCTGAACTTGCCGCGCAGCTCGCCCAGCGCCGCGATGGCCAGGTTCTGGCGCACCGTGAGGCGGTCGAACAGCTGGTTGATCTGGTAGCTCTTGGTCAGCCCGAGCTGGCAGGCGTCGGCGACGCGCATGCCGGTGATGTCGCGCCCGTCGAACACGATCCGGCCCGAGCTGGGCTGCACCTCGCAGGTCAGCATCTTGAAGAAGGTGCTCTTGCCGGCGCCGTTGGGACCGATGATGCCTCGGATCTCGCCGTGGTCCACGCTGAAGTCGATATCGCTATTGGCCATCAGGCCGCCGTAGCGCTTGCTCAGGCCCTGCACCTGGAGAATGGGGCCGCTGCGGCTGCGCGTGGGCTTGCGCCGCGCCCGCGCAGCCGCGGCCGCTGTATCGGCCGCGGCTGCGGCAGCGCGGTCCGGCGCGGCAGCAGGCGCGTCTGCTGAAGGGGGCGCAGAAAGGCTTGCCGAAGGGCTCCCCGAAACGCCTGCCGGAGAGCTCGCCGAAGCGCTGCGCGGGCGCGCAAGGCGGTACAGGCCGACGATCGCACCGACCAGCCCGTGCCTAAGGAAGACCACCAGCAGCACGAAGACGATGCCCAGCACCAGCTTCCAGGTGGCGCCCAGGTTCAGCGTGGTCTGGAAGAAGTCGCTGAGGAACAGCCATACGGTGGCGCCCAGCAGCGGGCCGAACAGCCAGCCCGCGCCGCCGATGGCGGTCTGCATGACGATCTCGCCCGAGGTGTGGAACATGAAGGCATCCGGCGGCATGAAGCCTTGCAGCATGCCGAGCAGGCTGCCGCCGAAGCCCGCGTACATCGCCGCAACGACGAAGACGGTGTGCTTGTAATGGTGGATGTCGTGGCCCAGCGCCTGCGCACGCAGCGGGTTGTCGCGGATCGCGCGCAGCAGCAGTCCGACCGGCGAGCGCACGATGCGCAGCGCGATCACGAGGCCGACGAAGTACCAGAACGCGAAGAAGCCGTACATCGTCCAGTTGCTGTCGAACGTGAAGCTCGCGAAACCCAGCTTCAGGTTCGGCGGCGGTACGCCGGGCAGCCCGTTCTCCCCGCCGGTGTAGGCCGACAGCGGGTTGAACTCCAGGAAGAAGAACACCTCGGCGATGGCCACCGTGATCATCGCGAAGTAGATGCCGGTGCGCCGCAGCGCCAGCAGGCCGATCAGGTAGCCGACGATGCCGGCTACGATAGTGCCGGCCAGCGCCGCCGCGATGGTGTTGTCGAAGGAAGTCTCGGTCAGCAGGTAGGCCGCGAACATGCCGCCGGTGCCGAAGAACGCGGCCTGGCCGAACGACAGCAGCCCGGTGAAGCCGAACAGCAGATCGAAGCCGATGCCCACCAGGCCCCAGATGAGGATGCGGTTGATCGTCGTCGGCGTGAAGCCCAGATGGGGCAGCACGAAGGGTGCCGCGATCAGCGCGAGCAGCGTCAAGGTCTCGACGACGAGGGCGCGTTGTCGGGTCGGCATAAAGTAGGCGGGTTCCGGTTTGTCTTATTCGCGACCGGCCGTGCCGAGCAGCCCGTAGGGACGCAGCACCAGTACCAGCGTCATCGCGACGAACAGCATCACGTACGAATAGGCCGGGTCGACGATCGAGGTCAGGCTGATGATCTCGCCCGCGATCAGGCCGCCGAGCACCGCTCCCGGGAAGGAGCCGACACCGCCGATGACCACCACGACGAAGGTCTGCACCAGGATCGCGTCGCCCACGTCGGGCGCGATCGCGACCACCGGCGCATTGATGATTCCGGCGAAGCCCGCGGCCATGGCACCGATGCCGAACACCAGCATGAACACCTTCTGGATGTTGATGCCCAGCGAATCGACCATCACCGCATCCTCGATGCCGGCGCGCACGATCATTCCGATGCGCGTGCGATAGAGGATGAAGTACAGCACCAGCAGCGCCACCGCCACGATGCCGAGCAGCGCCAGCCGGTAGGTCGGGTAGACCATGAAGCCCAGCGGCGTGATTCCCGTGAGCGGGGCCGGCGGCGGTACGGTCTTCGACAGGCTGCCGAAGAAGAAGCGCACCGCCTCGACGAAGACGATGCCCAGGCCGAAGGTGACCAGCAGCTGGTCCTCGGGCGGACGAGCATAGAAATGGCGGATGATCAGCCGCTCGGTCAGCACGCCTACCAGCATCACGAAGATCGCACCGGCAGCGATCGCGACCAGGAAGGAGCCGGTGTATGTATAGGCGACCCAGCCCGCATAGCCGCCGAGCATGAACATCGCGCCATGCGCGAGGTTCAGCACGCCTAGCGTGCCGTAGATGATGGTCAGGCCCGACGAGATCAGCGCCAGCAGCGCGCCCAGCACCAGCCCGTTGAAGCACTGCGAGATGAAGTTGCCCCAGTTGAGCACGAGCGTTCGTCCTGGTCGTCGGTGAAGGCCTTCGCGGGTCGCCGCCGCCGCTCGCGACGGCGGTGCGCGCGTCAGGTGTAGTCGCCCGGCTTGCAGCCGAAGGCATCGGGCTTCTGGATCACTTTCTCGCCGGCGACCACATCGATCACCTCCCAGAAGTCCTCGTCGTTCTTCATGTCCTTCTTGGCCTTGCCCCGCACCAGCACCACCGGGCGCACGCACTGGTGGTCCTGCGGCCGGTAGTGGACGTCGCCCAGCAGCGAGGGGATGGTTTCGCCCTTCTCGAACTGCTTGATCACGTCGGGCGGATAGAAGCTGCCCGCCTCGGTGACCATGCGCGCCCAGTGCGCGAAGCTCACGTAGGCGTTCTCGGCGCCCCATTCGGGCCGGTAGCCGTGCTTCTTGTGGAAGGCCTGGACGAACTGCTTGGCCAGCGGGTACCTGTCCTCCAGCGTCCACCAGAAGTCGGTGGCGGCCAGCACGCCGGCGGTGATGTCGACGCCGGCCTCGCGCGCGATGAACGGAATCTGGTACGGCAGCACCAGCGTCATCTTCGGCAGCAGGCCGAACTGCTTCGCCTGCTGGCTGGACAGCACGGCGTCGCGGCCCCAGTTCACATTGATCAGGAACTCGGCGCCCGAGTTGGCGATGTTGGTCAGGTACTGGCTGAAGTCCTGCGTCCCCAGCGGCGAGACCTGGTTGGTCACTACCGTCCAGCCGCCTTCGTGGGTGATGTAGTCCAGCACCGACTTCGTCGTCGTGTGGCCGTAGGTGTAGTCCGGCGTCATGAACGCTGCCTTGCGGTTCTTGCCGAACTCCTTGAGCATGACCGGGCCGATGGCATTGGCCGCCATCTCGCCGTAGAAGCCCTGGCGGAAGCCGTAGCGCACGCAGTCCTTGCCGGTGGTGTCGTTCGAGCCCGAGATGCCGGGCATGTAGAGAATCTTCTCGCGCTGCGCGAACTTGTTCATCGCTACCGCCACCGCCGAGGAGGTGGAGCCGGTCATCAGGACGACCTTGTTCTGGTTGATGAAGGTCTGCGCCGACTGCAGCGCCTGATTGGGCTTGGCGGCGGAGTCGGCCGACTTCAGCTCGACCTTCTTGCCCAGCACGCCGTTGTTCACCTTAGGCGCGAGCGCTTTCATCAGCGGGTGGTTGGTGTTGATGTGCTCCACCGCCAACTCCCAGCCCTTGAGCTCGTCGGCGCCCTGCACGGCGTAGGTGCCGGTCAGCGGTACCGCCGCGGCGATGTAGATGCTGGCGCCCTGCGAACCCGCGGGCCAGGTACCGATGGCCGCTTTGTTCTGTGCGTGCACCCAGCCGACGCCGCCGAGTCCCGGGATCATCGTGATCCCGCCGGCACCCGCGGCCTGCAATATGCGCCGGCGCGACAGGCCGGTGATGTTCCGGTTCGTGAGTCTGGACTGCGACATTCGTTCGCTCCTCGATGAAGGGATCATCGGAAGATGCCTGGAGGTCCCTGGCGCTTCCGATTGTGGGCTCATCATCGATCGCGTTTGTCAATGCGGCAATAACTTATTGACTTAATTGGTAATTCTCGTAAATTTCGATATTCAAATGACGACAACGCCGTTGATTCTTGACCTTGCGTCGCAGCATCGGCGGGTGCTGTGCGCAGGCCGCTGAACGTCCCGCCGGCCGGCGCTTCGCTGGTCGGCGCCACGCTGCGCGAGCGCCGGCGCGCCTTGGGTATCACCCAGGCGGCGCTGGCCGCCCGGGCCGGCATCTCGGCCTCGTACCTGAACCTGATCGAGGGCGGCAAGCGCAGCATCGGCGGCGCGCTGCTCAAGCGCATCGCCGACGCGCTGGGACTGGCGCTGTCGGAGATCGACGGCGCCGCCGAACGGCGGCTCGTGGCCGATCTTGCAGAGCTCTGCGGCGAACCGCTGCTGGCCGACCTACGCCTCGAACCGGGCAGCGCACACACGCTGGCAGGCCGGCACCGCGAATGGGCGCGCGCGCTGGCCCGCCTGCATCGCGCCTGGCTGGATCGCGGACAGGCGGTCAACGCACTATCGGACCGCCTGCACCAGGACCCTTTCCTGAGCGACGCGGTGCACAGCCTGCTCACGCAGGTAACCGCGATCCGCTCGTCGGCGGAGATCCTGCAGACCGGGGACGGGCTGGACGCGGCGCGGCGCGCCCGCTTCGTGGCCATCGTCGGCCACGAGAGCGCGCGCCTGACCGAAGTGGCGCGCTCGCTGGCCGCGTTCTTCGACAAGGACGCCGCCGGCACCCGCTCGGTCACGCCGGCCGAGGAGGTGGACGACTTTCTCTTCGACCGCGACAACTACTTCGACGAGCTGGAGCGCGCGGCGGCAGAGTTCCGCGCCGGCGCTGCCGTCGGAGGCGAGGCGGGCGACTGCAGCGAGGCAGCATTGGCCGACTACCTGCAGCGCGAGCACGGCGTGCAGATGGCGGTGCGGCCGGTGGCCGAGCTCGTGTCCGGCGAGGTCCGCCATATGGTCGCCTTCGACGCCGCCGCGCGCCGCCTGGTACTGGCCGAGGAGGCCGTGCCCGCCACGCGCCGCTTCGAGCTGGCGCGCCTGGCCGCCGAACTGTTCACGCAGGGTCGGCCGGTGGACGGCCTGCTGGCCCAGGCGAGCCAGCTCGGCACCGACGCCGCCCGCCAGCGTGCCCGGCGCGCGCTCGGCGCCTACCTGGCGGCCGCGGTGCTGCTGCCCTATGAGCCCTTCCTGGACGCAGCGCAGCGCCTGCGCTATGACGTGGACCGCCTCGTGCAGCGTTTCGGCGCGAGCTTCGAGCAGGTCTGCCACCGGCTGATCACGCTGCGCCGCCCGGGCGCGGCCGGCCTGCCTTTCGCGCTGATGCGCGTGGACGCCGCGGGCTTCACCAGCAAGCGCTTCCCGCTGCCGCGGCTGGCGCTGCCGCGGCACGGTCCGGCGTGCCCGATGTGGGCCGTCTACCAGGCTCTGCATGTGCCCGGCACCATCGTGCGCCAGCTCGCCGCGTTCCCGGACGGCCAGCGCCTGCTGTTCGTCGCACGCACCGTCGAGAAGAGCCGTCCGGCCTTCTCGCTGCCGCGCCGGCTGCAGTCCATCATGCTCGCCTGCGATGCGCTGCACGCGGACCAGACCGTCTACGGCGCCGGGCTGGACGTTTCGTCGTCCGCGCCCGCGGTACCCGTGGGCCCCAACTGCCGGCTGTGCGTGCGCCGTGACTGCGTCTACCGCGCGGAAGACCCAATCCTCGCGCAGTGAGCATAGCGCTACACTGCCCGGAAAGCCGGGCGGAATACTCGCCGAATGAAGCAGACGGAGGAGAGGAGCGATGGCTACTTGCGTGCTGATCGCGGAGGACGAACCCCACATCGTCGAATCGCTGAGCTTCGTGCTTGAGCGAGAAGGCTATGCCGTGCGCGCGGTGCTCGACGGCGACACCGCGCTGCGCGAGCTGCGCGCGAACGCGCCCGACCTGCTGATCCTGGACCTGATGCTGCCCAGGATGAACGGCTTCGAGGTGCTCAAGGCCGCCAAGGCCGACGCCGCGCTGAGGCGCATTCCGGTCATCGTCCTCACCGCCAAGGGCCAGGCGCAGGACCGCCGCATGGTCGAGGAGATCGGCGCCGAGGGCTTCATGACCAAACCGTTCTCCAACCGCGAGATCGTCGAGCGCGTGCGCGAGCTGGCCGCTTCGCAGACCGCAGGGAGGAAGCTTGAAGCTCCCTGACCCCGGAACCCCGCGCCTGCGCGACGCCGCCACGCTGCTGCCGGTGCTGGCCGTCTTCCTGCTGATGCCGCCGGTGATCACGCTGTTCACCGATACGCGAACCGTGGGCGGCGTGCCGCTGATCGTGGCTTACCTGTTCGGCGTCTGGCTGGCGCTGATCGTGGCCGCGGCGCTGCTGGCGCATCGGCTCGCGCCGCCGGCTGCGGGACCGCCGCACACCGCGCCGCCCGACGCGGCCACGCCGGCGCCGCGGGACTGAACGTCCGGCACCCCGCGAGGCGCAGCGATGCTGTCGGCCAACATCGTCCTCGTCACCGCGCTGCTGTACGTGGCGCTGCTGTTCGCAGTGGCCTTCCTCGGCGACCGCCGGTCGCGCAGCGGGGAGCCGGGCTGGCTGCAGTCGCCTGTGGTCTACACGCTGTCGATCTCGATCTACTGCACCTCGTGGACCTTCTACGGCGCCGTGGGCTCGGCCGCGCGCAGCGGCCTGGAGTTCGTCACCATCTATCTCGGCCCGACGCTGGCCTTCATCGGCTGGTGGGTGCTGCTGCGCAAGATCGTGCGCATCGCGCATGCGCAGGGCATTACTTCGATCGCCGACATGGTCTCGTCGCGCTACGGCAAGAGCACGATCCTCGCGGCACTCGTCACGCTGATCGCGGTCATCAGCACCACGCCGTACATCGCGCTGCAGCTTAAGGCCGTGGCCACCAGCTTCCAGGTCATCAGCAACAGCGGCCCCGACACCCTCACCGACCTGCACAACGCCGGCTCGGAATACCAGATCGGGTTCTGGATCGCCGCGGGCATGGCGGTGTTCACCATCCTGTTCGGCACGCGCAACGTCGACGCCAAGGAACGCCACCACGGCGTGGT
The DNA here is from genome assembly GCA_050187175.1 of Burkholderiaceae bacterium. Classification (GTDB taxonomy): domain Bacteria; phylum Pseudomonadota; class Gammaproteobacteria; order Burkholderiales; family Burkholderiaceae_E; genus Zeimonas. The sequence goes on from JBFWXS010000016.1 coordinate 19,572, forward strand.
CGCCGCCATCGCGCTGGAGGCGGTCGTCAAGCTGGTGGCGCTGCTGGCAGTGGGCCTGCTGGCAGTGTTCGGTGTGGCCGGCGGAGCCGAACAGGTCTTCGCGCTGGCTTCGCCGGAAATGCTGCATGCCCAGGATGCCTTCGGCCCGCGCTGGGTAGCGGTGACCTTCCTCGCCGCCGGCGCGGTGATCTGTCTGCCGCGCCAGTTCCAGGTCACGGTGGTGGAGAACGTCGACGAATCGCACCTGCGCACCGCCGCCTGGCTGTTCCCGCTGTATCTGTTCCTGCTGAGCCTGTTCGTGCTGCCGATCGCGATCGCGGGGCTCAACTTCCTGCCCGCCGGCGCCGACCCCGACATGTTCGTGCTGACGCTGCCGATCTGGGCCAGCCGTCACGACGTGGCGCTGCTGTCCTTCCTCGGGGGCTTCTCGGCCGCCACCTCGATGGTCATCGTGGCCTGCATCGCACTGTCGACGATGATCTCCAACCACATCGTGATGCCGGTGGCGATGCGGCTGCGCTGGGTATCGCGCAGTGCCAGCGGCGAGATCCGCCGCTTCCTGCTGGTGAGCCGCCGCATCAGCATCTGCGTGATGCTGGGCCTGGGCTTCATGTACTTCCGGCTCGGCGGCGACTCCGAGGCGCTGGCGTCCATCGGCCTGATCGCTTTCGCCGGGGCGGCGCAGGTGCTGCCCTGCCTGATCGGCGGGCTGTTCTGGCGTCAGGCCAACGCCGCCGGTGCCTTCGCCGGGCTGCTGGCCGGCACGGTGCTGTGGGCCTACACGCTGTTCCTGCCCAGCTTCGGCGGCGACCTGGTCGTCTCGAAGCAGGTGCTGGACCAAGGGCCGTTCGGCATCGCGCTGCTGCGGCCGCAGGCACTGTTCGGGATGACCGGCTTCGACCCGCTGGTGCACGCCATCTTCTGGAGTCTGAGCGTCAACACGCTGCTGTTCGTGGCGGTGTCGCTGTGCCGCGAACCGCGCCCGCTGGAGCGGCTGCAGAGCGCGCTGTTCGTCGACGTCTTCCGAACTCCCGCCGAAGCCACCGCCGGCCTGCTGCGCCGCTCGGCCGCCACGCACGACCTGAGCGTGATCGCGCAGCGCATTCTCGGCGTGGAGGAGGCGCAGCGGCTGTTCCGTCAGGCCGCGCAGCAGCAGGGCCGCGGCGGCGAACCCCCGCTGGCCGACAACGCCTTCATCACCCGGCTGGAGCGCACGCTGGCCGGCAGCATCGGCGGCTCCTCGGCGCACGCGATGATCTCGCAGGTGGTCACCGGCGAGACGATCAGCCTGGACGCGCTGGTGCGCATCGCCGACGAGACCCAGCGCATTCGCGAATACAGCCGCCAGCTGGAAGAGAAGTCGCGCCAGCTCGAAGCGGCCGCGCGCGAGCTAGGGCAGGCCAACGAGCGGTTGCGCCGACAGGATGTGGAGAAGGATCACTTCCTGAGCCAGGTCAGCCACGAGGTGCGCACGCCGATGACCTCGATCCGCTCGTTCTCCGAGATCCTGCTCGACGGCCGCGGCCTGGACGCCGAGCGCTCGCAGCGCTTCCTGCGCATCATCCACGACGAGAGCCTGCGCCTGACGCGGCTGCTGGACAGCACGCTGGAGCTGAACCTGCTCGAGCACGGCGAGGCGCCGTGGCGGCTGGCGCGCATCGCCCCCGAGCGGGCGCTCGACCAGGCGATCGACGTCTGCCGCGGCCTGGCGGACGGCGCGCAGGTGCGGCTGGAGTCGGGCGAGCGTGCGCACGGCGCCGAGGTCCTGGCCGAAGCCGACCGCCTGAGCCAGGTCTTCATCAACCTGATCGCGAACGCAATCAAGTACAACACCCACCCCACACCCTGGGTGCGCGTCAGCAGCCGCATCCGGCAGGGACAGTACGAGGTGCGTATCGAGGACAACGGCCCCGGCATCCGCGCCGACGAGCGCGAGCTGATCTTCTCCAAGTTCCGCCGGGGCTGGGCGCACACGCAGACCCCGGCCCCGGGTGCCGGTCTGGGCCTGGCGATCAGCTGGCAGATCATGCGCCGCCTCGGCGGCGAGCTGGCGCTTGATGGTGGCAGCCCGGGGCGGGGTGCGGTGTTCAGCGTGACCTTGCCGCTGGCGGGCGGCGATGCGGCATGAGAGTCCGTGGGTGCTGAGCCCTAACAGTTCGCGAATGCATATCAAACCGGTATCGACTGCGCCCCCTTTTGGCATTTGACACTGTCCCGCTTCATTCACAGAATCGCCCCATGAACGATGGCAGCGCGGATGGAAGCGGATCACACGCGGAACCGGGCTTGCGCGCCAAGGCGATGAGGGTTGGCCTCGGGCGCGCGTTCGAAATGTTCCCCGACGATGTTGCCGCCGCCGAGTCGGCCGCTGCGCAGGCGCGAGCGGCGATGCGCAAGCTTGCTCCGCTCTGCCCGGCCGAAGAACCCTGGCCTCCCATGCGCACCGGCGCCGCGCGATGAGCGAGCTCCACTGGCTGGGGGCCGCGGAACTCTGCGCCGCGTATGCGCGGGGCAGCACCTCTCCGGTTGAAGTGGTGCAGGCGCTGCTGGCGCGGATCGCTGCCCTCGACGACAAGCTGCATGCCTTCCTGTCCGTCGACGCCGACGGCGCGCTCGAAGCGGCGCGGCGCGCGGAGAGGGAGATCCGCGCGGGCCGGGCCCTCGGCCCGCTGCACGGCGTGCCGGTAGGCATCAAGGACATCATCGACATCGCCGGGCAGCGCACGAGTTGCCAGTCGAAGATCATGGGCGATCATGTCGCGCATTCGGATGCGCATGTAGTCGCTGCGCTGCGCGCCGCCGGCGCCATCGTGCTGGGCAAGCTGACCTTGTTCGAGTTCGCCATGGGCGGCCCTTCCTTCGATCTGCCTTTCCCGCCGGCGCGCAATCCCTGGAACACGGCCTTTCACTGCGGCGGTTCGTCCTCAGGCTCCGGGGCCGCCGTCGCGGGCGGGCTGGTGCCGCTGGCCCTGGGGACCGATACGGGCGGCTCGATACGCAATCCTGCCGGCATGTGCGGCGTCGTCGGCCTGAAGCCCACGTACGGGCTGGTGTCGCGCCGGGGCGTATTCCCGCTGGCGTTCTCCATGGACCATGTGGGCCCGATGACGCGCACCGTCGCCGATGCGGCGCACCTGCTTGCGGCCATCGCAGGCCACGACCCGCAGGACGCGGGCAGCGCTGCCGTAGCGCCTCGATCGTTCACGGCCGATCTGCACCTCGGCGCCCGCGGCCTGCGCATCGGCTTCGTGCGCCATTTCCACGAGCGCGACATGATCGCCGCTCCCGAGATGGCGGCCGCGCTCGACGAGGCGGCGCGCGCGCTGGCCGCTGAAGGGGCGGTGGTGCAGGATGTCGAACTGCCGCCGCTGCAGGATTTCGCGGCTGTTCAGCGCGTGATCTCCGGTTCCGAGATCTGGTCCGTCCACGGGCGATGGTTGCGCGATCGGCCGCAAGACTATGCGGCCAACTCGCGCCGCAAGCTGATGCCGGGCGCGTTCTATTCCGCGGCCGACCTCATGGATGCGCAACGGCTGCGTCCGCGTTTCATGCGGGCCGTCGACGCCGCGCTGCAGGAAGTCGATGTCCTGCTTTGCGCCAATTCAATGGAGACTGCCTGCGCAATGGACGATGTCGCGGAACTGCTGCGGACGCATCCGCGGCAGGCGCGCGCGCCGTTCAATCTCACGGGCCATCCTGCGCTGGTCATGATGTCCGGCGTGTCGGGGCGGGGGCTACCCCTGTCGCTGCAGTTCGTGGGCCGCGCATTTGACGAGCCGACCGTGCTGCGCGCCGGGGCCGCTTACGAACGGGCGACTCGGTGGGCCAGCCTGCGGCCCGCGGGGATCCCGTAACTGACCTACTGGTCCACCTTAACGCCAGCCGTCTTCAGTACTTTCGCCCAGCGTTCGATATCCGTCGCCAGGTAGCTCGAAAACTGTTCCGGCGTATTGGATGCCGGCTCCACTCCCAGCGCGACGAAGCGTTCGTGGAGGTCCTTGGCGTGGACAGCCTTGGCGATCTCCGCGGCCAGGCGGTTCTGCACCGCTTGCGGGATCTTGGCGGGGCCCAGCACGCCGTACCAGGAGCCGGCCTCGAAGCCCGGCAAGGTTTCCCCCACTGTCGGCAGATCGGGCAGCAGGCCGGAACGCTTCGCGCTGGTCGCGCCGAGCAGCTTGAGCTTGCCGGCTTTCACGTATTCCAGCACCGACGGCAAGCCGATGAACAGCAGCTGCACTTGGCCGGCCATCAGATCCATGATGGCCGGACCGGCGCCTTTGTATGGGACATGCGTCATCTTCACGCCGGCCAGCATGTTGAACAGTTCGCCTGATACATGCGGGATGCTGCCGTTGCCGGATGAAGCATAGTTGATGGCGCTCGGCCGGGCCTTCGCCAGGGCGATCAGTTCCTTCACGTTGTTCGCGGGCAGGCCGGGATGCGCAACGAGAAAGTAGGGCTGGTAGCCGATCAGCGAGATCGGTTGCAGATCCTTCAGCGTGTCATAGGACCGGCTCGGATAGAGCGTGTGGTTGGTGGACAGTGCGCTACCGGCGACGAGCAGCGTGTAGCCATCGGGGGCGGCGCGGGCGGCCAGCTCGGTGCCGATGATCCCGTTGGCACCGGCCTTGTTGTCCACCACGAATTGCTGGCCCAGCGACGCGGCCAGCTTCTCGGCCACCATCCGGGCCATCAGGTCGTTGCCGCCGCCAGGCGGATAGCCCACGACGATGCGCACCGGCTTGGCCGGGTAGGTCTGGCTCAGAGCCGATTGTCCCAAGGGGAGCAGGGAGGCCAGCAGTGTTGCAGCACAGCCGGCGAGGGCGGCGAATGACTTCAAGACTTGTCTCCTGGAAGGTCGGGCCCAGTAGACGTCGGCGGCCTCGCGACTGTCAAATCAGAAAAACGGGAAGGTCGATGCACCAGAGATATGGAGGTCGCATCGCCGAATTCGCTGGGGAACCGGGGCAAGACCTTCTAGCGCTCATTTGGCAATCGCTCTGTTGCCTTCTTCCATGATCAGACATTGATCACCCAGCTGCGGGTTGATCGAAGGTCTCTGCTCCTGGCACCAGCCCTTGCGCAGCGCCGCCGCGAATCCTGCGTTCACGCGGGAGTAGGGGCGCGCGCTCGTCATGACGCGCGGCAATGCCGTCCAGGCTATCGAAACGCAGGCGGCTTGCAGCCGGTCGATGAGGTCTTGATCCTCACTGCAGATCAGGGCCTCGAAGCCGCCTATCCGCTGATAGGTTTGGGCATCGATGCCTAGATTGGCCCCGTGCACATGGCGGTGTCCGTCTCGATCCTGATAGGTGGCCAAGAAATGTGCGCGCGCGGCATTCGCCTGCGTGCCATGACTCTCCCAGTCGGACACATCGACTGTGCCGCAGACGACATCCGTGCCGAACGAAAGTTGGTGCACCAGCCAAGCCTCCGAGACCGACGTGTCCGCATCCGTGAAGGCGAGCCAGCGCGCGCCGGCCGCGAGCAAATGCTGGGCCCCTACCGCTCTGGCTAGTCCCACATTGCGGTGCGAAATTTCGACCCCGAGGACCTCCCACCGAGCTACGCGCTCCGCGGTGCCGTCGCTGCAGTCGTCCTGCACGACCACAATCTGCACCGGTTCACCGCCGAGCCCGGGATGGCGAGCGGCGAGCGTTACCGACGACAGGCATCGGTCGATAAACGCCTCCTCGTTGTGAGCGGGAATGCAGACGCCGATCATGCCTGGCTCTGTCCCGTTTTTCGCCAGATATCAAGGCGGAATCGTTCGTCGTCATGGCAAACGATAGGGCGAAGACCCGCGAGCTGGTCCACCCTCTGATGCAGGCTCTCGGTGCTCTGGCGTCGGTCATGGAAGTCGGCTTTGTAGTGACACATCACCCAGTCGCCAAGCGGTGCGAGCGAGACCGAACAGCGCTCGAGGAAGGCGCCAAGCTCCGCGTCCGAGAAGTAGTAGGCAAGCTCAGCGACGACCAGCAAATCGACAGAGCCGTGCGTGACACTTGGCCAGTCTTCCGGAAGACGCAGCACCTCGATGCACACGCGCGTCGCCTCTTCGTCCGACAGGCGCTGCCGACAGCGTTGCACCGCGGTCGCCGACAGATCGACGGCATGCACCCGCTCGCAGATCGCCGCAAGCCGGTGCGTCGTCTCACCGATCCCGCAGCCAAGCTCGAGCGCGCAGTGGTAACGGTCCCCTGGCAGCGAGGCCATCAGAACGGCTCTCTTGCGACGTTCGTACCAGCAGGTGGCTACTTTCCAAGGATCTGCATCCTTGCGGTACATCGCCTCGAAATCCGTCATAGGAATAGCACCTCGAATGGCCGTCCTAGCCTCTCGAGAGCAAAGCCAGGAAGGACGGGCCCCTTGCCGGTCGACGGGTCGGCGCGCAATTGGCTGTGAAACGATGAGATCGCAAGCGACTTGGCCTGCCGGTCTTCGATGTCCAGGACGAGCGAGGCGGCCCGGTGCCAAGGAAAGACTTCGCTGGCGGGGTCTGCCCAGTGCCATCCCCAAATGGGAACTTCCAGAAAACGTGCGCCGCGCGCGTGAGCGGCCATACGGCTCGCCCGGGCCGTCGCTTCGTGGTCCGGGTGGCCATCCAGCTGCCAAGGTGCTACCACGGTGTCGCCCGGCGCGACAGACGCGCAAAGCGCGGCGACGAGCTCGGCTTCGTGGCGCTCCACTTTGCCGTCAGCCAGCCTCAGCCGATCGCGCTGGGCCGGTACGGACAGCCGTTGCAGCGCGCGTTCGCTTTCGCGGGTGCGCAAGCGGGCCAAGGCAGCGGTAGGCCAGTACCGAGAACGCGGGTGGCTGGCTTCGCCGTCGGTCACGGCAACGATGCGCACTGCCGTGCCGAGGCGCGAGGCTTGCCGGATGAGCCCGCCACAACCCAGGATTTCGTCGTCGGGATGCGGCGCGATCACATGAACGACGGTGCTGCCGCCTAACAGGCTGGCAATCTCGCGTCGTGGAAGAGGCCGGCGCTGGAACCATTCCTGCCAGCGAGCCTCGCTCGTGCCTTGGCCGACAATGCGACGCGGGTTCATAGCATCCAGGCTGACTTCTCTATGCCGTTCAAGATGGATCGACCATGCAGTTCCAGATCGCGTTCGGCATGGCTTTGTCGGATGTAGACCGGCAGGTCGGCCAGCAGTCGGGCAAGACGCGCGTTCTTGCAGAGCGGCGCTGCCCCAAGAGCGCGCGGGGCCCGAGTCAAGACCGTTTCCACGGCTGTTTCAACGGAGAGTCGAGTTCGTCGCACCGCTTGTAGGCAAGAATCACCGGGGCGGGCGTCGATCTCTGCAGCGGTGAGCCGCAGCTGATCCGCCGCCTGGGTCAGTGCGACGTCGAGAGCGCCCAAATGAGCCAATGCGTGGGGATCCTCGCGACGACCCTGCAGAAAGCGCCGCACCTCGACTGCAATGGCAGTGGCCGCCCCATACCAACAGGCCGCAACCCCGGCAGCGCCATGCATAAACCCGGCACGCTTCACATAGCCACCGGGCGGACCCACGGGCATGCCGCAGGCGCCCTCGAAGACGACATTCACGCTCGCGGTAGCGGCCATGCCGACGGCCTGCCAACCGTCCCGAGTGACGCGTACACCGGTCTGCGCCATTGGCACCGCGACTAAACAGGGCTGCCCGGCCTCGTTCCACCCGCTAACCAGCGCCTGCGTCACAATGTTCGCCCCTGAGCACCATGCCTTCAAGCCATGCAGCCGCACCGATTCGGACCGATCGCCAGCTCGACGGAACTCGAGCCGGGCGTCGGATGGCTCGGCGCACCATGTAGCCCAGAGCTCGTTGGACGTCGCCGATTCGGCGTGGCCGAGTTCCCGAAGAATGGCGAGTGCATCGGCGTGGCTCTCCAGTAGCTTCGCCCAGGCGAGATCCCGCTGCGCCACGGCGCTGAATACTCGCCACCGGTCGAGCGTGTGCCCGGCACCGGGATACGGCAGCTGCCCCCAGCCGCGCTCTATCAGCGACCGCAATGCCGTCTCAGCCGGCGCGCCATTCAACAGAGAGTCGAGTTCCATCGCAAGGCGGTCCAGGTCGAGAGCTGGAAACGAACTTGAGCAATCCCTGCCGTCATCTCCACGCATCGCTTGCCTGCTCGACGTCACCGGCGCAAGCGCAGCGATCAGGCCTCCGGAGCCGCCTGCGCAGGATGCGGCGGGTTTCATTCGTCGCGAGCCCGTCCGCCTATGGTGGCGGCGTAGCTGGCGACGAATGCGCCAATGAGCATCGATGCGAACGCCCATAGTGAGAATGTCGCGGCCGCTTTGCGCGCTGTATCAGCGGCCTCGCGCGCGGTCTGTTCCGCCTGCTGAGCGGCCTGCCGCGCCCGCGCAGTGATATCGGCGACACGCTGTTGCGCGGTCGCTTCGTCCACGCCAGTACGATTGGCGATCAGCCGTATCAGGTAGGATCGATCGGCGTCGTCGAGATCTCCTTGCAATAGAGCATTTCCGAGGATGCGTGATACTTCGCCACGCGAATCACCCGGCTGCGTCCGCGATGGATCATCGGCGCGCAACAGCGCGTCGGTGAAATAGTCGAGCCGCGCATTGTCGGCGTCGCCGCTCGCCGCCTGGCCGGCGAGCGCGGTGGCTGCGCCCGCTCCGGAGCCGACTAGCGTCGCGCCGGTATGAGCGGCACCGGAGACGAGGGACGCCGCCGTCGACCCGAGTAGCACCAGCCCTACCAGCACGCTGACGGCCCACACCAGAAAGCCGTGCGCCGTATCCCTGAAGTAGATCTCATCGTGGGCGGCATCGGTCCACCGGGTGCGAAGGCGCCCGGCAACGAAGCCGGCCACGCCGTAGGCGATGATCTGTACGATCAGCAGCCACACGATCGTACCGACGGCAATCGCGGAACCGGAGGCGCCTTCGTTACGCCACGGTGAGATCGCGAGAAAACCCAGTCCCGAGCCTCCGGTAATCAACATTGCCGACAGGGCGGCCGCGATAGCGGCGCCTGCGAAGACCGCGCCCCAGGAAACCGCGGAGCGGCCTGCTTCGGCGCGAGGGGGCAGCGTGTTGGGTGGCGCTATTACTGAATGGGTGGAAGCCATGACTTCTCCTTCGTTCTCGTTCGTCCGGTGTGGGTGGCGGGGACTAGTTCGCGAAGAGGGCGATCAAAATGATGATCGGAATAGGGATGCCGAGCAGCCAAAGAAGAATCGATCGCATGCGGGTCTCCTTGCATGGTTTACTCATAGGGGCCTGAACATGGTGATCCGTGCTAAGAGGCCTTGGCAGAAAACCTTCAGGCGCGTCCCGGCAGCGGGCCGGCTCTCGCGCAGCACGTCACATGCCTGCTTTGCGCAGGCGCTTGCTTGGGCCGGACGAGTTGTTTGAGGATTCGTCCAATCGGAACATAATTCGCCCGGTGTTCGCTCTCAACGCCGCCGCCCGAGCTCGAAACGGCGCGCCCGTACGGACGCTGAAGCGGTGATCGACGCCCGCCAGCTCCGGTATTTCGTCGAGGTCGCGACGCTGGGCAGCATCAAGCGTGCGGCCGAACGGCTGCATATCGCGCAGCCGGCGCTGAGCCGCCGCATGGCATTGCTGGAGCACGAACTCGGCACCGAGCTGTTCAATCGCTCGGCGAGCGGCGTCACGCTGACCGCAGCCGGCCGCCGGCTGCTCGGCCGCGCGGCGGCGCTCGCAGACGAGCTCAGCCGGCTGCGCGAGCGTCTGCACAGCGACGCCGACGAGCCGACGCAGCTGCTGCATCTCGGCGCGATTCCAAGCCCGAGCCTGATGCTGCTGACGCGGCTCGTCGCCGAGTACCATCGGATCGAACCGGATGTCATGCTGCAGGTCATCGAGGCGCCGAGTCCGGTGCTGCAGGAGATGCTGCTCACCGGTCGCCTCGACATCGCATTGCTGACCGACCCGGCGGTCGATGACCGGATCACGAGCAGGCCGCTGTGGCGCGAGCGCCTGTTCCTGGTGACGCCGGCCGGCCGGGCTCCGACGGCGGCGGGACTCGCCGGGCTGCCGTTCGCGCTGCCGACGCGAGATCCGAAGATCGCCGAATTGATCGAGCGTGCGCTGCGGCGCTTCGGATTGCCGTTCCACTTCGATCTGGAAATCGCTTCTGCCGCCAGCGTCAAGCACCTGATCGGCACCGATGGCGCCTACTCCGTACTGCCGTATTCGGCGGTGACCGACGTGCCGCCCGACATCCGGCTCGCGCTGCACCGGGTTCCCGACCTGTGGATTCGTCGCAGTATCGCGTGGCGATCCGCAACGCCGCTCCGGCTGGAGGCGGAACGACTGATTCTCACGCTCGAGCAACTCGTGGAAGAACGCTGCGCCGCCGATCCCAACGGCGACCTGCGTCGCGAGCACGGCGCTTCGCCGCGGCGCAAGAACCCACGCAGGCCGCGTCGCTAGCCGCGGCAAGCTGGCGGTGAAGTGATCGGGATATGCCTGATTGGGATATGCCCGATCGGTATATCCTGGGTGTCGACGCCTCCCTAGAATCGGTTGCATCTCGACCAGGAGGTGCGACGTGCGCCAGATTCTCCGCCGGACCCGCCAAAGACCGGCCCATGTCCGGCCTCGGTCATGCATGAGCCGCTTCGCCCTTATCCTGTCCGGCATCCTGATGCTGTGCGGTCTGGGGGCGATCAGCTTGCCGCTACCGGCCGCGAACGCCCAGCCGGCCGCCGACCGGGCCTTTCCGGCTCGACCGCTGCGCATCGTTGTCCCGTTCACCACCGGCAGCACCTCGGACGCGGCATCGCGCTTCTTCGCCGAGCAGCTGGCCGGCGAGCTCGGCCAGTCGGTATATGTCGAGAACCGCGCCGGTGCCAACGGCATTATCGCGATCCAGACACTGCGGGCAGCACCTGCCGACGGCCATACGATCCTGCTCGGCGCGATCTCGCTGATGTCGATCAACCCGATCGCGGTCAAGGATCTGCCGTATGACCCCGTCAAGGATCTGGCGCCGATCTCGGGCCTCGCGCGCGGCATGAACGTAATCGTCGTCGCCGCCGATTCCGAGATCCGCACGCTGGCGGACTTCGTCGCGCTCGCGAAAGCCGCGAACCCGGCGCTGACCAGCGGCAGCTTCGCGCCCGGATACACGCTGTCGACCGCATGGCTCGGCCAGCTCGCCGGATTCCGCTTCACCGCGGTGCCGTACAAAGGTCAGGCGGCGGTGCTCACCGACCTGATCGGACGTCAGCTCGACTTTGCACTGGTCGATATCGGCGGGGCATTGCCGCTGGTGAAGACCGGCAAGCTCCGCGCGCTCGCCGTCACCGGCGAAGCCCGGCACCCCGAGATTCCCGATGTGCCGAGTGCCCGCGAAAGCGGCTACCCGGACTTCGTTCGCTATAGCTGGGGCGGCTTCTACGTTCGTAGCGATACACCGGCCCGGCTGATCGAGCGGCTGGCCGACGCGATGCAGAACGTGCTGGCCAAGCCGGAAAGCGCACAGTTTGCCGCCCGCCAGGCGCAGGAGCTGCTGCCGCTGCGTCCGGCTGCGATGCGCCAGTACCAGCTCGACGAGCTCGCGCGGATGCGTGCGGTCGCGAACTCGATCGGCTATGCGCCGCAATGACCCGTATGACGACAAGCCGTTCCGCAGTCACGCCGCATTACACCGGCATCACGACCCGCGATCCGATCGCCTTCATGGCGGAGCTCGATGCGCTGCGCTTCGCCAAGCTGCAGCGACAGATCGCCTACTGCTTCGCGAACTCGACCTACTATCGCGACAAGCTGCGCGCCGCCGGCGTCGCTGATCCGCGCGACATCCGCTCGCTCGACGACTTCCGGCGCCTGCCGGCGCTGATCACGAAGTCCGAGCACCGCGAGATCCAGCAGCAATCGCTCGAGCGCGACGGCCATCCGTTCGGCACGCATCTGTGTGCGCCGCTGGAAAAGGTGATCCATGTCGCCGGCACGTCAGGTACTACCGGTGATCCGACCTTCTATACGTTCACCCGTAAAGACCTCGACATCACACTGAAGGTATTCGGCAGGATGTGGGCGGCGATAGGCCTGCGGCCCGGCGAAAGCGTCTTCCATGCCAATGGACTGTCACTGTGGCTCGGCGGCATCACCGCGATCATGGCCTTCGAGGCGTATGGCGCCCGGCCGATCCCGATCGGTGCCGAAGCCGGCATCAGCCGCATCCTGCGCTACATGAAGCTGACGCGGCCGACGGCACTGATCTGCACGCCGTCGCTGGCCACGCACCTGATCGACCGCTGTCGCGACGAGATCGGCTGCGACGTCGCCGCCCTTGGCGTGCGGCGGCTGATGGTCGGCGGCGAGCCGGGCGGCGGCCTGCCCCCGGTGCGGGCCGCGTTGAGCGAGGCCTGGGACGCGTCGGTGCACGACCTGGCCGGTGGCGCCTGGCATAACGGCATGATCTCGCCTGGCGGCAACGACTATCACGGCATGCACGTGATGGGCGAGGACTACTGCTTCCGCTATGACCTGCGCGATCCCGAGACGCATGAACCTTTGCCGATGATCGACGGTGCGGTCGGCGAGGCGATCCATACCGGGCTGGATTACGAGGCCGGCCCAGGTCTGCGCTATGCCACCGGCGACATCGTCCGGCTGCATGTGGGGGAGTGCCCGAGCGACGGCGTGTTCGGTACCCGCGTCGAGATCATCGGCCGGGCCGACGATCTGCTGATCGTCAAAGGCGTCAAGGTCTACCCGGCCTCGCTGAAACAGGTCATCGCCGACTTCGGCAGCGACGTCGGGGATTTCCGCATCGACCTCGACACACCGCCGCCGAGAGTGACACCGCCGCTGCGGCTGACCATCGAGGCCGGCCGCGAGCTTGCGGCCGATCACTGCGCCGCGCTCGCCGAGCGGATCGCTGAACGGATGCACGCGCTGCTGTCCATCCGGCCGCGCATCACGATGGTGGCGCACGGCACGCTGCCGCGCTCCAATCAGAAGACCCAAATCATCAGGGTAGTCCGGCCCGGCGGCTCGCCGGCCGCGCAAGGCCCCGAGGGAACCAAGCCATGAGTACTCAGACCCAAGCCGACACCTGCCCGCTGCAGCGCCCCACCGCCGGTTCGGCTGCCTCCGACAGCAAAGCCGAAGACGGCCCCGGCCTCGGCTTCGCCCCCGAGCACGACCAGCCGGTGCGCTACATCGACCGGACGCGAAGCTGGTACCTGACGCTCGGCTACGGTACGCCGTACACGTGGGCGCACTACATCGACGTACCGTTCAGCCGGCTGAGAGGGTCGCTGGCGCAGGCCCGCGCCTCGCTGATCACGACGGCCGCGCCCTATCAACCCGACAAGGGCCCGCAAGGTCCCGGCGCACCGTTCAACGCATCCGCGAAATTCCACGAGGTCTATTCCGGTGATACGTCGCAGCCCCATGACCTGCGAATCTCGCACGTCGGCATCGACCGCAAGCACGCCGACATGGCCGACAGCAACTGCTGGTTCCCGCTGCCGGCTTTGCAGCGCGCCGCCGCGGCGGGCACGATAGGCGAGGTAGCGCCGCGCTTCCACGGGCTGCCGACCGATCGCAGCCAGCGCCGCACGCTCGAGGTTCATGCGCCGGAACTGCTGGCCCGGCTGCAGGCCGATGCGGTCGACGCGGTCGTGCTGGTGCCGAACTGCCCGGTCTGCCACCAATCGTGCTCGCTGGTCGCGCGCTATCTGGAGAGCCATGGGATTGCCACCGTCGTGCTGGGCGCCGCACGTGACATCGTCGAGTACTGTGGTGTGCCGCGCCTGGTGTTCAACGATTTCCCGCTGGGCAACGCCGCCGGTCGGCCCGGCGACACCGCCTCGCAGACGCTTGCGCTTGCGCTCGCGCTGCAGCTGCTCGAACACGCGCCGGCTGCCCGGACGACGGTGCAGACCGCGTTGCGCTGGTCCGACGATCCGTCCTGGAAGCTCGACTACCTGAACGCCGAGCGCTTTACGCCCGAAGAACGCGTTCAGATCCGCGCCGAAAACGAGCGTGCCAACAGCATCTCGGCAGCGGCCCGGCAGGCAGCGGCGGCCCGATGAGGCATCCGCCGAAGCCGCGCGATCAGGCTCTCCGTCATGTCCGCCACCGCTGATCTCGCCCGCTGGGCTGCCGGGCTGCGGCTCGCCGACGTACCCGATGAGGTGCGCCGCATCGCGCGGCTCGCGCTGCTCGACTGGTACGCCGTCAGCTGGGCCGCCCGCGACGAGGCCGTGATCCGTATCGTCCGCGAAGAAGCGGTCGAGCAGGGTGGCACGCCGGTCGCCGGCCTGATCGGCACCGCGATAAGAAGCTCGGCGGCGTCAGCCGCGTGGGTGAACGGCGCCGCCGGACACGCGCTCGACTACGACGACGTCCACAATGACGTACCCGGCCATGCGACCGCGCCGGTCGCGCCGGCGGTGCTGGCGCTTGCCGAACAGACCGGCGCGTCGGGCGCGGCGCTGCTCATCGCCTTCATCGCCGGCTACGAAGCTACCGTATACGCCGCGCGCGCGGCGTCGGGATTGTTCGGGCGCGGCTACCAGGCCTCGACCGCCGCTGGCGTGATCGGCGCCGCGGTCGGCTGCGGCCGGCTGCTCGGACTCGACGCCGGGCAGCTCACGGTCGCGATCGGCATGGCCGCGACGCAGGCCGCGGGCTTGCAGGCAACCTTCGGCAGCATGGCCAAGTGCTACAACGTCGGCCGGGCGGCGCAGAACGGCCTGCTCGCGGCCGCGATCGCGCGGCGCGGGTTCGAATGCGCGGCCGATGTGATCGAGGCACCGCGCGGCTTCGCCGCGGTGCTCGGCGACCAGTCAACAGTGGCGCCGCAGCCGCTCGGCAACGACGGCGTCTGGCACCTGCGGCGCAACCTGTTCAAGCTGCACGCGTCATGCTTCATGACGCATGCCGCGATGATCGCGGCCGCGAGCCTTCGTGCCGAGTGCGGCATCGCGTCCGACCGCATTGCTGCCGTCACGATCGAAGTCGAAGAGAAGTTCCACCGCGTCGTGCTGACGCCGCCGCCGGCGGCCGGACTGGCGGCGAAATTCAATCTCGCGCACTGCGTCGCTCTGGTACTGGCCGGGCGCGACACCGGGGCGCCCGATACATTCGACGACGCCACGACGCGCGATCCGGCGCTCCGCGCGCTGACGGCACGCTGCGCGATCAGGATCGTTCCCGAGATGCCGTTCACTGCCGCCACGGTCTCGGTTCGCGATACCGAAGGCAATACCTGGCGGGCGCACAGCGACGTCGGCGAACCGGAGCCCGATCTCGATCGGCTCGAGACGCAGGTCCGCGCCAAGGCGGCCACCTTGCTCGACGGGCTGGCCGATGGCCAAGCCCGCTGCCTGATCGACGCGTTCTGCGCGATCGATGCGGTCGCCGACGCCAGGACCCTGAATCTGCTGCCGGCAACGCCGCGTGCCCGGACGGCGCGATGACATCCCAGCTCTGGAAGATCCGACCGCGCAACGCATTGCGCTGAACTACGCCTGACGAGTGGAGCGATCGATGTACAGGTTTCTTCTGATGACGATGATCATGGCATTCCACCTCCAGGCACACGCCCAGCAGGCATGGCCGCAGCAGCCGATACACATCGTCGTGCCGTTTTCCGCGGGCGGCCCTACGGATTCCCTGGCTCGCTACCTGGCCGATCGCCTGCGCCAGGAACTGAAGGCGCCGATCGTCGTCGAGAACAAGGCGGGCGCCGGCGGCTTGATCGGTGCCCAGCAAGTCGTCCGGTCGAAACCCGACGGCTATACCTTCCTGATCGGGAGCGCCGACCTGTTCGCCCGAACCACGCCGCTCGCCGCCGCGGAGTACGATCCGCTGCGCGACCTCGCCGTGGTCGCGAAGCTCACCGACAGCAATGCAGTGCTGGCCGCCAGTCCGCAGCTTGGCATCAAATCGATCGGTGAGCTGAAGAATGCCGCCAAGACCCCCGATGCGGTCAAGTGCGGATCCGGCGGCATCGCCACGATCGGGCACTATCTGTGCGCGTTCATCGCGAGGCAACTGGGCGTCAAGTTCCTTCACGTTCCGTTCAAGGGAATGAGCGACGTGAGTGTCGCGCTGATTTCCGGAACCATCGACGTATCGGTGAGCCCCTCGTTCATTCCTCACGCCAAGGTGGGCAAAGTCGTGCCCCTGCTGGCCGGCACCGATAAGCGGCTGGCCGATCTGCCGAATCTCCCGACCTTCAAGGAGGCGGGGATCGATCTTCGCCAGGTGCCCACCTGGTTCGGCATGGCGGCACCAGCGGGGACGCCGGCTGAGATCACCGGAAGAATGTCGGCAGCCCTGCAGAAGATCATCGCGGAGCCCAGAACCAACGAAGTCCTCGAGCCCTTCGGCCAATACGGAGATTTCGCGGACACCGCCAGCTTCACTCGTGAGAACCGGCAAGCGCGGGACAATCTGATCCTGATGGAACAGATCGCAGAGGTTCGCTGAGCAGCGCTGCTGTTCGACGGCCAATCATTGCCGAGTTGCCTTAGATGACAATCACGAGCCTGACACTGGCTGAGTTGAGCAGCGCCATCGGATCCGGGGAGGTGTCCTCGGTCGAAGTTCTGGACGCCTGCCTCGCGAGAACGGATGCGCTGGATCCAGCGCTCGGCTCCTTCGTCTCGATCGCGAGCGAACGAGCGCGCGAACGCGCCGCAATGCTGGATCGCGAGCGTGCCGCCACAGGCAGCCGGGGGCCGCTGCACGGCATTCCGCTCGGCATCAAGGACAACATCGACGTCGTGGGGCTGCCCACGACCGGCAACTCGCGTGCCTTCGTCGACCGCATGCCGGGACGGAACGCGACCGTGGTCGACAGGCTCGAAGCCGGCGGCGCCGTCATCGTCGGCAAGCTCGCCACGTTCGAGCTGGCCATCGGCGGGCCCACCCCCGAGCTTCCATGGCCGCTGCCGCGCAACCCCTGGGACCTGGAACGCTCGCCTGGCGGCTCCAGCAGCGATGCCGGGGCTGCCCTGGCTGCGCGCCTCGTCCCCGGCGCGCTGGGAACCGATACCGGTGGATCGATCCGCGGCCCCGCTTCGCTGTGCGGCCTCTCGGGATTGGTGCCCAGCGACGGCTTGGTCAGCCGCCACGGCATCATTCCGACCTCCTTCACGTTCGACCGTTGCGGACCGATGGCGCGCACGGCCGAGGACTGCGCGCTGTTGCTGGATGCGATCGTCGGCCATGATCCCGCGGACAAAGCCAGCATCCGCTTGTCCGCGGCCGATTTCCATGCCAGCTTGCGGCGCGACCTGAAGGGATTGCGGATCGGCGTGGTGCGGCACTACTGGGAGCATGAAAACGCCGATCGCGACGTGAACAAGGCGATGGAAGAATCGCTGTCGACGCTACGCGACCTGGGAGCAAGGGTGGGGGACGCCGAACTGACGCCGTTCACCAATCTGGCTCAGCTGCGCTGGATCATCGCGCAAACCGAGACCTTCAATATTCATCTGAAATCGCTGCAGCAGAACGCCGGACAATTCGGGCATGATTTTCTGCAGCGAGTGCTGCCGGCCTGCCTGTTCTCCGGATACGAGTATGTGCAGGCGCTGCGCGAATGGGATCGAGCGCTCAAGGCGACGCCGCTACTGTTCAAGTACCACGACGTGCTGGTCACGACGGCCCTGGCCGGGGCGCCCCGCCTGGCTGACCATGATCCGCTTCAGTTCCTCCGATGCAATGGCCGCTTCCTGAAGGCCGTCACGCCGAGCGGCCCGTCGGCGGTGTTCTGCAACGGCTTCGACGCCGCCGGCCTGCCGCTGGGGATGGAGGTATCCGGCCGGCCCCTCGAGGACGGCACGGTCCTGAGCGTCGGGCATGCCTTCCAAGGGGCGACAACCTGGCACCGGCGAGAACCCCGACTCGCGCCGGATGGCGTCGCGCCTCAGGTGCTGCAGGCGGCCAGGCAGCACCCGCCGCCGCTCACGGTGGACGCCGCCGCCCGCAGCATCTGTCACGCTGCAGCGGAAAGAGCGGGCCTGCGCCTGAACGAAGACCAGATGCAACTGCTGTATAGAGGCGCACCGTTCATATTTGACATGGTCAAGCAACTGGATTTCGAACGGACTCGATAGCGTCATGGAATTCCCGCGAGCGTTGCAGGACGCGATCGGCTTCGCGGGCGTGCGCGAGGCCCGCTCCGCCCCTGGCTTCATACGCATCGAGTTCGATGGCCGGCCCGAGTTCACGCACAGCAGGGGGGCTGTCGTCCAGGGCGGCATTGTCGCCGCCTGGCTCGACTATGCGATCGCCGCGGCAGTTTCCTTGCACGATCCGCATGTCGCCTTTGCCAGCCTTGACATCAAGGTCTCATTTCTTGGCCGCACCGGCCCGGGCCCGTCCTTCGCGGAAGGGCGCGTGCTGAAATGGGGGCGCAGTATCGCCTTTCTCGAAGCCGTCCTGCTCTCGCGCACTGGCGAGTTGCTCGCGACCGCATCGTCCAGCGGAAAACTGGCTCATCCGAAGGGATAGGGCGGCGCGTCCACTGACCGCAGGAGGCACGGCCGAGACAAGAAAAAACCCGCAGAACGAATGTTCATGCGGGTTTTAGAGGGGCCCAGACTTTCTGGGCCCCTGGATTGGTGGAGCCGGCGGGAATCGAACCCGCGTCCGCAAGTCCTCTACGACCAGTTCTACATGCGTAGTCGATCTATTTGGATCTCGACGCGTGCTTAGCCGCTCGACAGGCCGACACGCGTCCAGTCACCTAAGTTTTAGCTCCGCACCAAGTGACCCGGCGCGGCACGATCCGATAAGAATGACGCTGCAACCCCTTGCGGAGCCCGGGCTATCGGCAACCCGGTGCAGCGGCTTAGGCCTTAAGCGGCCAGAGCGAAACGCTCGTCGTTGGCGTTTGTGGTTTTGCCAATGGATTTACGAGGAACTGGCGCCTCGGCATGCCCTGTGCCGCTTCGCTACCCACGTCGAAACCAGGTCGGCCCCGTGTTCGGTACGTTGCAACAGAGGCGAGTGACGAACTCGCCTGCTTCAATTATAGGCGCAATCGGCGATTTCAAGTCCCCACCACTTGCTTGCAGGCCCGTTCAGCCGCCGGTGGCCTGCTGCGCCGAGTCGTGCAGGCGCCGCGACCGCGCGCCGCTGCGGCAGAACGCGAGCACCGGGGGCGGCAGCTTGGCGAGCAGCTGGCCGAATTCGGCGACGTCCTGCGGCCGGATATTGGCGCTGTCCACCGGCTGGTAGACGTAGACCAGGCCGAGCGCTTCAGCCGCCTGGCGGATGTCGTCGCTGTGCGGCTGGCCCGGGCCGCCTTCGCCGTCGGGACGGTTGTTGATGACGCTGCGAAAGCCGGCACGCGCCACGGCGTCCATGTCGGCGGGGGCGAGCTGGGCGGCGGTGCAGACGGTGTCGGAGGCGGGGATGAACGTCGGGTCGGGCATCTGGAGGTACCTGGGTGGGTCCGGGCATCAGCTTAAACCAGCGCATGGTAGCGGCTTCGCCGGCCGCCGCAAAGCCCGACTGCGCGCCGGGGTTGACATAGGCTGGTACGGTGCAAGGAAGAGCCGGCGGTGCCGGCAGCATGGGGTGAGTGGTTGCGAGCAGGTAAGCGGCGCCGGCTGGGTACGGCAGTTGCCGCTGACTGCACGACTATCGAGGAGGAGGAGGAGGCCGGATGAAGACCGTCAAAACCGAGATCGCCGTCATCGGCGCGGGCACGGCGGGCATCGCCGCGTTCCGCGAAGTGCGCAGCCATGGTCGGCACGGGGTGCTGATCGAGTCGGGGCCGGGCGGAACGACCTGCGCGCGTGTCGGCTGCATGCCGAGCAAGCTGCTGATCGCGGCCGGCGAGGCGGCGCAGCGGGTGCGTGAGGCAGGGCTGTTCGGCGTGCACGTGCCGGAGCCGCGCATCGACGGCGAGGCGGTGATGCGCCGCGTGCGCGACGAGCGCGATCGTTTCGTCGGATTCGTGCTGCGCGATCTGCAGGACTGGCCCGAGCAGCAGCGGCTGAGCGGACAGGCGGCGTTCGCCGCGCCCGGCCGGCTGGTGATCGACGATGCGCTGGCGGTGGAGGCCGAGCGGATCGTCATCGCCACCGGCTCGAGCCCGTCGGTGCCGCCGGAATGGCGCGCGGCGCTCGGTGATCGGCTGGTGGTGACGGATGATGTTTTCGACTGGCAGACGCTGCCCGGCTCGCTGGCGGTGGTGGGAGCCGGGCCGATCGGCCTGGAGCTGTCGCAGGCGCTGGCGCGGCTCGGCGTACGTGTGAAGCTGTTCGGCCGGGATTCGCGCGTCGGCGGGCTTTCGGATCCGGAGGTCCAGGCCGAGGCCTTGAAGCTGATCGCGAGCGAACTGCCGTTCGAGCCCGACGCGCGGATCATCGAGGTGACGCGCGCCGGCGACGGCGTGCAGATCGAGTTCGAGGCGGGTGCTCAGCGGCAGCGCGAGCGCTTCGACCTGCTGCTGGCCGCGACCGGGCGGCGTCCGAACGTGGCGGGGCTGCGGCTGGAGCGCGCGGGGTTGACGCTGGACGCCAAGGGGGTGCCGGTGTTCGATCCGGATACCGGGCAGGTGGGTGAACTGCCGGTGTTCATCGCTGGTGACGTGGCCGACGACAGGCCGCTGCTGCATGAAGCCGCCGACGGCGGCCGGCTGGCCGGCGCCAATGCCTGCCGCTTCCCCGAGCTGCGCGCGCGGCAGCGCAAGGCGGCGCTCGCGATCGTGTTCACGGATCCGCAGATCGCGGTGGTCGGCGAACGGCATGCTGCGCTGCGGTCGCGCGGCGTGAGCTTCGAGGTCGGCGAGGTGTCCTTCGACGACCAGGGGCGCAGCCGTGTGCTGGGCCGCAATCGCGGTCTGTTGCGCGTGTACGGCGAACAGGGTTCCGGCCGTTTCCTGGGTGCCGAGATGATTGCGCCCGCGGGCGAGCATCTGGCGCACCTGCTGGCCTGGTCGCTGCAGCAGCAGATGACGGTGCAGGCCATGCTCGACTGCCCGTACTACCATCCGGTGATCGAGGAAGGGGTGCGCACCGCCTTGCGCGTGCTGCGCCGGCGCCTGAAGCGGGGGCCGCCGCCGGTGCCGCAGTGCCTGGATTGCGGACCTGGCGGCTGAGCCGGGCCGATCGGGCGCATACTGATCGAGCCATACTGATGGGGCCCATACTGATGGGGCCATACTGATCGGGCGCGCACTGATCGAGTGCACATTGATCGCGCATGCACGGAGACCGGCCATGGAAGCGTTCGCGACGCATGAAGTCTTCAATCAATCGACGCCGCTGCAGGACGTCAATCTGTACGCCGGCGACCGCGCGTTGCGCGAGGGAGTACGGCGCGAGGGGGCGGCGCATGCGGACGAGGCGCTGTCGGCGCTGGGAGGGCGGCTGGGGGCGGCCGAGACGCTGGAGCTGGGCCGGCTCGCGAATGAGTATCCGCCGGTCTTCAAGCCGTACGATCGCTTCGGCCATCGCATAGACGAGGTCGAGTTCCATCCGGCTTGGCATTCGCTGATGCAACTGCTGATCGGCGAGGGCGTGCACGCGACGCCGTGGACCGAGCCCGGCCCCGGCAGCCAGGTTGCCCGCACGGCACGCTACATGCTGTTCGCGCAGGTCGAGAACGGCACGCAATGTCCGACCACCATGACCTACGCGGTGGCGCCGGTGCTGGCGCGCCATCCGCAGCTGGCCGCCAGCTGGCTGCCCCGGCTGCTGTCGCGCGACTATGATCCGCGCAATGCGCCGCTGGCGGCCAAGCGCGGTGTGCTGATGGGCATGGGGATGACCGAGAAGCAAGGCGGTTCCGACGTGCGCGCCAATTCGACGCGCGCCGAAGCCGCCGGCAGCGGCGAATGGGGCGAGCGCTATCTCATTACCGGTCACAAGTGGTTCATGTCGGCGCCGATGTGCGATGCGTTCCTGATCCTGGCGCAGACCGATCCCGACAGCTCGGCCGGGCTGACCTGTTTCTTCCTGCCGCGCTGGCTGCCCGACGGCAGCCGCAATGCGCTGCGCATCCGGCGCTTGAAGGACAAGCTGGGCAACCGCTCGAATGCCTCCAGCGAAGTGGAGTTCGAGCAAGCGCAGGCGTATTGCGTCGGCGACGTCGGTCGCGGCGTGCGCACTATCCTGGAGATGGGCAATCTGACGCGGCTCGACTGCGCGATCGGCTCGGCCGGCATGATGCGCTGGGCGCTGGCGAATGCGCTGCATCATGCCGCGCAGCGCGCGGCCTTCGGCAAGCGCCTGGTCGAGCAGCCGCTGATGATCAACCTGCTGGCCGATCTGGCACTCGAATCGGAGGCCGCTACGGCGCTGGTGCTGCGGCTGGCGCGCGCGCTCGACGAGCGCGCTGCCGATCCGGCTGCCGACGCACTGATCCGCATCGGCACGCCGCTGGCCAAGTACTGGATCTGTAAGCGCGGCCCGGGCTTCGCGTTCGAAGCGATGGAGGTGCTCGGCGGCAACGGCTACACCGAGGAGGCGCCGCTGGCGCGCCTTTATCGCGAGCTGCCAGTGAATTCGATCTGGGAGGGCTCGGGCAACGTCATGTGCCTGGATGTGCTGCGCGCGCTGGGCCGCCATCCCGAATGCCACGATGCGCTGGCTGCCGAGCTGGCAGCCGCGCGCGGCGCCGATCGCCGCTACGACGCATTCGTCGCGCGGCTGTTGCGCGAACTCACGCCGGCGGCGCTCGACGAGGCGCAGGGACGCCGCATCACCGAGGACCTGGCCCGCGCCTGGCAAGCCGCGCTGCTGCTGCGCGGCGCGCCGTCGGCGGTGGCCGACGCGTTCTGCGCGGCACGGCTGGACGCCGAGGCGGGCGGGCGGCTGACGTTCGGTGCGCTGCCCGCCGGTGTCGACATGCAGGCGATCGTCGATCGTGCGATGCCGGCGAGCTGAGTCCCCGGCGGGTGCAGCCTCAATCGGCGCGCAGGTCGAACAGATCGAGCAGATCGATCGGGCGCTCGATCATGTGATCGGCCCCCCATCGATGCGGCGGCTCGGCGTCGCCGCAGAATCCGTAGGCGGCCGCGACGGTGAGCATCGATGCGGCGCGCCCGGCTTGCACATCGCGCAGATCGTCGCCGACGTAGACGCAGCGCGCCGCGTCGACGCCGGCCAGCCGCGCGCCATGCAGCAGCGGCTCGGGATGCGGTTTCGAGTACGGCGTCGTGTCGCCGCCGATGGCGCAGGCGGCGCGCTCGAGCAGGCCCAGCCCGTCGAGGATGGGACGTACGTAACGCTCGACCTTGTTGCTGACGATGCCCCACCGGATGCCATGCGCATCGAGCGCGTCTAGCACTTCGGCCATGCCGGCGAACAGCCGCGTATGCACCAGCATCGCCGCTTCGTAGCGCTGCAGGAATTCGTCACGCAGCGCAGCGAACTCGGGCGCGTCGCGCGAGACGCCCAGCCCCTGTCCGATCAATCCGCGCGCGCCCATCGATGCATACGGGCGCAGCGCCTCGATCGGCATCGGCGGCAGGCCGCGGGCTGCGCGCATGACGTGAACCGGTGCGACGAGATCCGCAGCCGTATCGGCCAGGGTGCCGTCGAGATCGAAGAAGACGGCTTGGGGCGGCGATGGCGGCATGGCGTGATTGGCTGCGGAAGGGGGGACGGGGCGGGCAGAGCGCCGGGCTGAGTCCGGGCGATCGGTCAGTCCGGTCGCCGGAACGCGGCCATGTAGTTGACGCTGACGTCGCGCGGTTCGAGCCGGTAGCGGCGCGTCAGCGGCTGGTAGCCGAGCCCGCACAGGCTGACTGCGTCGAGCCCCGCCCGGCGCGCGGCGGCCGTCAGCTCCGACGGCTTGATGAACTTCTCGTACTCGTGCGTGCCGCGCGGCAGCAGCCGCAGCACATACTCGGCGCCGAGGATCGCGAACGCGAAGGCCTTGGCGTTGCGGTTGATCGTGGAGAAGAACACGTGGCCGCCGGGACGGACCAGCGAAGCGCAGGCGCGGACCACCGATTCGGGGTCCGGCACATGCTCGAGCATTTCCATGCAGGTGACGACGTCGAAGCCGCCGGGCTCGCGAGTGGCCAGATCCTCGACCGCGATGCGCTCGTAACGCACCGCGGCGCCGCTTTCCAGCGCATGCAGCTCGGCGACTTGCAGCGAACGCTTCGCGAGATCGATGCCGAGCACGTCGGCGCCCCGGCCGGCCATTGCTTCGCTGAGGATGCCGCCGCCGCAGCCGACGTCGACCACACGGCGGCCGGCCAGCGGCGCGAGACCGTCGATCCAGCCCAGTCGCAGCGGATTGATCTCGTGCAGCGGCCGGAACTCCGATTCAGGATCCCACCAGTGCGCGGCGATCGCCTGGAATTTCTCCAGCTCGGCCGGATCGACGTTGACGGGGCGCGCAGGCGCCACGGGCAGCTCGGTCATGCGGGGTCTTCAGGGAGGACTGCGAATGAGGCGATTCTAACTCCCTCGCCTTCGCCAATGCACCGCGGCGAACCAAGACGATCGGCTCGCAGACGGGCAGCCTCGCGACATGTCGGCACTCGTTGCGTAGTCTCCCCGGCACGTAGTCCTCCCCTTGCGTACTCCGCCGCTCCCCGCTATTCCGCGATGAACCAAAAAAAAGCCCCGCCGAAGCGGGGCCCCTCGACAGCCGGCGCAAGCACCGGCTGACCGACGCGATCAGCGACGCGGACGCGTACCGACCACTTCGACTTCCACGCGACGGTTTTTCGCGCGGCCTTCGCGGGTGCGGTTGTCAGCCACCGGCTGCTTCTCGCCTTTGCCTTCCGTGTAGATACGGTTGGCTTCGATGCCTTTGCTGACCAGGTAGGCTTTGACCGATTCCGCACGGCGGACCGACAGGCGCTGGTTGTAGGCGTCGGTGCCAACGCTGTCGGTGTGGCCGACGGCGATGATCACTTCGAGCGCCACCCCTTGCAGCTTGCCAACCAGATCATCGAGGCGGGCCTTGCCTTCGGGCTTCAGCACGGCCCTGTCGAAATCGAAGAAGGTGTCGGCGGCGAAGGTGACCTTCTCGCTGGTCGGAGCCGGAGCAGGCGCCGGGGCGGGTGCCGGAGCCGGACGCGGCGCGGGAGCCGGGGCCGGAGCAGGCGCCGGGGCGGGTGCCGGAGCCGGACGCGGCGCGGGAGCCGGGGCCGGAGCGGGTGCCGGGGCAGCCTTGGGCAGCAGATCGTCGTCGCAACCCGGGAACGCGTGGGCCGGAGTCCAGTAGCCGGTCCGGACACACAGGCCGGAGCCGCTCTTCACGACTTCGTTGTTCGGGCTCGAGACGTAGCCGCTGTTCCGGGGGACCTGCTGAGCGATCGAAACCGTCGATGCGGAAAGCATCGCGGCGGCAACCACATAGGCCAATTTGGTAGGTTTGTTCATGTTTCTCCTTTCGGTAGAGCGCAATTCTAAGTTCGAAGCTGACAGGCGCCACGCCCCTCAATCACGCCCGGCCTGACAAAATTTCGCCAGCCCGATTGTGCCACACCGCTGTACGCCCAACTACTTCAGCTACGGCAGACTCGGCCTGCGTGTTGGACAGCTGTCTCTTTCGGACAACATGACTGCCGTCGATCCAGACATGTCCAACATGCTCCCGCCCGCAGGCGTAAATCAGCTGTGAAACGGGGTCGAATACCGGCGACAGCTCGATTGCCGATAGATCGATCGCGACAAGATCGGCCTGCTTCCCGACCTCGACCGAGCCCGAGCAATTGTCGAGCCCGAGTGCCCGGGCGGCGTCCAGCGTCATCGCCTGCAGGGTCCGCCAGGCCGGCCACGCGTCGGCCCGGCCGCTGATGCCCTTGGCCAGCAGTGCTGCGCTGCGGGCCTCGGCCAGCAGGTCGAGACGGTTGTTGCTGGCCGAACCGTCCGTGCCTATGCCCACCGGAATGCCGAGTTCGTGCATGCGCGCCGTGGGGGCGATGCCGCTGGCGAGCTTCAGATTGGAATGCGGGCAGTGCGCCACCGAGGCGCCGCGCTCGGCCAGCAGCCGCAGATCCTCGTCCGACAAGTGCACGGCATGTACGGCGATCAACTCGGGTCCGACCAGGCCCAGCGCGTCCAGCCGCTGCAGCGGGCGCTGGCCGCATTTGTCCAGGCTGTCGGAGATCTCGCGCGCGGTCTCGTGGACGTGCATGTGGATGGGCAGCCCCAGCTCGCGCGACAGCACCGCCACCTGCCGCAGCGGTTCGTCGCTGACGGTATACGGCGCATGCGGCGCGAGCGCGAAGCTGACGCGGGACTCGCCGCGCAGCTGGTCGCGCAGCTCCAGTCCCTTGCGCAAGTAGTCCGCGGGGCTGCTGGCGTAGCGGGTCGGGGCATCGAGGATGACGATGCCCTGCACGCTGCGCATGCCCAGGGTCAGCGCCGCGCGGGCGCAGGCTTCCGGGTGGAAATACATGTCGTTGATGCAGGTGACGCCGCCGAGCAGCAGTTCGCGGCAGGCCAGCAGCGCGCCGTCATGCACGAAGTCGGCGTCGACCAGCGCGGCTTCCAGCGGCCAGATGCGCTCGGTCAGCCACTGCTGCAGGGGCAGGTCGTCGGCGGCGCCGCGCAGCAGCGCCATGGCGGCGTGCGTGTGCAGATCGATGAAGCCTGGGGTCAGCAGATGGCCGGGCAGCGGCAGCAGGTCGGCGTCGGGATACTGCTGCCGCGCCTCGGCCAGCGGGGCCAGCGCGGCGATGCGGCTGCCGTCGATGACCACGGCATGGCCGGTCAGTACGCGCGGGTCGGGAGCGACGGGGGCGATCCATTGCGGGGCGAGCAGGACGGGGCGGCTCAAGATGGTTCCGGCGAAGGCGTGGGTCGAGGGGCTGCGGCCGGCGCGGCCGCTTGCGCATAAGCGTAAAGGATAGGCGCGGCGAATGGGGGCGCGGGCGTGGTTCCCGGTACTTTTTACCGGGCCTCGCATGTTAAAATCATCAAGTTTTGGCCGCGTAATTTTTTCGGCCGCGCAGTTTGATCCGTCGCGCCAGCCCGGTCGCGCCGCCGGCCTCGCCGCCCGCCGCGCCGGCGCCTCGTCTTCCCGGAATCCGCCGCATGGACCAGTTCGCCAAGGAAACCCTGCCGATCAGCCTCGAAGAGGAGATGCGGCGCTCATACCTCGATTACGCGATGAGCGTGATCGTGGGGCGCGCGCTGCCCGACGTGCGCGACGGCCTCAAGCCCGTGCATCGCCGCGTGCTGTATGCGATGCATGAAGTGAACAACGTCTGGAACCGGCCGTTCGTGAAGTGCGCGCGCGTGGTCGGCGACGTCATGGGCAAGTTCCACCCGCACGGCGACGCGTCGATCTACGACACGCTGGTGCGCATGGCGCAGGATTTCTCGCTGCGCTATCTGCTGGTCGACGGGCAGGGCAATTTCGGTTCGGTCGACGGCGACAACCCGGCGGCGATGCGCTACACCGAGTGCCGGCTGCAGCGGCTGGCCGGCGAAATGCTGGCCGACATCGACAAGGAGACGGTCGACTTCCAGCCGAACTACGACGGCAAGGAGCTCGAGCCGACCGTGCTGCCGGCGCGCATTCCCAACCTGCTGATCAACGGCGCGGCCGGCATCGCGGTGGGGATGGCGACGAATATCCCGCCGCACAACCTGGTCGAGGTGATCGACGCCTGCCTGCTGCTGCTGCGCAAGCCTGAAACGACCATCGACGAACTGATCGAGCTGATCCCGGCGCCCGACTTCCCCACCGCGGGCATCATCTACGGCGTGCAGGGCGTGCGCGACGGCTATCGCACCGGGCGGGGCCGCGTGATCATGCGCGCCAAGACGCACTTCGAAGAGATCGACCGTGGCAACCGCAACGCCATCATCGTCGACGAGCTGCCGTACCAGGTGAACAAGCGGCTGCTGCTCGAGCGGATCGCCGAGCTGGTCAACGACAAGAAGATCGACGGCATCTCGGACATCCGCGACGAGTCCGACAAGTCGGGCATGCGCGTGGTCATCGAGCTGAAGCGCGGCGAACTGCCCGAAGTGGTGCTGAACAATCTGTACAAGCAGACGCAGCTGCAGGACACGTTCGGCATCAACATGGTGGCCCTGGTCGACGGCCAGCCGCGGCTGCTCAATCTGAAGCAGATGCTCGACGCGTTCCTCGCGCACCGGCGCGAAGTGATCACGCGGCGCACCGTGTTCGAGCTGCGTAAGGCGCGCGAGCGCGGCCACGTGCTCGAAGGGCTGGCCGTGGCCATCGCCAACGTCGACGAGATGATCGAGCTGATCAAGGCCTCGCCGACTCCTCCGATCGCCAAAGAGCGGCTGATGGCGCAGGCCTGGAAGGCCGGCGTGGCGCGCGAGATGCTCGAGCGCGCGGGCAGCGACATCGCCGCTTTCAAGCCCGAGGGGCTGGACCCGGCGGTCGGCCTCGACGGCGACGTCTACCGGCTGTCCGACGTGCAGGCGCAGGAAATCCTGCAGATGCGGCTGCAGCGGCTGACCGGGCTGGAGCAGGACAAGATCGTGCAGGAGTATCGCGAGGTGATCGGCCAGATCACCGATCTGCTCGACATCCTGGCGCGCCCGGAGCGCATCACGTCGATCATCGGCGACGAGCTGAAGGCGATCAAGGCCGACTACGGCGACGCGCGCCGTTCGGTCATCGAGCTGAACGCCACCGAGCTCGACACCGAGGACCTGATCGCGCCGCAGGACATGGTCGTGACGCTGTCGCACTCCGGCTACATCAAGAGCCAGCCGCTGTCCGAGTACCGCTCGCAGCGGCGCGGCGGCCGAGGCAAGCAGGCGGCGGCGATGAAGGAGGAAGACTGGATCGACCAGTTGTTCATCGCCAATACGCACCAGTTCATCCTGTGCTTCTCCAACCGCGGCCGCGTCTACTGGCTGAAGGTCTGGGAGGTGCCGCAGGGCACGCGCGCATCGCGCGGCAAGCCTATCGTCAATCTGTTTCCGCTGGCCGAAGGCGAGAAGATCACCGTCGTGCTGCCGGTGAAGTCGTTCGACGAAGCGCATTTCGTCTTCATGTCCACCAGCCTGGGCACCGTCAAGAAGACGCCGCTGACCGACTTCTCCAATCCGCGCAAGGCCGGCATCATCGCGGTCGACCTCGATGACGGCGACTTCCTGATCGGCGCCGCGGTGACCGACGGCCGCAACGACGTCATGCTGTTCTCCGACGCCGGCAAGGCCGTCCGCTTCGACGAGAACGACGTGCGGCCGATGGGCCGCGCCGCGCGCGGCGTGCGCGGCATGATGCTCGAGGACGGCCAGCAGGTGATCTCGATGCTGGTCGCCGTGCAGGACGAGCCCAAGTCGGTGCTGACCGCGACCGAGAATGGCTTCGGCAAGCGCACGCCGATTGCCGAATATACGCGGCACGGCCGCGGCACCAAGGGCATGATCGCGATCCAGACATCTGAGCGCAACGGCCGCGTGGTGGCCGCGGTGCTGGTCGAGGACCGCGACGAGATCATGCTGATCACCACCGGCGGCGTGCTGGTGCGCACGCGGGTCGCCGAGATCCGCGAGATGGGCCGCGCGACGCAGGGCGTGACGCTGATCGCCGTCGACGAGGGAACGACCTTGAGCGGCGTGCAGCGCGTGGTGGAGCGCGACGCGGCCGAGAACGGCGCCGACGGCGAAGGCGAGAACGGTATCGGGATGGCCGGCGATGGCCCCGCGGCCGGCGACGAGACGCCGGGCAATGGATCGTCGGACGGCGGATCCTCGGGCGACGGGTCTTCGGGCGCCGCCTAGTCTCCGCCCCGCCTTTCAGTCCCCGCCTGCGACAGCGCGCGGTCCGTGCAGCTGTTCTACGAAATCGTCCTGCCGGTCGTGCTGATCATCACGACCGGCTTCGTTGCTGCGCGCCTGCGCTTCATTTCCGCCGACGGCGTCAAGGCGCTGTTCGACGCCACGTTCCTGATCTTCACGCCGGCGCTGCTGTTCGGCGCGATGGCGCGCGTCGACATCGAGCACCTGTCGCCCGGCGCGGCCTTTGCGTATTACGCCGTCACCGCGCCGCTGTTCACCGCGGCGCTGGCCTGGCAGCGCTGGCGCGGCCGGCCGATGTCGACCGCCGCTGTGCGCGCGCTCGGCATGGTGTTCTCGAACACCATCATGCTCGGCATTCCGCTGATCAAGCTGGTCTACGGCGAGACCGGCTTGCCCTTTCTGCTGACCATCATTGCGGTGCATGCGCTGATCTTTCTCACGGCAGCGACACTGGCTATCGAGTTCGGCCAAACGAGCCGGCTCGAAGCGTCCGCCGCCGCCGCCGAGGGGGACGCCGCGCAGCGCCGGCGCCTGCTGCTATTGCATGTGGCCACTGTCGCAAAAGCAGCGCTGCTGCATCCCGTGGTGCTGCCCATCCTGGCCGGTCTGGCATGGCGACTACTGGGCCTGCCGCTGCCCAAGCCGATCGACATGACGCTGACGACGATGGGCACGGCCAGCACGCCGCTGTGCCTGGTGCTGCTCGGCGCATCGCTGGCGCAGTTCGACCTGCGGCTTGGACTGGCCGCCGCGGCCGTGCTGACGGCCTTCAAGGGCTTGATCGTGCCGACGCTGGTCTGGTGCGTGGGCCGCTTCGTCTTCCATCTCGACGAACTGCCGCTGGCCATCGCCACACTGACGGCGGCGCTGCCGATCGGCGCGAATGTCTATCTGTTCGCGCAGCGGTATCAGGCGGAGGTCGGGGTCATCAGTACGGGCGTGATGATGTCGACCTTGTTCAGTGGGGTCAGTTTGCCGCTGCTGCTGTTTCTGCTGCGAT
>JBFWXS010000016.1:50344-58002 GCA_050187175.1 Burkholderiaceae bacterium
GACCGGCCGCAGCGCCCGGCCCACGCCTTTGCCGAGACAGCCGTGGTGTGCGCAGAAACCGATCGCGCCGTGCATGTGCCAGCCTCGTGTGACTGCATCATCGCACCGACATCCGGCGCGGCTTGAGCTGGCAACGGAAGCTCTTCGACTTCAAGGTATGCGCGCCGTGCGCATGCAGCTGCTGGAGCGAGATGGCTGACTTACGTCGTCTCGATTCCTGCCGAGGCCTGCCCCACCGCCCGCTGCCGCACCGCGCACCGCCTACCGCTTACGCCTGCCACTTCCGCGCCGATCGCCGAGCAAAAAAAACCGCCGGCGAACCGGCGGTCTCGACAGAGTACAGCGACCGCTCAGTCGGCCTTCTCCGCCCGACGCCGCACCGCCGCCAGACCGATCAGCCCCATGCCGAGCAGCAGCGCCGTAGCCGGCACAGGCACGGTGCCCTGTTCGGCGATCAGCTGATCCTGCCGCGTCAGGCTGGCCAGCCGATAGAACTGCCAGTTGCCGGCCGACAGCGCCGTATTGTTCGTGGCCTGGTTCGCCCAGCTCGTGCCCAGCGCGATCGCGGCGTTCGAGTCGGCATCGGTGCCGATGCCCACGAAGTTGCCGTAGGCGAGCTTCCAGACGGCGACCTGGAACGCTGCGCTGGTGATCGAGTTGTTGATCGACGCATGGAAGTTCTCGTACAGCCGGCTCAGCGCGGTCAGCGTGCTCGCACCGAAGCCGGTCGCCTGCTGAACGTAGTCGGTGTACGTGGCGCCGGTGGTGATCGTCTGGTACAGATCGATGCAGAACGAGGTCAGGCTCTGGCTGTTCCAGATGATCGAGAACTCGCCGGCGAGCAGGCTGTTCCAGTTGGTCGGCGAGGTCACCTTGATCTGCTCGTTGCCGTGCGTGAAGCCGGTAAAGGTCACGGGGGCGGCCTGGGCGGGCGACAGCGCCGCCAGCGGCGAAGCGAGAACCAGGGCGAGGAGGGCGGTCTTGATCGATTTCATTTTTAACGGCTCCGCAGGGATTGATGTGTGTGGCTGTTCATAAGCGGAAACCGTGCCAGATCAAATTTATCAATAAAAACAGTTGGTTGGGAGGCCGTCACAGCTGTTTCCCGACGCCAGCCGTAAGAATCGGCGAGGTGACATCGATCACGCCCGCGGGCCGCCGGCCCGAATCCGCGGCACGGCGCGGCTTTGATAGCATGGCGGTCTCATGTCACAACAAATCTTCAATTTTTCCGCGGGGCCGGCGGTGCTTCCTCGCGAAGTGCTCGAAGAAGCCGCGGCCGAGATGACGGACTGGCACGGCAGCGGCCTGTCGGTCATGGAGATGAGCCATCGCGGCGCCGAGTTCGGCGAGATCATCGGCCAGGCCGAAGCCGATCTGCGCGAGCTGCTGGGCGTTCCCGCCGGCTATCGCGTGCTGTTCATGCAGGGAGGCGCCCTGGCCGAGAACGCGATCGTGCCGCTGAACCTGCTGCGCGGGCGCGCGAGCGCCGATTATCTGGTGACCGGCAGCTGGTCGCGGCAGTCGGCGCGCGAGGCCGCGCGCTACGCCACGATCAATCAGGTGGTCGAAGTCGCTGAAGGCGGCTTCACGCGTATTCCGCCGCAAAGCGAATGGCGGCTGTCGCGCGACGCGGCGTATCTGCATCTGTGCAGCAACGAGACCATAGACGGCGTGCAGTTCCACTGGCTGCCGGCGCGCGGCGATGCGCCGCATGAACTGTCGCCGCAGGTGCCGCTGGTAGTGGATGCGTCGTCGGACATCCTGTCGCGGCCGATCGACGTGTCGGCTTACGGCTGCCTGTACGGCGGCGCGCAGAAGAACATCGGCCCGGCCGGCCTGACGCTGGTGATCATTCGCGAGGATCTGCTCGGCCATGCGCATGCGCTGTGCCCGAGCGCATTCGACTATGCGGTAGTGGCCAAGAACAATTCGATGTTCAATACGCCGCCGACTTACGCTATCTACATCGCGGGGCTGGTGTTCAAGTGGCTGAAGCGGCAGGGCGGCGTCGCCGGCATTGCGGCGCGCAACCAGGCCAAGGCGGCGCTGCTGTACGACTACATCGATGCCAGCGGCTTCTATGAGAACCGCGTGGCGCGCGCCGACCGTTCATGGATGAACGTGCCGTTCTTCCTGGCCGACCCGGCGCTGGACAAGACCTTCCTCGCGGGCGCGCAGCAGCGCGGCCTGCTGCAGCTGAAGGGGCACCGTTCGGTGGGCGGCATGCGTGCCTCGATCTATAACGCGATGCCGATCGACGGCGTTCGCGCACTCGTCGACTACATGAAGGATTTCGTGCGCAGCCATGGCTGATCAAGCTGCAGTTCCCCCGGCGAATGATCGCAAGCCCGGCGCCGCCGGCTCCCACGCGAACGGCGATGAGCTCGACGCGCTGCGCGCGCGCATCGATGCCGCCGATCGCGAGATCATCGCGGCGCTGAATCGCCGGGCGCAGCTCGCGCTCGAAGTCGGCGAGGTGAAGAAACGCACCGACGCGCCGGTTTATCGGCCGGAGCGCGAGGCGCAGATCATGGCGGCCTTGCGCGAGCGCAACACCGGTCCGCTGCCGGATGACGCGCTCGAAGCCATCTACCGCGAGATCGTCTGCGCCTGTCGCGAGCTGGAGCGGCGGCAGCGGGTCGCCTATCTGGGCCCCGCCGGCACCTTCTCCGAGCAGGCGCTGCTGAAGCACTTCGGCAGCGGCGTCGAAGGCGTGCCGTGCGCGACGATAGACGAAGTGTTCCGCGCCACCGAAGCGGGCCACGTCGATTTCGGCGTGGTGCCGGTCGAGAACTCGACCGAGGGCGCGGTCAACCGCACGCTCGATCTGCTGCTGCATACGCGGCTGACGATCAGCGGCGAGGTTTCGCTGCCGATCAGCCAGAACCTGATGAGCCGCAGCGGCAATCTCGACGGCGTGCGCCGCATCGTCTCGCATCCGCAGTCGCTGGCGCAGTGCCAGGGCTGGCTCGACCGGCACCATCCGACGATAGAGCGGGTGCCGGTGGTCAGCAATGCCGAAGCCGCACGGCTGGCCTCGGTCGAGGACGGCACGGCCGCGATCGCCGGCGAGATCGCCGCGGCCCGCTACGGGCTGACCATAGTGGCCGGCAACATCCAGGACGATCCCAGCAATCGCACGCGCTTCGCGGTCATCGGCGATTACGTCTGCGGGCCGTCGGGCCGCGACCAGACCTCGCTGATTCTTTCGGTTCCCGATCGCGCCGGCGCCGTCCATGCGCTGATCGAGCCGCTGGCCCGGCACGGCGTTTCGATGAAGCGCTTCGAGTCGCGGCCGGCGCGGCAGGGCAACTGGGAGTATTACTTCTACATCGACGTGCTCGGTCATCGCGACGACTCGGCGGTGGCGGCCGCGCTGGCCGAGCTGCAGTCGCGCGCCGCCTACTACCGCGTCGTGGGTTCGTATCCGCGCGCGAGCTGATGCGCGCCTCCTGATCGAAGGTTTCATCCATGAGCATCCAGGCTCCCGAATACGTCCGCGGCATTGCGCCGTACCAGGCCGGCAAGCCGATCTCCGAGCTGGCGCGCGAATACGGCCTGCAGGCCGACCGCATCATCAAGCTGGCGTCGAACGAGAATCCGCTCGGCATGCCGGAGTCGGCGCAGCGCGCCATCGCGGCCGAGGCGGCCGAGCTGGGCCGTTATCCCGATTCGAACGGCTTCGAGCTGAAGGCCGCGATCGCGCGTCGCTACGGTGTGCCGCAGGACTGGATCACGCTGGGCAACGGCTCGAACGACATCCTCGAGATCGCCGCCCACGCGCTGCTGCCGGCGGGCAAGGCGGCGGTCTACTCGCAGTATTCGTTCGCCGTCTACGCGCTGGCCACGCAGGGCGTCGGCGCGCGCGCGATCGTGGTCCCGGCGCGCGACTACGGCCACGATCTGCCGGCGATGCGCGCAGCCATCGACGCCGACACGCGGCTGGTGTTCGTCGCCAATCCGAACAATCCCACCGGCACCTTCGCGCCCAAGGCGGAGATCGAGGCCTTCCTGGCCTCGGTGCCGTCCGACGTGGTGGTGGTGCTCGACGAGGCCTATACCGAGTACCTCGATCCGGCCGAGCGCGCCGATCCGGCGCAGTGGGTCCGCCGCTATCCCAACCTGATCGTCTCGCGCACCTTCTCCAAGGCCTACGGCCTGGCCGGGCTGCGCATCGGCATGGCGCTGGCGCAGCCCGAGCTGACCGATCTGATGAACCGGGTGCGCCAGCCGTTCAACGTCAATTCGCTGGCCCAGGCAGCGGCCATCGCCGCGCTCGGCGATGAGGCCTTCCTGAACAAGAGCTACGAGCTGAATCGCGCCGGCCTTCAGAAGCTGCAGTCGGCGTTCGACGACATGGGGCTGCAGTATGTGCCGTCGCGCGGCAATTTCGTGCTGGTGCGCGTGGGCGACGCGGCGGCGGTCTATGAGAGCCTGCTGCGCGACGGCGTCATCGTGCGCCCGGTAGGGGGCTACGGCCTGCCCGAATGGCTGCGCGTGACGGTCGGCCTGCCCGAGGAGAACGACGCTTTCCTGGCGGCGCTCAAGCGCGCGCTGCGACGGTGAGCGCCATGACGATCCGCAAGGTCGCCATCCTCGGCGTCGGCCTGATCGGCGGGTCGCTGGCGGCGGCACTGAAGCGGGCCGGCACGGTGGCGCAGGTGGTCGGCTACGCGCCGGCCGATGATGCGCAGGTGGCGCGCGCGCTGGGTCATGTCGATACCGCCTGCGCGAGCGTCGCCGAGGCTGTCGGCGGCGCGAACTTCGTGGTGCTGGCCGCGCCCGTGCCGGCGATTCCCGGTCTGCTGACGGAACTGCGGCCGCATCTGGATGCCCAGGCGATCGTCACGGACTGCGCCAGCACCAAGCGCACGGTGATCGACGCGGCGCGGCAGACGCTGGGCGATGCGTTCATACGCTTCGTTCCCGGGCATCCGATCGCCGGTTCCGAACGCAGCGGCCCGCAGGCGGCCAATCCCGATCTGTTCCGCGACAAGCGCTGGCTGCTGTGCCCGCTCGACTCGACGCCGCAGCAGCATACGGAAGCGGTATCGCGGCTGCTCGAGCCGACCGGGGCGCGCATCGGCACGCTGGACGCGCAACTGCACGACCGCATCTTCGCCGAGGTGTCGCACTGGCCGCACGCGGTGGCCTTCGCCATGGCGGCCGCCATTGCCGGCGGCGAGCTGTCGGAGCGCGCCATCGAATTCTCCGGCGCCGGCCTGCGCGACACCAGCCGCATCGCGGCCTCGTCGCCGGCGCTGTGGGCCGACATCATGCTCGACAATCGCGAGGCCTGCCTGGCTTCCGCGGCGCGCTTCCGCGAGCGCAGCGAAGCGATCATCGCGGCGCTGGAGGCCGGCGATCGCGACGCGCTGGTCGAGATCTTCGGCGCCGCCAGCCGCTGGCGCAGCCGCCTGGCCTGAGGCCTCCGCCCAGGCCGCATCGTTTTCCAGGATTCCCCATGACTCGCAGTTTCCGCGTCGCGCCCGGCGGGCGCCTGTCCGGCAGCCTCAGGGTGCCGGGCGACAAATCGATTTCGCATCGGTCCATCATGCTGGGTGCGATCGCCGACGGCACCACCGAGGTCAGCGGTTTTCTCGAAGGTGCCGACGCGATCTCGACGATGAACGTGTTCCGTGCGCTGGGCGTGTCGATCGACGGCCCCCACGAGGGGCGCGTGACCGTGCGCGGCGTCGGCCTCGACGGCCTGCGCGGCGCGGCTCGGCCGCTGGACTGCGGCAACGCCGGCACCGGCATGCGGCTGCTGATGGGACTGCTGGCGGGCCAGGCCTTCGAGTCGACGCTGATCGGCGACGAGAGCCTGAGCCAGCGGCCGATGCGCCGCGTCGCCGATCCGCTGACGCAGATGGGCGCCCGCATCGAGACGCGCGACGGCCGGCCGCCGGTGCGCATCCTGCCGTCGGGCGGCCTGCATGGCATCCGGTATGCGATGCCCATGGCCAGTGCGCAGCTGAAGTCGGCGCTGCTGCTGGCTGGCCTGTATGCGAGTGGCGAGACGGTGGTGATCGAGCCGGCGCCGACGCGTGACCATACCGAGCGGATGCTGGGCGGCTTCGGCGTGCGCGTCGAGCGCGACGGCAACCAGGCCGCGGTGCGCGGCGGCCAGCGCCTGCGCGCCACCAGCATCGACGTGCCGGCCGACATCTCGTCGGCGGCGTTCTTCCTGGTCGGCGCGTCGATCGCGCCCGGCTCGGATCTTACGCTCGAACACGTGGGCATGAATCCGACTCGCACCGGCATCATCGACATCCTGCGACTGATGGG
Source organism: Burkholderiaceae bacterium (assembly GCA_050187175.1). Lineage (GTDB taxonomy): Bacteria > Pseudomonadota > Gammaproteobacteria > Burkholderiales > Burkholderiaceae_E > Zeimonas. The sequence goes on from JBFWXS010000016.1 coordinate 56,636, forward strand.
CGCCGACATAGCCGTGCTGGCGCCGCGCGAGGTCGGCGGCGAGCCGGTCGCCGATCTGCGCGTGCGCGCCGCGCCGCTGCGCGGCATCGCGGTGCCCGCTGAGCTGGTGCCGCTGGCGATCGACGAGTTTCCGGCGCTGTTCGTGGCCGCCGCCTGCGCCGAGGGGCGCACCGTGGTCACCGGCGCCGAAGAGCTGCGCGTCAAGGAGTCGGACCGCATCGCGGTGATGGCCGACGGGCTGTGGGCGCTGGGCGTCGACGCGGCGCCGACGCCTGACGGCATGGTCATCGAAGGGCGCGGCGGCGAAGCGAACGTGTTCGGTCCGGGCGCCGTGGAATCGCACGGCGACCATCGCATCTCGATGTCTTTCGCGATGGCGGCGCTGCGCGCCGGCGGGCCGCTCGAGATCCGCGACACGGCCAACGTGGGCACATCGTTCCCCGGCTTCACCGCGCTGGCCGCGCGCGCCGGCCTGGGGATCGACGACAGGCAGCCGCAGGGCAGCCGCTGATGGGCGCCGGATGACTGCGATTCCGAACGATCCCGCCGGCCGGATGCGTGCCGCCGTCGATGCGCCGCAGGACCGGGCCGGCAGCGGTGCCCAGGTCCCGCCGGGCCGGGCCGGCAACGCCGCCGAGGTCCCGCTGAGTCGCACTGCCAATACCGCCGAGGCCCCCGTCATCGCGATCGACGGACCGACCGCCTCCGGCAAGGGCACGATCGCGCAGCGCGTGGCCCAGGCGCTGGGCTGGGTCTATCTCGATTCCGGCGCGCTGTACCGGCTCGCCGCGCTGGCAGCCCTGCGCGCCGGCGTCGCGCTGGACGATGAAGCCGGACTGGCCGCGCTGGCCGCAAAGCTGCCGGTCGCGTTCCGCGACGGGCTCATCGAGCTGGACGGCCAGGACGTCACCGATGCCATCCGCGACGAGTCGATCGGCAACGCCGCCTCGCGCATCGCGGCGCTGCCGCCTTTGCGCGACGCGCTGCTCGGGCTGCAGCGCCGCTTCCGCCGGCCGCCGGGCCTGGTCGCCGACGGCCGCGACATGGGCACTGTGGTGTTCCCGGAGGCGCGGCTGAAGGTGTTTCTGACGGCCAGCCCCGAGTCGCGTGCCGAACGGCGCCATAAGCAGTTGATCGAAAAGGGTTTTTCGGCTAAACTAGATGCCCTTTTGGCGGATTTGAGGCAGCGCGACGAGCGCGATGCAAATCGCGCGGTGGCACCGCTGAAGCCCGCCGAAGGCGCAGTCGTGATCGACTCCACGCATCTCGATATCGACCAGACGGTCGCCGGGGTGCTGAGGGCCTATCACGCGCTGATGCGTCGTCCCGGCTGAAGTGATTGGCAGGTACTGATCGGAAGGTACTGA
>JBFWXS010000016.1:58102-91273 GCA_050187175.1 Burkholderiaceae bacterium
AGGTACTGATCGGAAGGTACTGAGCGGCAAGCACTGAGCGGCAAGCATCGAGCGCCAGGCACTGAGTGCCCGGCGCAAACGGCAAACCGCCAGGCTCCGAGCGCCGATCACGCTGCCGCCGCGGCCGGCGCTCGAAGTACCGTCCGTCGCCGGGTGACTATGCAGTTGCCCGACGACAGGCGGTCCGGTCCCGTTCGTCGCTGGACGGGGGTGTCGCAACTCCGCTGGAACGCAGGGCGCAGGGTCGCACGCGTTTTTCCGGCGTGTATTTTTAACCATTGGAACCCATTTTGAACACCGCAACCCAAGCCAACCTGGGAACTGAAAGCTTCGCCCAACTGTTCGAGGAATCGCTGTCGCGCCAGGAAATGCGCCAAGGCGAAGTGATCACCGCAGAGGTGGTCCGTCTCGATCACAACTTCGTCGTCGTCAATGCGGGCCTGAAGTCCGAAAGCTTCATTCCGATCGAGGAGTTCCACAACGATCGCGGCGAGCTCGACGTCAAGGAAGGCGATTTCGTCTCGGTGGCGATTGACTCGCTGGAAGACGGCTACGGCGAGACCCGCCTGTCGCGCGACCGCGCCAAGCGGCTGGCGGCCTGGATCAGCCTGGAGAAGGCGCTGGAATCGGGCGAGCAGGTCGACGGCACGATCACCGGCAAGGTCAAGGGCGGCCTGACGGTCATGACCAACGGCATCCGCGCGTTCCTGCCCGGTTCGCTGATCGACACGCGTCCGGTCAAGGACACGACGCCGTACGAAGGCAAGACCCTCGAATTCAAGGTCATCAAGCTCGACCGCAAGCGCAACAACGTCGTGCTGTCGCGGCGCGCGGTCGTCGAGCTGACGCAGGGCGAAGAGCGCGCCAAGCTGCTCGAGACGCTGCACGAAGGCGCGATCGTCAACGGCGTGGTCAAGAACATCACCGACTACGGCGCGTTCATCGATCTGGGCGGCATCGACGGGCTGCTGCACATCACCGACATGGCATGGCGCCGCGTGCGTCATCCGTCCGAAGTGCTGCAGGTCGGCCAGGAAGTCACCGCCAAGGTGCTGAAGTTCGACCAGGAGAAGAACCGCGTCTCGCTGGGCGTCAAGCAGCTGGGCGACGATCCGTGGGTCGGCATCGGCCGCCGCTATCCGCAGGGCACGCGGATGTTCGGCAAGGTCACGAACATCACCGACTACGGCGCGTTCGTCGAGATCGAGCCGGGCATCGAAGGCCTGGTCCACGTCTCCGAGATGGACTGGACGAACAAGAACGTCAACCCGGGCAAGATCGTCGCGCTGGGCGACGAGGTCGAGGTCATGGTGCTGGAGATCGACGAAGATCGCCGCCGCATCTCGCTTGGCATGAAGCAGTGCCGTCCGAACCCGTGGGAAGAATTCGCCGACAACCATCGCAAGGGCGACAAGGTGCGCGGCACGATCAAGTCGATCACCGACTTCGGCGTGTTCATCGGCCTGCCCGGCGGCATCGACGGCCTGGTCCACCTGTCCGACCTGTCGTGGAACACCCCTGGCGAAGAAGCGGTCCGCAACTTCAAGAAGGGTGACGAGGTCGAAGCCATGGTGCTGGCCATCGATACCGAGCGCGAGCGCATCTCGCTGGGCATCAAGCAGATGGAAGGCGATCCGTTCGGCAGCTACGCGTCGTCGCACGAGAAGGGCCAGATCGTCCGCGGCACCGTCAGGAACGTCGATCCGAAGGGTGCCGTCATCGACCTGGGCGGCGACATCGACGGCTATCTGCGTGCTTCCGAGATCTCGCGCGACCGCGTCGAAGACGCCCGCAACCATCTGAAGGAAGGCGACGAAGTCGAGGCGATGATCGTCAACGTCGATCGGAAGAACCGTTCGATCAACCTGTCGATCAAGGCGCGCGACACGGCCGACACGGCCGAGGCGCTGCAGCGTCTGCAGGCCGAGAGCGGCGCCGCCAGCGGCACCACCAATCTCGGTGCGCTGCTGCGGGCCAAGCTCGACACGTCGAAAGAGTGATCGCACCGGGCGCCGCCCTGCGGGGCGGCGCCTCGTGTGCTGTCCCCGTTTTCCGATTCAGTCACCAGCAAGCGGCAGGGCGGACGATGGAGATGGGTTTCCGGCAGGATGACGACGAAGCCTCGGGCGACGCCGGGCATCCGACGATGACCAAGTCGGAACTGATCGCCCGGCTTGCCGAGCGCTATCCGCAACTCGTCGCCAAAGACGCCGAGTTCGCGGTGAAGACCATTCTGGACGCCATGGCGCGCACGCTGGCCGACGGCCATCGGATCGAGATCCGCGGCTTCGGCAGCTTCGCGCTGTCGCATCGGCCGCCGCGCGTAGGCCGCAATCCGAAGTCCGGCGAGAAAGTGCTCGTTCCCGAAAAGCGGGTGCCGCACTTCAAGCCTGGCAAGGAATTGCGCGAGCGCGTCGATGCCGGCCTGCAGCGGGCGGATGATGCCGCGCGGCGCCACAGCGCATGAATCCGTGGTTCGCGTTTCCGCAGCGCGCGTTCCGGCGCGGCGGCGGCGGCGCGATCGCGTCGATGCCCGCCTGTCGTGCGATGCCCGCCTGTCGTGCGATGCCCGCCTGCGATGCCAGCTTGCCATGAAGCGCGCCTGATCGACGCGACGCACTGTCCGATCATTCACCGTGGAGTTGCCGATGCGAGTCGTCACCTGGCTGTTCAACCTCGTGCTGTTCGTGCTGGCGCTCGGCTTCGCTCTTTCCAATACCGACTCGGTCGACCTGCGCTTCATGCCGGGCGGCCTGGAGTGGCGCGCGCCGCTGGTCGTGTTCCTGCTGGTCTTCCTGGCCGCCGGTGTGGTGCTGGGCCTGCTGGCCGCCGGCCCGTCGCTGTTCCGGCAGCGGCGCGAGATCGCGCGGCTGAACAAGGAACTGCGCCATGCGACGCGCCCCGCCGCGGCGGGCCCCGGCGTCGCGGTGCCGGTGCCGCCGGTCGATGCGGTGCCCGATCCCGCCACGAGGCTGGGCGTCTGAGTCCATTCTTTCTGACCGATGCTCGAATTCGAAGCCTGGTGGCTGCTGGCGATCCCGCTGTTCTTCGGGCTCGGCTGGTTCGCGTCCCGCTATGACCTGCGGCTCGGCGGCGAGCGGCGCCGCGACACGGGCCTGCCCGACGCCTATTTCCGCGGCCTGAACTTCCTGCTCAACGAGCAGCCGGACAAGGCGATCGATGCCTTCATCGACGTCGTCAAGCTCGATCCGGAAACCATCGACCTGCATTTCGCGCTGGGCAACCTGTTCCGCCGCCGCGGCGAGACCGACCGCGCCATCCGCGTCCATCTGAACCTGGCCGAGCGCGGCGATCTCGATGCCGCGCAGCGCGAACACGCACTGTTCGAGCTGGGACAGGACTATCTGAAGGCCGGCCTGCTCGATCGTGCCGAGGACGCGTTCAATCGCCTCGAAGGCTCGCGCTATGCCGCCTCGGCGCTGCATCACCGGCTGGAGATCGCGCAGATGGTGCGCGACTGGCCGCAGGCGATCGAGCTGGCGCTGCGGCTGCAGCGCGACCTGAAGGAAGACCGCGCCACCGAGATCGCCCACTTCCATTGCGAGCTGGCTGCCGCCGCATTGGCTGGTACCTCGATGGCTCGCTTCGATGCCGCGCGGCACGAGCTCGACGCCGCGCGCGACGCTGCCGCCGGGCATCCGCGACCTTGGCTGCTGCGCGGCGAGGCCGCCGCCGCCGAGGGCGACGACGCCGCGGCGATCGCAGCCTGGCGCGAGGTGGAATGCAGCGACCCGGCATTCATGGCGCTGGCCGCGCCCGGCTGGCTGGCTGCGCACGAACGGCTCGGCCGTCTCGATGAAGGCATCGCGGCGCTCGAATCGGTGCAGCGTGCGCACCCCTCGATCGACACCTTCACCGCGCTGGCCGCGGCGCGAACCACGCGCGACGGGCCGGCGCAGGCGCTGGCCTGGGCCGAGCAGGCGCTGCACGTCGCGCCGTCGCTGCTGGGTCTGCAGCAGCTGCTATCGCTGAAGGCCTCGCTGCTGGACACCGGCGCGCGCGCCGAGGTCGAGCTGACGCAGCGGCTGATCCAGGCGCAGGCGCGCCGCCTGTCGCGCTACGTCTGCAGCCATTGCGGTTTCAAGGCGCGGCAGTTCTACTGGCAGTGCCCCGGCTGCAATCGCTGGGACACCTACGCCCCGAAGCGCAGCGAGGAGCTCGAACGTGGTTGACGCGGTGGATTTCTCGGCGGCCCGGCTGCTGGTCGTCGGCGACGTCATGCTGGACCGCTACTGGTTCGGTGATGTCGAGCGGATCTCGCCCGAGGCGCCGGTGCCGGTGGTTCGCGTCACGCGCAGCGATGAACGGCTGGGCGGGGCGGCCAACGTCGCGTTCAACGCGGCGGCGCTGGGTGCCGGCGTCACACTGGTCGGCGTGGTCGGCGCCGATGAGCCCGGCGACCGCATCGAGACGCTGGCGCGCGAGCGCGGCATCGACGTGCAGCTGGCGCGCGACCCGGAGCTGCCGACGACGATCAAGCTGCGCGTCATCGGCCGTCAGCAGCAGCTGCTGCGCATCGACTTCGAGCGCCGTCCCGACGCGCAGGTGCTGGCCCGCAAGCTGGACGCCGTGCGCGCGCTGGCCGGGGCGGTCGATGCGCTGGTCCTGTCCGACTACGGCAAGGGCGCGCTGGCGCAGATCGAGACCATCATCGAGCTGGCACGCCAGTTGCAAAAGCCTATCGTCGTCGATCCGAAGGGTGACGACTATCGCCGCTACGCCGGCGCCACCGTGCTGACGCCGAACCGCGCCGAGCTGCGCGAGGTGGTCGGCCGCTGGCGCGACGAAGCCGACCTGACCGAGCGCGCGCAGGCGCTGCGCCGCTCGCTGGACGTCCGCTACCTGCTGCTGACGCGCTCGGAGGAGGGCATGACGCTGTACGCCGACGACGAGGTGCTGCACGTACCGGCGCAGGCGCGCGAAGTGTTCGACGTCTCCGGCGCCGGCGACACGGTAGTGGCCGTGCTCGCCGCCATGCTCGCCGCCGGCCGGCCGCTGGGCGACGCGGTGCGGCTGGCCAATCGCGCCGCCGGCATCGTGGTCGGCAAACTCGGTACGGCGGCCGTCACGCCGCAGGAGCTGTTCTCATGATCATCGTCACCGGCGCGGCCGGCTTCATCGGCAGCAACCTGATCCGCGGCCTCAATGAGCGCGGCGAGCGCGAGATCGTCGCCGTCGACAACCTGAGCCGCGCGGACAAGTTCCGCAACCTGGTCGGTTGCGAGATCGTCGACTATCTCGACAAGTCGGAGCTGATCGGCCAGCTCGAGCGCTACAAGGGCGTGAAGGTGATCTTCCACCAGGGCGCCTGCTCGGACACGATGGAGACCGACGGCCGCTACATGATGGAGAACAACTACCGCTATTCGCTGGCGCTGCTCAAGCACGCCAGCGTGCACGGCGCGCGGCTGATCTACGCGTCGTCGGCGGCGGTCTACGGCGGTTCCGAACGCTTCGTCGAGGACGTGCGCTACGAACGCCCGCTCAACGTCTACGGCTACTCGAAATACCTGTTCGACCAGATCGTGCGCCGCCGTCTGCCCGGACTGTCGACACAGGTCGTGGGCCTGCGCTACTTCAACGTCTATGGTCCGCGCGAAGCGCACAAGGGGCGCATGGCCTCGGTGGCCTTCCACAACTTCAACCAGTTCCTGGCCGAAGGCAAGGTCAGGCTGTTCAGCGGCTGGGACGGCTGGGGCGACGGCGAACAGAGCCGCGACTTCATCCACGTCGACGACGTGGTGGCGGTCAACCTGCACTTCTTCGAGAACCCCGAACGCAGCGGCATCTTCAACTGCGGCACCGGCCGCGCGCAGCCGTTCAACGACGTCGCCGCCACCGTCGTCAACACGCTGCGCCGCCTGCGCGGTGAAACCGAGCTGCCGCTGGCCGAGCTGGTGAGGGTCGGCCTGATCGAATATCAGCCGTTCCCTGACGCGCTGAAGGGCAAGTACCAGAGCTTCACGCAGGCAGATGACACGCAACTGCGCGCCGCCGGCTGCACGCACGGTTTCGCCGGCGTCCAGCAGGGCGTGGCGCGCTATGTCGAGTGGTTGTGGGCGCAGCGATGAAGCACGTGGCCGGCGCGCGCTTATCGGGGATGCGCTCGACGGGCAATCGCTCGACGAGCAATCGCTCGCCGGGCATGCGCTCGCCCGATGCGCCGCCGCCGCCCGCCGGCGGCTCGCGCTGGCGGCTCTACTGGCGGCTGACGCGCATGCACCGGCCGATCGGTACGCTGCTGCTGCTGTGGCCGACGCTGTGGGCGCTGTGGATCGCCTCCGACGGCTGGCCCGACGGCTATCTGCTGTTCGCGTTCTGCCTGGGCACGCTGCTGATGCGCTCGGCCGGCTGCGCGATCAATGACTGGGCCGATCGCGATTTCGATCGCCACGTGGCGCGCACGCGCGACCGGCCGCTCACCTCGGGCCTCATTCGCTCTTGGGAAGCGGTCGCCGTGTTCGTCGTGCTGTCGCTGCTCGCGCTGCTCGCGCTGCTGCTCGTGCTGCCCATGCATCCGCTGGTCTGGGGCCTGGCCGTGATCGGCGCCTTCCTGGCCGCCAGCTATCCGTTCACCAAGCGCTTCTTCGCGCTGCCGCAGGCCTATCTGGGCATCGCGTTCGGCTTCGGCATCCCGATGGCCTTCGCCGCCGTCCAGCATGGACTGCCGCCGGTGGCGTGGATCATGCTGGCCGCGAACATCTGCTGGGCGCTGGCCTACGACACCGAGTATGCGATGGTCGATCGCGACGACGACCTGAAGATCGGCATCCGCACCGCGGCGATCACGTTCGGGCGCTTCGATGTAGCGGCGGTGATGATCTGCTATGCGCTGGCGCTGGGACTGCTGGCCTCGGTCGGTCGTCTGGCGGGGCTGGGCGCGGCCTATGGCGCGGGCCTGCTGGTGGCCGCAGGCATGGCTGTCTATCACTTCACCTTGATCCGCTCGCGCGGCCGCGAGGGCTGCTTTCGCGCGTTCAATCACAACAACTGGTTCGGCGCGGCGGTATTTGCAGGGATCGTGGCGGATTACTGGCTGCGCTGAGCTGACTGCTTGCGCTGAGGTGTCTAGGCCTTCGTTGTAATCCCGCTAGACGATGGTTCTTGAACCTGCCGGCCGCTTCGTTCGTTAGTGCAATGGATATTGCCTGCGAGCCATTGCAAGATCGCGGGCATGATCGATCGCCCGCCGCACGACCATGCCTATCAGGGCATCTTTTCGCACCCGCAGATGGTGCAGGATCTGCTGCGTGGATTCGTGCATGAGGCCTGGGTCGCCGAGCTGGATTTCGCCAGCCTCGAACGCGTCAATGCGCGCCATCTGAGCGACGGCTTGCATGGCCGTGAAGGCGATCTGATCTGGCGGCTGAGGCTGCGCCGCGAATGGTTCTACGTCTACCTGCTGCTCGAATTCCAGAGCCGCGACGATCGCTGGATGGCGTTGCGCGTACTGGTTTACGTCGGTCTGCTGTATCAAGGCTTGATTCGCGGACGGCAGATCGGCCGAGGCGAAAGCCTGCCGGCCGTGTTTCCGATCGTGATCTACAACGGTCGCAAGCCCTGGCGTGCGGCGCGCGACGTTGCCGAGCTGGTCGAGCCCTTACCTCCGGGGCTGCAGCCGTATCGGCCCAGTCAGCGCTATTTCCTGCTCGACGAGCGGCGCTTGCTGAGCGATGGCTCGGTGGGCTCCGACAATCTGGTGCAGGCCTTGATCGGCTTGGAGCGCACCACCGATCTATCGCAGTTGCACACGCTCGTTTCGGTACTGGGTCGTCGGCTGGCGGCTGCCGAGCATGAGAGCCTGCGCCGCGCGCTGACGGCATGGTTGAACCAGGTAGTAGTCAGGCGCGTGGTGTCGACGGATAATCCACCGCAGTTCCGCGATCTGTACGAGGTAAGCACGATGCTGGAGGAAACCGTCGACGGATGGGTGCGCAAGTGGAAGCGCGACGGGCTGCGGGAAGGTCGTCGAGAAGGGCGAAAGGAAGGCCGTATCGAACTGCTCGAACGCCTGCTTGCCCGCCGTTTCGGTGAACCGTTGCCCCCATGGGTGCGCCCGCATTTGCAGGCAGCCGATATCGAGCGGCTCGATGCCTGGGCGCTCGCGATCTTCGATGCCGGTAGTCTGGAAGATTTGCTCGGTTCGGCTTGAACGCTTCGTTCGGCACGCGCCGCGTTCGGCACGCGCCGCCGTTCGCAAGCCGCCAAACTTGGGTTCAATCCTTACCGAACTCGTCGCCCATTTCCGCTCCGCGCCGTTGCGCAGCAGCCAGGGCGTCCGCGATGACGCGCCGTAGTTCACCGGCTTCCATGACCGCCAGCGCTGCTGCCGTCGTGCCGCCCTTCGACGTCACGCGTTCGCGCAGCGTCGCCGGTGGGTCGTCGGACTGTTCCGCCAGTTGCGCCGCGCCCGTGAAGGTGCCCAGCACAAGCGTGCGCGCCTGCGTGGCATCCAGGCCCAGCGCGCGCGCGCCGTCGATCAGCGCTTCCATGAACAGGAAGGCGTAGGCCGGGCCGCTACCGCTGACCGCCGTCACCGCGTCGATCTGCGCTTCGTCGTCGACCCACACCGTCTGCCCGACCGCACCGAGCACGCGTTCGGCCTGCTCGCGGTCGTTCGGGCTCAGGCCGGGCAGGGCGGCTAGACCGGTCACGCCCATGCCGATCAAGGCCGGCGTGTTCGGCATGGCGCGCACGATGCGCTGGTGCCCGCTCAGCCAGCGCGACAGGTCGGCGGCGCGGATACCGGCCGCGACGCTGATCACCAGCGTGTTCGCCAGCGCATCGGCCAGGCCCTGCACCGCCTCGCGCATCTGCTGCGGCTTCACCGCGATGACCAGCAGGTCGAGCCCGGCCAGCGAGCCGGCGTCGGCGCGTTCGAATGTGGCGATGCTGAAACGCTTCTGCAGCGCGGCGCGCTGGTCGGCCGACGGATCGACGACCCGCAGTTCGCTCGCGCTGGTGCCGCGCGCCAGCAGGCCGCCGATCAGCGCCGAAGCCATGTTGCCGCCGCCGATGAATCCGATTTGCATGATGTTCCGTGTCCGCCTGGGAAAACCCGAAGCATCGACGTTTTCGGCTGCATCGCGCAAGTCGGACTCGGGTTGCAGCGGCCAGTCCGTTGAGCGGCCGATCTTCATTGATGGTGTGCGGGGTGAGAGAGTCGTGACAAATATGTCATAAACGTCAGAAATGACGACAGGGCTGTCTCTTATGATCCCGCCTTTTCTGTCTTTTCATTCAGGAATCATCGATGCAAGCAAAATGGGTCGGGATGCTGCTGCCGGTCGCTCTCGTGGTCAGCGGCTGCAAGACGATGGACATGGGCAGCGCCATGAATGCGGGCGCGGATCTGACCAAGGCCGCGACGCTCAGCGACGCGGACGTGGCAGCGATGTCGGACCAGGCCTGCGCGCATGAAGACAAGCGCAACCGCCCAGCTTCCGCCGCCTATCAGCAACGCCTCGACCGGCTGGTTGCCGCGCATCGCGGCGAGGACGGGCTGAAGCTGAGCTTCAAGGCGTACCAGAATCCCAGCGTCAACGCCTGGGCCATGGCCAACGGCTGCGTGCGCGTCTACACGGGGCTGATGGACCTGATGAACGACGACGAGCTGCGCGGCGTCATCGGCCACGAGATCGGTCACGTCAAGCTGGGGCACTCGAAGAACGCCATGCGCACCGCCTACGCAGCCTCGGCCGCGCGGCAGGCGGCGGCGTCCACCGGCAACAGCGCCGTGGCCGCGCTGTCGGCCTCACAGCTGGGCGACCTGGCCGAGAAGCTGATCAACGCACAGTTCTCGCAATCGCAGGAAAGCGATTCGGACCAGTACGCGCTCGGCTTCATGCGCAAGCATCGCTACAAGGCCGAGGGGCTGGTCAGCGCGTTCACCAAGCTGAGCAAGCTATCCGGCGATGCCAAGTCGAGCATGTTCGACAGCCATCCGGGTTCGGCCGACCGGGCGCAGCGCATCCAGGAACAGCTGAACCGGAAGTGATCGGGTCGGGCGGCCGAAGGCGGTGCGCCAAGGCCGCGAACAGCGCTCCGGGTGCGTCAGACGATGGTGGTTTGCGATATAAAGCAATCGATCCCGCCCATGACCGGTTGCACAACGCCATCGGAGTGCGCGCGGTGGTGTCGTGCAGGAAAAGGGAGGGGGCATGGCCAAGCTCGTGTTCGGAATGAACCAGTCGCTGGATGGCTACGTCGACCATATGGCTTTCGGGCCCAGCTCCGCGCTCTTCCGCCGCTTCATCAAGGAGGCCGAGGACCAGGCGGGCAGCTTGTATGGTCGCCGCGTGTATGAGCTCATGCGCTACTGGGACGACGATCACCCTGAGTGGGATGCGGAGAAGGGCGCTTTCGCGGCGGCATGGCGGAAGCAGCCGAAATGGGTCGTCTCGCGCTCGCTGAAGTCGGTCGGTCCCAATGCCAGCCTCGTCGGAGCCGATCTGGAGGGCGCGATACGCCAGCTGAAGGCCGAGCGCGACGGGGAGATCGAAGTCGCCGGCCCGGAGCTGGCGCACAGCCTCACCGAGCTCGGGCTGATCGATGAGTATCGGATCTATCTGCACCCCGTCGTGCTTGGCCGCGGCAAGCCTTATTTCGCCGGCCCCCGGCCGCCGCTGCGCCTGATGAGCAGCGAGCGGATCGGCGAGGATGTGATCAGGTTGAGCTACGTTCCCGCCTGATCTCGCGGCTCGCCGGATGGCAAGCGCTGCTGGCTCTATCCCGGGCGGCGCCGCAGGAAATGCGCAGGCCGTACGCCGACCAGCAGCAGCACCAGCAGATAGGCGAGCCCGGCCGCGCCCACCAGCCCCAGCGTAAGGCCGATACGGATGCCCGGCGTCGCACGCAGTCCGATCCAGTCGAACCAGGCCACGGCCGGCACCAGCAGTGCCGCCATTGCAACGGAGGCGAGCGCCACCCGCAGCAGGAAGGCCGGCCAGCCTGCAAGCGGACGGTAGATGCCGCGCCGGCGCAGCCCGATCAGCAGCAGCAGCGCATTGGCCAGCGCGCCGATCGAGATCGACACGGCGAGCCCTGCGTGGCGCAGCCAAGGCACCGTGACCAGGTTCAGCAGCTGCGTCACGACGAGCACGCCGATGGCGATCTTCACCGGTGTGCGGATGTCCTGCTGCGCATAGAAACCGGGGGCCAGCACCTTGATCGAGATCAGCCCCAGCAGGCCCAGCGCATAGCCGGTCACGGCCTGCCGCGTCATGTCGACGTCGAACGCGGAAAAGCGGCCATAGTGGAACAGCAGCGCGGTCAGCGGCTCGGCCATCAGCGCCATGCCGACCATGCTGGGCACCGCCAGCAGCACGCACAGCCGCAAACCCCAGTCGAGCAGCGCGCTGTATTCCGCCACGTCGCCGCTGCTGCTGGCGCGCGACAGGCTCGGCAGCAGCACGGTGCCCAGCGCCACGCCGAGCAGGGCCGTGGGGAACTCCATCAGCCGGTCGCCGTACGAGATCCAGGACACGCTGCCCGGCGCCAGCTGCGACGCGATCTGCGTGTTGATGATCAGGCTGAGCTGCGCCACGGACACCGCCAATACCGCGGGCACCATCTGCTTCAGTACGCGCCGGGTGGTCGGGTCGGCCAGCGCCGCGCGCAGGTTCAGTCCGATTCGCGGCAGCATGCCGATACGGCGCAGCGCCGGGATCTGGATCGCGAGCTGCGCCACGCCGCCGGCCACCACGCCGGCAGCCAGCGCGTAGATCGACGGATCGAACCAGCGCGACAGCCCCAGCGCCGCCCCGATGAAGCACAGGTTCAGCAGCACCGGCGTAAACGCCGGCACGGCGAAGCGGCGCCAGGTGTTCAGGATGCCGGCCGACAGCGCCACCAGCGAGATGAACAGGATGTACGGGAACATCCAGCGAGTCATGACGACGGCGGCCTCGAAAGCCTCGGGCTGCGCGCGCAGCCCGGCGGCGATGGCATAGACCAGCAGCGGCGCGGCCAGCGCGCCGGCGACCGAAACCAGCACCAGCGACCAGAACAGCACGGTGGCGATGCGGTCGACCAGCTCGCGGGTGGCGCGGGCGGCGCTCGGCGCCTGCGCATCGCCGCGCCGCGCGGCCTGCTCGGCCTGTTCGCGCGACGCCGCCAGGATAGGCACGAAGGCTTGCGAGAAAGCGCCTTCGGCGAACAGCCGCCGCAGCAGGTTGGGCAAGCGGAACGCGACGAAGAACGCATCGGTGAACGCCGACGCGCCGAAGATGGCGGCGGTCAGGTTCTCGCGGATCAGGCCGGTGATGCGCGACAGCAGTGTCAGGCCGCTGACGGTCGCAGCGGCGCGCAGCAGGTTCACACGGGCCTCCCCGGCGCCGGCTGCCGCGCAATTGCGTTGCTCTCAGAAAATCGGTTATTATTCAAGGCTTTCCATATTCCGAACCCGGGGGTGGGTACCCAGCCCGTCCGGCGTGCTCCTGCAGGATCCTGCAGGAGAGAACGCCGGGTCCGACTGGCAGCCGCTTCCCGGTGCAAGCGACCACCGAGATTCTGTCATGGCCAATATCGCTTCCGCCCGCAAACGCGCCCGCCAGGCCGTTGCCCGCAATCTGCACAATTCGAGCCTGCGCTCGCGCCTGCGCACGGCTATCAAGTCGGTCCGCAAGGCGATCGCCACCGGCGACAAGGGCGCCGCGACGCAATCGCTGCGCTCGGCCCAGGGCGTCATCGACCGCATCGCCGACAAGAAGATCGTCCACAAGAACGCCGCCTCGCGCTACAAGAGCCGCCTGGCCGCTGCCGTCCGCGCGATGGTCTGATCGGCAGGTCCCGGCAGTCCTTCAGCGACTGCCGAACAGCGCGGTGCCTATCCTGACCAGCGTCGCGCCCTCCAGGATGGCCGCCTCCAGGTCGGCCGACATCCCCATCGACAGCGTGTCGAAACGCTCGCCGGCCTGCCCGCCGGCGAATCGCTCGCCCGCCTGACTGCCGGCGAACCGCTCGCCAGCCCGGATCCGCTCGAACAGCTCGCGCAGCGCCGCGCACTGACGCCGCTGCTCGCCGAAGTCGTCGCTGGGCGCGGGAATCGCCATCAGCCCGCGCAGCGCCAGCCGCGGCAGGCTCGCGACCAGCGGCGCCAGCTCGGCTGCCTCGGCCGGCGTCGCCCCGCTCTTGCTGGCCTCTCCCGAAATGTTCACCTGCAGGCAGACGTTCAGCGGCGCCAGTCCGTCGGGGCGCTGCTCGGACAGCCGGCGCGCGATCCGTTCGCGGTCGACCGAATGAACCCAGTCGAAGTGCTCGGCGATGGGCCGCGTCTTGTTCGACTGGATCGGGCCGATGAAGTGCCATTCCAATCCGTCCGCGGAATCAGCCGACCGCTCGTCGCGGCAGGCGGCGATTTTGTCCAGCGCTTCTTGCAGGTAGTTTTCCCCGAAGGCACGCTGCCCGAGCGCAGCTAGCGCCCGTACGCGTTCGGCAGGGAAGGTCTTGCTGACCGCCAGCAGACGGACCGAGTCCACCGGTCTGCCGGCGCGTGCGCAGGCGGCGCGAATGCGCTCGAGCACCTGCTCGTGGCGCTGACGCAATGCGGGGTCGCCGTTCGTCGTGTGTTCCACCGTGTTCGCCTCGTCTTGCCGTTCAAGGAGCTGCCGGCCTTTGAAGATAGCAGGAACGGACGAGCCGGCCTGCGCACGGATCGACGGTCGGCCATTGCAGTGCGTCGACCGATCAGCGGATGAACGCGCGCGGCGGCATGGCCTCGCGCGCCAGGAGAAGAGTCGTCATGGACATCGCCGAACTGCTTGCCTTCGCGGTCAAGAACAAAGCCTCCGACCTGCACCTGTCGGCCGGCCTGCCGCCGATGATCCGCGTGCACGGTGACGTGCGGCGAATCAATCTGCCGCCGATGGAGCACAAGGACGTGCACGGCATGATCTACGACATCATGAACGACTCGCAGCGCAAGGAGTACGAGGAGAACCTCGAGTGCGACTTCTCGTTCGCGATTCCCGGCCTGGCCCGCTTCCGCGTCAATGCCTTCCTGCAGCAGCGCGGTGCCGGCGCGGTGATGCGGACCATTCCGTCGAAGATCCTCACGCTCGAGGAACTGAACACGCCGAAGATCTTCACCGAGATCTCGATGACGCCGCGCGGGCTCGTGCTCGTCACCGGCCCCACCGGCTCGGGCAAGTCGACGACGCTGGCGGCGATGATCAACCATATCAACGAGAACCTCTACGGGCACATCCTCACCGTGGAGGACCCGATCGAATTCGTGCACGAATCGAAGCGCTGCCTGATCAATCAGCGCGAGGTCGGGCCGATGACCCTGTCGTTCAGCAACGCGCTGCGCTCGGCGCTGCGTGAGGATCCGGACATCATCCTGGTCGGCGAGCTGCGCGATCTGGAGACGATACGGCTGGCGCTGACCGCCGCCGAGACCGGCCACCTGGTGTTCGGCACGCTGCACACCTCGTCGGCCGCGAAGACCATAGACCGGATCATCGACGTGTTCCCCGCGGCCGAGAAGGACATGGTGCGGGCCATGCTGTCGGAGTCGCTGCGTGCCGTCATCTCGCAGACGCTGATGAAGACCAGGGACGGCAACGGACGCGTCGCCGCGCACGAGATCATGGTCGGTACGCCGGCCATCCGCAATCTGATCCGCGAAGCGAAGATCGCCCAGATGCAGTCGGCGATCCAGACCGGCGGTGCGCTCGGCATGCAGACGCTGGACCAGTGCCTGACCGACCTGGTGCGCAAGAACGTCATTTCGATGGCCGACGCACGCGCGGTCGCCGCGGTGAAAGAGAACTTCCCCGGCTGACGCAGCCGGACGCCGTGCAGCACGCGACATAGGACGCACACATGGAACGCGAACAGGCCTCCAAGTTCCTGCAGGACCTGCTGAAGCTGATGGTCGCCCGCAACGGCTCCGACCTGTTCCTGACCGCCGAGTTCCCGCCGGCGTTCAAGATCGACGGGCGTCTGATGCCGGTGTCCAACGTGCCGCTGTCGCCGCAGCACACGCTGGAGCTGGCCCGTGCGGTGATGAACGACAAGCAGGCCGCCGAGTTCGAGGCGCACAAGGAAGTGAACTTCGCGATCAGCCCGGGCGGCATCGGCCGCTTCCGCGTCAACGCGTTCATGCAGCAGGGCCGTGTCGGCCTCGTGCTGCGCACGATCAATACCGCGATTCCCACGTTCGAGCAGCTGCAGCTGCCGTCGATCCTGAAGGAGCTGGCGCTGACCAAGCGCGGACTGATGATCGTCGTCGGCGCCACCGGCTCGGGCAAGTCGAACTCGCTGGCCGCGATCGTCGGCCATCGCAACCAGAGCACGCACGGCCACATCGTCACGATCGAGGATCCGGTCGAGTTCGTGCATCCGCATCGCAACTGCATCGTCACGCACCGCGAGGTCGGCGTCGACACCGAGAGCTGGGGCGTGGCGCTGAAGAACACGCTGCGCCAGGCACCCGACGTGATCATGATCGGCGAGATCCGCGACCGCGAAACGATGGAGCACGCGGTCGCCTTCGCCGAGACCGGCCATCTGTGCCTGGCGACGCTGCACTCGAACAGCGCCAACCAGGCGCTGGACCGCATCATCAACTTCTTCCCCGAAGAGCGCCGCGCGCAGCTGCTGATGGATCTGTCGCTGAATCTGAAGGCGATCGTCTCGCAGCGGCTGATTCCGATGGCCACCGGCCCGGGCCGCGTGCCCGCGGTCGAGATCCTGCTGAACTCGCCGCTGATCGCCGACCTGATCTTCAAGGGCGAGGTCGGCGGCATCAAGGAAGTGATGAAGAAGAGCCGCGAGCTCGGCATGCAGACCTTCGACCAGGCGCTGTTCGACCTGTACGAGGAAGGCCGGATCAGCTACGAGGACGCGCTGCGTAACGCCGACTCGGTCAACGACCTGCGGCTGAACATCAAGCTGAACAGCCGGCACGGCGAGAAGGATCTGAACCGCGGGATCGAGCACCTCGGCATCGTCTGAGGGATGCGGGGACGGCAGTCCGATCCCGGGTCGGCAGTCAGTCGACGAAGCCCTCGAGCAGCTCGACCGGGTCGCCGTAGCGCGATGCCATGGCCACGACTTCGGGATCGCGCAGCGCGCAGAGAAAGCCGTTCTCGATCACCTTGTTGCCGCCGATCGTGACGGTCGCGTCCAGCGTGATCAGGTCCATGTGCACCGGCGGCTCCTCCCAGTCGGGCATGACGCGGCGGATGTAGTCGCTGGGGCGCGCCAGATCGATGCCGAAGTGAAGGGCTCCGGGCGAGTTCGACCCCGCGGGATACACCGTATGCCGCGGAGCTTTGGGATTGAAGCCGCAGCCGCCGCCTTCGAGCATGCGGCCTCCCATCAGCATCTCGCGAAGGATCGATGCTTCGCTGGATTCGCCTTCGACGGCGCAGACCGTATCTCCGTCGAAGCGCACCGCAATGCGTTCGTCAAAAGGGCGAGCGAAGCCCACGGCCCACTGCGGATAGATCACGCCTTCCATGGGTACCACCACGGAGAAGTCGTTGTTGACCGAGTTGTAGTCCCATAGGTTCGGGCCGTGCGTAGCAAGGTAGTGGATGTAACAGCCGTCTTCCTCGGCCGTCATCTGGCCGCGCCACCGGTTCGTAGCAAGATGATTCTTGCGCATCTGCTGCGTGAAGCGGATGCGGAAATCGCTGCCGCGAGGATCGGTGAAATGGACGTCGAAATCGCCCTCGGTCGGATAGCGCCGGGCAGTACAGCGGATGATCTCGCCCACCACGTCCAGCGGCATGCGCGCCTGAGGCGTGTGCAGCAGATCCAGATTGCGGAAGTAGGTGATCTTGACCCACCGCTGGCCCTTGCGGCGCAGCTCGATGCTCAGCGGATCGAGGATGGAGCAGAACCAGGTCGAGACCACGAACGTGGCCTTGCGCAGCATCGCGTGCACCTCTTCCGGGATCGACGCGACCTGGGTATCGGGCTCCATATACACGCGCACACTGGCACCGCGTGACTTGGCAATGCCGATCACCGCGTCGATGACGCGCGGATCCAGCAGCGGGTCCGCGAGGAAGACCACGCGATCGCCTTCGCGCAGGGCCATGACCCGCGTGAAGTTGTCGAGTGCCTGGAAGAAATGCTTGGTCTCGGTCAGGTTCGGGGCGACGGGGATCGGCAGCCCGACGTAGGGAATGGTCGAAGACGTCATGGAAGCTCTCTTTGCATGAGGGGTGAAAGGGCCTGGATGCTTCGATCAGTCCGGTGCGCTTTCCTGGTACAGCGTCATCAGGCGTTCGGAGGGCAGCTCGAGGTGGACCGGCTCGCCCGGCCTGAATGCGCGCATCGCATCGGCCAGCACCTGCAGCCGGCGTCCGCCGGCCAGCGACACGGTGAGCTGTTGCTGGCGTCCCGAGAAGACGACCCCTTCCAGGCGGCCGCTCAGCCGGTTGACGCCGGCCGAGGCCGGCGCTGCGTCCTGCCATACCTGGATCGCTTCGGGACGAATGGCGACGCTGCGAATCTTCTCCGTCGGCGTAGTCGAGAGTTCGAGCGGCCCGACCTCGGTGTCGAGCCGGGCGCCGTTCCGTTGCAGGACCCGGAAGATCTCGGCGGCGCCAAGAAACGACGCGCCGAACTCGGTCGTCGGTGCCAGATAGAGCTCGCGCGGTGCGCCCACCTCCACCAGCCGGCCGCCGCGCATCAGCGCGATGCGGTCGGACAGCATGAGCGCTTCCTCCTGATCATGGGTGACATAGATCGCGGTCATGCCCACGCGTTTGAGCAGATCGCGCAGTTCCACGCGCATCTGTTCGCGCAGCTTGGCGTCGAGGTTCGACAGCGGTTCGTCGAGCAGCATCACCGCGGCCCGCCGCACCAGGGCGCGGGCGATGGCGACGCGCTGCTGCTGGCCGCCCGACAGTTGCGTGGCATCGCGCTGCAGATAGTCGGCCAGGCCCACCATGTCCAGCGCTTCCGCGACGCGCCGGCGTATCTCGTCGCGCGGCCGCTTCATGACTTCGAGCGGGAAGGCGACGTTCTGCCCCACGGTCATGTGCGGCCAGATGGCGTACGACTGGAACACCATCGCGATATCGCGTGCGTGCGTCGGGACATTGCGGCCTTGCCGCGCGTCGAAGACGGCGGCCCCGGAGATCGCGATGCGCCCCTGCGTGGGGGCCTCCAGCCCGGCCACGCTGCGCAGCGTGGAAGTCTTGCCGCAGCCGCTGGGTCCGAGCAGCGTGAAGAACTCGCCCGCGGCGATATGCAGCGAGACTCCCTGCACGGAAGCCTGCGTTGCGCCGCCGTAGGTCAGCCAGAGGTTTTCGATCTCTACCATGGGCAGCGGAAGGTCATGGGGACGGGGCGGCCTGGCGCCGGAAGGACAGCCATTGCCAGAGGATGGTGACGACGGTCATTGCCAGGACGAGCCAGACGCCGATTGCCGCCGCCTTGTTCGGCTCGCCGCCGGCCCAGTAGCTCCACAGCAGCACCGCGACCGTGGCATTGCTGTCGCCCTGCAGCAGCAGCGCGGTGGACAGCTCGCGCATGACATGGGCGACGACCCAGATCCAGGCGCCGACCAGCGCGGGCAGCATCAGCGGCAGCACGATGCGGCGCACGGCCGCAGCCGGCGGGGCGCCGCTGGCTCGCGCGGCTTCCTCCAGTTCGGGATGCAGCTGGATCAGACTGGCGCTCGCCGCCCGCGAGGTGAAGGACAGATAGACCGTGACGTAGGCGATGACCAGGATCCACGCCGTCCCGTAGATCGGCACCACGCTCACGCTCAGGTAAACGTAGATCAAGGCCATGCCCATCATCGTTCCCGGGATGGCGAGCGGCACGAAGGCCAGCGTGTCGATCAACGGACCTGTGCGGCGCCGGCTGCGCAGGACCGCCCAGGCCACGAGCAGGGCAAGAATGCATACCAGCGTCGCGCTCAGCGCCGACACCCAGGCCGAGGTCCAGGTGGCCCGGCCCAGGCGTACGTTGTCCAGCAGCGCGCGGTGCTGGCTCAAGCCCAGTTGCGGCAGCATCTCGAGGCTCACCGGCGCCAGGTAGGGGGTCAGGCTGGTCCACAGCAGCACCCCCAACGGCGCAAGCACCGCCAGGAAGAAATAGAGCAGGACCAGCGCGACGGCCAGCGGCATCGCTGCACCGAGCCGGAGCTGGCGCGGCCTGAATCCCTTGCCCGTGACGGTGACGAAGCGGTTCGCCTGCGCCGTCATGCGACGGTAGGTCCAGGCCAGCGTGAGCAGCAATGCCAGGAACGTGATGCCGATCGCCGCGATCTGGCCGTATGCCGACGTGCCGCCTGACTGGTCGCTGGCCAGATAGACGATGCGCGAGGACACGACGAAGATGCCTGCTGGCATACCCAGCGTGCCGGGCACATCGAACACAAGGAACCCGACGATCAACAGATAGGCAGCGGCCGCGAGCAGTGCCGGCGTGAGCATCGGAATGAAAATGCGCAGGACCATCCGCGGCCAGCGCGCACCGCTGGCCATCGCGGCTTCTTCCAGTGCCGGATCCATGTTGCGAAAGGCGCTGGCGAGGATCAGATAGACGGAAGGCACCAGCGCCAGGGTCTCGACGAACACCATCCCGCCCAGCGAATAGATGTTTAGAGGCCCGGCCTGCAGCCCGAGGCCTGCCTTGAGCAGATCGTTCAACCAGCCGTTGCGCGGGCTCGCCAGCAGAGCCCATCCCATCGCCAGCAGGAAGGGCGGCAGCACCATGGGCAGGGCGATCATGACGCGTGCCGTGCCGCGGAAGGGCAGGTCGGTGCGCTCGACCAGCCAGGCCAGCGTGCCGCCGAGCATCAGCGCGCCTGCGGTGCAGCCAAGCGCGAAGACGAACGTGTTCCAGACCAGCGTATAGAAGCCTGGATCTCCATAGACGGCATGGAAGTGCTCGAAGCTCCAGCCGGGGTCCAGCGGCAGCCCGGTCGGCGTGACGCTGGCCACGAGCAGCAGAATCAGCGGTACCGCGACCAGATAGAGGAGGACCGGCAGCAGCGCAGCGTGCAGCAGTCCTGCGCCGCTGGGCCGTGGTGCGGCGGACGCGCTCATCGCAGCACTCCCGGGCGGCGCCGGCGCTGCGTCATCAGCGAGCGGCTCCTACTGACTCCATCAACTTGTTGTAGTACTCGTTCAGCGCCGCCAGCTCGGCCGACTGCTCCGGCGGCCATTCGGACAGCGTCTTGCCGCGGATGAACTGCGCCGTCTTCGTCTGCGCGACGAACGGGCTGCCGCGGCCGGTGGCATTCTCATACGCGATCGCACCTTCTTCGGAACCCAGCCACGACAGCAGCAGGCGCGCGCCTTCCGGATTGCGAGCATTCCTGGTGACGCCAGAGTAGATGATGTGCATCGGAACGACGTCCAGCGCCCGCATCCTGATCGGCGCGCCGGCGTTCATCGGCGGCAGTGTTGCGTGGTACAGGCCGATGCCCAGGTCGACTTCGCCGGCGCCGACCGCCTGTGCCAGCGGGAACGTGCTCTTGAACAGCATGGGCTTGAGTGCGATGAAGCGCTCGAGCTGCCGGCGCGCCGTGTCCGGCCCCTGCGTGGCCGCGAGCTGCGCGAAGGCTCCGGCGCGCACCCACGATCCCATCCGGTTCGCCCACTTCGGATCGAGGAGCTGCTCCCAGGTGCTGGGGGCCTCGGCGTCGCTCACCTTGCGCGTATTCCAGGCGACCACATAGACCGCCGCCGCGGTCGCCATCATGTAGGAGGTCGGCGTCAGGCTCTTGGGAACCCGCAGGCTGCCCCAGTTCACGTCCTCCATGTAGCCGCGGCTGTGGACCTGGAACAGCCGATCGGCGCCGTCGGTGAGCACGTCGCCGGTATAGCCGCGCGCCTGCATCTCCTGCACGGCACGCGCCACCAGATCGTTGCCACCGATGAGCCGGGTATGGCGCACCTTGACGTCCGGATAGCGCTTCGAGAAGGCGGCGATGACCTTGTCGGCCTGCTCCGACGGAGAGCTTTCGTACCAGACCACTGGCGCCTTCTTGGCCGCGACGGCCGCCAGTTCGGCCAGTGGCTGGGCCTGGCTTGGCGTGAATAGAGAACAGGCGGTCAGACTGATCAACCACGGAAGGGTCTTACGCATGGCTACTCCCACAAGGTGGTCCAGCGAGGTCGCGGGCCGTCCAAGGCCAGGCTTGCGGCCTTAAATTGCACGCGAAAATCGAATTCTTGGGGGGATATTACGGTAGAAAAATAGGTATTACTACCTATTCATAAGAAAAAATGCATGCATTTTTATGGCCTATAGTGGGACCGTCGCGGTTGATGAAGGCCATATGAGTTCCCAGATCGACAGGGTGGTGACTGCGCTGCGCGGCCGCATTCTGACCGGTGCGCTCCCCGCCGGACACCGTGTGGTGGAAGTCCGGTTCTCGAAGGAACTGAAGGTATCGCGCACTCCGTTGCGGCTTGCCCTGGGCGAGCTGGAGAAGGAGGGGCTGCTCGAACGCATGCCGAAGCGCGGCTTTCGAGTGCGGACGTTCACGGTGGGCGAGATCGCCGAGGCCGTGGACGTGCGCGGCGTGCTCGAGGGGATGGCCGCGCGCCTCGCCGCGGAGCGAGGCGTCGCTATCGTGCTGCTTCAGCAGATGGAAGACTGCGTCGCCCTCGGGCAGCGCATTCTCGATGCGGCCGCGGGGTCCGACGGAGTTATCGATGCAGCCCGCTGGTCGGAAATGAATCGTCGATTGCACGCGTTGATCGTGCAGGCCAGCGGCAACTCGGCGCTGGCCGCGACGCTGGAGTTCGTCAGCCGTACGCCTATGGCGAGCGCCGGCGCGCTGACCCTGCAGGGCGTTCTCCCCGAGCTGGAGTGGGAGACGATCAGCCGGGCCCAGGCCGATCATGCCGACTGCGTCTCGGCGATCCGGGCCGGCATGGGCAGCCGCGCGGAGGCGATCATGCGCGAACATGCCTTCCGCAGCAGGGAAAACAAGAAGACCATGATCGCGCGCCTGTCCAAGGTGGCGGCGAGCCAATTGGGACCGCTTGCGGCCGGTTCGGGGCATCAGGGGGCGCAACCGGCATAGAATCGCTCGATGAGCTCGAACAATGATCCGCGCATGCGCGCCATCGTCTGCGATTCCTGGGGCGGCTATCGCGCGCTGAAATCTTCGCTGGCCGAGCGGCCCGCGCTTCGCTCCGGCAGCGTCCGCATCGCCGTCCATTACGCCACCGTCGGCTTCGGCGTGTCGGTGCTGGTCGCCGGCAAGTATCAGCGCAAGCCGCCGCTGCCCTTCGTGCCCGGCTCGGAGGTCAGCGGTGTCGTCACCGCGGTGGCCGACGACGCCTGCGGCCTGCGCGTCGGCGATCGCGTGGCCGCCATTGCCGACTGGGGCGGCTATGCCGAGGAAGTGGTGGTCACCACCGAGACGGTCTGGCCGGTGCCCGATTCGATTCCGCTGTCGGTCGCCTGTTCGGTGCCGGCCACTTACGGCACCTCATGGATGGCGCTGCATCGGCGCGGAAGGGTCGCGGCCGGCGACAGCGTGCTCGTGTTCGGCGCCGCCGGCGGCGTCGGCCTGCCGGCCGTCGAGATCGCACGGCTCGCGGGCGCGCACGTCATTGCCGTCGCGCGCACCGACGAGCGGCTGGCCGTCGCGCTGGAGCACGGCGCGCACGAGGGGCTGCGCAACGACACGCCCGAGCTGGGCCGGCTGCTGAAGCAGCGCAACGGCGGCCGCGGCATCGACATCGTGTTCGATCCGGTCGGCGGGGCGATGTTCGACGAGGCGCTGCGCTGCGCGGCTCCCGAAGGCCGCATCCTGGTCATAGGCTTCGCCAGCGGCACGATCCCGCAGATTCCGGCCAACCTGCTGCTGGTGAAGAACGTACAGGTGGTCGGCGTCAACTTCGGCCTGTACACGGGCTGGACGCCGCTTGACGAGCGCAAGCGCTACGCGCCGGTGCTGCGCGAGATGATGCAGACGCTGTTCGGGCAGGTAGCCGACGGTTCGCTGCGGCCGGAGTCGTCGCGCACCTATCCGCTGGAAAACGTCGTCGATGCGTTCGAGTTCCTGCTGGCCCGCGAGTCGGTGGGCCGGGTGCTGCTGAAGGTGGCGGACGACTAGGTTGCAATAGACGCTGGCGCACGCCCGACATAGACGCTGGCGCGCGCCCGACAGCGGACCCTGGCAGAGAGGAGACCATGACGAAAGCGCTGCACGGCCTGCGCGTGCTCGAACTGGGAAGTCTGATCGGCGGGCCGTTCTGCGGCACGCTGATGGCTGAATTCGGCGCCGAGGTGATCAAGGTCGAGGACCCGGAGACCGGCGATCCGGCCCGGCAGCTGGGCGCGGCGCTGGACGATACCAGCACGCTGTTCGCGGCGATGGCGCGCAACAAGCGCTGCATCACGCTCGATCTGCGCCGGTCCGAAGGGCAGGCGCTGCTGAAGCGGCTTGCGTCGAACTGCGACGTCGTGCTGGAGAATTTCCGCGTCGGCACGCTGCGCGCATGGAACATCGACTACGCTGCGCTGAGCGCCGTCAATCCGCGCCTGGTCATGGCGCACGTATCCGGCTTCGGCCAGGACGGGCCGTATCGGAACCGGCTCGCCTTCGACCGGATCGCCACCGCCTTCGCGGGGCAGGACTGGATCACCGGCTTTCCGGAGAATCCGCCCACCCGCCCCGGTGGCGCGCTGGCCGACTGCGTCGCGGCACTGTTCTGCACCATCGGCGTCATGTTCGCGCTGCACCACCGGGATGCGATCAGCGGCCGCGGGCAGGAAGTCGATCTGGCGCTGTATGAAGGCATCTTCAGGCTCAACCTGGGCGTGGAAGCCTTCGGCCTCAACGGTACGATTCCACAGCGCAGCGGCAACGCGAATCCCGGCATCGCTCCGGCTGAGACCTTCCGCACGCGCGACGACAACTGGCTCGTCGTCAATGCAGGCACCGACAGCACGTGGAAGCGGCTGGCGCAGCTGATGGGGCGCGCCGATCTGATCGACGATCCGCGCTTCAAGTCGGCGCGGCAGCGTGCGCAGAACCAGGCCGAGCTGCACCGGATCGTCGGGCAGTGGGTCGCCGAGCGCGACCTGGAAGCCTCGCTCGACGTGCTCGAACGCGAGCAGGTGCCGGCCGGCAAGATCAACAGCATCGCCGACGTAGTGCGCGACCCGCACGTGCAGGCGCGCCAGAACGTCATCGAAGCAGTGCTCGACAGCGGACGCAAGTTCCTGACGACGGGCGTGATTCCGAAGCTGTCCGAATCGCCGGGCAGCGTCGATTTCGTGGCGCCTAAGCTGGGCGCTCACAACGAAGAGGTCTACGGCGGGCTGCTGGGACTGTCGGGTGCGGAGCTGCGGTCGCTGAAGGAGAGCGGCATCATCTGATGCGCCGCGTCTCGGCCAGCCAGGCCGGCGTCAGCTCGTCGAGCTCGCGCAGCCCGAGCATGCCCATGTCGCGCGCGATCTCCTGCTGCAGCAGCGTCATGGCATGCGCGGCGCCGGCGCGCTGCGCCACGGCCAGCGCGAATGCGAACGGCCGTCCGACGAACACGCAGCGGGCGCCGAGCGCGATCGCTTTCAGGACGTCGGTGCCGCGGCGCACGCCGCTGTCCAGCATGACGACCCGGTCACGCGCTGCCTCGACGATCTCGGGCAGCACGCGCAGCGGCGCCACCGAGCCGTCCAGCTGGCGGCCGCCGTGGTTGGACACGATGAGGCCGTCCATGCCGGCGTCCACGGCCGTGGCCGCATCCTCGGCATTCAGAATGCCCTTGATGATCATCGGACCGCGCCAGCGCCGGCGGATCACGCGCAGATGTTCCCAGGTCAGGTGGCCGCGCTCGGCGAAGTCGCGCAGCACGTTCGACGATACGATCGGCGCACCGCGCGTCGCGAAGTTGTTCTCGAAATGCGGCATGCCGTGCCGCGCGAGCGTCCGCGCGAAGGTGCCCAGCAGCCAGCGCGGATGCGTGATGCCCTGCCACGCGAGGCTCAGGCTGGGCCGCAGCGGCGCCGAGAATCCGGCGCGCAGATTGTTCTCGCGATTGGCCGACACCGGCGTGTCGACCGTCACCACCAGCGTGTGCACACCGGCTTGTTCGACGCGATCGATCAGCTGCGCGATCTGCGTCGCGTCGCCGGGCAGGTAGGCCTGGAACCAGGTGCCGGGCGCAGCGTCGATCACTTCCTCCAGCCGGATCAGCGACGAGCCGCTCAGCACGCACGGAATGCCTGCGTCGCGCGCGGCCTGCGCGAGCGCGATGTCGCCGCGATAAGCCGTCAGTGCGCACAGGCCCATCGGCGCGACGCCGAACGGGGCCGCATAGCGGCGGCCGAACAGCGTGATTCCGGTCGAGCGCTGCGAGACGTCGCGCAGGACGCGCGGCTTGAATCCGTAGTCGAGGAAGCTGTCGCGGTTGGCTCGCTTGGACTGATCGTCCTCGACGCCGCCCGCAATGTAGGCATGGATGGGCCGCGGCAGGCGGCGCTGTGCGTGCGGCTCGAAGTCGTCCAGGCAGAGGATGCGGCGCAGGCTTCGGCCGGGCGGCGGCGCGCTCATCGCCGCGGCGAGCTCATCAGCCGGCGCAGCGCGCTGAAGCTCTGTTCGGCCACCGCGGCGCAGGCGGCGCTGCTGCCGATCCAGCGCAGAAAGCCGTGCGGCATGCCCGCGGCCAGCAGCAGCACGGTATCGGGCGCGCTCGGCGCCAACCGCTGCACCAGGATCTCGGCATCGCTGCGCAGCGGGTCCAGTTCCGCTGCGATCGCGACCGCCGGAGGCAATCCGTCGAGCTCGGCCGCGACCAGCGGCGCCACGCGCGCATCGTCGCGGCGCAGGACGCCGCCGCAATAGTCGTTCAGGATGCGCTCGCAGCGGGCTCGTGTCAGCAGCGGCGCCTCGGCGTTTTCGCGATACGAAGGCGTATCGAAATCGACGCCGATGATCGGGTACGCCAGCCACAGCGCGCGCAGCGCGACTTCGCCGCGCAGCGCCAGCGCCGCGGCCAGCGCGAGATTGGCGCCCGAGCTGTCGCCGCCGGCGGCGAGCGCACCGGCCTCGACGCCCAGGCTGGCGGCCCAGACCGGCAGCCAGCGCAGCACTGCGACGGCATCGTCGAATGCGGCCGGGAAGACGTGCTCAGGCAGCACCCGATAGTCGACGCTCGCCACCGCGCAGCCGCTGCCGGCTGCGAGCGCGCAGGCGACGGCGTCGTGGCTGTCGAGGTCGCCGTTCGTGAAGCCGCCGCCGTGGAAGTAGGCGATGACGCCGGTCGGGGCCGCCGTCGCCGGCCGGTACAGCCGCAGCGCGATCGGCGCTGCGCCGGTGCGCGGCAGCTGGCTGTCGTCGATGCGCAGGCCGCTGTGCGGGCCTGAGGCTGGCCGCACGAGCGGCTTCTTGCCGGCCACGAACGACGCGCGGACCTGGGCCGGCGACTGCAGGTGCGCCGGGGGACCTGCCGCCGCCGCGGCCTCGGCCTGGCGCACGAGTTCGGCGATGCCGGGATGGAGTCTGTCCTTGAAGGCGGTGAAGGCGGCGGTCTGCAGAGTCATGGCATTGCGGATGACGTGCGGCCGGGCCGCTGCCGGCCGGCCCGAGGAAGTGCAGCATGGTAGTTCATGAGCGTGCCGCGGCGCGATACCGGTTGCAGCTGCGGGGGATGCCGCGGCGGCATGGCGCTGGTAGCATGCGGGCCCATGGACCTGCGTCAACTGAAGTACTTCGTCGCCATCGCCGAGCACGAGAACTTCTCGCGCGCCGCGCAGCAGCTGTACGTGGCGCAGTCGGCGCTCAGCCGCCGCATGCGTGATCTGGAGAACGATCTGGGCGTGCGTCTGTTCGAGCGCCATCTGCGCGGCGCCACGCTGACGCCGGAGGGCCGCAAGCTGCTCGAACGCGCGCGCTACCTGCTGCGCAGCTTCGACCAGCTGCATGCCGATCTGAGCGAGCAGGGCGCCCGGCCGCATGGTCCGGTGAGTGTCGGCATGACGCCCAATTTCGCCGCCGTGGTCGGCGCTTCGCTGGCGCACCAGCTACGCACGCGCTATCCCGATGCCACGCTGCGCATCGTGGAGGCGTTCAGCCCTGAGCTGCGCGACCTGCTGCGCAACGGCGCGCTCGATCTGGCCGTGCTCAGCGGCACCGAACCGGCGCCGGTCAGCGCGCTCGCGACCGAGCCGCTGTTCGAGGATCGCCTGTGCCTGGTGGGCCCGGCTCGCGATCCGTTCATGAAGCGCGCTGCCGTCGATATCCAGCAGATGAAGGGACTGCCGATGATCCTGACCGGCATGTCCAGCGCCGGCGTGCGCAACGAGATCGAGGCGCTGGCCAGCCGCCGTCGCGTCGCGCTGGACGTAGTCGTCGAAACCGGCTCGATCGAGCTGGCTACGCAGATGATCCGCCTGGGCATGGGCTATACCGTCTACGTTGCGGCCGGCGTAGCGCACATGACCGACATGAAGGCGATCCCGATCCAGGGGCTGTGGCTGCAGCGCAGCCTCGCCTGGCCGCTCGAGCGGCCGATGTCGAGGCTGGCCGGCGAGGTGCTGGCGATGGTGCGCGGCCATTTGATGTCGCTCGTGTCGAACGGCCAGTGGTCCGGGGCACGGGCGATACGCAAGAAGCAGGTGCGCTGAGGGGCAGATGCGCTGAGGGTCAGACGCGCCCTCGCTGAGACCCGGGCGCACCCGAGGATCCGCCATGCCGCCAAGGCATGGGTGCTATCTCGATTCCATGTTTTACGGCATGGCGGCCTGGCGGCATGATCCAGCGCTGCACGGAACTCACAGAACCTTCGCAGGAGACATCCCATGCCCAGTGAACTGCTCAAGCAGATCGAGAGCACGCGCGTGGCGCGCTTCAAGCAGCTGCAGCCCTTCGGGCTGGCCTTCGTCGATTCGCTGCTGCCCGACGGCCGCAAGAAGAACCTGAAGGTGATCGGCCGCGGCGTGGTCGAGAACGCCGCCATGCAGCCGCCGATCGCGGAAGATCACGGCTTCACGGTTTCATACATCCAGGTGCCGCCCGGCGGCGGCGCGGGACTGCATGCGCATCGCACCTTCGAGGTGTTCATTCCGATCAACGGCCCGATGACCGTGCTGATCGGCGACGACAAGGAAGAGCTGCAGCTGCAGCCGCTCGACGTCGTCTCGGTGCCCACCGGCGTCATGCGCGGCTTTCGCAATCGCAACGACTTCGAGCTGACCATCCTGGCCATGGTCGGCGGCCATACCGGTGGCGGCTCGGTCACCTGGCATTCCGACGTGCTCGAACGTGCGGCCAAGGAGACCGGGCTGGCCATCGACGACAGCGGCAATCTGAAGAAGCTGGCCAACTTCAGAATGCCTGCCGACATCGAGGGTTCGGCGATCTGACGGCGCACCGACCATGAAGCCCATCCCCCTGCTCAATCGCGGCCGCCGCGCCCTGGCGCTCGCGGCCTGTACGCTCGTTGCGGGCGCCGCGGCTTTCGCTCACGGCACCGCCGCCGCGCAGCCGGCAGCCGATTCCTATCCGGCTCGCCCGGTCAAGGTCATCGTACCGTTCCCCGCCGGCACTTCGCCCGACATTGTCATTCGCCTGCTGAGCCAGAAGCTGCAGGAGCGGCTGGGACAGCCGTTCGTCATCGAGAACCGGGCCGGCGCCGGCGGCAGCATCGGTGCCAGCGCCGCGGCGCTTGCCGCACCGGACGGGTACACGCTGTTCTTCATGGTGAACTCCATCGTCACGATGAACCAGTTCATCTACAAGAAGCTGCCGTATGACCCGGTCAAGGATTTCGTGCCGGTGTCGCTGGTCGCGGCCGTGCCGTACGTGCTGCTGGCCCACAAGGATTTTCCCGCCAAATCGCTGAGGGAGCTGATCGCGCTCGCCAAGAGCAAGCCGCGCGACATCAACTACGCGTCGATGGGTGTCGGCGGCGCGGGCCACGTCATCATGGAACTGATGAGCAGCGAGGCCGCCATCCAGCTGATGCACATTCCATATCGCGCCGACGGCCTGGCTGCGGTGGCCGGCGGCCAGGTGCCGCTGATCTTCCAGCCGACCACTACGGCGGTCAGCCAGATCAAGACGGGCAACGTCATCGGACTGGCCACCACCAGCCCGAAGCGGCTGGCGCTGCTGCCGGACGTGCCCAGCATCGCCGAGGTGCTGCCCGGCTTCGCCGCCGACGGCTGGCAGGGCATGCTCGCACCCGCCGGCGTGCCCGCGCCTGTCATCGACAAGCTGAACAAGGCGCTGACGGCCATCCTCGCGCAACCCGACATCGTCGAACGCTTCTCGTCGCTGGGCATCGTGCCCTGGCCGTCGACGCCGCAGCAGATGCAGGCTACCATCAACGCCGACACCGCCAAATGGGGCAAGGTCATCAAGGATGCGAACATCGAGCCGCAATAGCGTGCCGATGAAGAGCCAGCCGTGAACGAGAGTCCGCCATGAACATCCGCGACGCCCACCTCGCCGCCGCCGGCGGCGGCAGTCCGTATCGCTATCCGCAGGTCCGCGCGGCGGTCAGCGCCGGCGAGTGGGCGCTGCGGGTCGAACTGGCCGCGGCCTATCGGCTGATCGCCCATTACGGGATGGACGATCTGATCTACAACCACATCTCGGCGCGCATCCCCGGCACGGAAGAGCACTTCCTCATCAACGCGTACGGACCACTGTACCGCCAGATGACCGCGTCCAGCCTGATCAAGATCGACCTGGACGGCAACATCGTCGAGACGCCGCCGCACGACTTCGGCGTCAATCGCGCCGGCTTCGTCATTCACGCCGCGATTCACCGCGCGCGGCCCGACGTCGGCTGCGTCATACACACGCACACGCCGGCGGGCATGGCGGTCTCGGCCCTCGAATGCGGTCTGCTGCCGCTGACGCAGACCGCCATGTACTTCGACGCCGTGCCTGTGCACGAGTATGAAGGCGTTGCGGTGGATCTCGACGAGCAGGCGCGCATCGTCGCTGATCTGGGCCCGCATCGCGCGCTGCTGCTGCGCAATCACGGCCTGCTGACCGCCGGCGCCACCATCGCCGAAGCGTTCACCACGATGTACTGGCTGGAGCGCGCCTGCCAGGCGCAGGCCATGGCCATGGCCTGCAATACGCCGCTGCACCTGCCGCCGGCCGAGGTCGTCAAGAAGACCAACCACCTCTACCGGCCCGAGACGCGGCGGCGCTTCGGCCTGCTCGAATGGCCGGCGCTGCTGGCCATGCTGGACGCGGCCGATCCGTCGTTTCGCGACTAGCGGCGCCGCGATTGGCAGCGCCGCGATTGGCAGCCGCTTACTTGTTCTCCAGCGACAGCTTCGGCACCACGCGGGCGTAGATGTCGCGCTCCTCGTCGACGACACGCTGGTAGTCGGCGGCGTTCAGATAGGCCGGCGTCACCAGGTCGCGCGTCACGAAGTTTCGGAACTCCTCGGAGGCGACCGCGGTGGCGAATGCGGCGCTGAGTCGCTTCATCACGTCGTCGGGCGTGCCGGCCGGCACGAACAGGCCGAAGTCGGCGCGCAGCGACAGGTTGACGCCCCCCTCGCGCAGCGTCGGCACCGACGCCAGTTCGTTCGAGCGCGTCGCGCCGAACTGTGCGACCGCGCGCAGGCGTCCGCCCTGGATCTGCGTGTTGATCGTGCCCGGCGCGCCGACCACCAGGTCCACGAAGCCGCCGGCCGCGGCCGTCACCGCGGGCGCCAGCCCACGGAACGCGACGTGGTTGAGCTTGATGTCGGCGGCGTCGGCGAAGGCCTCGCCTGCCAGATGCACGGCCGTGCCGTTGCCGGGGCTGCCGAACGTCACCTTGCCCGGATTCGCCTTCGCATACGCCACCAGCTCGGGCACCGTCTTGAACGGCGCATCGATGCGCGATGCCATCATGTGCGGGATGATCGCGGCGCGCGCGAGACCCTTGAGATCTTCATAGCGATACGGCGTCTTGCCGACCAGCGGCGCAACCGTGATCACCGCGGGCGCGCCGTAGAGCAGCGTATAGCCGTCCGGCTTGGACTTGGCCACGAAGTTGGCGCCGATCGTGCCGCCGGCGCCGTCACGGTTCTCGACGACGATAGGTTGGCCCAGCTCGCGCGAAGCGACCTCGGCAAGCTGCCGCGCCTGACGATCAGTGGCGCCCGGCGCGTACGGCACGATCAGCATGATCGGCTTCGACGGGAACGACTGAGCATAGGCCGGCGCAGCACCGGCGACCGCGGCGGTCAGCAGGCACAGCTGGGCAGCGAGTTTGAAGCGTAGCGGGGATGACATGGCGTTTCTCGTGCAGGGGGTTGAATCGATAGGACGGCGAGGGCTGGCGTCAGGGCGTGATGTCAGGGCGTGATGACAGAGCGGCAGGCCGTTCAGTCGCTTCGCCGCGTGGCGTCCGTGTCGGCGAGACGCCTGAGCCTGTGTTCGGCCGAGTCGTTCCAGACGTCCTGCCGGGTGATGCGGCCGTCGCGCAGCTCGAAGCGATCGATGAAACGGATGCCGTCGAACGAGCTGCCGTCGGGCCATACGCCGTGCAGCGTGCCGAGGCAGTAGACGGTGATCGAGCCGTCGGCCGCGGTCATCGCGTCGTAGTGCTCGATGTGCTTGCCGATGCGCTGATAGCGGCGCGACGAATTGGCGACCATGTCGGCGACCGAGCTGGCCGGGCGGCCGCCCGGTCCGACGATGCGTGCCGATTCGGCAAGGCAGGCCTGCGCTTCGTCGACGCGGCGCGCTTCGAGCGCCGCCAGGAAGCGGCCGACCACTGCGATGGCGGCCTGCAGATCCGAAGAGGGCGCGGCAGTCGTCGGCCGTCCGGAGGCCGCGGCACCGGCCGCTGCGGCATGCGTGCTCATCGCTTCGACTCCTTCGCCTGGCCCGGTTTGTAGGCGACGATCATCTTCCACGGCAGCCTCCAGCTGCGCGGCGGATCCGCGAGCGCGTCGTCGTCTTCGGCGAAGTCGCGCACTTCGACGCGCTCGAAGCCTGCTTCGCGATATGCCGTCTCCAGATCGATGCGGCTGTGGTCCAGCAGATAGGGTTCGTTGTTGCGGCGGGCGTGTCCCGCATAGAGCGCTCGCAGCAGCGGATCGGTGGGCGGCAGGAAATCGAGATGCGCGACCTTGCCCCCCGGCGCGGTCAGGCGCCCCGTTTCGCGGATCAGCTCGCGCACCGCGTCTTCCGGCATCTCGTGCAGCAGCATCGTCGAAGTGATCAGATCGAAGGCGCCGTCCGGCAGCGAGTTGTCGAGCGCATTGGCCTGTGTAAAGTGCAGCCGCGAGCGCAGCGGCGCGGGCGCATCGTGCGCTGCCAGCGAGACACAGCTCGCCGACAGATCGATGCCGTCCACGCGAGCCTCCGGCGCCGCTTCGGCGAAGGCGAAGGTGCCGCGTCCGAAACCGCAGCCCATGTCGAGGATGCGGCGCGGCTGTTCGCCGGCCACGGCCGCTCGCGCGAAGCGTTCGTGCAGCGCGGGCTTGCCGACCACGCCGCCGCCCTGGACGGCATCGCGATACACGAACGCGGCCAGCGGATCGCCGACCAGCCCGCCGGGATGCTGATGAATGTCGTAGTCGGTGTAGTACGCCGGCGGCTGCAGGGCCGGATCCAGCTCAAGCAGCTCTTCGTCCGCCTGCTCGCTCAGGCTGCGTACCAGCGCTTCGCGCTGAGCGGTCACGCCGGCGACCAGGCCGTACGGACCCGAATAGCGCATGCGCTGCAGATGCCGTTCGAGCCACGCGAAGATCTGGTGTGTCGGATGCTGGGCGATGCGTGCTTCATAGTCGGTCGACACCGAGCCCATCGACACCGAGTCCCGCGGCGATGAGCCCGTTCCCCCTGGAACACTGATGTCCGCTGCGATCTGACGGCGCAGCGCCGAGAACAGATCGCGAGCCCAGTAGCCGCGCGCGGTCGTGACGAAACGCTGATAGGCGGCGCGGTCCCGCTCGCGTGCCGCCTGGGCCGCGGTGGCCGAAGTCGATGCGCTCATAGCGGCCCCTTCGCCTGCTGCTCGCCGAGCAATGGCCCCAGTACGTGCGCGACGAAGGCCGACG
Source organism: Burkholderiaceae bacterium (assembly GCA_050187175.1). Taxonomy (GTDB): domain Bacteria; phylum Pseudomonadota; class Gammaproteobacteria; order Burkholderiales; family Burkholderiaceae_E; genus Zeimonas. Next base: position 91,088 of record JBFWXS010000016.1, read on the forward strand.
CGTCGGCGCGCCGTTCGGCTTCCCGCTCGGCCGGCGACGGCGCCGCACCCCCGGCCATGGCGATCTCGAGATCGCGCACGCGTTCGCGCAGCATCTGCAGCTCGGCCGCCAGCGTCAGCGTCACGCCCATCAGCCGGTCGGTCACCGGATCGTTGAAGAAGGTCTGTTCCGGCAGGACTGGCGCGG
>JBFWXS010000017.1:0-4148 GCA_050187175.1 Burkholderiaceae bacterium
GTCTGTTTGAGCGCAGCGCCCACAGGGCGCGGAGCGAGTTACGCCGCGCCAGCCCCAAGACGAGCAGCGCAGGGAAGTCGGCCCAAAGGGCCGACCGCCGCATCCATCCCCGCCGCCAACCCGCGCCTGCCGCTCCCCGCGGCAGTAAAGAAAAAGCCGCCGTGGATGAATCCGTCGGCGGCCAAGAGGAAGGAGGAAGTACCAGTCGCCGCCCCGAGGGGGGGTGGAGCAGCGACCCTGTTTAGACGTACGACGCGAGCGCGCCTTTCATCTTCTGAAGCGCCTTGTTCTCGATCTGGCGGATGCGCTCCGCCGACACGCCGAACTCGGCAGCGAGCTGGTGCAGCGTCAGCGAGCCGCCGTCCGCCTCGTCGCGCAGCCAGCGTGCCTCGATGATGCGGCGGCTGCGCGCGTCCAGCGCGGCCAGCGCTTCTTCGATGCCTTCGCCTTGCAGCCGGTCGTACTGGCGCGATTCGAGAACCTGCGTCGGCTCCGAATGCGGCGCGGCCAGCCATGCGCTCGGCGAGTAGCTTTCCTCGCCGTTCTCGTCGTGACCGTCGAGCGCGACGTCCTGGCCGCCGAGCCGCGTTTCCATCTCGATGACGTCCTTCTCCGGGACGTTCAGCTCGCGCGCGATCTGGTCGATCTGCGCCGGCGACAGCGTGTGGGCGTCGGTCTTGTGCGAACGCAGGTTGAAGAACAGCTTGCGCTGCGCTTTAGTGGTGGCCACCTTCAGCATGCGCCAGTTCTTCAGGATGTACTCATGGATCTCGGCCTTGATCCAGTGCATGGCGAACGACACCAGCCGCACGCCGCGCTCCGGATCGAAGCGCTTGACGGCTTTCATCAGGCCGATGTTGCCTTCCTGGATCAGGTCGGCGTGCGGCAGCCCATAGCCCAGGTACTGCCGGGCCACCGACACCACGAGCCGCAGGTGCGACATGACCAGTTCGCGCGCCGCGTCCAGATCATTCTGTTCGCGGAAACGGCGCGCCAGATCGACTTCCTGCTCGGCGCTGAGCATGGGCAGCCGATGCACGGCCGAAATGTAGGCGTCCAGGTTCCCGACGGCCGGCAGCGCCAGCGACGCGCTGGCCGAGCCAGTGGGCACGAGTGCGGTCGAATTCCGTTTGGACATGGATCGTTTTCCTTTCTTCACCCGGGGAGACTGCCTTCCGGCGCTTGATGACCCATGGGTCAGTTCCGGGTACGACGCAACATTAGCACTCTGGGGGCCGGAGTGCCAATAAAACCTTGCGATCTTCATGATCGGCCCCACCTATCGGCCGCAAGCCGCGGGCCCGCGGCCTTTGCCCGCCCGGCTCAGCTGCAGGAGGGCGCTTGCAAGTCTATGAATTATAATAAAAAATGGCGTCGGGACAGGCGATCTCCCCCGCCTTCGCCGCACGGCCCGCTGCAGCTGTGTGCCGCCGCCGTTCTGCCTGCCTTTCCGTCCATCGACCCCCGCGAGGATCCGACGCATGCTGACGCTCTATACCTACTTCCGCAGTTCCGCTGCCTTCCGCGTACGCATCGCGCTGAACCTGAAGGGCCTGGCCTGGACGCCCGAAGTGATCGCGCTGCCGAAGGGCGAGCAGTCGGGCGAAGCGTTCCGCGCCGTCAATCCCCAGGGGCTGGTGCCGATGCTGGTCGACGGCGAGCACCGGCTGGCGCAGTCGCTGGCGATCATGGAATACCTCGACGAAGCCCATCCCGGGCCGAAGCTGCTGCCGGCGGACGCGCTGGGCCGCGCGCGCGTGCGCTCCTTGTCGATGCTGATCGCTTCCGAGATCCATCCGCTGAACAATCTGCGCGTGCTGAACTACCTGCGCCATTCGGTCAAGGCCGACAAGGCGACCGTCGAGGCCTGGTACCGGCACTGGTGCACCGAGGGCCTGGGTGCATACGAGCGCCAGCTGGCCGACGGTGGCACGGGGCGCTTCTCGCACGGCGATCAGGTGACCATGGCCGATGCCTGCCTGGTGCCGCAGATCTTCAATGCGCGCCGCTTCGACACGCCGCTGGAGCCGTTCCCGCGCACTCTGCGCGTGTTCGACGAATGCATGAAGCTGGACGCGTTCCAGAAGGCTCAGCCGGACGCACAGCCGGACGCGGCGCTGGCCGGCAGCTGATCGGCGACCGAGCGGCGACCGAGCGGCCATCGAGCGGCGGCTGACCCGGTCGTCAGTGGCGGATGGGTTCGGCGGCCCGCTGCACCCGACCAGCGGGGCGCCGCAATCGCTGCGGCGGGCATAGCATCCCGGTCAAGAGGCCGCTGCCGCGTCGGCGCGGCCGCCCGCTGGAAAGCCGTCGCATGTCCCCGAATCTCCCCCACGAATTGCCATTCACGGTGCGCCTCGTGCGAACCGAGGAAGACCTGCGGCGCGCCGTCGCCGTGCGCGCCGACGCGCTGCGCGAGCGCCTGCCCGAGGCCGACGGCATCTTCGTGTCGCCGGAGGAGGAGGATTTCCAGTCGAACACCGTGCTGCTGCTGGCCGCGTCGCAGCGCGACGGCAGTCCGCTGGGCAGCCTGCGGATGATGACCAATGACCACGGCAAGCGCCTCACGGTGGAACGCGCGCTGGAGCTGCCCGAGTCGCTGCGCGGCCAGTCGCTGGCCGAAGCCTCGCGGCTCGCGGTGCGGGCCGACCGCGGCGGCACCGTCGTGCGGATGATGCTGTGGAAGGCCTTCCATCGCTACTGCCTGGCAATGCAGATCAACCGGATGCTGATCGCGGTCCGCGACAGCGAGGTGCGTCTGTACGAATCGTTCGGCTTCACCGACGCCGTGCCGGGCGGCCTCGCCGTGAACTCCGGCAAGACGGGCGCGGAAGCGCGCCGCGTGATGACGCTGAGCGTGTTCGAGCCGCTGCATCGTCCCGAGCTGCGCGCGCACCCGCTGTACGATTTCTTCTTCAGCGAGCGGCACGCCGAGATCGAAGTCTTCTCGTCGGTCGCCAGCCGCTGGAACGCGCCGCGCGTGCGCCGGCCGGCGCTGCCGGATCACGCGCGCATCGCCGAGCAGCTGGAGAAGCTGGCGTTCATCTGAGCGCCGCACGGCAAGGCACCGGCGCCGTAGCGCAAGCTCAGTCGAGCAGCGCCGACGCGAACTCGTCGGCCGAGAACGCCTGCAGATCGTCGATGCCTTCGCCGACGCCGATGAAATAGACCGGGATCGGCTTGTCGCGCCGCGTATAGGCCAGCGCCGCCAGCGCGCCGCCCTTGGCGGTGCCGTCGAGCTTGGTCACGATCAGCCCGCTCAGGCCGATCGCTTCGTCGAAGGCCTTGACTTGCGCCAGCATGTTCTGCCCGGTATTGCCGTCGAGCACGGCCAGCGCCTCGTGCGGCGCGCCGTCCATGGCCTTGGCGGTGACGCGCCGGATCTTCTTCAGCTCTTCCATCAGGTGCAGCTGCGTCGGCAGTCGGCCGGCGGTGTCGATCATGACCACGCCGCTGCGCCGCGCGCGGCCGGCCGCGACGGCATCGAACGCCACGGCGGCCGGATCGCCACCGCTCTGTGCGATCACGTCGACGCCATTGCGCGCGCCCCATTCGGCCAGCTGTTCGCGGGCCGCGGCGCGGAACGTGTCGCCGGCGGCGAGCAGGATGGTCTTGCCTTCACGCTGCAGATGGCGCGCCAGCTTGCCGATCGAGGTCGTCTTGCCGGCGCCGTTGACGCCGGCGATCATCAGCACCAGCGGTTCGGCGCGGTCGATGTCCATCGGCCGCTCGAGCGGCTTCAGCAGTTCCACCAGCAGGCCGCGCAGCGCCTGCTTGACCTGCGCGCCGTCGGTCAGCCGCTGCTGCCGCACGCGCGATTGCAGTTCGCGCATCAGCCAGTCGGTGGTCTCGACGCCGGCGTCGCTGACCAGCAGCGCCGATTCGAGTTCCTCGAACAGCGCGTCGTCGACACGAACCGTGGAGAACAGCCCGGCCAGGTTGTTGCGGGTCTTGGACAGGCCCTGGCGCAGCCGCGACATCCACGAACGGCGCTCGGGTTCCGGTGCCGAGGACAGGACCAGCTCGGTCGCTTCGGGTTGCGCCGCCGATGGCGCGGCGGCGAGCGACGACGGCACGGGCGCGGCCGGCAGTGGAACGACGAGCTCCGGCGACGCAGCGGCGGCTCGCTGTGGTCCGGAAGGCGGCGG
>JBFWXS010000017.1:4248-40802 GCA_050187175.1 Burkholderiaceae bacterium
CCGGAAGGCGGCGGACCGGAAGGCAGCGCTGGCGCGACGACGGAGGACGGGGCCGGCACGGCCGCCGGCGCTGCCGACTGCCCGAGAGGGGTCGGGTGCGGCGACGCGGCTGGGGCCTGCGGCGTGCTTGCAGTCTGCGGCGAGCTTGCAACCTGAGGCGAGCTTGCAACCTGCGGCGCGGCGCCGGGCAGCGCGGCATCGGGTCGCGCGGCAACGTCCGCCGACGCGGCGCCGGCCGCTTCGGCTTCAATGACCGGCGGCGAGGCTGATTCGGCGGGAGCCGCGGCAGGCGGGACCGCGGGCTTTTTTCGACGTAGGAATCCGAACATGGCTACACTCCGCATGAATTCTACCCGGGCTCCCCGATGCTCCCGTTTCCGCTTCGCCATGCCATGGCCGCGTCGCTGAGGCCGGCCTTCGCCGCCGTTGCGCTTTCGGTGGCCGCGTCCATCGTCAACGCGCAGAATCAGCCGGCGCCGCCTTCATCACCCCCATCGTCGCAGTCGCCTTCGCGGCCGCTGGGTGCCATCGCGGCCCCGCCGGTATTCGAGCGCGTGCTGCCCAACGGCATGAAGGTGCTGGTGAAGGAGGATCGCCGCGCGCCTACGGTCGTGCACATGGTGCTGTATCGCGTAGGCTCCTTCGACGAAGTCAACGGCCGTACTGGCGTGGCGCATGCGCTCGAACACATGATGTTCAAAGGAACCCGCACGATAGGGCCGGGCGAGTTCTCGCGCCGAGTCGCCGAGCGCGGCGGCCAGGAGAACGCGTTCACCTCGCGCGACTACACCGGCTACTACCAGCAGATCCACGCGCGGCATCTGCCCGAGATGATGCAGCTCGAGTCGGACCGCATGGCCAATCTCGCGCTGACCGCCGAGGAGTTCGAGAAGGAGATCCGCGTCGTCATGGAGGAGCGCCGCTGGCGCATCGAGGATCGCGCGCAGTCGCTGGTGTACGAGCAGCTGATGGCCAGTGCCTTCGTCGCGTCGCCGTACCGCTCGCCGGTGGCCGGCTGGATGAGCGATCTCGAATCGATGACGGTCGCCGATCTGCAGGCCTGGTACCGCGACTGGTACACGCCGTCGAACGCCGTGCTGGTGGTGGCCGGCGATGTGTCCGGCGAACAGGTCTGGCGGCTAGCCGAGCAGACCTACGGCCGCATCGCGGCGCACGCGCTGCCCGATCGCAAGCCGCAGCGCGAACCCGAGCAGCGCGGCGTGCGCCGCTCGTGGGTCAAGGCGCAAGCCGAGAACCCGTATCTGATCATGGGCTTCAAGGTGCCGAAGCTGAACGACGTCGAGCGCGACGTCGATCCGTACGCGCTCGAGGTGCTAGCGGCGGTGCTCGATCTGGACGAGAACGGCCGTCTAACCCGCAATCTGGTGCGCGGCTCGCGCATCGCCAACCGCGCGGGCGCCGGCTACGACATGACCAGCCGCGGGCCGGCGCTGTTCGTCTTCGACGGCACGCCGGCAGCGGGCCGCGGCACCGACGAGGTCGAGCGCGCGCTGCGCGACGAAGTGGCGCGCATCGCGCGCGATGGCGTGCGCGACGACGAGCTCGAGCGCATCAAGACGCAGTACGTCGCATCGCGCATCTATCAGCGCGATTCGCTGATGTCGCAGGCCATGGAGATCGGCATTCTCGAGATCATCGGCCTGTCGCACCGCGACGCCGACCGGCAGCTCGAGCGCATCCGCGCGGTGACGCCGGCGCAGGTGCAGGCGGTGGCGCAGAAGTATTTCGGTGACGACGCGCTGACCGTGGTGACGCTGATTCCGCAGCCGATCAGCAATGACCGGCCGAAGCAGGCGCCGGCCGGCGCGCGGCATTGATCCGAGCGAGTTTCCGATGAGTGCTTTCCAAGCCACCTATGCGAGCGCCCGCACCGCCGACGTGTCCGCGGTGACCACGGCGGCCGCCACCGCTGTCACCGCAGCCGCCCCAGCCGTCACCGCAGCCGCCGCGGCCGCCGCAGTCCCGATAACCGGGGCAGCCCTGGCATCCATGGCCGTCCCGGCAACCAAGGCTGCCCCGGCAACCAAGGCCGCAGCGCGCCGGCCGCTGCCGCAGCGCTTCGCCGGCTGGCTGCTGAGCCTGGCGCTGACGCTGTGCGCCGCGCTGCCCGTCGCCGTCGCCTGGGCCGCGCTGCCGATCGAGCACTGGACGACAGCCGGCGGCACGCGCGTCTATTTCGTGCGCGCCGATGCCATCCCGATGCTCGATCTCAGCCTCGACTTCGACGCCGGCGCGCGCTTCGACCCGGCGGGGCGCGAGGGCGTGGCATCGCTGACGCAGGCCATGCTGGCGCGCGGCACCGACTCGCTGGACGAGGCCGCCATTGCCGAGGCCTTCGCGCGGATCGGCGCGCAGCGCCGCGGCGGCGTGGGTGACGACCGCACCAGCCTGAGCCTGCGCACGCTGACCAGCGAAGCCGAGCTGCGGCAGGCGGTGTCGCTGCTGGCGTCGATCGTATCGCGGCCCAGCTTTCCGGCCGCCGTGCTGTCGCGCGAGAAGGAGCGGGTGACGCAGGCGCTGCGCGAAGCCGAGACCAAGCCCGAGACGATCGCGCAGCGCACCTTCGGCCGGCTCATGTATCCGCGGCATCCGTATGGCGACTTCAGTACGGTCGAGTCGATCGCCGCCATCGGCCGCGACGATCTGGTCGCGTTTCACCGCGCCTTCTATGGCGCGCGACGGGCCGTGGTCTCGATGATAGGCGCGATCACGCGGCAGCAGGCGGAGGCGATCGCCGAACAGCTGAGCTCGGCGCTGCCGCCGGGCGACGGTCCGACCACGGTCGCGCCGGTCGAGCGTCTGCAGCGCGGCGTCGAGCGCCGCATCGAGCACCCGGCCACGCAGAGCCATATCCTGGTCGGCCAGCCGGCGATCGCGCGCGGTGATCCCGACTTCTTCCCGCTGTTCGTCGGTAACTACGTGCTGGGCGGTGGCGGCTTCGTTTCGCGGCTGTACAACGAGGTCCGCGAGAAGCGCGGCCTGACCTACGGCGTCTACTCGTACTTTGCGCCGCAGCTGCAGCCCGGTCCGTTCACCATCAGCCTGCAGACGCAGAAGGAGCAGACCGACGTGGCGCTCGGCGTCGTGCGCGAGACGCTGGCCGCGTTCCTGCGCGACGGCCCGACGCAGACCGAGCTGCGCGCCGCCAAGGACAATCTGATCGGCGGCTTTCCGCTGCGCATCGATTCGAACCGCAAGATCCTCGACCACCTGGCGCTGATCGGCTTCTATCGGCTGCCGCTGGACTACCTGGACCGCTGGACCGAACGCGTCGAGGCGGTCACGCTCGAGCAGATCCGGGAGGCGTTCGCGCGGCAGCTGAAGCCCGATGCGATGGTCACGGTGGTCGTCGGCGCCGGGCCCGCCGCGGCCGCTCCTCCGGCCTCCGCTCCGGCGGCCTCCGCTCCGCCGGCGGCCGGCCCAGTGCGTTGAGCGGCGGGCGGCGCAGCGGTGGTGAGGCCCGCGGCGGCGGGGCTCCCGGTCGCGGCGGGGCGCCCGGCGGCGAGAGGCGCGGTGCGCCGCAGCGCATCCGCATCATCGGCGGCCGCTGGAAGCGGACGCCGCTCGAAGTCCCCGATCTGCCCGGCCTGCGGCCGACCCCCGACCGCGTCCGCGAGACGCTCTTCAACTGGCTCGGCCAGCGCCTGGACGGCTGGCGCTGCCTGGACGCCTTCGCCGGCACCGGCGCGCTGGGCTTCGAGGCAGCCTCGCGAGGTGCCGCGCAAGTCCTGATGATCGAAGGAGAGCGGCGCGCGCAGGCGGCCATCGCGCGCACCATCGAGCGGCTGGAGGCGGCCGCGCAGATCCGGCTGCTGGGCGGCGACCTGTTCGAGCTGCTGCCGCGCCTGCTCGAAGGCGCCGATCGCTTCGATCTGCTGCTGCTGGACCCGCCGTTCGGTCGCGGCCTGCCGGCCAAGGCGCTGGCCGCGCTGACGCCGCTGCTGGCGCCCGTGGCGCTGGTCTACGTCGAGGCCGAGGTGCCGTTCGTGCCGCCGGCAGGGTTTTCACTGCTGCGCGCCGATCGGGCCGGGCAGGTCCATTATCATTTGTTGCGTCGTGATGACACGGCGGAACCGGAGTCCCTATGACTTGCGCGATTTACCCAGGCACCTTCGACCCGATGACCCGCGGCCACGAGGACATCGTGCGGCGGGCGGCCCGTCTGTTCGACCGGGTGGTCATCGGCGTGGCCGAGAGCCGCGGCAAGAAGCCCATCTTCAGTCTCGACGAGCGGCTGGCGATCGCCCGCGAGGTGCTGGCCGATTACAAGAACGTCGAGGTTGTGGGTTTTTCGGGCCTGCTGGTCAGATTCGTGCAAGCTCAGCATGGCGACGTGGTCATCCGCGGCCTGCGCGCGGTCACCGATTTCGAGTACGAATTCCAGCTTGCCGGCATGAATCGGCACCTGATGCCCGACGTCGAGACGATCTTCATGACGCCCACCGATCAGTACATGTTCATCTCCGGCACGCTGGTGCGCGAGATCGCGTTGATGGGCGGCGACGTGACCAAGTTCGTTGCGCCGTCCGTCGGCGAGTGGCTGCGTCGCAAGCTCGAGCAGCTCGGCGCGCGCGCCGACTGAGGCTGCGGGAGGGGCGGGGCTGCCATGGCGCTGATGATCACCGACGAGTGCATCAACTGCGACGTCTGCGAGCCGGAGTGCCCGAACGGCGCCATTTCGATGGGGCCGGAAATCTATCAGATCGATCCCGGCAAGTGCACCGAGTGCGTCGGGCACTACGACGAGCCGCAGTGCCAGCAGGTCTGTCCGGTCGAGTGCATTCCGTTCGATCCGGCATGGCGCGAAACCCCCGAGCAGCTGCAGGCCAAGTATCGGCGGCTGCAGGCGGAGGCGTCGGCCTCCGTCTCTGCTTCCGCCTCCGCCTCCGTCCCCGCCCCCGCCCCCGCCTCTGCCTCTGCCTGTGCTTCTGCCTCTGCCTCTGCGCCGAGCGCCGCCTCCGCCCCTGTCGTCCCGGCCGCCGATGCGGTCGGCTGAATCCGGCGCGTCGTCATCGACCCGTCATCGGGAGCGTGCAAGATGGAGGTTCGATCGATGCCCGATATGGACCTGATTCTTTGGCGACACGCCGACGCCGGCGACTCCACTGCCGATGCTGCCAGCGACTTCCAGCGGCACCTGACCGACCGCGGGCGCAAGCAGGCCGAGCGTGTCGGGCGCTGGTTGCAGGGCCGCTTGCCTGAGCGCTACGTGCTGCTCGCCAGCCCCGCGCCGCGGGCCGCCGAGACGGCCGCGGCCCTGGGCGGCAAACTGCGCACCGACGTCCGCCTCGCGCCGGGGGCGGACGTGGCCGAGTATCTCGCCGCCCTGAACTGGCCCGAAGGGCCTGAAGCGCGCACGCGGCACATCGTACTGGTCGGCCATCAGCCGACGCTGGGCCGGCTTGTGAGCCTGCTGCTGTCGGGCCAGGAGGCCGACTGGAGCATCAAGAAGGGCGCCGCCTGGTGGCTGTCGACGCGCGAGCGGGAGGGCCAGGAACAGGTGGTGCTGCGCGCCGCGATCGCTCCGGATCTCGTCTGAGGCGGACTAGAGGGGACGGACACGGACAGGAAGAAGGGGCAGCCGCCCGGCGCACCGTCGTCGGCCCGCCGCAGTCAGCGCTCAGCCCGCAGTTCTTGGCGGCCCTCAACCCTCAACCCTCAACCCTCAACCCTCAACCCTCAACCTCCTCCGCTGCCCGGCGCGACGCCGAGCTTGCCGAACGCCCGCGTCAGCGACTGGCGCGAGCGCGCATAACCTGCCCAGGCGCGCCGCACGGCGTCGAGCCGACGTGATGCGTCGGCGATGCTCCAGTGGACGCTGCTCGTCAGCTCGTCCAGCTCGCTCCAGTCCACCGGCATCGATACCGGCAGGCCGGGGCGCGCCCGCGCCGAGAAGGCCGCGACGGTGGTCGCCCCGCGGCCGTTGCGCAGATAGTCGACGAAGATGCGGCCGACGCGGTTGCGTGGACCGCTCTTGGCCACGAAGCGCTGCGGCAGCGTGCGCGCCAGTTCATCCACCACTGCCTTCGAGAATGCCTTGACGCTGTCCCAGTCCCGCGTCGGCGCGATCGGCACCACCACGTGCAGTCCGCTGCCGCCGCTGGTCTTGAGAAAGCTGTTCAGCGACAAGCCGCTCAGCAGTGCCTGCGTCAGCCGGGCTGCTTCCTGCACCTGCGGCCAGTCCACGCCCTCGCCCGGATCGAGATCGAACACGATGCGGTCCGGACGATCGGCCCGGCGCGCGTTCGATGTGTGAAACTCGATCGTGTTCATCTGCACCGCTTCCATGATCGCGCGCACGCTGCCGATCGCCAGCATCGGCGGGTCGCCGGTGGAGCGGCTCAGGGCCGGCGAGGGCAGCGGGTGCTTCTGCACGAAGCGCTCGCCGTTCAGGCCGTCGGGTGCGCGCACCAGGGCCACCGGCCGGTCGCGGAGCTGCGCCACCAGGGCTTCGGCGACGCTTTCGTAGTAGAGGGCCAGATCGAGCTTGGTGATGCCGTTGGCCGGGTCTATCAGGCGGTCCGGATGCGTGATGCGCACGCCGGCCACGGTCGCGCTGCTGCGCGGTGCCGTCCGGCCGGCGGCCGGCTCGCTGGCGGCTTTGCGGCCGATCGACGCCGGCTGTTCGCGCACGATCGTGCGCGGCGGCTTGTCGTCGCGCATGCCCTGATACACCGCCTGGCGCACCACGCCGTCGCGCGTCCATTCGGCGAATGCCACCTCGGCTACCCGCTGCGGCTTGACCCAGTGCAGGCCTGCCCCGCGCGGCGGATCGACGAAGGGCGGCTGCTTGCTGGCCAGCGCCTTCAGCTGGCGGCCTAGCGTTTCCAGCGTGGCCGCGGAGAATCCGGATCCGACGCGGCCGGCATAGCGCAGACGCCCGGCTTCGTCATGCACCCCCAGCAGCAGCGAACCGAAGCCGTGCCGGCTGCCCTGCGGCTCGGTGTAGCCGCCGATGACGAACTCCTGCCGGCGCCCGCATTTCAGCTTGACCCAGCTCGCGCTGCGCCGGCTTTCGTAGCGCGCATCGCCGCGCTTGGCGATGAGGCCTTCGAGACCCATGCGGCAGGCATTGCGCAGCAGCGTGGCCGGCGCGGCGTCGAGCTCCTCGCTGAAGCTCAGCAGTTCCGACGCGGGCGCCGCGCGGAGCAGCGCGCGCAGCCGTGCGCGCCGCGCCGTCAGCGGTGCCGCGCGCAGATCTTCACCGTTGCAGTACGGCAGATCGAAGACGATGTAGCGGATTCGGGTGGAGTCGCCGCGTTCGAATGCGTTCTGCAGCAGCTGGAACTCGGGAACGCCGCGCTCATTGGCGACGACGATCTCGCCGTCTAGCCAGCCCGATCGCAGGCCGAGCGCGAGCAGTTCGGGCACCAGCGGCTCTAGCCGCGCGGTCCAGTCCAGTCCATTGCGGGTGAACAGGCGAATGTCGTCGCCGTCAATGCGCGCCAGGATGCGATAGCCGTCGAGCTTGGCTTCGTAGTGCCAATCGTCACCCGGCGGCGCGTCCTTGACCAGCGTCGCGAGCTGCGGCGCGAGGGCCGCCGGCAGCGGTGCCCGGCCTGCTTCCGGCGAGCCCGTGCTGCCGGCGCCGCCGCCGTCGCGCGCGACACGGAAGTCACGCTTGCGTCGATAGGTCTGCAGTCGATCGTTCATGTGCGTGCCGTCCTTTGGCTCGAACGCAAGCCGCATGCCTGCCTGTCACGGAAGTTTCACCCGGCCGTCATGGCGGCGACAAGCCTGCGAGGCAAGTTCCTTCCATCGCAACGGACGGAGCCTTCGATGTCATTGGTGCTTGCCCGATCGGGCAATCTGGAAGTGGGCCTGGCCCGCGACCCAGGCGAGGTCGACCAGGCGCAGCGGCTGCGCTACCGTGTCTTCGCCGAGGAGCTGGGCGCCGCGATCGGTTCAGCCGACGGCCGCGACCATGATCTGTTCGATCCCTACTGCCAGCATCTGATCGCCCGCGACCTCGATACCGGCGAGATCGTCGGCACCTATCGGCTGCTGTCTCCCGAGCAGGCAGGCCGCGTCGGCAGCCTCTATAGCGACGGCGAGTTCTGGCTGACCCGGCTCGACGGGCTGCGCGCGCGCATGGTCGAGCTGGGACGCTCCTGCGTGCATCCCGCCTATCGGCGCGGGCCGGTGATCATGCTGCTGTGGTCGGGCCTGGGCACGCTGCTGGCCGACGGCGATCACCGCTATCTGATCGGCTGCGTCAGCGTGCCGGTCAACGACGGCGGCCACTACGCCGCCAGCCTCTACCGGCGGCTGGCGGTGCAGCATCTGGCCGACGAGACGCTGCGCGTCTGGCCGCGCCGGCGGCTCGATCTGGAGCGGCTCGATCTGGACCTCGACGTGGTGCCGCCGCCGCTGGTCAAGGGCTATCTGCGCGCGGGCGCCAAGCTGCTCGGCGAGCCGCACCTGGATCGCGATTTCGGCTGCGCCGATTTTCCGATGATGCTCGATCTGGCCGGGCTGCAGGATCGTTATCAGCGTCGATTCGCCGCCGCCGGCGCGTGATCGGCGACGCGTGCCCGCCTCAGATCGTTTCGTAGGCGAAGGCGGCGAGCACCGCGGCCTCGCGCCACAGCTGCGCCTCGTCGCGCAGGCGGTCGTGCGCCAGCGCTGATTGCCGCGCCCAGGCCGCGGGCATCTCGATGCGCAGCTTGCGCTGCTTGAAAAACAGCGCCGGCAACGGCGCTTGCTGAGCGTCGCGCTTGCCGTGCAGGATGGCGGCCACGCGCAGCGCCACCACGGCGAGCCAGTCGAGATCGTCCAGCGGCAGGCGCAGCTTGCGCAGACCGCCGGTCTGCGCGAGCGCCAGCCGCGCCAGCGCGTCCTGCTCGCCGCGCGAGAAGCCGGGCATGTCGGCATGCTGCAGGATGTAGGCCGAGTGCTTGTGAAAGCCCTCGTGCGAGATCGAGCGGCCGACCTCGGCCAGCCGCGCCGCCCATCCGAGCAGCCGGCGGCGCGTCTCGAGCTCCTCGCGCGCGCCGCGGGCGCCCTGATCGAACAGCGCCAGCGCCGTGTCGTGCACACGCTGCGCGTGAGCGGCATCGACGGCGTAGCGCCCCATCATCTGCTCGACCGTCAGCGCGCGGATGTCGTCGCCCGCGTCGCGGCCCAGCAGATCGTAGAGCACGCCGTGGCGCAGCGCGCCGTTGCAGTAGCGCAGCGCGTCGATGCCGAGCTCGTCGAAGGCGGCCATCATGATCGCCAGGCCGCCCGCCAGCACCGGGCGCCGCTCGGGCTTCAGCCCGCGCAATGCCACGCTGTCGGCGTCGCCGGCTTCGATCAGCGCGGCGTGCATCCGGGCCAGTGCCTCGCGGTCCAGCTCGCTGGCGCCCCATTCGGCTTCGGCGATCTGCGCCAGCGCCTTGGCCGTTCCGGACGTGCCGCTGGCGTAGCGCCAGCCGTGACGGCGGAACTCCTCGACCAGCGGCGCGAACACGCCGCGGGCCAGGTAGTAGGCGTGCTCGAAGCGGTCGCGGTCGATGTGGCCGTCGGCGAACACGCGCTGCGTCAGCGCGACGCAGCCGACCGGTGCCGATTCCAGCGCGATCGGCTTGCGGTCGACGCCTATGATGCATTCGGTGGAGCCGCCGCCGATGTCTATCACCAGCCGCTGCTGGCCGTCCGAGGCGAGCGCGTGCGCCGCGCCGAGATAGATCAGCCGCGCTTCCTCGTGGCCGGAGATGACCTCGATCGGAAAGCCGAGCGCGGCTTCGGCGGAGTCCAGGAAGTGATCGGCATTGCGGGCCACGCGCAAGGTGTTCGTCGCCACTGCCCGCACGGTCTCGGGCGCGAACGAGCGCAGCCGCTCGCCGAACTGCGCCAGCGCGCGCAGGCCGCGCGTCTGCGACTCGGCGTCCAGCGTTCCGTCGGGGCGCAGGCCGGCGGCCAGCCGCACGGTCTGCTTCAGGCTGTCGAACGGGCGCAAGGGCCCGCCGGGTGTCGAGCCGTCGATCCTTCCGATGAGCAATCTGAAACTGTTCGACCCCAGGTCGACTGCTGCCAGCAATTGGTATCCCGCCATCTCGCGCCGTGGCATTCTTACGATAAACAAACAATATGACAAACCGATGGCTCGCCGTGCCGCCGTCATCAAGCCGTCACATGGTCGCCGCAAACTGCGGCCGATGGACCTCTCCACCGGCGTCGCCCCGCGGCTGCTCAACCGCGAACTCGGCATTCTCGCATTCAACGAACGTGTCCTTGCCCAGGCCGAGGACGCCGAGGTGCCGCTGCTCGAACGTCTCCGCTATCTCACCATCGTCAGCAACAACCTCGACGAATTCTTCGAGATCCGCGTCGCCGAGCTGCTCGAACTGGCACGCCTCGGCCGCAGCGAAGGCCAGCATTCGCTGGATGCGATCAGCGAGCGCGTCCGGCGGCTGGTGACGCGCCAGTATGCGCTGCTGAACACGCAGATCCTGCCGGAGATGGGGCAGGCCGGCATCGTCGTCCACCGCAGCGGCAGCTGGACCGAGGCGCAGCGGCAATGGGCCGAACGCATCTTCGAGACCGAGATCGAGCCGCTGCTGACGCCGATCGCGCTCGATCCGGCGCATCCGTTCCCGCGCATCCTCAACAAGAGCCTGAACTTCATCGTCGAGCTGCACGGCAATGATGCGTTCGGCCGCCGCGCCGGCGTGGCAGTGGTGCAGGCGCCGCGCGCGCTGCCGCGCGTGCTGCGCGTACCCGTCGAAATCTCGGGGGCGCCGCACGGCGTCATGCTGCTGACCTCCATCGTCGAGGGCTTCGTCGACCGGCTGTTCCCGGGACTCGAGGTGCGCTCGGTGCATCAGTTCCGCGTCACGCGCAACAGCGATCTGTTCGTCGATGACGAGGAGATCACTGATCTGCGTGCCGCGCTGCAGGGCGAGCTGGTGCAGCGGCACTACGGCGACTGCGTGCGGCTGGAGGTATCGGCCGGCATTTCCGATGCGCTGACCGGCCGTCTGCTGCGCGAGTTCGAGCTCGAAGCGCAGAACTGCTATCCGGTCGACGGCGTGGTCAACCTCGTCCGCCTGCAGCAGATCATCGATCTGGTCGATCGCCCCGAGCTGAAGTTTCCGCCGTTCGAGCCGGCGCTGCCTGCCGCATTGCGCGGCAAGGACCTGTTCGCCGCGATCCGCAAGAACGACATCCTGATCCACCATCCGTACGAATCGTTCGCGCCGGTCATGGAGTTCCTGGTCAGCGCCGCGCGCGATCCGCGCGTGGTCGCGATCAAGCAGACCGTCTACCGGACCGGTGCCGATTCGGCGCTGATGCAGGCGCTGATCGACGCGGCGCTGGCCGGCAAGGAGGTGACCGTCGTCGTCGAGCTGATGGCGCGGTTCGACGAAGAGACCAATATCAACTGGGCCGCCAAGCTCGAGCGGGCAGGCGCGCACGTCGTCTACGGCGTGGTGGGCCACAAGACGCACGCCAAGATGGCCATGGTCGTGCGACGCGAGACGGGCAAGGAAGGCACCACGCTGCGCCGCTACGTGCACCTGGGCACTGGCAACTATCATCCGCGCACGGCGCGGCTGTACGAGGACTTCGGCCTGTTCACCGCCAACGAGGAACTGTGCGCCGACGTGCACGAGGTCTTCCGGCGCATCACCGGCCTGGGCCAGCGCGGCACGCTGCGGCAGATCGCGCAGGCGCCGTTCTCGCTGCACGAGATGGTGCTGTCGTCGATCCGCCGCGAAGCCGCGCACGCCAAGGCCGGCAAGAAGGCCTACCTGGCGGCCAAGATCAACGCGCTGCTCGAACCCAGCGTCATCGAGGCGCTGTACGAAGCCAGCTGCGCCGGCGTCAAGATCGATCTCATCGTGCGCGGCGTCTGCGCGCTGCGGCCGGGCCTGCCGGGCTTGTCGGAGAACATCCGCGTGCGCTCTATCATCGGGCGCTTTCTCGAGCACAGCCGGGTCTTCTACTTCTTCAACGGCGGCAAGAAGGACGTCTGGCTGTCGTCGGCCGACTGGATGGACCGCAACCTGTTCCGCCGCGTCGAGACCGCGTTCCCGATCCGCGAACGCAAGCTGAAGGAGCGCGTGATCGAGGAAGCGATCGACGTGCATCTGCGCGACAATGCGCGCGCCTGGATCATGGATGCCGACGGCCACTACCATCGCAAGCGCGGCCGCGCCAAGCGCTTCGTGTCGCAACAGGCGCTGCTCGACCATCTGACCGCGCAGGCCTGAACCTGCAGGCCTGATCCCGCAGACCGCGCCAGCGCGTCGGCGCGCCTGCCCCTGCATGCCGCTCGCGCTCCGTCATTCCATCTTCATCGGCCCGTCACGGCCGCTTCAACTGCGCTTCCTATGCTCGGTGGATTCATCCACCGAGCCGCCAAGGAGCGCAGCGCATGAAATTCGACGACGACCTCCCCGTCAATCCGTCCGGCAATCCGCATCTGAACCAGTTGATAGAGCGCGCGGTCAGCCGCCGCGCCGTGCTGAAGTCAGGCTTCGGCCTGGCCACGCTGTCGTTCCTCGGGCTCAGTGCCTGCGGCGGAGGTGACGGCGAGGCAGTCGCGGCGCCGACCGAGTTCGGCGCAGTGGGCACTTCGAGCGCCGACCGCGTCGTCGTGCCCGACGGCTATCGCGCCGACGCGCTGTACCGCTGGGGCGATCCGCTGACGGCCGCGGCACCCGATTTCGCCAGCGATGCGAGCCAGGACTGGCGCGCGCAGGAGCAGCAGGCCGGCGACAACCACGACGGCATGAGCTTCTTCCCGTTCCGGAACACCGACGGCTCGCCGCGCAGCGACGCAGGGCTGCTGGTGATGAACCACGAGTACATCAATCCCGAATACTTCTATCAACCCGGCACCGATCCCGACGACTGGCTGCTGCCGTTCACGCTCGACAAGGCGCGCAAGGCGCAGGCCGCGCACGGCGTGTCGGTGGTCGAGGTGCGGCGCGGCAGCGACGGCGCCTGGCAGTACGTGCGGCAGTCGGCATACAACCGCCGCATCACCGGCTACACGCCGATCGAGCTGAGCGGACCCGCGGCAGGCCACGAGCTGCTGCGCACCGCCGCCGACCCCGCGGGCGTCGAGGCGCTGGGCACGCTGAACAACTGTGCGAACGGTGCCACGCCGTGGGGCACCTACCTGACCTGCGAGGAGAACTTCAACGGCTACTTCGGCTGGAACGGCGATCACACGCCCACCGCGCTGGAGAACCGCTACGGCCTCAGCGCCGGCGGCGCCGGCTACCGCTGGCACACCGTCGACGCACGCTTCGACGTGGAGCAGAATCCGAACGAGCCGAACCGCTTCGGCTGGATCGTCGAAATCGATCCCATGCAGCCGGCCAGCAAGCCGAAGAAGCGCACCGCGCTGGGCCGCTTCAAGCACGAGAACGCCGAGGTCGTGCTGGCGCCGGACGGGCGCGCGGTGGTCTACATGGGCGACGACGAGCGCAACGACTACATCTACAAGTTCGTCAGCGCGCGCCGCTACGATCCGTCGAACACGGCGAGCGGCCGCGATCTGCTCGACGAGGGCACGCTGTACGTCGCGCGCTTCGCCGCCGGCCCTGCCGCCGGCGACGACCGCGGCACCGGCGAATGGATCGCGCTGGTCTTCGGTCAGAACGGACTGGATGACAGCAAGGGCTTCAGCAGCCAGGCCGACATCCTGATCCGCGCGCGGCAGGCCGCCGACCGCGTCGGCGCGACCATGATGGATCGTCCCGAATGGATCGCGGCCAATCCGAAGAAGGCCGGCGAGGTCTACTGCACGCTGACGAACAACAACCGCCGCGGCACGACGCCGGCTTCTTCGAACCAGGCCGACGGCAGCACGACGGGCGGCGGTGCGCGGCCGGCGACGGACGAAGCGAATCCGCGCGCGAACAATCTGTGGGGCCACATCATCCGCTGGAACGAGGCGGGCGGCGATGCCGCGGCGACGCGCTTCGACTGGGACATCTTCCTGCTCGCCGGCAACCCCGGCCGGTATCCCGATCGCAGCGACCGCCGCTCCGGTTCGGCCGCGATCAACGCCGAGAACATGTTCAACAGTCCGGACGGACTGCTGTTCGATCACGACGGCCATCTGTGGATCCAGAGCGACGGCGCGAACAGCAATAGCGGCGACTACGCAGGGCAGGGCAACAACCAGATGCTGCGCGCCGACGTGGCCACGGGCCAGCTCAAGCGCTTCTTCGTCGGTCCGGCCGGCTGCGAGGTGACGGGACTGGCGTTCACGCCTGACATGAAGACGATGTTCGTCAACATCCAGCATCCGGGCGAACTGGGCAGCCATCCGAACGTGCCGCGCAAGGGCGACGGCACGCTTTACACCGACAAGGACATCGCGCGCGATCCCACGCGCTTCTCGACCTGGCCCGACGGCGCCGCCGCGGGGCGGCCGCGCTCGGCCACGGTGGTGGTGCGGCGCGTCGACGGCGGCCGGATCGGGACTTGAGCAGGTCGAGATCGGGGCTCGATCGGGACTTGATGGGAAGCTGAACGCGCGCGGATTTGGTATCGCGTGATACAGACTGCAATCGGCACTTGTTCAATGATGCGGTCCTGCTTGCACACGCAGGAGGACTACGATGAAGCGCCGAATGCTCTGTTCATGGCTGGCGGCGGCCGTCACGGCCGGCACGTCAATCCTCGCAATATCCGCGGCAGCGCCCGCGCGCGCCGCCGATGCGCTCGATCTGGTCAAGGTCGGCGCGCCGGTCTCGATCGCCGACAGCGCGATCTTCGTCGCGATCGAGAAGGGCTACTTCCGCGAGCAGAAGATCCAGGTCGAGGTGAAGCCGCTGACCTCGTCGACGATCGCGGTCACCGCGCTGGCCAGCGGCGACCTCGACGTCTCCGGCGGCTCCGCCGGCGGCAGCGTCGTGAACGCGATCCGGCAGGGGCTGGACATCCGGCTGGTCGCCGACAAGGGCAGCTCGCCGCCGGGGCACGGCTACCTCGCCTTCCTGGTGCGCCCCGAGCTGGCCGGCAAGCTCAACTCGGCGGCCGACCTGCGCGGCCGCAACGTCGCGGTCACCGGCTGGGGCGCGGGCGCCGCGAGCGAAGTCATGGTGGGCCGGCTGCTGGCGCAGTCCGGTCTTGCCGACAGCGAGCTGCGCTTCATCAACATCAGCTTCGCTGACATCCTGGCCGGGCTGGGCACCGGACGCGTCGACCTGGGCCTGCTGGTCGAGCCGCTGGTGTCGCAGGCGGTGCAGAAAGGCGTGGGCGTGGTCTGGAAGCGCGTCGACGAGATCTATCCGAACCAGCAGTACACGGCGGTGTTCTACGGGCCCGGCATCATCAGGCGTCCCGACGTCGCCGATCGCTTCATGAAGGCCTACCTGCAGGGCGCTCGTTTCTACAATGAGGGCCTGAAGCGCCGCGGCAGTCC
This sequence comes from Burkholderiaceae bacterium, assembly GCA_050187175.1. Taxonomy (GTDB): domain Bacteria; phylum Pseudomonadota; class Gammaproteobacteria; order Burkholderiales; family Burkholderiaceae_E; genus Zeimonas. The sequence goes on from JBFWXS010000017.1 coordinate 19,640, forward strand.
GCAATGGGACGAGCTGGTGTCCATCCTGATCAAGCACACCAGCGTCAAGGACCGCAGCCTGTACGACAAGATGGTCTTCCCCGGCATCAATCCGGACGGCCATCTGAACACGACCGGCATCCGCGACGACATGGCCTGGTTCGTCAAGGCCGGGCGGATGAAGGAGGCGGTGGACATAGGCAAGGTCGTCGACCACGGCTACGTCGACCGCGCGCTGAAGACGCTGGGCCGCTACCAGCCATGAGCGCGGCGGCAGCGTCGTCCGCACCGATGCCCGCGGCGGTGCCGGCCACGGCGCCCAAGATCCGCATCGAAGGCGTGCGCAAGTCGTTCGCGTCGGCGCGCGGACGCATCGACGCGCTGGCGGCCATCGATCTGAACGTCGCCGACGGCGAGTTCATCTGCCTCGTCGGTCCGTCGGGCTGCGGCAAGTCGACGCTGCTGCGCATCCTGGCCGAGCTGGAGACGCCCAGCAGCGGCCGCGTCGCGATACGCAGCACCTCGCAGCAGCCGGCGCCGCTGACCTCGATGGTCTTCCAGGAGGCCTCGATCTTCCCGTGGATGACGGTCCGCGAGAACGCCGCCTATGGCCTGTGGGTGCGCGGGCTGCGCGATGCCGAAGCGGCGCGCACCGTGTCGCACTTCCTCGAGCTGACCGGCCTGGCCGCGTTCGCCGATGCCTATCCGCACCAGCTGTCCGGCGGCATGAAGCAGCGCGTCAGCGTGGCGCGCGCGTTCGCCAATGGCCCGGAAGTGCTGCTGATGGACGAGCCCTTCGCCGCGCTCGACGAGCAGAACAAGATCCTGCTGCAGGAAGAGCTGCTGCGGATCTGGGAGCAGACGCGCACTACGGTGCTGTTCATCACGCATTCGATCGACGAGGCGCTGGTGCTGGCCGACCGCGTGCTCGTCATGTCGGCGCGGCCGGGCCGGCTGATCGCCGACATCCCGCTCGCCTTCGAGCGTCCGCGCTCGGTGATGGCGCTCAAATCGGACCCGGAATACGGCCGCATCAGCAGCCGGATCTGGTCGCTGCTCAGAAGCGAGGTCGTCGCGCGATGAGCGCCAGGAGCGGATGGATGGGGGTCTCGATCGGCATGCCTTCGCTGCAGCGGCTGATGCCGATCGCATCGCCGCTGCTGATTCTCGTGGTCTGGGAGCTGGTGGTCCGCCTGGGCTGGCTCGATTCGCATTTCTTCCCGACGCCGTCGTCGGTGGTCGCGGTGATGGCTGACATGATGGTCTCCGGCGAGCTGCCGGTGCACATCGGCTGGACCGTGCAGCGCGTGCTGATCGGCTTCGCGCTCGGCGCGGTGCCCGGCGTGCTGGTCGGCCTGGCGATGGGCCTGTCGCCGCTGCTGCGAGCCTTTCTCAAGCCCGCCATCGCGGCCGTCTATCCGATTCCGAAGATCGCGCTGCTGCCGCTGATCATGATGATCTTCGGGCTGGGCGAAACCTCGAAGTGGGCGATCGTGGCGATCGCGGTGTTCTTCCAGGTCGTGCTGACGACGGCGGCCGGCGTGGTCAACATCGAATCGATCTACCTCGACGTGGCCCGCAACTTCAAGGCCTCGCGCTGGCAGATGTATCGGACGGTGGCGTTTCCCGCGGCGCTGCCGTTCATCTTCAACGGCTGCCAGCTCGGCATAGGCATGGCGCTGATCGTCGTCATCGTTGCCGAGAACTTCGGTTCCAGCGCCGGCGTCGGTTTCCTCATCTGGCGCGCATGGAACGTGTTCGAGATCCGCGACATGTACGTCGGCCTGCTGGTCGTGGCGCTGCTCGGCTTCTTCTCGCAAGTGCTGCTCGGCTGGCTGGAGCGGCTGGCCGTGCCATGGAAGCGCGCGGCTGGCGGTGCCGGCTCGCAGCACACCGGACGGCCCTGAACGGAGGATGTCGTTGAGCACCTGGACCGTCGGCGACATCCGCGTCACGCGTATCGAGGAAAGCGTGGCGCCCAGCGGCTGGACGCCGGAGCAGTTCCTCAAGCAGTTCGACCTGGCGGTGTTCCGCAGCTACCTGCCGGAGATGCCGGGCCAGTACAGCGAGGCGCTGCACCGTCTGATCTCCAGCATCCATTCGTGGGTGATACGCATCGGCGACCGCGTGATCCTGGTCGACGCGTGCTGCGGCAACCAAAAGCCGCGGCCGTGGATGGCCCGCTTCGACCGGCTCGATACGCCGTATCTCGAGCGCCTGCGCGCCGCCGGTATCGAACCCGAGGACGTCGATACCGTGCTGTGCACGCACCTGCACGCCGATCATGTCGGCTGGAACACGCGGCTGCAGAACGGCCGCTGGGTGCCGACCTTTCCGAACGCGCGCTACCTGTTCTCGGACCTCGACGATGCGCGCTTCAACCCGGAGCGCAACGAGCGCATCGAGGCCAGCCGCGCAATCATCTATAACGACAGTGTGCTGCCCATCGTTCGCGCGGGCCAGGCCTGCCTGGTGCACGGCTCCTGCTCGCTGGGGCGCGGCATGCTGATCGAACCGGCGCCGGGTCACACGCCGGGCCACGTCAGCCTGAAGATCGAGAATGGCGGGCAGACCGGCGTGTTCTGCGGCGACGTGCTCCACCACGTCATCCAGGTGTTCCTGCCGGACTGGAGCAGCTCGTTCTGCGAAGATCCGGCGGCCGCCGTGCGCAGCCGCCGCCGGCTGCTCGACTACTGCGCCGACACGCGCGGGCTGCTGTTTCCCACGCATTTCGCCGCGCCGTACGCGGTCAGGGTCGACCGCCGCGGGACGGATTTTCGGGCCCGCTTCGAGGCCGCTGCGTACTGAGCGGCGCCTCGAACGGGAAGCGCTTGAGCAAGGTGATGCGCCGGCCGTCGCAGGCGATGGCACGGCTGTCGCGCAGCGTGCGGAACGCACGCGTCACGGTGACGCGCGACAGGCCGGTCAGGTTGGCGATCGCCTCGTGCGTCAGATGCAGCGTCAGCGAGCGCGCCGTGGCCCGGCCGCCCGCCTGCGACTGCGCCAGTTCGACCAGCAGCTGCGCGACGCGCTGATCCGGCGTCGAGAACAGCGATCCGCGCAGGCGGCCGACCAGCTGCCGCTGCTTGCTGGCCATCTGGTGCAGGATGGGGTGGATCAGCTGCGGATGGCGCCGCAGCACGCTCAGCAGCGAGGCCACGTCGAAGCGCACCAGCGTGGAGTCGACCAGCATGCGCGCCACCGCATGGCGCGGCACCGCGAGCAGCGCGCCCGCCTCGCCGATCAGGCTGCCGGGGCCCATGATGTTCAGCAGCGATTCATTGCCGTCGTTGTTGACCGTCACGACTTGGCAGCGGCCGGTCAGCAGCACGTAGAAGCGGTCGGTGACCTCGCCCTGCCGGAACAGGAACTCGCCGCGCCGGTGCCTGACGATCGCCGCCTCGCCCACCGCCAGCCGCAGTTCCTTCAGCCACTGCGACGGCGGCGAGAAGGTCTCGGTCGTGTTCGCGGGCGGCGGCCGATTGGAGGCGAGCTGGGTCATCGCAGGCAGTTTTGGTCGAAAGGCGGGGGAGCGGAAAGGCTGGTGGCGACGAAACACTATACGATGCAGGACGGGCAGACGAAGCGCCTGTCCGATGAAGCAGATGTCTACCGAAGCACCGGCCTACCGAAGCACCGGCCTACCGAGCACCGGTCTATTGAAGCGCTTGTCCATGGCGCCGGTGCCGGCGTGGGGCAGGACATGGAAGGAGCACCGCGATGGCCTTTCTACTGGCGCTCGACCAAGGGACGTCGAGCTCGCGCAGCATCGTGTTCGACGAGCAGGGACGCCTCATCGCGATGGCGCAGCAGGAGCTGCGCCAGATCTATCCGCAGCCGGGCTGGGTCGAGCACGATCCGCTCGAGATCTGGCAGACGCAGCTCGCCACCGCGCGGCAGGCACTGGCCCAGGCGCGGCTGGGCGCCCGCGACATCGCCGCGCTGGGCATCACCAATCAGCGCGAGACCACGGTGATCTGGGAGCGCGCCAGCGGCCGTCCGATCCATCCGGCGCTCGTCTGGCAGGACAGGCGCACCGAGCCCGCCTGCGAACGGCTGCGCGCCGCCGGTCTGGCGCCGCGCATCGCCGAGCGCACCGGGCTGGTGGTGGACGCGTATTTCTCGGCCACCAAGATCCAGTGGCTGCTCGATCAGGTGCCGGGCGCGCGCGACGCGGCCCGGCGCGGCGAGCTGGCGTTCGGCACCATAGACAGCTGGCTGCTGTGGCAGCTCACCGGCGGACGGCTGCATGCCACCGACGTCAGCAATGCATCGCGAACGATGCTGTACGACATCCGCCGCGGCGACTGGGACGACGAGCTGCTCGCCGCGCTCGACGTGCCGCGCGAGCTGCTGCCGCAGGTAATGGCCTCGAGCGGGCTGTTCGGCGAAAGCGATGCCGCGCTGCTGGGAGCACCGGTGGCGATCGGCGGCGTCGCCGGCGACCAGCAGGCAGCGCTGTTCGGGCAGGCCTGCTTCGAGCCGGGGATGGCCAAGAACACGTACGGCACCGGCTGCTTCCTGCTGATGCATACCGGCGGCGCCTGCCAGCTCTCGCGCAACGGGCTGCTCACGACAGCCGCCGCGCAGCCCGGACGGACGCGGCAGTATGCGCTGGAAGGCAGCGTGTTCATCGGCGGTGCCGTCGTGCAGTGGCTGCGCGACGGCCTGCGCGCGATCGAGCATTCGTCGGACGTCGAGGCGCTGGCCGCGTCGGTGCCGGACGCCGGCGGCGTGGTGTTCGTGCCGGCATTCACCGGCCTGGGCGCGCCCTACTGGCAGCCGAATGCGCAGGGGACCATCATCGGCCTGTCACGCGGCACGACGATGGCGCACATCGCGCGCGCCGCGCTCGAATCGATTGCCTTCCAGAGCGCCGCGCTGCTGCAGGCCATGGGCCGCGACGCCGGCGCGCCTATCACCGAGCTGCGCGTCGACGGCGGAGCCAGCGCGAACGATCTGCTGATGCAGTTCCAGGCCGATCTGCTCGGCATCCCGGTGGTGCGGCCCGAGATCATCGAGACCACCGCGCTGGGTGCCGCCAATCTCGCCGGCCTGGCGGTCGGCGTGCATCGCGGCACCGACGAGCTGGCCCGCCGCTGGCGCGTCGGCCGGCGCTTCCTGCCGACGCTGCCGCGCGAGCGCGCCGCGGCGCTGCAGCAGCGCTGGGAGCACGCCGTGCGGCAGACGATCGCGGGATGAGTCGGCGGCGCTGATGCGCGGCCCACCGCGGGCACGTGCCATTGCGCCATTGCGCTATGCGCCATGCGCCATGCGCCGTGCGCCGTGCGCCGTGCGCCGTGCGCTCCGCGCCGCGGACCGCTCAGGGATCCAGCGCGACGGTGCCGCTGACCGTGACGCTGACCGTCGTCTTGCCCTGAGCCGACGGCAGCGGGGCGGCCTCGGCGGCACCGGCGTCGCGAGCCATCGCCATCATCCTGGGCATGGGCTCCGGCCGCGGCGGCGCCGCGCCGTCGATCGAGATGTCGCGCACCGCGAAGCTGCGAAAGCCGAGCGCCTTGGTGGCGGTCTCCGCTTTGGCGCGAAACGCCTGCACCGCTTCGGCGATCAGCGACTGCTCGACGGCAAGCTGCGTCTCGCGGCTCAGCGAATACATGACCGATTCGATGTTCAGCTTGCCGGCGAACTCGCCGATCATTCGGTTGAACGACTCCGTCGGCTTGGCCGTGATGCGGATCGAGCCGCGCGTGCGCCAGCCGACGACGCGGCTCTGCTGCCATACCGGATCGGTGCGGTAGCCGGCCGTCTGCACTTCCAGATCGCTGCGCGCCTTCAGCTGTTCGAGCACCGGTCCCAATGCCTGGCTTACCTGCGTCTGGCCGGTCGCGGGCGCGGGCGACTCGCGCTCGGCGTACAGCGTCACGGTGACGCGGTCCTGCTCGACGTCGCGGTAGGCGCTCGCCGAGACGCTGAGCTGCGCCGGCCGTTCGCCGCCGCGCGACAGCGACGGCCGCAGCGGCTCCTGGGCATCGGCGTGCGGCAGCGTCGCGGCGAACAGCGCGGCGCCGGCCAGCAGCGAACCGGCCGCGAGCCGCAGCATGCGGCTGCGGCGCAGCGCAAGCGCGCGGGCCTCATCGGCGGCGCCGTGGGCTGGCCTCACGGCGTGCTCTACCGCGTGCGGGGGGCGGAAACCTTCGATCATCAGCGATTCTCCGACAAAGCGTGGAGTCCATGCTAACGCGCGACCGGACCGAAGGGGGTTAAAGACATCAGTCCGCGCGGATTCCGTGCCTCGTTATGATCGAGCTCCACCGCGTCCGCTCCTGCTCGAGGAAGCTCGCGAATTCCTCCGGCGAACTGCCTATCGGATTCCTCGATCGTTCCTCGCTCAAGCGGACGAAGTCCGGGCTGCGCACGATCTCGGCCACCGCCGCGCTGATGCGGTCGATCGCCGCCTTCGGCGTCTTGCCGGGTGCGGTCAGTCCACTCCAGGCGATCGGGTTGAAGTCCGCGTATCCGGCTTCCTTGAAGGTGGGAACATCCGGAAGCTGCCGGTGGCGCTGATTGCCCGATACGGCCAGCGGCCTGAGCTTGCCGCCCTTGATCAGGCCAAGCACGGGCAGGACCGACTCGAACACCGAATCGATCCGTCCTGCCGCGGCGTCCGTGTACGGCGGCGAGCTCTGATAGGTGATGAATCTCAGCTTGGCGCCCGTGACATCCCCGAACCAGGCGCCCATCAGATGGTGAGCCCCGCCGTTGCCCAGAATGCCGTTCGTGACCGAGCCCGGCTTCTCCTTGGCTTCGCGGACGAAGTCCGCGAGGTTCTGATGCTTGGATTCGGCACTGACGTACAGGCCGAACACCGTGGTTGAAACCAGCGAGACCGGTGTCAGATCGACTCTGCTGTCATAGGGGCGGCTGGGGTAGATGTACTCTGCCGTTAGTGTCGTCGGCGTGGTCAGAAGCAGCGTGTAGCCGTCCGGCGCGGACCTGATCACCATCTCTGCTGCGACCCTGCCATTGGCACCGGGACGGTTGTCGACGATCACTGCTTGCCCGAGCGAGCTGCTCAGGCGCTGAGCCACTTCGCGCATCTCTACATCGGGCCCCAGACCGGCGGGGAAGGGCACGACGATGCGAATCGGCTTGCTCGGAAACGTCTGCGAATGCGCAGCGAAGGGCAGCACTGCCAGCGCCATTGCACCCAGCACGCGATGACTCCAGCTTCGAAGCCAGCCGCCCGGCGCATGGCGGCGCGGCGGATTCCGGAGCGACGGACGTCGAACTGCCGCACGTCGATCGGAATCCGCGAACGCCGCCGAAGCGGCTTCCATGGCTGACCCTGGAGCGTCTGCCGAATGCGGCGAGAGGGTGGTAGGCATCGTGTCTCCATGCGCCGATCGAAGCCGGCGAAACGTTGTGAATGAGCGAGTCCCCACGACAGCGTGGACGGAAGCGTTGACGACGAGCGCATTGTATTAGCAGCGTTACCCACTATGCAATGCTTATCCCATAGGATAATATCCGCTCGTCCTCTCTTCTTGCACTGCACACGATGTCTGCCAATCCGCCGATGCCCCAGGAAGTTCCGGTTCTGATCGTGGGCGCAGGCCCTGTCGGACTGGCATTGGCCAACGAACTCGGATACCGCGGGATCGCTTATCTGCTCGTCGACGAAGGAAACGGCGAAGTCGTTTTCCCCGCGGGAGAAGGCATCTTTTCGCGGACGATGGAACACCTGAGACGATGGGGCTATTCATCCGAAGTTCGCGAGACTTCGCTTTTTCCGGCGGACCAGCCCCGCAACACCATCTTCGCGACTTCCTTTCGCGGACGGGAGCTGGCCCGCTTCACCGGCCTCTCCAACCGGCAGGAAGCAAGGAGCAATCCTCATTCGCCGGAAGGCGGGATGTTCTGCCCGAAGATGGCCTTCGATCCCGCGCTGCGCAGGGGCGCGGAACGCGCCGGCGTCGGTGTTCTGCGCTACCGGACGCGGCTGGCCTCGTTCTCGCAGAACGAGGACTGCGTCCACGCCGAGGTGGTGGACCTGGAAGAGGGCACCCGGTACGCCGTCCGCGCCCGCTACCTCGCCGCCGCGGACGGCGCCCACAGCGCGGTTCGACGCACGCTGAACGTCAACTACGTCGGCTCGTTCGCCGAAGGTCACAACTTCGCCATCCACTTCCAGTGCGAGCCGCTGGCGCGCGAGATCCATCGCCTCTATGGCGCTCCGATCACGCAGTTGCACATGCTCAATGAAGCGAACCGGCCTTACCTGGTGGCCGTGAACGGAACCGACCAGTGGCGGCTTTCCATGTATATCGATCCCAGCGACAAGCCCGATCCGGCCGACACGCTGCGCCGCATCTTCGGCAGCGAGCTGCCGATGCAGGTGCTGCGCGCCCAGCCGTGGAAAGGAAACCGCGTGGTTGCCGAACGGTATCGGGTCGATCGCGTCTTCCTGCTCGGCGATGCCGCTCATCTGCGCTGGCCCAAGGGCGGTTTCGGCGCGAATACGGGAATCGGCGACGCGGTCGACCTGGGATGGAAGCTGTGGGCTTCGCTGCAGGGCTGGGGCGGAGACGGCCTGCTGGACAGCTATGAGCTCGAACGGCGTCCGATCGCCGTGCGGAACGTGAACGAAGCCGCGAACAACCGGGTCTTCGACGAGATGATCGTCGCTACCGATCTTCTGGACGCCGCCGGCGTGGACGGCGACGCAGCGCGCCAGGCCATCGCGCATGATCTGTACGCCTATCGCCTGCGGGAGTTCCGTACGGCCGGCATACAGCTTGGATATCGCTATCGCAATTCGCCCATCTGCATCGCCGACGGCTCTCTGGAGCCTCCCGACGACCATATGCTCTATTCCCCGTCCACCTGGCCGGGGGCTCGCGCCCCGCATGTATGGCTCAGCGATGCGAGGTCCACGCTCGATCTGTTCGGGCCGGACTTCGTGCTGATCCGGCTGGATCCCGCCATCGACGCCGCGAACTGGGTACAGGCGGCCAAGGCACGCGGCGTCCCGTTTCGCGTCGTCGATCTGGACGGTGCGGCCGCTGCGGTGCGCGAGCGCTACGAGCGCAGCCTCGTGCTGGTGCGGCCGGACGGGCACGTCGCATGGCGCGCTGACGACAATCCGGCCGACGCGGCCGCCATCCTGGGCAAGGTGACGGGACACGCCGGCCGGTCCGATTTTGAAGTGCTCAATAGGTGATGTGCCATGGATCCGAGCTCATTGGAATCGCTTCGCGACAAGACCGCCGCCCTCGCCCCGGTCTGGATCTCCGAGATCGTGCTGCAGACAGGCCGCTTCGACGAAATGAAGGCCTGGTACGAAGCGGTGCTGGGCAGTCCGTGGTCCTTTGAAAGCCGCCCGCAACAGAAGCTGTCGCAGCTGCCCGAAGGCGAGAAGCAGGTCCGCGCCGCCGACGTGCGGGCGTGCTTCATGCGCCTGCAGCCGTCGTTTCCGCACGGCATGACCTTCGCCATCTTCGAGCTGCCCGGCATCAGAGCGGCGGCGACGCGCGATCCGGGCCTCAACCATCTTCAGTTCAAGAACCCGGACCTGGAGACTCTGATGCGCCGGATCGAATGGCTGCGGGACGTCGGCATTCATCCGCAGAGGTCGGCCAACCACGGTCATGTCCTCAGCTTCTATTTCAAGGACCCCGACGGAAACGTAGTGGAGTTCTGCATCAACAATTTCGATTCGGCCGAGGAAGCCGCGGCTTTCACGCGCACCGATGCCTTCAAGAGGAATCCCTCCGGCATCGAACTGGATCGTGATGTATTCTTGAAGCGTTATCGGGACGGCGAACCTCGGTCCTCGCTGCTGGCCATTCCATAGACGCTTCGCGATTTGAGCCAACAATCCTCATCCCCACCCAAGGGCATCCAGTCGGCCACGGTTGCGCTGTCGGTGCTGCGCGCTCTCATCGAATCCGGCCGTCCGCTCTATCTGCGCGAGATAGCGGCCGCCGCGGGCATGGCCAGCAGCAATGTCTACCGTTATCTGGTGAGCTTCACCGAAGCCGAGATGGTGGTTCAGGATTCGTCGACCGGCCGATACGATCTGGGCCCCCTGGCCATCGAGCTCGGCCTGGCCGCGCTTCGCCGCGTGGATGCGGTCGATATCGCGGTGGAGAAGCTGGGCCTGCTCGTCGACAGCATGGAACTGGACGGACATGTCACGGTCTGGGGAAGCGGCGGACCGACGGTCATCCGCTCGAAGCAGGGCTCCCGCCAGATCGCCGTCAAGATCGCCGAAGGCATCACCTTGCCGCTGCTTAATTCCGCGACCGGGCGCGTCTGGGCCGCCTTCTTCGCTCAAGGGAGAGTGGCGAGCGCCGTCGACAAGGAGGTGAGCGCCGCCGCCCGGACGCAGCGAGTCAGCAAGGACACGCTGCGCGCCAGGTTCAGCGAGGAGATCCAGGAGATCCAGCGCCGGGGCCTGGCCGCGTCATCGGGCGAGCGGCGATCCGGCATCGATGCTCTGTGCGTCCCCGTCCTCGATCGGGACGGCGAGCTCGCGCTGACCCTCACGCTGGTCGGGTTCACCGGCCGGATGGATGTGCGGCCCAAGGGGCAGCCGGCCACGGCGCTGCGGGAGGCCGCGGAGCAGATCACGCGCCGGCTCGGAGGCGATGCCGCGATCATCGCCCGCTACGGGTGGCGCGCAGCCGCCGGCAGATAGCCGGCCGCCCGGCGCTCATTCGCCGGGAATGTGGCGATGGACGAACGCCACCAGCGTGTTCAGCGCCTCGATGGACGCGGGCAAGGTCGGGTGGACGGTCGTGAACAGCGGCGGGGCGTCGAACTTCACCAGCGAGATGTCTCCGCCGGCGTGGCGATAGTTCGAGACGAAGCGCTCGCTTTCCGGAAGCTGGGACGGCGATTCCGGATCGACGTAGTTGTGGACCAGATCGCCGTTGGCTTGAATCCATAGCGCAGGCGGCGTTTGCACCTTTTCTCCGCGCTCCAGGATCAACATCGGATTGCCTTCGACCATGTCCGCTTCGGTGCCCCAGTACCGATGATGGAATCCGATAACGCGTTCGCACCAGTCAGGCGCTTGAGGCTGGGCCTTCTGGTGCTGCGCGTACCGATAGCGGCCCGACGGGTTGATCACCGGCCACAGCATCACCACGCATCGGACCGACGCATCGACCTCGGGCGCTGCGCTGTTCGCGGGCGGTGCATCGTCCAGAGGGATGGCCGCGTATCGCGGGTCCGCGGGCTTCATCGCGGCCAGCATCGCCAGATGCGCGCCGGATGAGTTGCCGGAGATGCCGACCATATGGGGCCGAGTCTTCAAGCGCGCGGCATGGGTCTTCACCCAGCGCACGGCGAAGTTGACGTCCGCGACCGAGCCTGGATACCGGCCGGCCTCGGCTTGGCGAAAGTCGATCGCGATGACGGCGACGCCGCTTCGGGCCAGCGCCTCATGAACCGACTTCCCTCGCAGCCGGTCGAACTGGCACCAGGCGCCGCCATGCACCTCGACCATGGCCGGAAACGGGCCCGGTCCGCGCGGGATGAAGAGGCGGGCGAGAAGCTGCTGATCGCCGTGACGAAGGTACTCCACGTCTTCGATGTCGAACTCGAATGCGGACTGCATGGGGGGCTCTGCCGGTTGTTATCGTATGGATAACAGATTACCTGATGTGCAATGACGCGGCAAGGCGGATTCGGTCGCGAGGTTTCACGGACAGCTAAGCCGGACGGGCTTCAAGCGAGCGCCGACGGCAGGCGAGGAGCTGCGGCGCTGCGCGACTGATGGCAGAATGCAGCGGCCGATCCGCGCCGGCTCCAGGGCGCGTCTCCGAAGGAATCGATGCGCGCGCCATTCGAGCTGCCGTCCGCCACGCAGGTGACCGGACCGGTCACGGCGGAAGCCGGCGGCCATGCGCGCCCCGTGCCGCTGCGCCTGCTGATCGGCCTGCAGTACTACCTGCCGCATCGGACCGGCTATACGCTGCACGTTCAGCGCGTGGCGCGGGCGCTGGCGGCGCGCGGCCATTCGGTCAGCGTGCTGACGGCGCGCCATCTGCCGCAGCTCGCGCTGCGCGAGACCATAGACGGCGTCGACGTGCTGCGGCTGTCGGCGCCGCTGCGCATCAGCCGCGGCGCGGTGATGCCCGGCTATCCGTGGCACGCCTGGCGGCTGGCAGCGCAGGCCGATGCGATCTGGATCAGCACGCCGCTGCTGGAAACCTCGCTGTGGGCCGCGGTGGCCCGGCTGCGCCGGCGCCGATTGGTCATCACGCATCACGGCGACCTGCATCTGCCCGGCGGCCTGCTGAACCGCTTCATCGAGCGCTTCACGTTCGCCAACTACCGGATCGCCGCGCGCGCCGCCGATGCGATCGTGGCCTATAGCGACGACTACGCGCGCTTCAGTCCCTATCTGCGCCCGTACGCCGGCAAGGTCAGCGTCAACTATCCGCCGCTGGAAATTCCGCGGCCCGACCCCGCGGCAGTCGCGCGGCTGCGTGCCCGGCTGGCGCCGCAGGGCGGTCCGGTGATCGGCTTCGCCGGACGCTTCGTCCGCGAGAAGCGGCCCGACGTGCTGCTGCAGGCGGCGCTGCTGCTGCGGCAGCGCTATCCCGGCCTGCGCATCGCGTTCGCCGGCCAGCACAGGATAGGCTATGAGGACACCTGGCAGCGCTGCGGCGAGCTGCTCGCCGAGGTCGGCGACAGCGCGGTGTTCCTGGGGCTGATCGAGGATGCGCAGGCGCTCGCCGATTTCTATGCGGCCTGCGACGTGCTCGCGCTGCCCTCCGAGTCCGAATGCTTCGCGCTGGTCCAGGTCGAGGCCATGCTGTGCGGCACGCCGGTGGTGGCCAGCGACATTCCCGGCGCGCGCGTGCCGGTGCAGCAGACGGGCATGGGCCGGCTGTGCCGCTGCGGCGACGCGCAGGCGCTGGCCGACGGCATTGCCGCCGTGCTCGAAGCGCCGGAGCGCCATCGCCGTCCGCGCGATCAGATCGAAGCCGTGTTCGATCTGGAACGCACCGTCGACCGCTACGAAGCGCTGTTCGCCGGCCGGCCGCTGCCGAGCGAGTCTTTCGCGTGAATCGCGACGGCGCGCCGGGCCTCGATCCCCGTCTGGCGGCGTTGATCGAACCGGAGCTCGATCCCGCGTACCGGCGGCGCGTCGCCACCGTGATGCGATGGCTGCCGCCGTCGTCCGAGCCCGATTCGCACGTCGTCGATATCGGCTGCGGCCGCGGCTACTTCATCCATTACTACACGCAGCTCGGCCAGCGGGCCATGACCGGCATCGAATACGACGCGCGAATCGCCGGGCTGGCGCGGCGCGCACTGGCCGGACGCGACGGCGTGCGCGTGCTGCGCGCGGCCGCCGGCGCGCTGCCGCTGCGCGACAGCTGCTGCACGGGGGCGGTGATGAGCGAGATCCTCGAACACGTGCCCGACGACGTGGCCGCGCTGCGCGAAGCGTGGCGCGTGCTGCGGCCCGGCGGCGTGCTCGCGGTCACGGTGCCGAACGCGCGCTATCCGTGGCTGTGGGATCCGCTGAACCGCACGCTGGAATGGCTGCATCTGCCGCCGATCCGGCGCGGGCCGCTGGCCGGCATCTGGGCCGAGCATCTGCGCCTGTACGACATCGCGACGCTGCGCGACGTCGTGCGGCGCGCGGGCTTCGACATCGAAGAGGAGCGTGCGTTCGTGCGCTGGTGCCTGCCGCTGTCGCACAATCTGCTGTACGGCATCGGCAAGCCGCTGCTCGAGTCCGGCTGGCTGCCGAAGTCGGCGGCGCAGATGATCGATCGGCATCGCTCGATCGAGGAGACCGGCCCGGCAGCGCGCTCCGTACCCCGAGGCAGTGCGCTGACGCGCCTGCTGCATGCGCTGGTGAACGTGGCTGAGCCCTGGAACGCGGATGACGAGGGCGTCGATGCGCCGACCGTCAATCTTTGCATCAAGGCGCGCAAGCCGGCATGACGGCGCCGCTGTACGCCTGTCGCCGCGTCAATCGCTGCGGCTGCGAAACCAGCGGATAGTGGCCTCCAGACCCTCGTCGAGCTCGATGCGCGGCTGCCAGCCCAGCGTCGCCCGCGCCAGTGCGATGTCGGGACAGCGTCGCACCGGATCGTCGGCCGGCAGCGGCATCAGCCGCAGCGCCGAACGCGAGCCGCACAGCGCGACGATGCGCTGCGCCAGCGCGGCCACGGTGATCTCCTGCGGATTGCCCAGGTTGATCGGTCCGGCGGCACTGGCGGCCGGTGCGGCCGCCAGTCGCAGCAGGCCGTCGACGATGTCGTCGACATAGCAGAACGAGCGCGTCTGCGAGCCGTCGCCGTAGACGGTGACCGGCGCGCCGCGCAGCGCCTGCACGATGAAGTTCGACACGACCCGCCCGTCGTCGGCGCGCATGCGCGGCCCGTAGACGTTGAACAGCCGCGCGATCCGCGTATCCAGGTTGTACTGCGTGCGCCAGGTGACGAACATGGTCTCGGCGCAGCGCTTGCTCTCGTTGTAGCAGGCCCGCGCGCCGATCGGGTTGACATGGCCCCAGTACGACTCGCGCTGCGGATGCTCGCGCGGGTCGCCGTAGATCTCGCTGGTCGATGCCTGCACGATGGTCGCGCCGCGGCGGCGCGCGAGTTCGAGCAGATGCATCGCACCCAGCACCGAGGCCTTGATCGTTTCCACCGGATGGCGCTGGTAGTCGATCGGCGATGCCGGGCAGGCGAGATTGATGATCAGCCCGGCGTCGATGTCCAGCGGCTCGGCCACGTCGTGCTCGATCAGCGTGAAGCCGTCCTTGCCGGCCAGCCGCGCCAGGTTGCTGCGCGCGCCCGACAGCAGGTTGTCGACGCCGGTGACCCGCGCGCCGCGGGCCAGCAGGGCCTCGCACAGATGCGAGCCGATGAAGCCGGCCGCGCCGGTCACCAGCACGCGCCGGTCTTCGAAGGCACCGCTCGCAATGGCGGGACCATCGCCCGCGATGGGATCAGAAGCGTCGGACATGTCGGGTTCGTGCACGGATGGGCTCAGCGACTGCTGTCTGCAGCAGCGGGGTCGAGGTCTATGATCAGCGTATCGCCGGAACGATAGGCGATTCGCCCCAGCGAGGCCAGCAGCTCGGCGTCGAGCTGCGGATGCCGCTCGCGCTCGAAGCGGCCGACGACGAGCCAGCGCGCGCCGTAGCGTTCGACGATGCGCTGCGCGTCCGCGCGGTCGCGCGTCTGGTACAGCGCAGCCACGTCGTCGCGGCGCGGCCAGACGCGATCGCCCGAGCCGCGCCACAGCAGTTCATGAATGGGCCAGCCGAGCACGGCCGGGATGCCGCTGCCGATCGAGATCCGTCCGGCGAAGGTATAGCTGTCGCCGACCGCTTCCACCAGCGGCCGGCCTTCGCTCGGCTGCCGCGCCAGCCATCGGATCGCGGCCAGGTCGTCGGCGTGCGACAGCGCCAGGAAGCGCTGGCCGTCGAGCGTCCACTCGCGTTCGCGCCAGCCGCCGAAGCCTCCCTGCAGCACGAACCAGCTGTAGTACAGCGGCGGTACCAGGGCCAGCTCGAGCAGGAGGACTGTCGCCAGTCGCGGTCCGCGTTTATACGCGCGCTCGCCGCTGCGCGCGATCATCAGCGCGATGCCGGCGCAGGCCGCCAGCGTCAGCAGCGTGAACGCCTGGAAGCCGAACTTGAACGCCGTGTTGCTGCGGTAGTGCTCCGGGCCGTAGATGTCCTTCACGTAGGCGAACTCGGGGAACAGCGCGAATGCCACTCCGGCGACGGTGAGCGCGATCAGCAGCCGGTGCTCCGCATTGCTCGCGCGGCGCGCGATCAGCACGCAGGCCGCTGCCGCCAGCGCGGCCTGCAGGCCGTACAGGACCAGCCACTGCCAGACCGGCGTATGCGTATGCGTCCAGCCGGCGCCCGTCGAAAAGCTGCGGAAGTGCAGCAGGAACGGCACGGCGACCAGCGCCGACAGCAGTCCGGCGCCGATGCCGTCGATCAGCCGGTCGCGGATCTCCGCGCCGGTCCCGCTGCGCAGCGCGGCGCCGAAGCGGATCAGCAGCAGACCGCCGAGCAGCGCGGCGTACATCGGCGCGTCCCAGGTGTTGCTCATCGCGAAGACGCCGATCAGCGCGGCGGCACCGGCCAGCCAGCCGCGGCCGCCGCTGCGCAGCCAGCCGAGGACCAGCGCGACGAACAGCAGCACCACCGGCAGGTTCAGCAGATGCGCATGCAGATCGCCGACATAGAACGCGTAGGCGGGAAATTCGTGGATCAGCTTGTCGCCGGTCGGCGGATCGAAACCGACGAAGCGGGTGGGATCGGACAGCAGGAAAGCCTGCCGCGGTGCTTCGATCCAGCCGAAGCCGACCAGCCAGGGCTTGACGAAGCCGTAGGCGAAGCCGTGTACGTTGCCGCCCAGCGTCAGCCACAGGCCGGCGACGGCGGCCAGCGTGCCGCGCAGCCGTTCGGGCAGCGAACGTGTCAGCTCGGCCACGATCGTGAAGGCCAGCTGGAAGGTCCACGCGAACAGCGTCGCCAGCATCAGGTTGTAGCCGAACTCCGGTGGAACGCCGCTCAGCCGGCACAGGAAGGCCGCGACGTAGTGGCCGAAGTAGTAGTAGTTGATCGGCTCGCCGGCGAACCACGGATCGAACGGCGGCATCATCGACGACAGATACGCGGCGTTGACGAAGCCGAAGTCCATGAACTTCTCGAGGCCGATCAGGTCCCGATTGAAGCCGCGCATCGCCAGGTAGAACACGAACGGCAGCAGGAAGCGCAGCTCGGCCCCCAAGATCGCGCGGGCGGCGCCCGAGCTTCTCGCGAGCTGCGCCGCACGCTGGCGACGCTGCGCGGGCGCAGTCGCCGCGGCGACGCGCCGGACCCAGTACAGCCGGACCCCGTACAAAGCGCAGGCCGCCGCCAGCAGCGTCGAAGCCCAGGCGCCCGCCGTCCCGAACACCGGAATCCAGTGCGCGACGACCCATAGCGGATAGGCCGCACCGAGCAGCGCGATCGGCGCGGCGATCGCCCGGCCGCGATCGAGCCAGTCCACGCATGCGCCGCGCAGCACGCGCCAGCCGATCGCGCCTAGCAACAGCAGCGTGGCCCACCATTGCAGCGCGTAGATGAACGAGCCGTCCGAGAGGGCCAGCTGCAATGCCTCGGGCGTCAGCGCCTCCATCATGAGCGCGGCAATGAACGTTGAAAGCTCAGCAGCTCGCGCAGCGCGGCGCGGCAGAACGCCAGCAGCCGTCGCCAGCGCAGCGAGGCCTCGCCGGCGCGTCGCGCGAAATGCCGGACCTCCTGTTCCGCGACGCGCAGCCGCCGGTGGTGCAAGTAGACGGTCAGCAGCACCGACGGGATGCGCGGCTGCGGCGGCATCGCGTCCACGGCCGCGACGGCCAGCGATCGCCGCAGCAGCTTGTACGGCACGTTCGCATCGGCGCTGCGCACGCCGAACAGTCCATTGAGGGCGCCGCGCAGCGCACGGCTCAATAGCAGTCGATGGCGCGGATCGTGCCGCTGACGGCGCACGCCGACGACCGCGTCGTGCTGCTGCGCCAGCTGCCAGGTCAGGCCGAAGTCCTGCAGGCTGATCTGCCGGTCGCTGTCGAGCAGCAGGCACCAGTCGCCGCGCGCTTCGCGAATGCCGCGCACCAGCGCCGGTCCGTGGCCGGCATTCGTCTGCGTCACCACGCGGATGCGCGGATCGCCCGCGCCGGCGCGCCGGGCAAGCTCACCGGTCTCGTCGCGGCTGCCGTCGTCGACGACGATCAGCTCCGCCGACGGCACCAGCGGAAAGACCTGCTCGACGACGTCGGCGATGGCGGCTGCGATGTTGGCCGCTTCGTTGTATGCCGGCATCAGCACGGACAGTGTCGGCTGCGTCTGCAGTGCGCTGCCTTCGCTGTTCGACTCGGGTGCTACACTCGCGCGCACGTCGGTGCTCTCCGAGAGAGATGGATGATCAAGGGTTCGGTCGGCCAGGCAAGGCGCGGTAGCGATGGTCTCGACGCGAGCCGCAACACTATCATTCTCGGCGGCGGTGTGACCGGCCTGGCCGCCGGCCTCGCGTCCGGGCTGCCGGTGTTCGAGCGCGAGTCGTTTCCCGGCGGCATCTGCGCCTCGTACTACCTGCGTCCCGGCGGTACCGAGCGGCTGCTGGATGCGCCGGCCGACGGCGACGCGTATCGCTTCGAGCACGGCGGCGGCCACTGGATCTTCGGCGGCCATCCCGACGTGCTCGCCCTGCTCGAGACGCTGACTCCGGTCGAACGCATCGCGCGGCGCTCATCGGTGTTCTTCCCGGACGAGCAGCGCTACGTCGGTTTTCCGCTGCAGCACAACCTGGGCCAGCTGGCGCCGGCGCTCGCGCAGCGCGCGCTGGAGGAGCTGCTGATCGAGCGCGGCCAGGCGGCGCAGACGATGTCGCAATGGCTGGACGAACGCTTCGGGCCGACCTTGGGCGAGTGCTTCTTCCATCCGTTCCATGCCGCCTACACCGCCGGCCTGTGGCAGACGATCGCGCCGCAGGACGGCTACAAGACGCCGCTCGATCGTGGCCAGGTGCTGCGCGGCGCGTTCGGGCAGGCCGCACCGGTTGGCTATAACGTGGACTTCCTCTACCCGCGCGACGGCCTGGACGCGCTGATGCGGGCACTGGCGGCCAAGGTCGACCTGCGCACCGGCCGCGAGCTGCTGCGCATCGATACGGCACGCCGCGAGCTGCTGTTCGCCGACGGCGAGCGGCTGCCCTTCGATCGGCTGCTGGCCACCTTGCCGCTGAATCGCTTGACGGCGCTGGCGGATATCGACGTCGGCGAACCGTCGGAACCATATACCTCGGTGCTGGTGCTGAACATAGGCGCCGAGCGCGGACCGCGCTGCCCCGACGATCACTGGCTCTATCTGCCGCGCACGCGCGCCGGCTTTCACCGGGTCGGCTTCTACAGCCACGTCGCCGAGCACTTCCTGCCGGCCGCGGCGCGCGGCCGCCGCAGCCACGTCGGCCTGTACGTCGAGCGCTCGTATCCGGGCGGCGCGCGCCCGTCGGCCGACGAGCAGGGCGCCTATGCCGCGGCCGTCGTCGCCGAGCTGCAGGACTGGGGTTTCATCGGCGAGGCGCAGGCCGTCGACGCGTCATGGGTCGATGTGGCGTACACCTGGCATCGTCCGGGCAGCCGCTGGGTCGAGCGCGCGATCGCGGCGCTGGCCGGGCACGGCATCCGCGTCGCCGGACGCTATGCGCGCTGGCATTTCCAGGGCATCACCGATTCGCTGCGCGACGGGCTGCTCGCCGGGCAGGCGCTGAAGCTGGCGGCGAGCGCGCCGCCGGCTCAATGACGGCGAGTCGAACGCAGGCCCAGCCAGGCGACCAGCGCCACCAGCAGATGCATCGCCACCAGGCTGGCCATCGAGCCGCTGGGAACCTGGACCGGCGTCGGCGTTGCGTACGGCGTGATCGTGGCGGTGATCACCGACGTGATGGTCGGCTGCGAAGTCGGCGTGATCGTCAGCCCGCCCGTGGGTGACGGCGGGGTGGGCGTCGGCGTGAAGGTCGGCGTAAACGTCGGCGTGGGCGGAGTGGGTGTTGGCGTGAACGTCGGCGTGAACGTGGGCGACGGTGTCGGCGTGAAGGTCGGCGTGAACGTCGGTGTCGGCGTCGGCGTGCCGGTGGGCTGTGCCTGGACGCCGCCCGCCTGCAGGCCGAGCGCGCCGGCCAGCAGCAGCGCCGCTGCGGCGGCGCCGGCCCGCGACCTGCGGGTTGCGCGCGCACGCGAGTCCGGAACGCCTGCGGCGTCGGTGACTCGGAGATCGAAGCGGTTGCGGCTGGTGGTCATGACTTGTTCTGATATCGTCTTACCGCTGACGGACAGATCAGTATAATTCGGCGCTCAGCGAGTCTACAAGCGGCCTGCGGCGCCGCGGGCGGGTTTTCATGACAAGGGTCACAGTGGCGACGGCGCGCCGGGGCCCGCGCGGACTCGCCTCGCCGGGCGTTCGCCTGGCGGCTCTGATCGCGATTCTGGCACTCGGCGCGTTCTTCCGGTTCAGCGGCCTGAACTGGGACGACGGCAGTCAGCCGCATCCCGACGAACGGTACATGAGCCAGGTGGCCAGCGCGCTGCATAGCGGCGAGCTGGTCCCGGCCGGCCACGACGCGGCCGCTCGCGAGGCGCATCGTGCCGAATGCCAGGCCCGCCACCCGGCCACGAAGGGCGTCGGCGACTGGTTCGATACACGCTGCAGTGACCTGAATCCGGCCAATGCCGGCTACCCCGGCTACCCGTATGGGCAGCTGCCGCTGGTGGCGGTCCGTTACCTCGCGGAGCTGGCCGCCGCGGCTACGGACTGGGTCGATGCGGCCCGCTACGACGGCATCGCAATGGTCGGCCGTGTCTTCTCGGGGGCGGTCGAGCTGGCGACGATCGTCGCCATCGTGCTGCTGGGCCGCCTGCTGTGGGGTCTGCGCACCGGCTTGCTGGCGGCGCTGCTCTATGCGCTGGCGGTGCATGCGATCCAGGTGGCCCACTTCTGGACCGTCGATCCGGCGGCCACGCTGCTGGCCACCTGGGCACTGCTGTTCCTGGTGCGGTTGGCCCGCTTCGCCCGGCTCGGCGACGCGCTGGCATTCGGCGTCGCGTTCGGCCTGGCCATGGCGAGCAAGATCAGCGTGCTGCCGCTGGTGCTGCTGCTGCCTGTCGCGGCGCTGCTGGCGCCGTCCACGGTCCGATTCGCCGCGCCGCCGTCGTGGACCGCCCGCGGCGCGCTGGCGCTGCCCGCCGTGCTGCTGGCGCTGATCGCGGCCGCCGCCACCTACCGGCTTGCTTCGCCGTATTCGTTCAGCGGACCCGGCCTGCTCGATTTCGGCTTGTCGGACGCTTTCGTCGAGCAGGTGGCGGTGTCGCGGCGGCTCGCGTCGGGCGCCGTCGACGTGCCGCCGAACTGGCAATGGCTGATTCGCATGGCCTGGGTCACGCCGGGACGCGACATGCTGGTCTGGGGGCTCGGTCCGCTGGCGGGCGCGGCGGCCCTGGTGGGCTTCGGTGTCGCCGGCCTGCGGCTGCTGCGCGCGGCTACGCCGATGCAGCGCGCCCGCGCCCTCGTCTGGTGCTGGGTCGCCGGCTACTTCTTCTGGATGGGGCAGCAGTGGGTCGCGTCCATGCGCTACTTCCTGCCGATCTATCCGGCGCTGTGCCTGCTCGCTGCCGGCTGGCTGGTGCCGGC
>JBFWXS010000017.1:40902-90770 GCA_050187175.1 Burkholderiaceae bacterium
CCCTCGTCTGGTGCTGGGTCGCCGGCTACTTCTTCTGGATGGGGCAGCAGTGGGTCGCGTCCATGCGCTACTTCCTGCCGATCTATCCGGCGCTGTGCCTGCTCGCTGCCGGCTGGCTGGTGCCGGCATGGCGTGGACGGCGGCTGGTCCGGCGCGCAGCGGGGCAGGCCGGGGGCGCAGCGCGGCAGGGCGAGGGTGCAGCGTGGCAGGTTGAGGGGGCGCGGGTCCTGGCTCGCGGTTCGACCCGGGCGCTGGCCGGCTTGGCCATCGTGCTGGTGATCGGCAGTTCGCTGCTGTGGGCGCTGGCGTTCTGGCCCGTCCACACGACGCTGCATCCGTACGTCGCCGCCACACACTGGATCCTGCGCCACGTTCCCGCCGGCGTGTCGGGCGCGCTGCCGGACACGGACGGCACGGTGCTGATCAACTGGCCGGTGGCGGGCCGCTTCGGTGACGGCGTCGCGGCCGCAGTGGCGGCGCGGACCCAGGCGCCGGTCGGCGGCACCATCGAGCGTCTGCGGCTGCACCGGCTCGAACTCGAACGCTCCGTCGGCGGCGGTGCGCCGGTCCGCCTGCGCCTGCGGCTGCTCGATGCCGATGGACGAACGCTGGCCGAGACCGCGCCCGAGCCGCTCCCTTTCTCCCGCGATGCCGCGGCGCGTCCGCGGCTCGCCGGCATCGAGCTGCCGCTGCTGCAGCCCGCGGCCTTGCAGGCCGGTGCGCTGTATCAGCTGCAGGTCGAAGTCGACGGCGGTGTCGTCGAGCTGAGCGGCGCCGCGATCGCGCACGAAGGGCCGTGGAACGATGCCGTGCCCACGCGCGTTCCATGGCTGCCGCCGACGCTCGCGCTGAACGACCGGACGCCGTCCGGCACCACCTCGCGCTTCGCGCCCAAGCTCGACGCCTTCGCCGAGCGCTACTACCGCGGGCTGGACCTGCTGATGGTCGGCGACGATGACGAGGCCAAGCGGCAGCGCCTGCTCGACGTGCTCGACGACAGCGAATGGCTGGTCGTGCCGAACAACCGCTTCTACGCCGCCATGCAGTGGAACCCGCTGCGGTTTCCGCTGTCGATCGCGTTCTACGATGCACTGTTCGACGGTTCGCTCGGCTTCGAGCGGCATCGTGTCGTGAGCTCGATGCCGCGGCTGGCCGGCCTGACGATCGCCGACCAGGTGCTGCCCCGCGACGGCGAAGGCGTGACGCCGCGTCGCGGCGCCATGGCCTGGGCGCCCGAGGAGGCGTTCAGCGTCTACGACCATCCGACCGTCTTCGTGTTCCGCAAGACGCACGACTACGCGCGCGAGCGTGCCGAGCGCATCTTCGCGCCGCTGGACCTCGCCACCGTCGATCAGGCGCTACAGGCCCCGCCGCAGACCGCGGGGCGGCTGACCTGGTCCACGTATGACGCGCGCGGCGCGCCCGACGGGCTGCTGCTTGCGGCGGCGGAGACCGCAGCGCCCTTGCACCCGGCCGATGCGCACGAGGCCTTCCCGCGCGGCACGCTGCAGATGATCGCCGCCGTGCTGCTCTGGTATCTGTGCTCGCTGGTGCTCGGCTTGATCGCGTGGGCCTGGTTGGCGCCTGCCTGCGCAGGGCTGGCCGACCGCGGCTATGGCATCAGCCGCGTCATGGGGCTGGTTCTGCCTGCGTCCCTCGCGTGGCTGCTGGCGCAGCATGGCGTCGCTGCGTGGAGCCGGTCGGGCCTGCTGCTGCTGAGTCTGCTGCTCGCCTTGCCGCTGCTGTGCGCCGCGATGCCCGCCGTGATGCGCCGCTCGGCCATCCTGCCGGGCAGCGGCCGCACCGTGCTGCGGGTCGAAGCCGTGTTCCTGGCGCTGTTCGCGCTGGGCCTGCTGCTGCGCCTGTTCGACCCGGATCTGTGGGCGCCGGCGCTGGGCGGCGAGAAGCCCATGGAGTACGCGCTGCTCAACGCGATCCTGAACGGCACCACGTTTCCGCCGCATGACCCATGGTTCAGCGGCGGCCGCGTCAACTACTACTACTTCGGCTGGGTGCTCGCCGGCGTACTGATCAAGCTCACCGGCGTGGCGCCGGGCGTGGCCTTCAATCTGGCGCTGCCGACCTGGTTCGCGATGACCGGTACCGCGGTGGCCGCGCTGGTCTGGAACGTCTGCCGCCTGGCTGCGCCGCGGATCGGCAGCCGCGCCGCCGCGATCGGTGCGGTTGCCGCGCTGGCCGCTGCAGTGCTGGCCGGCAATCTGGACGGACCGCGCGCCTGGTGGCCCGGCGTGTCGGCCGCGGCAGCCGCGCTGCGCGACGACGCCGGCACCGCCATCGATGCGCGCCGCGCGCTACTGGCCGGCGCCGAGGGCTGGTACTGGTCGCCGTCGCGGACGGTCGCCCAGCGAGCAGGCGGCGGGACCGAGATCAACGAGTTCCCGGCCTTCACGTTCCTGTACGGCGACCTGCACCCGCATCTGCTCGCCATGCCGCTGCAGCTGGCGCTGCTGACGCTGATGCTGGCGCTGATCTTCGCGCCGCTTGCATCGCCGGCACTCTCGACGACTTCGCCGGGATTCTGGTCGAAGCCTTCGTCGAGACTGCCGCCGGCGCTGCGCAGACTGGCGGCGTGCCTGCTATGGACAGGCATCGGCATCGCCGTGCTGCGCATGACGAACAGCTGGGACTGGCCGACCTATCTGCTGCTCGGTCTGGCGGCTGCGGCGCTGGCCGGATGGCGGCTGGCGCCGCTGCGGCACTGGCCGCCCGCGGCGCCCGTGGCCGGCTTCGAGCGCTGGCTGCAGGCGGTGGCCTGCGCGGCGGCGCTGTTCGTCGTCCAGTGGCTGGCGGCCTGGCCGTTCAGCGCGCAGTTCGCCACGGGTGCGGTGGGCCTCACGTTCTACAGCGGACCGCGCACAGCGCTGTCGAGCTGGCTGCTGATGCACGGCTGGTTCGTCCTGGTGCTCGTCCTGTGGGGCTGGAGGCTGAGCCGCGCGGAGCTCGCGACGGCGGACTCCGCCGTGCCGGCGGCCGCGGCGCGGCCGGTTTCTCCGCGCATGCGCAGGCTGCCGCGGCTGCTGCACGGGCTGAGCGCGCTCGGGCTGGCGTACACGCTGGCTGCACTGCTGTGGCATTGGCGGGTGCCGGAAGCGACCGTGCCGGCATCCGGTCTGCAGCTCGCGCTGCTCGCGTGGCTGCTGGCGCTGGCTTGCCGCTGCAGGGAGGCCGCGGCGCGTGTCGGTCTGCTGGCAGGCGCCGCTGGCATCGCCATCGCGTTCGGCGTCGAATGGGTGGTGGTGGGCCAGGACCTGGGGCGCATGAACACCTTCTTCAAGTTCCATCTGCAGAGCTGGCTGCTGCTGGCAGTGGCTGCCGGCATTGCGGTGGCCCATCTGGCCGCGGCGGCGATGCAAGCGATTCCGGCGATCCCAGCGATCCCGGCGAGCCCGGCAAGGCCGACCGCACGGGCCGCTCGCCGCGCACTGATCCTGATCATCATCGTGGCCGTGCCGGCACTGGCCTATCTGCCGCTCGGCGTCGTCGGCCGGATGCAGAGTCGCTTCGACGCATCCGCCCCATGGACGCTCGATGGCGAGGCATTCCTGCAGTACGCGCGGCTGTCCGCCGGCGACGCGACGATCGCGCTGGCCGGCGATGCGCAGCTGATCGCATGGCTGCGCCGCAACGCCGCGCCGCGCGATGTCATCCTCGAAGCGCAGCTGCCCGAGTATCGCTGGGGCAGCCGCATCGCGTCGTTCACCGGGCGGCCGACGCTGCTCGGTTATCGCCATCACCAGGCGCAGCAGCGGCCGCTGCCCGCGCTCGGGAATGCGATCGAGCTGCGCCGGCGCAACGTCGCGGCGCTGTACGAATCCACCGACGCCGCGCGCGCGGTGGCAGTGCTGAAGCGATACGGCGTGCGCTTCATCGTCGTCGGCGCGCTGGAGCGCGCCGTGTATCCGGCCGCCGGGCTGGACAAGTTCGCGGCACTGGCGCGCGGCGGCACGCTGCGCGTCGCGTTCAGCGCCGGCGACGACCGGATCTACGAGCTGCCCGGCGCGGCGCCGGGTTCGCCGGCCTGGTGAGAGCCTGCTGAAGGACCTGGTGGAGGGCCTGGTGAAGGGCTTGGGGAAGGGTCCGATGAAGACGCCGGTGAAGGGGCCGGTGAAGGGTTAGGAAGGGCCAGCCGGCGATCCCGGCTGAGGGCGATCCGCGGCAACGCGTTCGCGGATCAGGTAAAGCGGCCGTTGCTTGACCTCGCCATAGATGCGTCCGACATATTCCCCGACGACGCCTATGCCCACCAGCTGGATGCCGCCGAGGAACAGGCCGATGACGATCAGCGATGCGTAGCCCGGAACGTCCACGCCCTGCACCAGCGTCCGAACCACGATGAACGACGCGTACAGGAAGGCCGCGGCCGCGATGGCCAGCCCGAAGTAGATCCAGACGCGCAGCGGCGCGGTGCTGAAACTGAATACGCCGTCCAGCCCGAAATCCACCAGCCCGCGCAGCGTGAACTTGCTGCGGCCGCCGACGCGCGCGCTGCGCACGTAGTCGACCGTCGTCGTCCTGAAGCCGAGCCAGGCGAACATGCCCTTGAGGAAGCGGCGCCGCTCGGGCAGCCGCATCAGCGCGTCGACCACCTTGCGGTCGAGCAGCCGGAAGTCGCCCACGTCGTCGGGCAGCGGCGTCTCGGCCAGCCGGTTGTGCAGCCGATAGAACAGCCGGCCGCCGAGCTGCTTCCAGTAGCCGTCGCCGTCGCGCGCGCTGCGGCGCGCCAGCACCACGTCGAAGCCCTCGCGCCAGCGCGCCACCAGGCTGGGGATCAGCTCGGGCGGGTCCTGCAGGTCGGCGTCGATAGGCACCACCGCGTCGCCTCGCGCTTCGTGCAGACCGGCCGTCAAAGCGGCCTCCTTGCCGAAGTTGCGCGACAGATCGAGCAGCACGAAGCGCGGATCATTGCGTGCCGCCTTCAGCAGCATCGGCCAGGTCGCGTCGCTGCTGCCGTCGTTGACGCAGACGATCTCGACTCGCACCTCGTGCATCGCATCCGCGGTGGCGCACAGGCGCGCGCAGAAGGCGTCCAGCGACTGGGCTTCATTGAACATCGGAACGACGATGGAGATGAGCGGCAGGTCGGTCGGACGTCGATGCATGGCGCGGTTCTCGGCTGCCCCGGCGGGGCCGTTGAGCCCTGAGGTGCGACGGGCGCTCAAGTCTACCCGGCGGCGGTCTACCCTGCGGCGGTCTGCCCGGCGTCGGTACCCGGCGGCGCTAGCCCACGGCGCGCGGCGCCGCGGCGGTCGCGACCATGAACTCGATGAAGGTCGTCAGCGCGCGCGGGTGGCGCCGGCTGGGCATGTACAGCATGAACACCTGCGAACCGAACAGGCTGAGCCGCCAGTCCGCCAGCGCGCGCAGCACGCTGCCGCTGCGCAGATCGTCGGCGACCAGGTACTCGGGCACCAGCCCTATGCCTATGCCCGCGAGGATCGCCTGCCGCAGGAACAGGAAGTTCTCGGAGATCAGCGTAGGCTCGATCACGACTTCGTGGCGCCGGTCGTTCAGCGATGCCGCCACTCGCAGCTGGCGGCCGGTCGCATTGGAGGTCACCACGCGCGCCGCGCGCAGCTCCGCCAGATCCCGCGGCAGCGCATGCCGCTGCGCGTAGTCGCGCGCCGCACAGGCGATCATCGTGACTGGGCCGAGCTGGTGCGAGACGAGCGAGCGCGGCGGCTCGGACAGCACGCGGATCGCGATGTCGACCTCGTCGCGCAGCAGGTCCTCGATGCGATTCTCGAAGATCACGTCGAGCACGATGTCGGGATAGCGCTGCTTGAACGCCAGCAGCGGCCGGGCCAGCATCGTCTGGCCGTAGCCGCTGGGCACGCTGACGCGCACGCGGCCGCGCAGGCTGCGGCCCAGCGTCGCCACCGATTCGCGCGCGGCGCTCAGCTCGTCCTGAATGCGCCGGCCGTGCTCGTACAGCCGCAGCCCGACCTCCGTGGGCTCGGCGCGGCGCGTCGTGCGCCGCATCAGCTGCACACCGGCACCGCGTTCGAGCTGCTGCAGCCGGTAGCTGACATTGGCGCGCGTCATTTTCAGCCGGCGCGCGGCTTCGCTGAGGTTGCCGGCATCGACGATCTCGACGAACAAGGCCAGCGACTGCGCATCCATCATCGGGGCATTTCTCTCGGAATCGTCAAATCTAATTTGACAATGTGTCAACTGAATTTGAGATTGTCAAATAAAGAAAACAATACAACAATCTCACCCCCGGTGGCGCCTGCCGCGCCGCTCCAAGCTTGCCTTCCCCCGAGAATGAACATGGCCGTCGATCAAGAATCCTTCGAACTTCTGCTCGCATCGATCCAGCGCTTCGTGCGCGATCGGCTGGTTCCAGCCGAGGACCTCGTCGAAGAGCAGGACGAAGTGCCGGCCGGCATCGTCGACGACATGAAGCAGCTGGGACTGTTCGGGCTGTCGATTCCCGAGGAGTACGGCGGCATCGGCCTGTCGATGGCGCAGGAGTGCGCGGCCGTGTTCGAGCTGGGCCAGACCGCGCTCGCGTTCCGCTCGGTCTTCGGCACGAACGTGGGCATCGGCTCGCAAGGCATCCTGATGGACGGTACCGAGGCGCAGAAGCGCCAGTATCTGCCGGCTGTGGCCAGCGGCGAGCTGATCATGTCGTTCGCGCTGACCGAGCCCGAGGCCGGCTCCGACGCGGCGTCGCTGAAGACGCGCGCCGTTCGCGACGGCGACGACTATCGAATCAGCGGCACTAAGCGCTTCATCACCAATGCCACGCGCGCCGGCGCGTTCACGCTGATGGCTCGCACCGGCGAGGCCGGTGCCGCCGGTATCTCGGCGTTCATCGTGCCGGCCGGCTTGCCCGGGCTGTCGCTCGGCAAGATAGACAAGAAGATGGGCCAGCGCGGCACCAAGACCTGCGACGTGATCCTCGACGAGGTGGCGGTGCCGGCCCAGAACATTATCGGCGGCGAGCCCGGGCGCGGCTTCAAGACAGCGATGAAGGTGCTCGACCGCGGCCGCCTGCACATTTCCGCGCTGGCCTGCGGCATGGCCCAGCGCATCCTGAACGAGGCCGCGGCCTATGCGGCGCAGCGCAAGCAGTTCGGCCAGCGCATCGGTGATTTCCAGCTCGTGCAGGCCATGCTCGCCGACAGCCAGGCCGAGCTATATGCCGGCTGGTCGATGGTGCAGGACTGCGCGCGGCGCTACGACGCGCGCAGCGGCGGACAGGACCGCGATCTCAGCATGCGCGCTTCGTGCGTGAAGATGTTCTGCACCGAAATGGTCGGCCGCGTCGCCGACCGCGGTGTGCAGATCCACGGCGGCTCCGGCTACATGAACGAGTTCAAGGTCGAGCGCTTCTATCGCGACGTGCGGCTGCTGCGCCTGTACGAGGGTACGACGCAGATCCAGCAGATGATCGTCGGGCGGGAGTTGATTCGGCAGCACGCTGCTTGAGGGCGGCGGGCCGGCTGATTCGACGTTCCTGGCGAGGGCCTCGACGGCGCGGGCAAAGGCGTGGGCCGGAGACCGGGCACCGGGCGTCGCGCGAGTCGGCGGGTCGCGGGCGGGCGGGCCGGCAGGTGAGTGTGGCGCTGGATGCTTGCCCCTTTGCTACGCAAAGGGGTTCCCTGCGATGCTCGGAGCCTTGGCCCACGGCGTAACTCGCTGCGCTCCCCTTCGGGGAGCTCCGCTCAGACAGACGCCGTAAGTCAGAAGTGGTGGCGCGCTGCGCGCGCGGTCCAAGCTTCCTGCGCTTCTCGGCTGCGCATACAGCGCCACACTCACCTGCCGGCCCGCCCGCCCGCGACCCGCCGACTCGCGCGACGCCCGGTGCCCGGTCTCCGGCCCACGCCTTTGCCGAGACAGTGGTGGCAGGCGACGACGCCCGTTGAGCAGGCTCGTCGTTGAGCAGGGTCATTGCTGGACCGGCTCGTCGCTAGGCAGGCTCGTGACCGGGTGGACTTGCCGCAGCCTCTTTTCTTCTTTCTAAGGGTTTCCCCCAGCTGCCCTTCCAGCCATTCGTCTTGCGATGGCGCCTTTTTTGGCCTAGATTGTCTACCTAACGATAGGTAGATTGATTCCAGTCAATCTTTCACTCCCTGAATCGTGCTTATCCGTTTGAAGGAGCTCCTCATGTCTGCCTCCGTCACCGAGCTGTCCACGCCCAGCGCCGCGGCTCGACCGACTGCCCCTGCGCGGGATGACGAATACCGGATCGATTCGCTGCCGCCGATCGACATGGACAGTATTCCGATCGCCGATCCGCCCGATGACGTGCAGATTCTTGCCGGCCCGCGGCAGTTTCGTGAAGGCGACCCGCTGCCCGACGAATACCGCGAACTGCTGGTCAAGCTGATCTACAACCACGCCGAGATCCTCGACTCGAAGCCGTATCGGGACATGATCGACAGCCAGTGGGAAGTGGCCAAGCGCGAAGCGCCGACGCTGAAGGACCTGGCGATGATGGCGCGCTTCAACTACGAAGAGCTCAACCACGGCTACATCTTCTCGAACATCCTGCGCGGCATCGGCCGCAACTTCGAGAAGTTCGAGCTGCGCCAGTACCTGTTCGAGTATCCGAAGCAGAGCTGGATGGATCTGGCCCTGCATCACTTCCTGGCCTCCAAGGTCGGTGTGATGCAGATCGCCGAATGGGCCGACTCGAGCTACGAGCCGGTCGCGCGCGTGGTGCCGCGCGTGTTCCGCGAGGAGCGCGGCCATGCCGGCATGGGCTATCGGCACCTGATCGAGCTGATCCAGGAGCCCGCGCAGCGCGAAGAGGCCAACCAGAAGCTGAAGGTCTGGTGGCCGATGGCGCTGGACATGTTCGGCAACTCGGAATCGTCGCGAAACCGCCGCTACCGGGCCTGGGGTCTGAAGAAGCACACCAATGCGCAGCTTCGCGATGCCTTCATCGCGAACACGGTGCCGCTGCTCGAAGCCATAGGTCTGCAGGTGCCGGACCATGCGGCCAATCGCCGCTACCTGTGAGCATTCGCCGCCGCGCGGAGGAGCGAGACGTGTCGACGGTTCCGCCGATCATCCAGGCGGTCCATGGCTGCGTCGTCACGCGGCTGACCGTCGACGATTCGTTCACGCTGAGCCTGTGCGGCATCGACCGCGAGGTCGTGCTGAGAATAGACGGCAGCGGCGTGCTGAGGTCGGCCGATGGCGAGCAGCAGATCGACCCCGATCGTGATCCGACCAGCGCCGCGGCGATGCTGAAGCTGATGAACCGGCATGTCGACTCCGTGCGGCTCGACGACGACGGCGGTCTGACGCTCGAATGCGGTGATGTCTCGCTGCAGCTGCTGCCCAGCGATCACACGCTGAGCTGGTCGATGCAGGGACCCGATGGGACGCGGGCCTCATGCCTCGCAGAAGGGAGAGTGGTATGGGAGTGATTCGAATGAACCGGCTGCCCGCGCAGCGCGAGGACGGCGCGGCCGCCGAAAGCGAGCCGACCCGTCTCAGCGAGGTGCTGGACGTGTCGGCCCGGCTGTTCCACGAGAAGGGCTACCGCTCGACCTCGCTGGCCGAGATCGGACAGATGCTGGGCATGAACAAGGCCTCGCTGTACTACTACGTGAGGTCCAAGGAGGATCTGGTCCGGCGGCTGATCCTGCGCGCGTCGCGGCGCCTGCGCGACGTGGCGCGCAGCCCCGAGATCGACGCGCTGCCTCCCGACCAGGCGCTGGAGCGCGTCGTGCGCGAGCATTGCGCGGTAATCCTGGAATACCCGAACGAAATGGGGCTGCTGATCCAGCAGCGCAAGTACGTCGAGCCCGATGCACTGCGCGAGATCAGCGAGCGCGAGCGAATCTATGTCGCCAACGTGCGCGGCATCATCGCGCGCGGCGTCGAGCAGGGGGTGTTCCGGCCCGTCGACATCCGCGCCGCCGCCTCGCTGATGCTTGACGCGATCAACGGCCTGCTGCGCTGGTACCGGCCCGACGGACCACTGGGCAGGGCCGAGGTCATCGATGTGACCTGGGAGTTCATCCACGGCGGGCTGGCCGCGCGCAAGACACGCAGAACACGCAACGGAGGCTGACATGGCGACGCTCGACTTCGAGCTGCCGCTGACCGCGCAGGCATACGGCCGCTGGCGCTTCGCGCGCGACCAGGCTCTCGTCGAGCCGGCCGCGCCCGGCACGCGCGTGCCGCTGCCCTACCTCGTGTTCCTGCGCGCCCAGCCCATCGTCGGCGTCGACTTCCATCAGTGGCTGGGGCGCGATCCCGATCGCGGACTCTACGGCGGCGTCGCCTATCGCGAACAGCGTCCGCTGCGCGTCGGCCAGTGCCTGTCCGCACGGGCCGAGGTGACGCGGCGGCGCGAGGTCGACTCGCCGCGCGGGCGGCTGACGATCACCACGCTGCTTACCCGCTATCTGTGCGACGGCGTCGAGCATGCCACCGAGGAGGTGCGGATGATCGATCTGCCGCCGACGCCTGCGTCCGCGCCGACCACAGCGCAGACCACAGCACAGACCACAGCGCAGACCGAAGCGCCGGCCGAAGTGCCGCCCGCCGAGGCCGGTGAGCCGTCGCATCCGCTTCTCGCCCGCGTCCCACCTATCACGCGCAGACAGGTCGCCTGGCTGACCGTCGAGACCGGCGACGTCAATCCGCTGCACGTCGACGCCGGATATGCGGCGCAGCGAGGCTTCCCCGATGTCGTCGTGCCGGCCACGCTGATCACGGCGCTGCTCGAACGCGAGATCGCGGCGGCAACCGGCCGGCCGGTGCAGGCCATCGACGTGCGCTATCACGCACCGACCTATCCGGGCGAAACGATCGAGCTGCATGCCGCGCCGTCCGGCGATCCGATCGAGTTCCAGGCCATCGCCGGCGGCCGCCTGAGGGCCGACGGCAGCTTCCGATTGCAACAGGACGTCCGATCATGAGCGGAACCATCGGAGACTTCGCCCGCCTGCAGGCGGCCATCGAGCGCGCCTGGAGGCTGTCCGCGTTCTACCGCCGGCATTGGCTGTCGCACGGCGTCGCGGAGAACTGGATTCCGCCCGACGTCGACGCGCTGTCGGCGCTGCCCGTGGTGACCAAGGAGGATCTCCTGGAGGCGCAGCGCCGCGATCCGCCGTGGGGCGGCAACCTGTGCATAGACGAGGCCGACATCGCGCAGGCGCATCTGACCACCGGCACCTCGGGTGTCGGGCAGGAGCGCTATGCGCTGTCCGCGGCCGACGTCGACGTCATGGGCCGTTCGTGGGGGCCGCAGTATGCGGCGATCGGACTGCAGCGCGGCGACGTCGCCTGCATGACCATTCCCGTGTCGTTCTTCTGCGCCGGGCTGTCGGCGCTGGAAGGGGCGCGCATCCATGGCCTGTTGCCCATCCTGACCGGCGTGACCTCGAAAGACCTGATGCTGGACCTGCTGACCCAGCACAAGGTCAGCTATCTGTACGGCGTCGAGAGCCTGCTGCTGCAGCTGGCCAACCTGGCGCGTGAACGCGGGCTCGCCGGCCACTGGCGCGGCCGCCTGAAGGGCGTGCAGTCGGTGGGCACCTCGCCGCAGATGATCGCGGCGGCGCGCGACGTGTTCGGCGCCCGGCTGTTCGAGATCTACGGCTGTACCCAGGCGGCGGCCAAGATCGCCAGCACCTGTCGGCTGGGCGTGGAGCAGGGCACGAACCACTTCCACGATGAGCATCTGTTCATCGAGACGCGCGATCCGGACAGTGGTGACTGCATCGACGAGGGTGAAGCCGAACTGGTCATCTCGACGCCGTACCGGCAGGCCTCGCCGGTGATCCGCTTCGCGATCCGCGACAAGGTGCGGCTGGTGCCCGCCGGCCGCTGTGCGTGCGGCGATCATCGGCCGGGCTTCGTGCCGGGTTCGCTGGGGCGCATAGACGCGATGCTGAAAGTGCGCGGCGTCAACTTGTGGCCGCAGCAGGTCGAGCAGCTGCTGCTGGGCCATCCGGCGGTGCGCGACTTCCGAGCCGAAGTCCTGCGTTCGGCCGACGGCGCCGACGAGCTGCTGCTGCGCGTGGCGACGATCAACGGCGCGCAGACGACGTCGATCGAGGACAGCATCGGCGCGATCGTGCGCGAGAAGACACTGGTTCGCCCGCGGGTCGTCATCGACCAGACGCTGCCGGAGAACCTGGGGCTGTACAAGGTCAGACGCTGGGAGGACCGCCGCAAGGCCGCCAGCGCCGATTCGCTCTGAATCGACCCGAGTCGATCCGAGCCAAGGAGACGCAAATGTCCGAAGCACCCGTCATCGCCGGCGTCGGCATGGTCCCGTTCGGCAAGTTCGCCGACCGTTCGCTGTCCGATCTCGCCTGCGACGCTGCGCGGGCCGCGCTGCAGGATGCGGCGATAGCGCCCGACGAGCTGGACGCGATCTTCGCCGCGAACAGCGCGGCCGGCATTCTGACCGGGCAGGAGAGCATCCGCGGCCAGGTCAGCCTGAAGCCGGCCGGCATTGGCGGGCCGCCGTTGTTCAACGTCGAGAATGCCTGCGCATCGGGCTCGTCGGCCATCCATCTGGCGGTGCAGATGATCCGGGCCGGTGCGGCCAGCTGCGTGCTGGTGGTCGGTTACGAGAAGATGGCGACCGCCGACCGCAGCCTGCCGTACCGCGCGCTCGATGCCTGCAGCGACCTGGACGAGCTGGCGGCGCTGAAGGCCGGCCTGGGCACCGACGGCGCGCAGCGATCGATCTTCATGGACTTCTATGCGCGCAAGCTCGAACGCTACTTCGCGGCCTCGAGCGCGAGCCCGCGCCATCTGGCGATGATCGCGGCCAAGAACCACAGCAACGGCGCCGCGAACCCGTTCGCGCAGTTCCGCGTGCCGCGCACCGCCGATGACGTGCTTGCATCGCGTCCCGTGGTCGATCCGCTGACGGTGATGATGTGCTCGCCGATCTCGGACGGTGCCGCGGCGCTGGTCCTGGTGTCGCAGGACTGGGCCCGGGCGCGCGGGCTGGACGGGCCGCGCGTCGCGGCGACCGTCGTCGCCACCGATTCGTTCGTCACCGAAGGCTCGCAGATGGCCGCCGTCGCGCAGCGTGCCTACCGGCAGGCGGGAATCGAAGCGTCCGACATCGACGTGGCCGAGGTGCACGATGCGACCGCGGCCGGCGAGCTGTTCGAGTACGAGAACCTGGGCCTGGCTGAACCGTACCAGGGGTGGCGCCTGATCGAG
Source organism: Burkholderiaceae bacterium (assembly GCA_050187175.1). Lineage (GTDB taxonomy): Bacteria > Pseudomonadota > Gammaproteobacteria > Burkholderiales > Burkholderiaceae_E > Zeimonas. Next base: position 54,079 of record JBFWXS010000017.1, read on the forward strand.
GAAGGGCATACGGCGCTGGGCGGACGCACGCCGGTCAATCCATCGGGCGGACTGCTGGCCCGCGGCCATCCGCTGGGCGCGACCGGCGTGGCGCAGGTCTGCGAGCTGGCGTGGCAGCTGCGGGGCGAGGCCGGCCAGCGGCAGGTGCGCGGCGCGCGGGTCGGCGTCGCCCAGTGCGCCGGCGGGCAGTCGTCGTTCGGCAGGACCAGCGGCGCAGCGGCCATGTGCCTGACGGTGGTGCAGGCATGAGCGCGGTGCTGGGTCCGCACAGCGAGGCCAGCGTGACACCGCTGCGCACGATAGAGCGCAAGCTGGTCGAGTTCCGCGATGTCGAGAAGCGCTTCCACGTCGCGGGCGAATGGAACACCGCCGTCGAAGGCGTGAACCTGGACGTGGCGCAGGGCCAGATCGTCACGCTGGTCGGGCCCTCGGGCTGCGGCAAGTCGACGCTGCTGAACATGACGGCCGGCCTGTTCGGCCCATCGGTGGGCCGCGTCCTCTATCGCGGCGTCGACGTCGCCGGCCTCAATCACCGTGTCGGCTACATGACGCAGCAGGATCATCTGCTGCCGTGGCGAAGCGTGTTCGACAATATCGGCCTGCCGCTGGAGATCAAAGGCGGACCCGCCGAGGAACGCCGCCAGCGCACCTACGAGCTGGTCCGTCTGGTCGGTCTGGAAGGCTTCGAGCGCTACTACCCGGCGCAGGTGTCGGGCGGCATGCGCAAGCGCTGCGCGCTGGCCCGCCTGCTCGCCTACGATCCCGAGACGCTGCTGATGGACGAGCCCTTCGGCGCGCTGGATGCGCAGATGCGGATGAGCCTGCAGGCCGAGCTGCTGGACATCTCGCGCCGGCTCGGCAAGACCGTGCTGTTCGTCACGCACGACCTCGACGAAGCGATCGCGCTGGCCGATCGCTGCGTCGTGTTCCACGGACGCCCCGGGCACATCGCCGAGATCATCGACGTCGACCTGCCGGCCGACCGCGATCTCGCGGCGCTGCGCTTCGATTCGCGCTACGTGCTGCTGACGCAGCGGCTGTGGCGGCTGATGGCGCCGCAGATGAACGTGGGCAGGCCGCAGGGGAGCCGATCATGAAGCAGACGCCCGGCAGGGTCTTCTGGTGGCGCATTGCGCTCATGCTGGGCGCGGTCGTGCTGTGGCACTTCGCGTCGGGACGCCTGGTCAGTCCGCTGTTCGTGCCGGCGCCGCTGGACGTGCTCAACCGCCTGTGGTCGCTGGTCACCAGCGGCAAGCTTGCTTTCCACGCCAGCTACACGGCGCTGCACGCGATCGCCGGATTCGCGCTCGGCGCGGTGGCCGGCACGATGATGGGCGTGCTGCTGGGGCGGATGCAGTTCCTGGCGCAGATCCTGGATCCGTTCATCATGGGCTTCTACAGCCTGCCCAAGATCGCGCTGGCGCCGCTGTTCATCCTGTGGTTCGGCGTCGGTACCGAGATGAAGGTGCTGTTCGTCGCGATGATCGTGTTCCTGCTGGTGTTCCTCAACACCTATAGCGGCGTGCGCCAGGTCTCGCGCGAGCAGATCACGATCCTGCGGCTGATGCAGGCCTCCGAAGCGCAGATCCTGCGCAAGGTAGTGCTGCCGTCGGCGATCACGTGGATGTTCACCGGCTTGCGGCTGTCGGTGCCGTACGCCCTGATCGGCGCGATCATGGGCGAGATGCTGGCTTCCAACCGGGGGCTGGGCTACGTGCTGTCCGACGCCACCGCGCAGTTCGATACGGCCGGGGCGTTCGCGGGCATCGTCGCAATCATCGCGATGGCCGTGATCTTCAATGCCGCCGTGCGCATCGCCGAACGTCTCGCCATGCCCTGGCGCGAGGTCGATGCGCAGCGCGAGCTTTCATTCTGAGGAGACACGCGATGAGCAAGAAAATGGTGGCGGCAGCGCTGGCGATCTGGGCCGCGGCCGGATATGCGCAACCGAAGCACGACGTTTCGCAGGTGGTCGCGACCACGTCGTTCGCCTTCCTTCCCGTCTACGTGGCCGAGCACATGGGCTACTTCGCCGAGGAGGGCGTGAACATGAAGACGATCAGCGCCGCGACCGCGCAGGCAGGCCTGGCCATGGTGGCTACCGGCGAGGCGGCCTACTACCTGACCTCGCCGGTGGCCGGCGCCCGCTCGGTGGCGCAGGGGGCGCGGATCGTCAACTGCGGCGCGCTGATGGTGCAGAACCCGACTAACATCGTGATCTCGTCGGCGGTCGCGAAGAAGAACAAGATCACCGACCCGTCCACGCTGAGCGCGGAGCAGCGCATCGGCCTGCTGAAAGGGCTGCGGCTGGCCGCGCATACGCCGGGATCCTCGCCGGACCTGACGCTGAAGTTCATGCTGCAGTCGGTGGGCATGGACCCCGAGCGCGACGTGCAGATCCTGCCTATCACGCAGAACGCCATCCTGGCCGCGCTCGAGCGCGACCGCATCGACGGCTTTGCCTACTCGTCGCCGCTGGCCGATGTCGCCGTCGCGCGCTACGGCGCTGTCAAGTTCGTCTCGCTGGTCGACGGCGACTTCAAGCCGCTGTCGGGGCAGCTGTCGATCGCGATGGTGTGCAACCGCGACTGGGTCGAGAAGCAGCCCGAGGCCGCGGCGGCGACCGTGCGGGCGATCTGGCGCGCGATGAAGCTGATGAAGTCCGACCCGGCCCGGGCGCGCGCCGCGGCGCGCAAGGCGTTCGCCGACATGGACGATGCCATCTTCAACGTCGCCTTCCAGAGCAATCTGAACGCCTTCCCCGACAACCCGACCACCACCCGTCAGCAGATGGAGGCGGCGCTCGACTACCACGTCAAGACCGGCGGCGCGCCCATTTCGGTGAAGGTGGAGAACACCTTCACCAATGCCGCGGTGGAGCTGGCCGCCAAGGGCATGAAGTAGCGGCCCCTTTCCGATGAGCATGCACGAGGCAAGCACCGAACTGCTGGACGTCGTCGTCGACGAAGTCCGCGACGAAGCGCAGGGCATACGGTCCTTCGATCTGGCGCCGCGCGACGGACGGCCGCTGCCGCCCTTCGCGCCCGGCGCGCACGTCGACCTGATCATGGGCGGCGGCCTGGTGCGCAGCTATTCGCTGATCGGCGAGCTCGGCGATCCGTTACGATACCGGATCGCGGTCCTGCGCGATCCGCGCAGCCGCGGCGGCTCGGCCTTCATGCATGCGTCGGTCGGCAAGGGCACGCCGCTGAAGATGACCTCGCCGCGCAATCACTTTCCGCTGGTGGAGGAAGCGCCGGTATCGGTGCTGATCGCCGGCGGCATAGGCGTCACGCCGATCTGGTGCATGATCCAGCGGCTGAACATGCTGGGACGGCGCTGGGTGCTGCACTATGCGTGCCGCAGCCGGGGCGCGGCGGCGTTCGCCCCGGCGATCGACGCGGCGGCGCGGCACGGCCGCGGCCAGGTGCAGTTCTGGTTCGACGACGAGCATGGCGGGCAGACGCTCGATCTGGCCGGCATCGTGCGCCGCGCGCCGGCCGATGCGCATCTCTATTGCTGCGGTCCGGCGCCGATGCTGGCCGCGTTTCGCGCGGCCGTGCCCGGCGAGTGGTCGCACCGGACGCACATGGAGTACTTCCGGCCGGCCGAGTCGGCCAAGCCGGCGCGGGCCTTCGTCGTCGAGCTGGCGCGCTCGGGGCGCACGATAGAAGTACCAGGCGGCTGCTCCATCCTCGATGCGCTGATGATGCACGGCATAGACGCGCCGTATTCGTGCTACGAGGGGCTGTGCGGCACCTGCGAGACGCGCGTGATCGCCGGCATTCCGGACCATCGCGACCAGCTGCTCAGCGACAAGGCCCGCGCTGAGAACAAGACCGTCATCATCTGCTGCTCGGGCAGCCTGTCCGACCGTCTTGTGCTCGATCTCTGAGTTCTCGCCTCAGGCCTCGCGCTGCGGCCCCGGCCGCCGGTCCTCGACCACGAAGCGGGCCAGCGTGCTCACGCCGCTGTCGGCCCGCGCGACGTCGTCGAGCACGCGCAGCGTCGTCGTGCAGCGCGTCGGCGTGAGCTCGGCCACCGCGTAGCCGCGCCGGTCGGAGCGCGCCAGCAGCACGTGCGGATTGCGCGCCGCGATCTCGTCGACCCGGCTCTGCGCGACGCCCGACGACGACGAAATCGACGTGCCGCAGAACTCGCTGGCCAGCGTCGGCGCATCGCTGCGCGCGGCATCGGCCTGGACGCGGCAGACATAGTTTTGATGAATGTCGCCGCCGACGATGACGGTATTGCGCGGCGGATGACGCTGCAGCGCGTCGAGCAGCCGCTGGCGGGCGGCCGGATAGCCGTCCCAGGTATTGCTGCTATAGCTCTGCTCCGGTGCGCTGCGATAGTTGCGCGGCGCGAAGATGGTCTGCTGCGCCAGTACGCTCCAGCGCATATCGCCGCCGGCATCCTGTTCGAGCCTGCGCAGCAGCCAGCGCTCCTGCCCGGCACCGAGCATGCTGCGGCCGGGGTCGCTCAGCTCCGCGCATTGCCCGGGGCTCACGGGACCGCGCACCGGCTCGCCCGGCACGCGGCAGGCCTGCCGGTCGCGATACTGCCGCGTATCGAGCATGTGCAGCGCGGCCAGGCGGCCGAAGCGGTGGCTGCCGTACAGGCGTCCCGCTGCGCGCGATGCCGCGCGCAGCGGCATGTTCTCGTAGAAAGCCTGGTAGCCGGCGCTGCGCCGCGCCAGGAACGCCGCGGCCTCGCCGCGGCCGCTGCTGCCGGCGTAGTCGTTCTGGACCTCGTGGTCGTCCCAGCTCACGATCCACGGACAGGCACGGTGGGCCGCCTGTAGATCGGGGTCGCTCTTGTACAGCGCGTAGCGGTCGCGGAAATCGGCCAGCGTCGCGGCGGTGCGCAGAGCATGGCTGCGCGGCAGCGGCGCAGCTTGAGTCTGAGCTTGAGCTTGCGCCTGAGCCTGAGCCTGAGCTTGCGCCTGCCCCGGCATCGCGGCCCGCGCCGGCATCGCATATTCGTAGATGTAGTCGCCCAGGAACAGGACGAGGTCGAGCTGCTCGTCGGCCAGATGGCGATGCGCCGCGTAGTAGCCGTGTTCCCAGCGCTGGCACGATGCGAACGCGAAGCGCAGCCGCGCGGCCTCGGCGTCGGCGGCCGGCAGCGTGCGGGCGCGGCCGACGGCCGAGCTGGCCTCGCCGTGCGTGAAGCGATAGAAGTACCAGCGATCGGGCCGCAGTCCCGCCACTTCGACGTGCACCGAGTGGCCGAGTTCGGCCAGCGCGTCGGCCTGGCCGGACGCGACGATGCGGCGAAAGTGCTCGTCGTCGGCGACTTCCCAGCCGACGTTCAGCCGCGCGGCGTGCGCCGCGCCGGTCAGCCGTGTCCACAGCACGAAGCCGTCAGCTTCGGGCGCGCCGCTGGCGATGCCCAGCGTGAACGGATCGTGGGCGCGCAGCTCGGCGGCGCGCGCCCAGCGCGGCAGCGTCCCGGCCGTGGCCGCCTGAGCGGCCAGACGGAGCAGGGTGCGCCGCTGCATGGAAGAGATGACGCGCCGGCGCTCGGGAGTCAGTGCGAGCCGCTGCCTGTTCAGCCGGCCGCGCTCAGCCGCGCGGCGCGACGGTCGGATCGCGGTCCGGGCCGGCGACGATGCCGGCGTCGTGCAGGCGGCCGATCGCGGCCGAGTCCAGTCCCAACACTTCGTGCAGCACCTGATCGGTATGCGTGCCCAGCAGCGGCGCCGGCGAGGTCGGCTGGCGCTGCAGCGCGGGTGCGCGCACCGGACTGCCGGCCGACAGATGCTCGCCGACTCCCGGCGTCGTGATGCGCTCGAACACCGGGTTGGCCACGCTGGCGCGCGTGTCGTGCGCCAGCAGCTCGCCCGCCGTGCCGTAGCGGCCCCAGGTCGCGCGGTGCTTGCCGAGTTCCTGTTCCGCCTGTTCGCGCGTGCGGGCCGCGAACCAGGGTTCGATCAGCGCGGCGATCTCGTCGCGTGCCGCGAAGCGCTGCTCCTCGTCGGACAGGTCCAGCCCGCTGCGTCGCTCGAGCTCCGTGATCGCCTGCTGCAGGCCGCAGGCCGCCACCAGCGACTTCCACTGGCCGGCGGAAATCCCGACCACCATCAGTCGGTGCCCGTCGGACGTGCCGAAGTCGCGGCCGAATGCGCCGTAGACGTGGTTGCCGACCGATGGCCGTTCCTGTCCCAGCAATTCGGCTTCGGCCAGCACGCCGAGATGCGACAGCGTCGTGAACGCGATGTCGGACAGCGCCAGCTTCAGCTCCGCGCCCTGGCCGGTACGCCGGCGCGAGTCGACCGCGGAAGCGATCGAGAAGGCCGCATAGTAGGCGCAGGTGACGTCCCAGGCCGGCAGCACGTGATTGACGGGCCGCTGTTCGGAGCCGCCGCCGGTGACCATCGGATAGCCGGTCGCGCAGTTGACGGTGTAGTCGACTGCGGTGCTGCCGTCGCCGTTGCCTTGAATGGTGCAGCTGATGACGTCGGCGCGGCGCTTCGCGAGCACCTCGTGCGCCAGCCACGGCGTGCCTATGTTCGTCAGCAGCACGCCGGCCTCCGGGCCGGGCGCGGTGGCCAGAGCCTGGATCAGCTCGCGCCCTTCGGGGCGGCGCAGATCGATCGCGATCGAGCGCTTGCCCTTGTTCAGAGCGGTCCAGTAGAGGCTGCGTCCGAGGCCGCCGTCGTCGCGCGGCATTCGCGGCATGCGGCCGTAGTCGATGCCGCCTCCGATCATCTCGACTCGGATCACCTGGGCGCCGAACTGTGCCAGTGCCAGCCCGGCGAGCGGTGCGGCGATGAATGCGGAGCTTTCGATGACGCGCAGATCTTTGAGGAAGGGATAGGTCATGAGTGTCGTCCTGGGGGGCCTCGGTCGAGCCCTTGGTGAGGCCCACGGTCGGGCCGGTTGGCACCGGATTGTCGCAGATCGAACGGCCGGCTCGGCGCGCGGCGCGGGCCGGCGGCTGGGCCGCCCGTTTGCACGGCGCCGGTGAGCCGCTCCGTCCATCGGCGCGCGCGGTCAAGAACGTCAGAAGGATCATGAAGAAGCGATCGAGCCGTTTGCGTTTCGGCCCGCTGGGCCCCCGCTGCGTCCACGTCTGCGTCGACATGCAGCGCCTGTTCGCCGAGCCGACGCCGTGGCAGACGCCATGGATGCCGCGCGTGCTGCCCAAGGTGCTGAGTCTGGTGGCGGTGCATGCCGCGCAGACCATCTTCACGCGCTTCGTGCCGCTCGATCGTCCGGGGCAGGGCGTGGGTACCTGGCGGCGCTACTACGAACGCTGGGCCGACATGACGCTGCAGCGGCTGGGTCGCGAGCGCGTCGCGCTGCTGCCGCCGCTGGCCGCCTATGTTCCGCCGGCGCAGGTGATCGACAAGCGCGTCTACTCGCCATGGCAGGACCCGGCTTTGCGGCAGGCGCTGCAGCAGCGCGGCGCCGATACCATCGTGGTCAGCGGCGGCGAGACCGACGTCTGCGTGCTGAGCACCGTGCTCGGAGCCGTCGATCTGGGCTACCGCGTGGTCATCGCCGAGGACGCGCTGTGCAGTTCTTCGGATGAGACGCACGACGCGCTGATCACCGTCTACGAGAACCGCTATTCGCAGCAGGTCGAAGCCGTATCGGTGGCGGAGATCCTGGCCCATTGGCCCGACGTGGCGGGCGGCCGCGCATCGCCCGCGGCCGCGAACACCGCTGCGAACACTGCTGCGAACACTGCTGTGAATACGGCTGCACGTGCGGCGAAGTCGCGGACCTGACCCTTTCTCGCGCTTCGGCTCTGCTCGATCGGCAGCGGGCCGCGCATCGGCGGTATGCCGATGCGCGGCCGCCGGGCGTCAGCCACCGGCCAGCCTGGCCGCCAGGCCGCCCGCCCGCCCGGCCAGCCGCCGTCGCCCAGCCGTCAAGCCGGCTGCTTGCGGGGGCCGACCAGGCCGAACACCGCCCCTTGCGGATCCGTGCCGACGATGATGTGGCTGCCTCCGGGAACCTCGGCAGGCCCATACGAGATGTTTCCGCCGCCGGCGCTCACGGCGCGCGCCGCGGTGTCGATGTCGTCGACGCCGAAGTAGAAGTTCCACATCGGCGGCGGCCCCTCCTTGGGATTGCGCATGACGGCGCCGATCATCTGGCCCTGGTGATGGATGAACTGGTAGTCGCCCAGCTCGCCCATCGGCATGGCATCGCCGAGCGTCCAGCCGAAACGGCTGCCATAGAAGCTCAGCGCCGCCGCGGGGTCAGGCGTCGACAGTTCGTTCCAGTGGCAATGGCCGACTCGGTCGGGCGAGAATGAGACGCTGCGTTCGTCCATCGCGCCGCGCATGACGTAGAACGCGATGCCCTGAGGATCAGCCAGCATGGCGAAGCGGCCGACGCCGGGGATGTCGGTCGGCGGCATGTACTGGCGACCGCCGGACGCGGCGACGTCGCTGGCCATGGCATCGACGTCGTTCACGCCGATGTAGCCGAGCCAGCCGGGCCGCATTCCGTTGCCGGCGGCCTCGTCGGGCAGCTTCATCAGACCGGCGACGTCCACGCCGCCGGCGGACAGGAGCTGATAGCCGCCCATGTCTTCGCCGGCCGAGCGTGCGCGCCAGCCGAGCACGGCTCCGTAGAAGCCGGCCGCTCCCTGGACATCGGATGTCAGCAGCTCATACCAGATGAATTCGCCTTGAGCGTTGCGCATCATTGCGCCCCTCAAGCATCCAGCAGCGGCAGGAAGCCGCCGAAGATCATCCGCTTGCCGTCGAACGGCATCTCGCCGCCCACCTCCTTCATGCGCGGATCGCTCATCATCTTCTGATTGGCGGCGTCGCGGACCTCCTTCGACGGATACTCGATCCAGCTGAACACCACCACCTCGCTTTCCTCGGCCTTGACGGCGCGCCGGAAGTCGGTGTTCTGCCCGTCGGGGACGTCGTCGCCCCAGCATTCGACCACGCGCGTCGCACCGAACTCCTTGAATATCGGCGCCATCTTCGCGGCCAGCGTGCGGTACGCCTCCTTGTTGGCCGCCGGCACGGCCAGCACGAACCCATCCACATACTTCATCGTCGGTCTCCTTCAGTGGGTGCCGAGGCAGCGGCGCACGGCGGCGCGCGGTGTCCTGCGGCGGGGAAAACGGCAGCGCTGCGGGAATGAAAGAGCGGCAATCCGGCCTCCCGGATGCCGCTGTCCGGCAGCGGCCGGATTGACAGTATCGTTGATATCAACATAATGATGCAACCATGATGAAGAAGGTATCGTTCAAGACCACGCTGGAGGTGCGGGATGCGTGCCTGTGCCTGTATGTCCAGCGCGCGGCGCGCACGCTGGCGCGCTGCTTCGACGACGCGCTGCGCCCCACCGGCCTGACCAATGGGCAGTTCTCGCTGCTGATGTCGCTGAACCGGCCGCAGCCGCCCGGCATGGCGCCGGTGGCGCAGCTGCTGGGCATGGATCGCACCACGCTGACGGCGGCCCTCAAGCCGCTCGAACGCGACGGCCTGGTCCTCATCGAGGTGGATCCCGAGGACAGGCGCGGCCGGCTGCTGCGGCTGACCGACCGTGGTCACGCCGTGTTGAATCGGGCCTTGCCGATCTGGCGCGCCACGCATGCCGAGGTCGAAGCGCGCTTGACGGCGATGTCCGCCGATGCGCTGCGCGCCGGCCTGGCCGAATTGGCATGATGCAAATGCATCATGCCAGTCATTAACAGCGCTGCATCGTATCCGCGGCCCCTCGCCATGATGCAAATGCATTAGAGCGCGCCCGCGCCGCGATCTCCATTGCGCCGGCCTGCACCCGGCGGACCGCGCCCGGCATTGGCTGAGCGCGGCTCGCCGCCGGTCCGCGTCCTTCCGGGCCGGCCGGCGGCCCGCCTGCCCCCACAATCGGTGCCGTTGACAGGACGGTCGGCGCCGTTGACACGGCGCTGCGCGCCTCGATGCCGCCGTCTGCGCGCCGGCCGTGCGTCGCTCCCGTCTCGCCGTCGAAGCCGCTGGAAACTAGTGCGAATGCATTGGAAATCGACGCGCTGCCTGACGATGGCATATGAATTGCAACTGGGGCTCCAAAAACCCGGAGAGTTGGAGCCAGGCATGAAATCGCGTGCGCCACGCAATCGCAACCCGCTGCCGTCGTTCACCCCCCATTTCACCCCGCATCCCGTCGCCATCGCGGTCGCGCTGGCCCTGGCGCAGATGTCGGCGCCGGCGCAGGCCGCCAACTGCACGCTGACATCGAACGGCACCTGGCAGACACCCGCGAACTGGTCGTGCAACCTGCGGCCCGGCAACGGCGATCAGGCGACGATCAACATTGGCGGCCTGACGACGATCGTGCAGCCCGAAGTGATCAGTACACTGATCAACGCCGGCGTGGTCACGATCGACGGCGGCACGCTGACGCTGCTGGGCGGCGGCAGCACGACCAACTCGGGCACGCTGAACGTCGGCGGAGTCAGCGCCGGAACACTGACGGCGAACCATGCGATCAACAATGCCGGCGGCGTCATCAACGTCGGCAACGGCAGCGTCTTCGCGCAGAACGGCGTCGCGATCACCGGCGGCTCGGTCAATACCACCGGCACCGGCGTGCTGAGAGCCAGCAATTCCAATGGCAACTTCCTGGACGGCGTGGCGCTGAACGGCACGCTGGACATGGCCAGCGGCACGGCTCAGCAGCGGATCCGCAACAACCTGGCGCTGAACGGGACCATCAACGTCAACAGCAACAGCATTCTGAGCTCCGACGGAACGAACAGCTTCAGCGGCAACGGCACGATCGTGTTCGGTGCCACCGGCAGCGGCAACCGCTTCACGCTCGAAGGCAATGGCACGACGACGCTGGGCTCGGACATCACCGTGCGCGGCCAGAACGGAACGATAGGCGGCGAGCTTCATGTCGCCGGTACGCAGACCCTGGTCAACAACGGCAGGATCTCGGCCGACGTCGGCGGCGGCACGATAGAGATCACCCAGTCCGCAGTGACGAACAATGGCACGCTGGAGGCGATCAACGGCGGCACGCTGGTGCTGTCCAGCAACGTCAACGGCGGCGTGGGCAGCTCGGTCAATATCGGCGCAGGCAGCACCGTGCTGCAGAACGGGGTGACGCTGTCCGGGGCCATGACGATAGGCGGAGCCGGCACCTTCCGCGCGTCTAACAGCGGCAGCAACATTCTCGACGGCGCGACCTTGAACGGCACGCTGGATCTGGCCACTGGTACGTCTCAGGAACGCGTCCGCAACAATCTCGTGCTGAACGGGACCATCAACGTCAACAACAACAGCATTCTGAGTTCCGACGGAACGAACAGCTTCAGCGGCAACGGCACGATCGTGTTCGGCGCCACCGGCCCCGGCAACCGTTTCACGCTCGACGGCAACGGCACGACCACGCTGGGCTCGAACATCACGGTGCGCGGCCAGAACGGCACCATCGGCAACGAAGTCTATGTGGCCGGCACGCAGACGCTGGTCAATCACGGCAGGATCTCGGCCGACGTCAGCGGCGGCACGATAGAGATCACGCAGTCAGCGGTGACCAATAGCGGCACGCTGGAGGCGATCAACGGCGGTACGCTGGTGCTGTCCAGCAATGTGCAGGGCAGCTCGGGCGGCACGATCCACGTGGGCGCCGGCAGCACGGTGCTGCAGAACGGCGTGGCGCTGTCGGGCGGCCTGACCATAACGGGGCCGGGCAACTTCCGCGCCTCGAACAGCGGCGGCAACTATCTCGACGGCGTCTCGCTGAACGGCACGCTGGACATGGCCACCGGCACTGCGCAGCAGCGCATCCGCAACGATCTGGTGCTGAACGGCGCGATCAACGTCAACAACAACAGCACGCTGAGCTCCGAGGGAACGAATACGCTGAGCGGCACCGGCACGATCGCGCTCGGCAGCACCGGCAGCGGCAACCGCTTCACGCTCGAAGGCGACGGCACGACGACGCTGGGCTCGAACATCACCGTGCGCGGCCAGAACGGCACGATAGGCGGCCAGGCGTACATCGCCGGCACGCAGACGCTGGTGAACAACGGCAGGATCGCCGCCGACGTCAGCGGCGGCCTGATCGACATCGTGGATTCGTCAGTGGTCAACAACGGCGTGCTGCAGGCAATCAACGGCGGCACGCTGCGCTTGTCCAGCAACGTCCAGGGCAACTCAGGCAGTTCGCTGAACATCGATGCCGGCAGCACCATGCTGCAGAACGGGGTGACGCTGTCGGGGCTGATGAGCGTGACCGGCGGCGGCGCGCTGCGCGCGTCGAACAGCAGCGCCAACTCCCTGGACGGCGTGACGCTCAACGGTACGCTCGACCTGGCATCGAGCCTTTCCAGCGAGCGCATCCAGAACGGACTGACGCTGAACGGCGCGATCAACATCAACAATAACAGCATCCTCAGCTCCGACGGAACGAACGTGATCGGCGGAACCGGCACGATCGCGCTCGGCGGTACCGGCAGCGGCAACCGCTTCACGCTGGACGGCAACGGCACCACGACGCTGGGCGCGGGTATCACGGTGCGCGGCGAGAACGGAACGATAGGGGGGCAGATCTACGTCGCGGGCACGCAGGTCCTGGTCAACCAGGGCAAGATCACGGCCGATGTCGCGGGGGGTACGCTGCGTATCACCGAATCCGCTGTGACCAACCAGAACCTGCTTGAAGCCCGCAACGGCGGCACGCTGGCGCTGAACAGCGCCGTGACGCAGACCGGCTCCGGCGCCGCGCATGCCGCCAGCAACGGCGTCGTGCTGCTCGATTCGGCGCGGCTGACCGGCGGCCGCATCACGACCGAGAGCGGCGGCGTATTCCGCGCCACGAATTCGAGCAGCAACTTCCTGGAGAACGTCACCGTCGCGGGTGTCGTCGACATGGCCGCTTCGACCGCCATAGCGCGGGTCAACGGCGGGCTGACGATGGAGGCCGGCTCGCGGATAGACGTCAACAGCAATAGCGTCCTGTCCTTCGACGCCACCGCCGGCGCGCCCAATATCAGCGTCGACGGCAGCGGCGGCGAGATCGTCTTCGGCGCGACCGGCTCGGGCAACCGGATCATCCTCGACGGCAACGGCACGACCACCTTCGGTTCCAATCTGACGGTGCGCGGCCAGAACGGCACCATCGGCCAGCAGCTGTTCGTGGCCGGTACGCAGACGCTGATCAATCAGGGCACGATCGCGGCCGACGTCAGCGGCGGCACGATCACCCTCGCCGAATCGAACGTCCAGAACACGGGAACGCTGCGCGCCGCCAATGGCGGCACGCTGAGCATAGGCAGCGGCGTCAGCGTCGACAACCAGGGGCTGGTGGAGGCGCGGGCGAACTCGGCGGTGGTCTTCCAGCCGGGTTCCACCACCGCGAACAACGTCGGTGGAACGCTGACCGGCGGCATCTGGCGCGCCGACTCGGTGGGCGGCAGCAGCGCCACGATCACGCTGCGCGGGCCGCACATCACGACCAATGCGGCCGACGTCTATCTGGTGGGCGCGAATTCGACCATACAGGTCACGAATCCGTCGAACCAGACGCAATCGCTGGACACGACGCTGGCCACGAACGACGGCTCGCTGAGGCTGCAGCAAGGCCGCAGCTTCAATGCCACGGCCAACGGCGGCAACTTCGCGAACAATGGCCTGCTCGAGGTGACGGGCTCGAACTTCACGTCGAACACGCTGGTCAACAACGGCACGATCGTCGGTTTCGGAACGAGCAGCGTCACGACTGCCGCGGGCAACCGAGTCACCGGCAACGGCGTCGTCGACGCCGTCAGCGGCACGCTGTCGATCAGCCGCGGCGTCGATCTGAGCACCAGCTCGAATGTCATCAGCCGGTCCGGCGCCACCGTGGACCTGTCCGGCGCGACGCAGGCGAGCCGCACCGCGGCGCTGACGAATGACGGCAGCCTGAATCTCGGCGCGCAGAACATCGTCGTCACGCGCGACTATACGAACGCCAGCTTCGGCGTGGGCAACGCGTTCGACCGGCGCAGCAACGTCACCGGTGCCGGACAGATCATCGGACAGAACGCATCGCAGACGATCACCGGCAACGTGACGTCGGCGGGTCCGAATGCCTTCACGCTGGACCTGGGCAACGTCCGCGGTGGTACCTCGCAGACCTTGAACTACCAGATCGCGAACAACGGCACCGGCGCCGACATCCGCGGCGCCGTGCAGACGAACACGAACGGCGGCAGCATCACCGATGCACGGCTGAGCGGCTCCGGCGTCACGGCGCAGAACTTCGGCCCGATCGCGGCCGGCGCGAACGGCGGCAACCAGTCGGTCAGCTTCACCGCCAGCAGCGGCGGATCGCTGAGCGGTCAGAGCATCGCCGTGACCAGCAACTTCGACAATGTCGGTACGCAGCTGATACACCTGCAGGGCAATGCCACGGCGCTGGCGCAGGGCAGCGCCACGCCGACTTCGATCAATCTCGGCAACTTCCATGTCGGCGGCAGCAGCGCGACAGCGGGCCTGAACGTGGCCAATACGACCTCCGGCGCGGGGGCGGAACGCCTCGGCATCGGCTCGGTCGGCACGACCGGCAACTTCAGCGCCACCAACCAGCTCGGCACCGGCTTCATCAATGGCGGCGCGAACCAGGCCAATGCGATCAGTGTCGGTGTCAGCGGCGGCACGGCCGGCGTCAATACCGGCTCGATGGCGATCCAGTACACCACCAATGGCACGCTGATCGATCCCAGCTTCACGACGCAGAATGCCAATGCACAGAACGTGGCGCTCACCGCGACCGGCTACCGGCTGGCCGAGGCGAACGCGATCGGCCCGATCAACTTCGGCAACGTGCTGGTCGGCAGCTCGCAGACGCGCACCGTCACGGTCAGCAATCTGGCGGCCAACGACGGCTTCTCGGAGGCGCTCAACGCCGCCTTCGGCGCCATCGGCGGCACCGACGCGACGCGCTTCTCCAGCGCCGGCGCGATCAACGGGCTGCTGGCGGGGCAGACCGACAATGCCAGCATGACGATCACGCTGAACACCAGCTCGTCGGGCGCGGTCACCGGCAACGTGCAGATCCTGCTGGCATCGAACGGCGATGCCATCGGCAACGGCCTGGGCATCACTGCGCTGCCGACGCAGGTGATCAACCTGGACGGCATCATCACCGGCACGGTCGGCAACCTCGCGACGGCCGGCGTGTCGCCGACCACGGTCAACTTCGGCAAGTTCCGCGAAGGCATGGCCACCAGCCAGACGCAGCAGCTGACGATCAGCAACCTCACCGCCGGTCCCGGCGAGGGGCTGAATGCCAGCTTCGGTCCGACCACCGGCCTGGCCGCTCACAACGGCGGCAGCGTGAACGGGCTCGAGACCGGCGCCTCGAACGGTTCGGCGATGAGCGTGACGCTGAACGGCCTCGCGACGGCCGGCGCCAAGTCCGGCACCGCGACGCTGAACTTCCAGTCGGACGGTAGTTTCAACAACGGCACTCCCACTGCGCTGCCGGCGCAGACAGTGACGATGAACGCCGAGGTGTACCGGCTGGCGCAGGCCGGACTGCCCACCGAGGTCGCGCTGGCGGCGCGCCGCGTCGGCGACGCGGCAGCGACGGCCAACCTGACGCTGGCCAATACCGCGGCAGCCGACGGCTACAGCGAGGGGCTGCGCGGCAGCTTCGGCGCCGCGCCGACGGGCTTCGCGCTGGCCGGTCCGGCCTCGACGGGGCTGATCGCCGCAGGCGGTTCCGAATCGCGCGCGCTGAGCCTGTCGACCGGCACGGCGGGCAGCTTCTCCGGCGCGGTCAACGTGGCGCTGGTCACGAACGGCGCCGGCACCAGCGGCTTCGGCGATCTGTCGCTGGGCAGCGGCAGCGTGCAGGTGTCGGGCAATGTCTATGCGCCCGCCGTGGCTCAGCTGAACACGCAGACGCTGAACTTCGGCGTGGTGCGCGTCGGCGACGTCGTCGGCGGAATGAACGTGTCGGTGACCAATGCGGCCGCGGCGGCCGCACTGAACGACACGATGCGCGCCGAGTTCGGCACGGTGACCGGCCCGTTCGGCGGCACCGGCGCGGCCGCGGGGCTGGGTGCAGGGCAGAGCAATGGCGCGGGCAGCCTGACGGTCGGTCTGGACACGAGCGCCGCGGGCGTGTTCAACGGCAGCGCGCTGATGCTGTTCACCAGCCAGAACCCGGAGATGGCGGACCTGTCCCTGGATTCGCAGCTGGTGACGCTGATAGGGCAGGTCAACAACCTGGCCAATGCCGACTGGGATCTGCTGTCCGGCCTGGGCACTCTGACGCAGACCGGCGCCGACTACATCCTCGATCTGGGCGACGTGCTGCTGGGCGCCACGCTGAGCTCTTTGCTGCAGCTCGACAACGAGGTGGCGGGCCCGGCGGACTGGCTGCGCGGCAGCTTCGACCTGGGCAGCGACCTCGACTTCAGCTACGGCAGCGCGTGGGGCTCGCTGATCAGCGGGCTCGGCGCCGGCGACGCCTTCGGCGGCCTGCAGATCGGCTTCACGGCCAACTCGCTCGGCTTGTTCGAGGACTTGCTGACCTTCAACGGCTTCAGCTACAACTCGTCGGACCCGGACGGCATCGCGATGCAGCGCACGCTGCGGATTCGCGCCAATGTCATCGACCAGAGCGGCGAAGTGCCCGCGCCCGGCACGCTGGCGCTGCTGCTGGCGGCCGGCGTGGCAGGCTGGCTGACGCGCCGCCAGCATGCGGCGAGGAGTGCATCATGACGCGCGCTCAGTTCTGGCTCACCACCGCGATCGGCGGCGCCTGCCTGCTGCTGGTAGTGCTCAACATCCTGCTGGTACGCGACAATGTCTCGACCCGCAACGATATCGCCGCCCGGCAGCAGTACGTGCAGCAGTCGCTGCAGCTCGAAGGCCTGTACCGCGACATCGTGCGTTCGCTGGCCGAGCTGGCGGCGCGCAACAAGGACGGCGATGTGACCGCGCTGCTGAGTCGGCACGGCATCACGTACAACCTGGCGCCGGGGGCTGCTGCGTCGTCGGGCGCAGCCACCGCGGCGCCGGGCGCGGCCGCGGGGTCGCCGGGGACGTCCGGCGCACCGTCAGCGGCCGCGGCCGGCTCGGCGAAGCGTTGATCCGAGTGGATCGGGCATCGATCATGAACACAGTCGTCTCCATGCCGCAAACGAAAGCGGGCGACAGCCCCTCCGTCCCGGGTCCGGCACCCGCCGCGCCATACGCTGCCGGCCCCTTCGTGCCGCTGCTGCTCGGCGGGGCCGCGCTGCTTCTGTCGTTCGCTTATCAGACGTACCAGCTGTGGATCGAAGGCGATGCGCTGCGCGCGGCGCACGTAGCGCAGCAGCAGACCGTCGACAATTCGGCCCGGCTGCGCAACTCGCTCGATGCGATCGCCGCCGACACGCGGCGTCTCGCCGACTCGGGCAATGCCAGTGCGCGGTTGATCGTCGACGAACTGCGGCGGCGCGGCGTCACGATCAATTCGGCAGCCCCGGCCGCAGCCGCGCCGCCAGCCGCCAAGCCTTGATCGCCGCGGAGCCGATGTCTGCCGTCGTCGCGCCGGACCTCGACGAAACAGTCAGCGGCTTGCTGATCCGCTTGTATCGGGCCGTGGCCGTCGAACCGGCTCCGACCTTCTGCGCCTGGGCCTTCAAGCAGCTGCGAGCCGTCGTCGGCTTCGATTCGGCGATGTGGGGCTACGGGCGCGGCAACCCTATCCATTTCGACGACATCCATCTCGAGAACCAGCCGATCGAGATCACCCGCAGCTATCTGCAGCATCGCAGGAACGACCCGTTCGCCGAGCGCACCGCCGCCAGCGCAGGGCGCAGCGTCGATCTGTACGACGTGTTCACGCGCGAGGCCTTCGTGCGTTCGCCGCTGTATCGGCAGCACGCGAAGCGCTTCCATATCGAGCATGCGCTGTCCACGCAGCGGCACGATGGCGATTCGGGCCTGGAGCATCTGGTCAGCCTGTGGCGTGCCGACTATGCCCGCCCGTTCTTGACCGGCGAGCGCGCCGCGATGCAGTTCATCATGCCGCATCTGGTCGAGGCACGCCGGCAGAATCTGTTCGCATCGATCCACGCGGAGAGCAGCGGTGCGGCGGCGAACGACAGCCCGGCCGCCGTCTGCGACGACAGGGGCGTGCTGCATCAGTTCGAGGACGGCTGGCTCGCGCTGCTGCGCGGCCAATGGCCGGACTGGTCGGGACCGAACCTGCCGCCGGAGCTCATGCGGCTGATCCGGCGGCAAACGAGCGGATCGACCAGCATAGGCGCCCGGGTGTTCAGCTGGTCTCCATTCGGCCTGCGCATCCTGCTGCGCCTGCGTCCGCTGGAGCTCGGCGATCGCCTGACGCGGCGCGAGCGCCAGGTCGCGGCCCTGCTGCACGAAGGACACACCTACAAGTCGATCGCGCAGCGCATGCAGGTGACGCCGAACACCGTGCGCGCCCACATGTACACGCTGTACCGGAAGCTGGGCGTCAACAACAAGGCGCAGATGCTGCGGGTCCTCAGCGGGGGCGCGGCGGCGCCGTTCATGGACGCTCCCGAGCAGCGGGCAGGGCGCAGGCTCTG
Source organism: Burkholderiaceae bacterium (assembly GCA_050187175.1). Taxonomy (GTDB): domain Bacteria; phylum Pseudomonadota; class Gammaproteobacteria; order Burkholderiales; family Burkholderiaceae_E; genus Zeimonas. The sequence goes on from JBFWXS010000017.1 coordinate 72,598, forward strand.
CTGAATCGGCGCGCGGCGTCTATTCGGGCTTGAGGCCCGCCTCCTGGATGCGGCGCTTCCAGATGTCGAGCTGGTTCACGACGAATTCGCTTTGCCGGACCGCGCCATTGGGGGCGGTGTCCATCCCGATCGCGGCGAAGCGCTGGCGCACCTCATCGCGGGCGAGGATCTTCGTGAGCCTGTCGCTGAGCTTGCCGACCACTTCCCGAGGCGTGTTCGCCGCCGCGCCGATGCCGACCCAGACCGTGAGATCGAAGTCCTTGTAGCCCAGCTCGGTCAGCGTGGGCACGTCGGGAAACTGCGGCGAGCGCACTTCCGCGGTGGTGGCCAGCGCGGTCAGCCGGTTGCCCTTGATGAAGGGCTCCAGCGCCGCGGCGTCGGCGAACATGAACTGCACGATGCCGCTGGACAGATCGGTCAGCGCCGGCGGCTGGCTCTTGTAGGCGATCGGCGTGGTCTTCAGGCCGGCGATGTTCGAGAACGCGCTGGCGAACACCTGGCTCGTCGATGAACCATAGCCGAAGGTGAGCTGGGCCTTGCGGCTCTTCTCGACGAACTCCTGCAGCGTCCGGGCGGTGCCGTGCGGCACCACCAGCATCAGCGGCGTCGTGATCAGGTTGGTGATGTGCGCGAAATCCTTGACCGGATCGTAGGGCAGGTTGCGTATCAGCCATGGATTGGCCGAGTGGGTGGCGCTGCTGGTCATGAGCAGCGTATAGCCGTCGGCGGGGGCCTGCAGGACGAAGCGGGTGCCGATGGCGCCCGCGGCGCCGGGCCGGTTCTCGACCACGATCTGCACGTCGAGCTCCTTGCGCATTTCCTCGGCCATGATCCGTGCTACCCGGTCGTTGCCGCTGCCCGGCGTGAACGCGACGACGATGTGGATCGGTTTGTCCGGATAGGCCGCGAAGGCCCCGGACCAGGGTGCGAGGACGCTCAGCGTCAGCAGGGCGCCTGCGATTCTGGATAGCATGGTTCGTCTCCTCATTGCGCGATGGCAGTGGATCAGGATGGGGGTTCGTCGTGGCGGCTGATCTCGCGAGCGTGCGCGATCAGCTCCTTGGCGACCTTCGGGATGCGCCCCTTGAGGCGGTGAAGCGGAGCTCCCACGACGAGCGCGTAGTGCTCCAGACCGAACGAGAAGGCCACGGCCACCGATGCGGTGTCGGGCGCGTGCTGTCCGAGATTGACGTGCCAGCCCTGGGCGTTCTCGCGCTCCACGAGCGCGTTGAGCTTGCGAGGGTCGGTGCAGGTGGCGCTGGTGAACCGCGTGAGCGGGAGGCGGGCGATCAGCGCTTCGCGCTCCTCGCGCGGCAATGCGCCGAGCAGGGCGCGGCCCGACGAAGCGGGGTGCACCGGCCGGTGTTCGCCGGCTCCGGCGGAGAAGCGCACGACCTGATGCGACTCGGCTGCCGCTAGGTAGAGGACGCGCAAGCCGTCGAGCTTGGCAAGGATCGCGGTCTCTCCGGTGGCGTCACGGACGGCGGCCAGGTGAGGCTCCACTACCAGCAGCACCGGGTCATGCTCGGCGACGATACGCGACAGGTCGAACCATTTGCGCGTCGGGTAGTAGCCCGCGTCGCGTCCGACCCAGTAGACGTAGCCGGCGTTGCGCAGCGTATCCATCAGCGCGAAACAGCTCGACTTCGGCAGATCGAGATGCTCGCGCAGTTCGGCTGCCAGCGCGGGGCGGCGCGTGGCAGCGAAGTGTTCGAGAACCTGCAAGACGCGGACAGCGCTCTTGACGCCGCCGCTGTCGTTGTCGATGACACTGATCATGAAAAGGCTCGTCTCGAAGGAATGGGAGACTCAGCATCTCATAGATCGAAGTTCCAGCGAGCCGGGCGCTTCTCCAGAAAGGCGCGTATGCCTTCGCCGACATTGGGGCTGGTGCAGCACGTCGAACGTAGTGCCAGATTGCGGTCCATCGAGGCGTACAGGTCCATGTCGGTGGTCTCGTGGAAGGCCTGGAGGCCGAGGCGCAGCGCATCGGGGCTGCTCGAACCGATGCGCCGGGCCAGCGCCAGCGCCTCGGACTGCAACGCATCGGCCGCGACCACCTGCGACACCAGGCCCAGGGCGGCGGCTTCGGCGGCGCCTGTCACGCGGCCGGTCAAGGCCAGCGACAGCGCGTTGCGGTCGCCGACCGCGCGCCGCAACACGGGCATCAGCAGGAACGGAAACATTCCCAGACGCAACTCGGGGCAGCCGAAGCGGGCATCGTCGGCAGCGAGCGCGATCGTCGCCGCGCACGCAAGTCCGCAGCCGCCGCCCAGTGCGGAGCCGTGAACCGCGGCGATCACGGGCTTGGGCGAGCAGCCGAGCCGCTTGAACAATTCGGCGATGGGGCGGCCTTCGGCTTCGATCTGCGCCAGCGGCCTAGTGGGCAATGACACCATCTCGCGCAGGTTGCCGCCGGCAGAGAAGTCGGGGCCTTCGGCGCGGATCAGGACGGCACCCACCTCACGCGACGCCATTGCAATGTCCAGGGCCTGATGCAGCTCGGTCAGCAAGCGGTCGGTGAAGGCGTTGCGCGAGGCCGGGTCGGCGAGCGTGATCACCGCGACGCGCTCCTCGATGATGCAGCGGACCTTGACGGCTTCCGTCTGCGCGCTCATCGGATCGGCTCCGGGTTCGGCACCGCGACCACGCCGGATGCCGTCAGCCCTGCGAGCTCCTCCGGCGTGAGGCCGGCCTCGCGCAGCACTTCCATGCTGTGCTCACCCGGCAGCGGCGCATGCCGGCGGGCCGGAGGCTGGCTGCGCGACCAGCGCAGCGGATGGCGCATGCGCCGCAGCGTCCCCTGCGAAGGGTGATGTTCGGTCTCGAAGAAGCCGGTGGCTCGCAGATGAGGGTCGTCGAAAACGCTGCGCAGGTCGTGCACCTGCATCACCGGGATGTCGGCCCGTTCGAGCGCTTCCAGCCAGAAGGCCGTCGTGCGTCCGGCGAACACCGCTTCCACCTCGGCGTACAGCGCATCGATGTGCTGATTGCGCGTGCCCAGGTCGCGCATGCGCGGATCGGCATCGAACTCGGCTTCGCGGCCGAGCAGCGCGTAGAAGCTGCGCCACTGCCGGTCGGTGAACATCATCGCGGCGACGTAGCCGTCCTGCGTGGCATAGGGCTTGCGCCCCGGCGCCAGCAGGCGCGGATAGCCGCCGGCATCGAGCGGCGGATCGAAGCTCAGGCCGCCGAGATGGTCGGCGAGCACGAAGTTGAGCAGCGTCTCGTACATGGGGACGTCCACCTGCTGGCCCCGGCCGCTGCTCTGGCGCTCGATGACGGCGGCGAGGACCGCCATGGCCGCGGTCAGTCCCGTGACCCGGTCAGCGATCGCGACCGGTACGTACTGAGGCGCGCCGCCGCTCTTCATCGCCACCATGTGCGCGAGCGTGGAACCGCTCTGGATCAGATCGTCGTAGGCGGGGCGGCCGGTGTACGGCCCGCCGTCGGCGAAGCCGGAGATGCCCACGTAGATCAGCCGCGGGTTGACGGCGTTCAGCGTCTCGTAGGACAAGCCCAGCCGCTGCATCGCCGAAGGCCGGATATTGAACAGCAGCACGTCCGCGGTGGCGGCGAGCCGCAGCAGGATGTCTCTTCCTTCGGGCGCCTTCAGGTTCAGCGCGACGCTGCGCTTGGCCCGGTTGGAGTTGATGTATATCGGCCCCATCTCGGGTGCGCGCGCCGGTCCGATGCGCCGCTGGCCGTCTCCCTCCGGCGGTTCGACCTTGATCACGTCGGCGCCCAGTTCGCCCAGCGTCTGCGTCGCGAAGGGGCCGCTGATGACGGCCGTCATGTCGATGACGCGCAGTCCATGCAGCGGCCCGCGACCGGCGCCGGGGGCGGCCGCGATATCCGGAGTGGCGGAGCTCATGCTGTTTGCACCAGTCCTTTGTCGATCCAGTGCCGCGGAATCCGCACGGGAAACTCCAGCAGAGTCTGGGCGTAGCCCTTGCCCTGCGGGTCGTAGCGCAGCGAGGCGACGCCCCCGCCGCCCAGTGCCTGGTGCAGCAGGAAGTTGAAGCCGTTCAGTCCGGGCCATTCGAAGCGCTGCGCGTCGCCGTCGGCGAGATGGGCCATGTACTCGCGCACGCGCTGCGCCGTGAGCTGTGCACGCAGGACCGGCACGAACTCGGGGCGGCGAGCCAGCACCGCGATGTTCGAGATGTCGCCCTTGTCTCCGCTGCGAGCCCAGGCCAGCGCGATCAGCGGGACTTCCGCTGCCGGCTCGGATGCATCGATGCGCATCGAGGCCTCGTCGGTGCGAGCCTCATCGGCGCGAGCCTCGCCGGAAACATCGTCGCCGGCGCGTGCCGCCGGCAGGTGAGGGGGCACGCGCTCCTCGCCGTCGCCGGTCAGCACCGTCGCCGGGACGCGCACCTTGTCGATCAGGAACGAGAACAGCCGCACCACCGGCTGCACCTTGGGGCGGCCGCCGAAGATTCCGGCCAGGCCCTGCACCGTGCTCGTCGCGGTCGGAAAGATCTCGCGCGAAAAGATCTCCAATGCCTCGCGGCGATCGTGCCTTGCCGCGATCTTGACGACCACTTCGCGCGGCGGATCGTGCCGTGCATGCGGACCGTAGGTGTCCTCCGCGCCCAGCACCTCGACGGAAGTCTCGGAGTAGTCGCGAAGTCCTTCACGATGAAGAATGTTGCGCGTGCGCTGCAGGATCGCTGCTGCCACGGCGCGCGCCTTGGGCGCGGCCTCGAAGCCCTTGATGAGCAGCGTCGCCAGGCTGCGGTATCCGTCGGCGTACGTCGCGCTGACCTTGTAGGTCGGCGTGGGCGGAAAGCCGCGCGCCCCGCTCACGTGCACGCGGTTCGGCCCCACCTCTTCCACCCGTACCCGGGACAGGTCGCAGACCACGTCGGGCAGGACGTAGCGGCGCGGATCGCCGGTCTCGTAGCTGATCTGTTCGGCGACGACCGCATAGCTGACCAGGCCGCCGGTATCCTCCGGCTTGGTGACCACGAAGCTGCCGTCGGCTTCGCATTCGGCGATAGGAAAGCCGATGTTCGCCCAGCCGTCGGCCACGTCCTTCCAGTCGGTGAAGAAGCCGCCCGTGGCCTGCGCGCCGCATTCGATGACGTGTCCGGCCAGCGAGCCCGCGGCCAGCAGGTCGTACTGATCGGGGCGCCAGCCGAACTCGTGGATCAGCGGCCCCAGCGCCAGTGCGCTGTCCGCACAGCGTCCGGTCACCACGATGTCGGCGCCCGCCGCCAGCGCCCGCGCGATGGGAAAGGCGCCGAAGTAGGCATTGGCCGAGATGACGCGGGCCGGCAGCGCAGCGCCCGAGCTCATCTCCTCGATGCCGTCGCCGCGGATCTCGTCCAGCATCGGGCCCAGGTCATCGCCCACGACGGCCGCCACCTTGAGTGGGACGCCCTGCTTCTGAAGCTCCTGGGCGATGACTTCCATGCAGCTGCGCGGATTGACGCCGCCGGCGTTGACCACCACCTTGATGCCGGTGCGTGCCAGCTCCTTGGCATGGGGCACGATGAGCTGGGTGACGAAGTCCGTGGCATAGCCGCGGGCGGCGTCGACCTCGCGCATGCGCGCGAGGATGGACATCGTGATCTCGGCCAGGTAGTCCATCACGAGATAGTCGATGGCGCCCGAGCGGATCAACTGCAGAGGGCCTTCGGCGGTGTCTCCCCAGAAGCCGCCGCCGCAGCCGATACGTACTTTCTTGCCGGACATCAGTGCCTCCGCTTCAGATGCCGCGCCACTGCGGCGCACGTTTCTCGGCGAAGGCGCGCGGGCCTTCCTGGGCGTCGGCACTGGAGTACACGGGCTCGAACAGCTTGTGCCCGGTCCGCAGCGCGGCCGAGCGGCCCATCTCCGTGGACATGTAGACCAGCTCGCGGCAGGCGTTGACGGTCAGAGGCGCGTTGGCGGCGATCCTGCGAGCCATGGCGACGGCTTCCGTCATCAGCTGCTCGCGCGGCAACACCCGGTTCAGATAGCCGAGCTCGTACAGGCGCTGCGCGGAGATGGGCTCGCCGGTCAGCAGCACTTCCATGCAGATCCGCTGCGGCAGCATGTGCACCAGCGGCGCGGCCCACGGCGTTCCCCGGCCGACCTTGACCTCGGTGATCGCCAGCACCGCGTCCTCCGCGGCGAGGCACAGGTCGCACATCTGCGCCATCAGCCATCCGCCGGCCATCGCGATGCCGTTGACCGCGGCTATGGTGGGCTTGCTGACCCGTGTGTCGTCGCCCAGCGTGGGGACGAAGCCATACGGCGGAATGCCTATCCCGGTGGCGGAGGCTTCCTTCAGGTCCATGCCGGCGCAGAAGGCGCGGTCGCCGGCGCCGGTGAGGATGGCCACCCTGGCCTGCGGATCGGACTCGAAATCGCGCCATGCCTGACGCAGTCCTTCGCGCACGCCGGCGGACAGCGCGTTGCGCTGCGCGGGCCGGTTGATGGTGATCGTCGCAATTCCATCGTCAACGCTATAGAGAACTACGTCGCTCATGGTCGGTGTGGCTCGATGAGGGTGCCGCGAGGCGGCGGGTGCAGATCGCCGGCTGCCTCTTTCAAGTGGCCGGTCCTGGTTTTATGGTTCATGTATATGAACTTTCGTCTATATACATGAAACTAATGAAATCTTATGAGCGAAAGAACGGGGCGTCAACTCGGAGCGATCGCGAGGCGTCCGCGCCCAGCGCATTGACAGCGGCCGCGCGATAACTCTACTATGGGTCATGGATAAGAACCAGGGGACACATACATGAACTCAATCACGCTGCGCCGACCACTGCCTCCCGCAGCTCAACTGCTGTCCGACGGGGCGGCCGCCTCGCCGCGCAGACGTCGCCTGCTGATGGCGCTGTCCGGTGCCGCGCTGCCTGCTACTGCGCTGCCCGGCCTGGCGCGCGCGCAGGGAAGCCAGGCCGAGTACCCCAGCCGGCCCGTCCGCGTGATCGTCGCGTTCGCGCCCGGCTCGCTGACGGACGGGCTGGTGCGCTTGCTGGGGCCGCGCATGAGCCAGGTCCTGGGAACCTCCATCGTGGTGGACAACAAGCCGGGCGCCACCGGCATCATCGGCACGCAGATGGCTGCGCAGGCGGCACCGGACGGCTATACGCTGGTGATGGGCGGCGTCTCGTCGCACGGCGCGCTGCCGGCGCTGATGCCCAATCTTCCTTACGATGCGCTCAAGGACTTCACGCCGATCGGTCTGGCCACGGCTCCGCCGGCGCTCATCGCCGTCCATCCGTCGGTGCCCGCCAGCAACATCAAGGAGTTCGCTGCCTGGACGCAGCAGCAGCCCGGCGGCGTCAGCTATGCGACCACCGGTGTGGGCAGCTCGGGACACCTCACGACGGAACTGCTGGTCATGCAGACCGGCGCGCGTCTGGTGCCGGTGCCGTACAAGGACGCCGGGCAGGCGATCGCCGATCTGATCTCCGGCCAGGTGAAGATGCTGGTCTACTACGCACCGATGCTGCCGCACATCCGAGCCGGGCGCTTGAAGGCGCTGGCCGTGCTGTCGGAGCAGCGCGTGGATTTCGCGTCGGAGATTCCGACGGCCGCGGAACAGGGTTTCCCCAAGCTGCTGTCCAGCGGCTGGACCGGCCTGTTCGGCCCCGCGGGGCTGCCGGATCCGGTGCGCGACAAGCTGCAGGCGGCGCTGGCTGCCGCACTGGCCGACGCCGGCATACGTGAGCAGCTCGCCAAGCAGGGGCAGGTGCCGCTGCCGCTCGGTCCGGCGCAGTTCCGGCAGTTCGTTCAGGCCGAGATCGCGAAGTGGTCCGAAGTGGTCCGCATCGCCAATATCAAGGTGAGCTGATGACTGGGGGCGGATCAGCGAGTCCGCCCTCTGCGTGTGCGCTCAACGCTCCCCTGTCCGGACGTAGTCGATCATCTGCTGCACCGAGGCGCCGCCGAGGCCCAGCTTGTCCAGCGTCAGGCCGTCGCGCGCGAAGTCGCGCCCGAGCAGCGCGCTGAACGCACCGATGTAGCTGTCGTGCAGCGGCACCGCCACGCCGGCCGTGCGCGCGCATTCCGCGAGCGGCACATGGGCCATGGCGGTGTCGGCGTCCAGCCAGCGCCGCCACAGCTCGGGGCTGCGCGGCGGCAGCGAGCGATAGAACGCGCAGTCGCGGATGGCGTCGCGAAAGCCGGCTGCGGCACCCCCGTACGTGTTGCCGAGATGGGCCGCCGTGCTCTCCCATGCGATGCCGAATGCGTCGCAGACGCGCCGGCGTTCGAGATCCTGCGCCTCGGCCAGCCGCTGCGCGTGCGGCGTGCTGCCGCCCATCCAGAAGTCGACCGTTTCACCTTTCTCGACTGCCCGGTCGAACCAGCCGATGTTGATCAGCGCGATAGCGGCGTGCACCAGCATGTTGAGATTGGCCAGGCTGGTCTCGAGCACATTGGAGGCGGCTCGCAGCATCGGATAGACGGTCTGCACGCGAGTCAGCGCGGCCTGCGCGCGCACTGACGGAAAGGCCGCGACCGGCAGCTTGTGGCGCAGCCACTTGGTTTCGAGCTGTGCGCCCTGGTAGCCCGCCGTCAGCGTTGGCGCGATGAGTTCGGTGATCGTCAATCCGTCGCGCACCGCATCGTCGAGGACGACGGCGGCACGCAAGGCGCACCAGTAGCTGCAGGTGTTCACATGCAGCACCTGACCCGCGCGCAGATGCGGTGCGAGCAAACGCAGCCGCTGCTCCAGCTCGGTGGGAACCAGATCGACGACGATCAGGTCCGCGTGCCGCGCCGCGGCCGCGATGTCGTTCTCCAGATGCAGCTGCGCCTTGCCGAGCCGGCCGCTGACCAGATGGCGGGGATCGCCGCGCACGTCGATGCCGCCGTTGCGGCGAATCGCCTCGAAGTCCAGCTCGGCCTCCGTCCAGCGGGCCAGCCTCACCTCGCGCCCCGACAGCGCCAGATCGGCGGCCATCGCGACCCCCGCGTTGGTCGGCGAATTGCCGATGATCGAAACGTTCATGCCCGCTCTCCTTGCCATGGCTGCGCTGCGCGCCGAGCGTAGCACCGGGGCGTCCTGAAGACGAAGAACAAAAAGTTATCCGTCGATAGCTATTGACCATTTGACCGGGGAGCGGTGGATGGCGAAATCATTCGGCCTGCGGCGGGCGTGCTCGGCACATGCCGCCTGGTCCAGCGGCACAACCGGAGTGGTCATTCGATGAGAGTGGGAGTCGAGGTGGGGGGCACCTTCACCGATCTGGTCGCCATCGACGGCGACCGCACGCGCATCTCGAAGGTGGCCAGCGTGCCGCACAGTCCTGACGAAGGGGTCTTCGCTGCGCTGGAAGCGGCGCGGATCGACATCGGCGCCATCACCGATCTGGTGCACGGCTCGACCGTGGCCACCAATGCGGTGCTCGAACGCAAGGGCGTGGCCACCGCGCTGATCACGACGCGCGGCTTTCGCGACGTGCTGCTCATCCAGCGCGGCGGACGGCCGAGGATCTTCGACATCCGCTACCAGAAGCCGTCGTCGGTCGTCCATCGCAAGGACATCCTCGAAGTCGACGAACGCATCGGCGCCGACGGTTCGGTGGTGACGCCGCTGGCCGACGAAGCGATGCAGCGCGTCGAAGCCTTCCTGGCCGCGGGCCGCTACGAATCGGTCGCGATCTGCCTGATCAACGCGTACGCCAATCCGGCTCACGAGCACGCACTGGGAGCGCGGATACGCGAGCGGCATCCGCAGCTGTTCGTCGCCTGCTCATCGGACATCAGCTGCGAGTTCCGCGAATACGAGCGCACGTCGACGACGGTGCTGTCCGCCTACGTCCAGCCGATCATAGACCGCTATCTGGACCGCATGCAGAGGAACCTGCGCGAACGCGGCTTCCGCGGCCGGCTGAGCGTCATGCAGTCGAACGGCGGCCGGCTGCCGGCGGAGATGATGCGGCAGAACGCGATCTCGGCGCTGTTCTCGGGGCCGGCGGCGGGCGTCACCGCGGCGGCTCACTTCGCTCAGACGCTGCCGTGGAAGAACCTGATCACCTTCGACATGGGCGGAACGAGCACCGACGTCGGCATGGTCATCGACGGCCAGCCCGTGGTGGCGCCGTCGACGTCGATCGACGGATTGCCGGTGCGCACGCCGGTGATAGACATCACGTCGGTCGGCGCGGGCGGCGGCAGCATCGTCTGGCAGGACGACGCCGGGGTGCTGCAAGTGGGTCCCAAGAGCAGCGGTGCGCGCCCGGGGCCGGCGTGCTACGGCCGCGGCGGCACGCAGCCGACGATCAGCGATGCACATCTGGTCTGCGGCACGCTGCAGCCCGATTCTTTCGTGGTCGACGGCCACGCGCTGGATCCGGCGCGCGCGCGGGCCGCCTTCGATCCGCTGGCGTCGGCGCTGGCGATGACGGTCGAGGAGACCTGCGACAGCGCCATTCGCCTGGCGAACGCCAATGTGGTCCGCGCGATCCAGCTGATCTCGACCGAGCGCGGCTACGATCCCCGCGACTACGTGCTGATTCCCTACGGCGGCGCGGGTCCGCTGCACGCGGCGCGCATCGCGCAGGAGCTGGGCATGAAGCGCGTCGTCGTACCGCACAGCGCCGGCGTGCTGTCGGCCTTCGGCTTGCTGGCCTCGAACTTCACGCAGTTCGAGGCCATCACGCGCAAGATGCGCGTGGAGCCGGGCGCGGCGGACCGCGTGCGCGAAGTGCTGGCGGGGCTGTCGAACACGCTGACGCAGCGCTTTCGGGATTTCGGCCTGCACGGCCGCATCGGCTTCGACCATACGCTGCAGATGCGCTTCGTCGGCCAGGCCTTCGAGCTCGACGTGCCGCTGGGCGCCGACCTCGACGAGCTCGACGACGAAGGGCTGCGGCGGCGTTTCATCGACGTTCATTGCCGCACCTACTTCCAGACGCCGGAGAGCCTGCGCGACAAGGCCGTCGAAGTCGTGGCATTCCGCGTCGGCGCGTCGGTGCCGCAGGAACCGCCCGAGCATCGGCCGGACACCCCCGATGACACGCCCGGGGAGGCGCAGGCCGAGCTGTACGAGAACGGCCAGCGAATCCGCTGCCGCGTGCTGCACAGCGGCTCGATCGCGGCAAGGCGCCCCGAACCCGGCCCGCTGCTGGTGCGCGACGCGTCCTGCGCGCTGTACGTGCCGGCCGGCTGGACGCTGCAAGGCGACGAAAGCGGCAACCTCGTTCTGGAGATGAACCCGGTATGACTCTGCACCCTCTGGACTTCGCCATCATCAGCCAGGCGATCGTCTCCATCGCGCGCGAGATGGGCGCCAAGCTGATCCGCTCCGCCTTCTCGACCATCGTGCGCGAAGCGCAGGACTGCTCGGCGGCGATCCTCGACCGCCACGGCAATCTGGTGGCGCAGGCCGCCGGCAATCCGATGCAGATCGGATCGATGGGAACGACGCTGCGCGCCTGCCTCGCGCTGTATCCGCCCGAGACGCTGACGCCGGACGACTTCCTCGTCAATAATCATCCGTACCACGGCGCGCAGCATCTGCAGGACATCTACTTCTTCACGCCGGTCTTCTTCGAGGGGCAGCTGGTGGCGTTCTGCGGATCGATCGCCCATCATCTCGATATCGGCGGCGGCGCGCCCGGCCTGAACGTCGCGGCCACCGAGATCTTCCAGGAGGGCATTCAGCTGCCGCCGGCGCGCTTCAGCATGTCGCGCGACTGGCACGGCGGCGGTTTCGAGCGGCTGCTGGCCGCCAATGTGCGCGTGCCCGACCAGATGATAGGCGACTGCAACGCGCAGTTCGCCGGCAACGCCATCGGCCTGCAGCGGCTGGGCCATCTGTGCAGCCAGTACGGCGCCGACGCGGTGATGGCCGCCATGGAGCAGATCATCGACGTCACCGAGACGCGGATGCGGCGCGCGATCGAAGCGATTCCCGACGGCGTCTACGTCGGCGAGGACGCGCTCGACGACGACGGCGTGGGCGACACGCCGATCTGGATCCGCACGCGGCTGACAGTGAAGGGCAGCACGCTCGAAGTGGATTTCACCGGCACCTGCGATCAGGTGACGATGCCGATCAACGCGCCGTTCGCGTCCACGGTGTCGGCGGTGATGAGCTGCCTGGTGGGCGTGCTGCTCGGCGACGACGTACCGTTCAGCGAGGGCGGCTTCAGGCCCGTCAAGGTCACGGCGCCGCTCGGCAGCATCCTCAATCCGCGCCATCCGGCCCCCGTCCGCGCGCGGCAGGAACCCTGCTACCGCGCCTACTGCTCGGTCATGAAGGCGCTGTCGCATGCAGTTCCCGGCCGGACGATCGCCTCCGGCTTCGACGCCACCGTATCGACCTGCTTCTCGCGCCTGGCCGACCATCGGTACCGGATCTGCCTGGAGGTCTACGGCGGCGGCTTCGGTGCCAGCGACGGCATGGACGGCGCCAGCGGCCTCGCGGCGCCTCTGTCGAACAGCACCAATACGCCGGTCGAGGCGCTCGACATGGAGTTCGACTTCTTCCGCATCAAGGCGTTCGAGCTGGACTCGGATTCGTTCGGCTACGGACAGTTCCGCGGCGGCCTCGGCCTGCGGCGCACGTACGAGGTGCTCGAGGATGCGCAGTTCACCATCTATGCCGACCGCTTCCGCGTCAGGCCGGACGGTCTGCGCGGCGGCGAGGCCGGCGGTCTGTCCGACTGCAGAATCATCCGCGACGGCGCCGTGCTGCCCATCGACGCCCGCAAGGGCCTGCGCGTGCGCAAGGGCGACATCGTCGTCGTGACGACCTCGGGCGGCGCCGGCTACGGCGACCCTCGCCGGCGGCGCGCGCGGCAGCTCGAAGAGGACGCCGCGCTCGGCCTGCGCCCGATGGCTGGCGCCTCTGCGGCTGCGTAGGCCGCGGGCGCGCAGCCACTCCGATCGGATGAGCGAGCCTGGCATGCAACGGCGGCTGGTCATCTTCGACTCGCAGCGATGCGGCGGCGACCCGCCGCTGCAGGACGGTGATCCGCAGTCGGGCAGTGCCGATGAACGCCGGACGACTCAGCTCGTGCTGCGCCCCACGCCGCAGCAGCGCAGCGAAGCCGCGCTGCCGGTGGCGGAGATCAGGTTCATCGACGTCGATGACGCGGCGAGCGCGAACCCGGAGCCGGCGGTGCCGGGGCAGCCCCGATCGGCCGCCGTCTATCGCGCCGTCACGCCGCGCCTCACGCGGGATGAGGAAGGCACGCGCGCAGGCACCGCTGACTCTGTCGCCGGCGTGCCCCGGCCGCTGCGCCGCTACTGGTTCCTGTCGTTCGTCAACGGCCTGCCGGGCCATGAGCACGACTACGACCGCTGGTACCTGAAGCACCATCTGCACGAAGTGCTGCGCGCGCCGGACTTCGTCGCCGCGCAGCGCTTCACGCTGGAACGGTCCTTGCAGCACGAGCTGCTGCCGCCGTTCCGCTTCATGGCGGTCTACGAGCTGCGCTCGAACGATCTCGCACGATCGATCGCCGCGCTGAACGCACTGGTGGCGTCGGGCTCGATGACCGAGACGCCGTTCAAGGATCCCTCGCGGCGACTGCAGCTGTTCGCCGAGGCCATGCAGATCGACGACATCGGAGGCCGACCGTGAAACGTATTGCGCTGTTGCTTGCCTGTTTGCTGTTCGCTTCGGCCCCGGCCGCATCCGCCGCGGACTATCCGACCCGGCCGATCCGCGTCGTGATCCCGTTCGGCCCAGGGTCCGGCACCGATGCCGTGCTGCGAGTGCTGGCGCCGGTGCTGTCCGAAAGTCTCGGCCAGCCTATCGTCATCGATCCTCGGCCAGGCGCCGACGGCGCCATCTCGGCGTCGGAAGTGGCTCGCGCGGCGCCCGACGGCTATACGCTGGGCATAGGCACCGGCGGACCGCTCGCGGCGGTGCCTGCATTGCGCAGCAATCCGCCGTACGACGTGCTCCGGGATTTCACCCCGATCACCGACATCGGCCGCTACACCGTCTTCATGTTCATCTCGACCAGCTTGCCGGTGGCGAGCTTCACGGAGTTCGTCGGCTACGTCAAGGCGAATCCCGAGAAGGTCAGCTACGCGACCGGCAATCCGAGCGGCATCGTCGCCTGGTCGCAGATCAACTCGCTGCTCGGCCTGCGCATGCTGCACGTGCCGTATCGCAGCGCGCCGCAGATCCTGCCCGACCTGCTCAGCGGCCGAGTCCATGCCATCATCGACTCGCCGGTGGTCGCCATGCCGCATGTGCGCGACGGCAAGCTGCGGCCGCTGGTCACGACGCTGAGCCGGCGCTCGCCGCTGCTGCCCGACGTCCCGTCGATCCATGAGGCCGGCGTGCCGGGCTTCACGATCGCCAACTGGATGGGACTGGTCGGCCCTGCCAAGATGCCGCGCGAGCTGGTCGAGCGCTTGAACCGCGAGTTCGGCGCGGCGTTGGCCAAGCCCGAGGTGCGCGCGGCACTGGAGAAGCAGGCCTTCGTACCTTCGCCGTCCACGCCCGAGCAGTTCGGCGCCTTCATCTCGGAGCAGATCCAGTCCTACGAGAAGCTGCTGCGAGCCGCGGGCGTGCCGCGCGATTGATCAACCGTTTCGCGAATTCATGAAGGAGCAGGCGATGAGCTGTTCTAGAGTCCTGATCGCTGCGCTGGCGATGCTGGTCGCGGGAACCGGCAGCGCGCTGGCGCAGACCTGGCCGAGCAAGCCGGTCCGGCTGGTCGTGCCCTATGGCGTGGGCGGGTCGGTCGACGTACTGTCCCGGCATTTCGCCAATGAGCTGGGCGCCGTCCTGAAGCAGACCGTCGTGGTCGAGAACCGGCCCGGCGCGTCCACCGGCATCGGCGCCACCGTCGTCGCGCAGTCGCCGGCGGACGGCTACACGATCCTGGTCGGCACGGCCAGCACGATGTCGACCAATCCTTATCTGTTCTCCAAGCTGACCTACCAGCCCTCGCAGCTCGAACCCATCGCGATGCTCGGCACGATGCCGCTGATCGTCGTCGGCTCGCTGACGACGCCGAAGACCTTCAAAGAGCTGCTGGCCTACGCCAAGGCCAACCCCGGCAAGCTGAACTACGGCACGGTGGGACCGGCCAGTCTCGGCGACGTCATCGGCCAGCGCTTCATGCAGGCGACCACGACGCAGATCACGCCGGTGGCCTACAAGGGCCATGCGCAGGCGATCATCGACATGAAGGGCGAGCGGCTGGAGCTGCTGTTCGACGGCCTGTCGTCAGCGCTGCCGCACGTCGAGGCGGGGGGCCTGCGAGCCTTCGCGCTGATCGCCGAGAAGCGCAGCGCGGCGGCCCCGCAGGTGCCGACGATGCTGGAGCTCGGCTTTCCCACCATGACCACGGCGTTCTGGATCGGCCTGTTCGCCCCGGCCGGCGTGCCGGGCGACGTGGTCGAAGCGCTCAATGCCGCGGTGCGCAAGGCCTCGCAGCAGCCGGCCATGATCCGGCGCTTCCAGTTCGACGGCATCGAGCCGTCGCAGTTCAGCGTTACCGAATTCAAACAGTTCGTGGCGCGCGACCAGCAGGACTGGAAGGGCGTGCTTGCCAATAACAAGAAGCTGGATTGAGCGGGCGGCGGAGCGGGTGGGTGGCGGGGGCAAACGGCCGCCGGGGCGACGCGGGAAGCCGGGGCGAAGCAGGGGCCGAGCTGATGCAGATAGCTGAGGCGATGCAGGCAGTCGAGGCGACCGAGCCGATGTCAGTTCTTGCCGGGCATCGACATCGGGAACCCCGCCCCGACGACGCCGTAGTCGAGGTAGCCCAGGCGGAACAGCACCGAGCCTTCGGGCCAGCGTACGAAGCCGTCGACCAGGATGCCGTCGTCGATAAACACGCCTTCGACCTTGCCGAACACGACGCAGTTGCCCGTGCCGCTGCTGTCGGCCTCCAGCTCCACCGTGCGCAGGTAGCGGCATTCGAGCGCCACCAGCGTGTGCCGCACGCGCGGCGGCCGCACCAGCGTCGAAGGGACCATCTCGACGCCTGCCAGCTGCGCCTCGCTGATCTCCGGCGCCACGTCCTGCGAGGTCGTGACCATCTGCTCGCGCGTCTCGTAGCTCGGCACGCTGACGACGAATTCGCCCGTGGCCGCGGCGTTGCGGGCGCTGTCCTTGTAGCCGTAGCTGGAGAACATCACGGCCGGCGGGCGCGTCGAAACGATGTTATAGAAGCTGAACGGCGCGAGATTGACGATACCGTCGGCGCTCAGCGTGCTGACCCACGCGATCGGCCGCGGCACGACCAGCGAGGTCATCGGATCGCGCGGCAGGCCGTGGCCCTTGCTGGGTTCATAGAACATGCCGCCGATTGTCGGGGCCGCCGAGCCGCGGCGTCAAATTCCGGTTTGAAATTCATCGATAACCGCAGACGATAGGGGGCTCGCCATGCTCTACATCATCTTCAGCATCGACCGCCCCGGCGCCCAGCCGCTGCGCGATGCGACGCGCGCCGCGCACATCGAGTATCTGGATCGCTTCCGCGACATCGTCGTGCTCGGCGGCGGCCTGCTGAACGACGAGGGCACCGGGCATCGCGGCAGCGCGATCATCGTCAACGTGAAGCAGCGCGCGCAGGCCGAGGATTTCGCGCGCGACGAGCCGTTCGGCAAGGCCGGCCTCTACGAATCGCAGACCATCCTGCGCATGCGCAAGGGCTACTGGAACCCGCAGGCGGCCCCGAAGACGGCCCAGGACGACTGAGGCCGCCGCCGCCCAGGCTCGGCAACGCCGCATCGAGTTGGTAAACTCCGGCGGTGTGAACCTCAGGCACTTCCGAGTCCTGCGTGCGGTATGGCTATCCGGCAGCACGACGGAGGCCGGCCGCATGCTGCACGTATCGCAGCCTGCGATCAGCAAGATGCTGCGCGAGGCCGAGGAACAGCTCGGCTTCCGCCTGTTCGATCGCGAAGGCGGCCGGCTGAAGACGCGCGCCGAAGCGGAAGTGCTGATCGCCGCGATCGAGCGCATCTTCCTCGACGTCGAGGCCCTGCACCTGCTGGCCGGCCGCCTCGGCAAGCCGCGTCAGGCCCGCGTCGGAATCGCCGGGCTGAGCAGCTTCACGCAGACGGTGATCCCGGTCGCGACGGCAGCCTTCCGGCTCGACAATCCGTCGATCGCGATCGACATCTATTCGCTGCAGGCCGACGAGGTCGTCGACCGCGTCGCCAGCGGCAAGGTGGACCTGGGCGTCATCCAGTCCGGCGGCGATCCGAGCGTCGTCGAGACGCTGTGCTCGTTCCAGACGCGAGTGGTCTGCGCGATGCATCCCTCGCATCCGCTGGCGGCGAGCGAGCGCATCCACGTGGCCGAGCTGAAGGACCATGACGTCATCAGCTACCACCTGAACGAGCCGTCGACATTGCGCATGGCCGAGGTGTTCCGCGAGGCGGGCGAGGCGCTGCGGCCGAAGATCACTGTCAGCAATGCGTCGGCTGCTGTCGCGCTGGCTGAACGCGGGCTTGGCGTGGCGTTGATTACGCCTATGGTGCTCAGCTCATGGCCGAGCCGGCCGCCGGTGGTGCTGCGCGATGTGGTTCCGGAGATTCATTTGAAGCTGCGGGTGATCGGGCCGATTCGGCGGTCGGAGCAGCCGGAGGTGCAGGCGTTTGCGGTGGCGTTGAGGGAGGCGGCGAGGGAGTTGATTGGGGTGGCGGCGGATGATGAGCAGGGGGAGGGGTAAGCGTGTGATCGTGCTGCTGTGGACAACTGCGGAGAGTTTGCTACGCAGCGGTTGCTGTCGTTCGCCCTATCGTTCCTTGCACCTGTTCTGGCGAGGAATGGACTGATCAATCTTGCCGCTAGTAGTAGGCAGCTAGACTAGAAGCTCAACTTCAGGAGCAGTCGCTTCTTTTGCCTTTCCAATCAACCACGATGACCTACGCCTTCGGGGTTCGGTCCGCCGGGGCGTTGGAGTATCAAGTCGAACGATTGACTTGAAGAAACGTAATATTCAGTCAGGAAAATGGGGAAAATAGAATATGCCCGTCGAAGCGCCCATTACACCGGCAGATTTCTACGATTCGTTACCGGGGGCGGATCATCGTACCGGTGATATCTGGCGCGACCTGCCGACTTTCGGCAACCTAGGCCGACAAACAACACGCGGCATCGTAATCACCCCCGTAAGCTTCCCCGGTAGGTAGACACTCGGAAGTGGACTTTTCTGGCAGGATTATCTGCAAAGGGAAGTCCGATGAAGAAGACGAAGTTCAGCGAGTCACAGATTGTGGCGATTCTTCAGGAAGGC
>JBFWXS010000018.1:0-1344 GCA_050187175.1 Burkholderiaceae bacterium
ACTCCAAATTCTGCACCTGCTCCCGAACCTGCTCAATCAACACCTTCAACTCAATCGAAGCCCCAGTCAGATCAATCGCCGCCGCCTTCGACCCAAGCGTATTCGCCTCCCGATTGAACTCCTGCAACAAGAAATCCAACCGCTTCCCCACCGGCCCCGCCCCAGCCAGAATCCGCCTCAACTCCGTCACATGTGCGCGCAGCCGCCCCAGCTCCTCGGCCACGTCGATGCGCAACCCATACGCAGCCACCTCCTGCCGAACCCGCGCCATCGTCTCCTCCAGCGGCACGCTAGTCTCGGTCTCTTCGAGCACGGCGCGCAGCCGCTCGGTGGCCTTGATCTCCCACTGCTGCAGCAACTCGGGCCCTCGCGCCGCCAGCGGCTCCACGATGGCCGCGATCGCGTCAGCCCGTTCGAGAATGAAGTCCACCAGCTTGGCGCCTTCGCGGGCGCGCGAGGCGGTGAACTCGCCGAGCGCCTGCCGCGCGGCCGCGACGATTTCGGGAAGAAGCGCGTCGACGCCGGTTTCGCCCATGACGCCGGGCCAGCGCAGGATCTCGGTGATGCTGGGGGCGGCGGCCTGTGGGACGGCGGCGGCGACCTGGCGGCTGAGGTCGGCGAAGCGGGCGAGGGCCTGGGCGTCGAGGGCGGCGGCGTCGGCGTCGCGGACGGCGGCGCGCCAGCCGACGCGGCATTCGACCTTGCCGCGCTGGACGGCGGCGGTGATCAGTTCGCGCAGCGCGGGTTCGACGACGCGCAGTTCGTCGGGCATGCGGAACGACAGGTCGAGGAAGCGGGAGTTGACGCTGCGGATGTCGACGCTGATCTGGCCGGTGGGCAGTTCGCGGCCGACCTGCGCGAAGCCGGTCATGCTCTGCAGGGGGCGCCGTTCGGCGGCTGGTTTGTTCAAGGGGCGTCTGCCAGGGTGGGAAGCCTTTAGAATACCGGGTGGCGCGCGGCCGGACGGGCTTCGGCCCGATGACGACACGAGGCGATGGGCACCCAGACCAATGCGCCGCTCCCGGACGGCCTGGAGATCGGCGGTTACCGAATTGTAAGGAAGATATCGAGCGGCGGCTTCTCGATCGTCTACCTGGCGGAAGACGACAAGCACGAGAAGTTCGCCATCAAGGAATATCTGCCGAGTTCGCTGGTCAAGCGCTCGGCGGGTCAGCTCGCGCCCGAGATTCCTCAGGCCAGCGAGGCGACCTTCCGCAACGGGCTGCGCTGCTTCTTCGAGGAGGGGCGGGCGCTGGCGCGCATCTTCCATCCGAACGTGGTGCGGGTGGTCAATTTCTTCCGCGCGAACGAGACCGTCTACATGGTGATGGCCTACGAGCGCGG
>JBFWXS010000018.1:1444-11342 GCA_050187175.1 Burkholderiaceae bacterium
ACGGGCTGCGCTGCTTCTTCGAGGAGGGGCGGGCGCTGGCGCGCATCTTCCATCCGAACGTGGTGCGGGTGGTCAATTTCTTCCGCGCGAACGAGACCGTCTACATGGTGATGGCCTACGAGCGCGGTCGCAGCCTGCAGGAGATCGTGCTGCGGCATCGTGGCCGGCAGGGGCGGGAGATGATGCCGGAGCGGCACATCCTGCGGGTCTTCAACCTCGTGATGAACGGGCTGCGCGAGGTGCATGCGAACCGGCTGCTGCATCTGGATCTGAAGCCGGCCAATATCTATCTCCGGCTGGACGGGACGCCGCTGCTGCTCGATTTCGGGGCTGCGCGGCGGGCGCTGGACGCGGAACCGCAGCGGCTGTTTCCCATGTACACGCCCGGTTTTGCGGCGCCGGAGCTGTACCGGCGGGCGCAGCAGCTGGGGCCCTGGACGGACGTCTACGGGCTGGGGGCGAGCATGTTCGGCTGCATGGCGGGGCAGCCGCCGCAGCCGGCGGATCAGCGCGAGCTGGAGGACAAGCTGCCGGCGACGATCGAGGCGATGGACGGCGTCTATTCGCGGGCGCTGCTCGATCTGGTGGGCTGGTGCCTGAAGCTCAATGCGCTGGAGCGTCCTCAGAGCGTGTTCGCGCTGCAGCGGGCGCTGCGCGGGATCGAAGCGCCGGAGGAGGCGCTGCGCCGGCCGAGCACGGTGGGGCGCTGGCTGGATACGCTGACCAATCGGGTGAGTCCGCGCCGTCGCGACGGCGAGGGCCTGACGCTGCCGAGCTGAGCGGCGGGGAGCGCTAATGCGGTTTTCGATCTACCAGGACAGTCTGCTCGGCGCGCGTGCGACGAATCAGGACCGGATGGGCTACTGCTATACGCGCGACAGCCTGCTGATGCTGGTGGCTGACGGCATGGGCGGTCACTTGCGCGGCGAGGTGGCGGCGCATCTGGCGCTGCAGGCGGCGGCGGCGAGCTTCCAGAGCGAGGCGCAGCCGCTGCTGGCGGATCCGGCGGCGTTTCTGGATGGCGCCTTGCGCCGCGGGCATCGCGAGATCCTGCGCTATCAGCAGATCCATGGGCTGCCGGAGGCGCCGCGTACGACGGTGGTGGCCTGCGTGGTGCAGCGCGGCTGCGCGTGGTGGGCGCATGCGGGGGATTCGCGGCTGTACTGGGTGCGCGGCGGCCGCGTGCTGGCGCGCACGCGCGATCACTCGAAGGTGCAGCAGATGATCGATCTGGGCCAGATCGATCCGGCGGATGCGGATACGCATCCGGAGCGCAACAAGGTGCTGAATTGCCTGGGTTCGCCGTTCGAGCCGTCGATCGACATCGGGACGGCGGGCGAGCTGGCGCCGGGCGATACGCTGCTGCTGTGCAGCGACGGCGTCTGGTCGGCGCTGGCCGAGCCCACGCTGCTCGAGCATCTGTCGGCGGAGTCGGTGCTGATCGGGGTGCCGCGGCTGGTGGCGCATGCGGTCGCGACGGCGGGTTCGATGGCGGACAATACGACTGCGCTGGCGATGAGCTGGGAAGGCGAAAGCGTGCCGCTGGTCTCGTCCAGCCAGGTGCCGGACGGCGCGATGACGACGACGATCGCGGTGGGCCAGGTCGAGGATCCGGCCGCCGACGATCCGATGAGCGAGGACGAGATCGAGCGCACGATCCGCGAGATCCAGGAGGCCATCGCGCGCAGCGATGGCGGGTCGGGGCGTGGCGCGGCAGGGAGGCGCTCGTAGCGGGGCGATGCCTCGTCTCAGAAGACAAACCAGGGAGAAATCGATGTCGAACCGTCCGAGCGGGCGCGCGGCGGATGCGATGCGCGCGGTGCGCATCACGCGGGGTTATACGAAGCATGCCGAGGGTTCGGTGCTGGTGGAGTTCGGCGATACGCGCGTGCTGTGCACGGCGAGCGTCGAGGAGAAGGTGCCGCCGTTCCTGCGCGGCGCGGGCCGCGGCTGGCTGACGGCCGAGTACGGCATGCTGCCGCGGGCGACGCATACGCGCGGCGATCGCGAGGCGGCGCGCGGCAAGCAGAGCGGGCGCACGCAGGAGATCCAGCGCTTGATCGGCCGCAGCCTGCGGGCGGTGTTCGATCTGGAGCGGCTGGGTGAGCGCACGATCACGCTCGATTGCGACGTGCTGCAGGCCGATGGCGGTACGCGTACGGCGTCGATCACGGGGGCCTTTGTGGCGGCGCACGATGCGGTGTCCGGGCTGCTGGCCGACGGGCGGCTCAGCGCGTCGCCGGTGCGCGATTTCGTGGCGGCGGTATCGGTGGGGCTGTACGAGGGGGTGCCGGTGCTGGATCTCGACTACGCCGAGGATTCGGCCTGCGATACCGATCTGAACGTGGTGATGACCGGTGCGGGCGGCTTCGTCGAGGTGCAGGGGACGGCCGAGGGGCTGCCGTTCACGCGCGAGCAGATGGACCGGCTGATCGATCTGGCGGCCGGCGGCATCCGCGGGCTGGTGCAGGCGCAGCAGTCGGCGCTGGCGCAGCCGTCGGCCCTGGCGCAACGATGAAGGGAGTAGCCAGGGGCGCCATGGAGGCAGCGATGGGAGCGGCGCAGTGACCCCGGCGGCGATGGGAACTTCGAGCACCGATTCGCGTGCCACGCGGATCGTGCTGGCCTCGAACAATGCCGGCAAGCTGCGCGAGATGTCGGCGCTGCTTGCGCCGCTGGGGCTGTCGCTGGTGGCGCAGGCCGAGCTGGGTGTGCCGGAGGCGGAGGAGCCGTTCGGCACCTTCATCGAGAATGCGCTGGCCAAGGCGCGGCATGCCAGCCGCTTGACGGGGCTGCCGGCGCTGGCCGATGACTCGGGGCTGTGCGTCGATGTGCTCGGCGGGTGGCCCGGCGTGCTGTCGGCGCGCTGGGCGGCGCAGGCGGGCGGCGAGAAGTCGGATGCGGCGAACAATGCGCAGTTGATCGCCGATCTGTCGGACCATGCGGATCGATCGGCGCACTACTACTGTGTGCTCGTGCTGCTGCGCAGCGCCGAGGATCCGCAGCCGGTGGTGGCGGATGCGAGCTGGCGCGGCGAGGTGATCGATGCGCCGCGCGGCGCGGGCGGCTTCGGTTACGACCCGTACTTCCTGCTGCCGGAGCTGGGCCGCACCGTGGCCGAGCTGGATGCGGCCACGAAGAATCGCATCAGTCATCGTGGGCAGGCGATGCGCGCGCTGGTCGAGCGGCTGCGCGGCGACGCGCTGTTGCGGAACGTCCGTTGAATGCAGCACGCGACACGGCGGTGATTCCGCTGCGGCCGGCGGCGGGGGGGGCGCGCGGCGACGATGAGGCGCTCGGCTTGCCGGCGCCGCCGCCGCTGTCGCTGTACGTGCATCTGCCGTGGTGTCTTCGCAAGTGTCCGTACTGCGATTTCAATTCGCATGAGTGGCGCGACGGCGGCGACATTCCCGAGCAGCGCTACGTCGACGCGCTGCAGGCCGATCTGGAGGCGTCGCTGCCGTCGATCTGGGGGCGCGGCGTGCAGACCGTGTTCATCGGCGGCGGTACGCCCAGCCTGTTCTCGCCGGCGGCGATCGAGCGGCTGCTGACGATGATCCGGACTCGCGTGAAGCTGGCGCCGGATGCGGAGATCACGCTGGAGGCCAATCCCGGCACCTTCGAGACGCAGCGCTTCGCGGCGTTTGCGCAGGCCGGCGTCACGCGCTTGTCGATCGGTGTGCAGAGCTTCTCGGACGATGCCTTGCGGGCGCTCGGCCGCGTTCACGATGCGGCGCAGGCGCGTGCGGCGATCGAGGAGGCGGCGCGTGCCTTCCCGACCTTCAATATCGACTTGATGTATGCGCTGCCGGGGCAGACGCTGGACGGGCTGCGCCGCGATCTGGAGGCGGCGCTGGCCTTCGAGCCGCCGCATCTGTCGCTGTATCACCTGACCATCGAGCCGAACACGCTGTTCGCGCGGCGGCCGCCGCCTCTGCCGGACGACGAGCTGGCGGCGGACATGCAGGCGCTGCTCGAGGACATGGCGGGCGCGGCCGGGCTGCAGCGCTATGAGATCTCGGCCTGGGCGCGGCCCGGCCATCGCTGCCGGCACAACCTGAACTACTGGCAGTTCGGCGACTACCTGGGCATAGGCGCGGGGGCGCACGGCAAGCTGTCGTTCCATGACCGGATCCAGCGGCAGGCGCGTTTGCGGCATCCGCTGCGCTATATGAAAGCAGCGCTTGGCGAGACGGCGTTTGGCGGGACGGTGCTTGGCGGGACGGTGCTTGGCGAGCCGGCGCTCTCCGCGGACCCGGCTCAGCCGACCATCGAGGTTCTGCGTACGCTCACCCGCGACGACCTGCCGTTCGAGTTCATGCTGAACGCGCTGCGGCTGATCGACGGCGTGCCGACCAGCCTGTTCACCGAGCGGACCGGGCTGGACCTGTCCGTCATCGCGGGCGAGTTGTCGCGGGCCGCGCGGCGCGGGCTGCTGGATGAGGATCCGACCCGTTTGCAGGCGACCCCGCTCGGCCTGCAATTCCTGAACGATTTGCAAGCTTTGTTTCTGAGGGACTGAGGCCGCCGATCCCATCTTGGTGCACTCAGCCGTCCGGTGCACCCGATTGGTGCGCACCATAATAGGGCGTTCACCGCCCCCAGCGGGATTCAAGCCGGTGCACGCCGACTTGCGCCGGCGCGCGTCCGCGGCCGTCGATGGCATGGAACCTGCTAATTTGAAGCGGAGCCAGAAAAAGCCCAGAATCCCGCGTTTCGTTTCCGGGCAGGGCCGGACCGACCCGGACGCCTAATCCCGACCTTTCGTCATCAGGAGATTGTTGAAAATGGCCAGCGCCAACGCCAAAGACGTGATGAAGATGATCACGGACAACGAAGTGAAGTTCGTCGATCTGCGCTTCACCGACACCCGGGGCAAGGAGCAGCACGTGTCCGTGCCGGCCACGGCCTTCGAGGAAGACAAGTTCACGTCTGGCCACGCTTTCGACGGCTCGTCGATCGCCGGCTGGAAGGGGATCGAGGCCTCGGACATGCTGCTGATGCCGGATCCGTCGACGGCGAACATGGACCCGTTCCGTGAAGAGGCGACGCTGCTGCTGACCTGCGACGTGGTGGAGCCGTCGGACGGCAAGGGCTATTCGCGCGATCCGCGTTCGATCGCCAAGCGCGCCGAGGCCTATCTGAAGTCGAGCGGCATCGGCGATACCGCGTTCTTCGGTCCGGAGCCCGAGTTCTTCATTTTCGACTCGGTGACCTGGAACGTCGACATGTCGGGCTGCTTCGTGAAGATCAATTCCGAGGAAGCCTCGTGGTCGACCGGCCGCGAGATCGAGGGCGGCAACCTGGCGCACCGGCCGGCGGTCAAGGGCGGCTACTTCCCGGTGCCGCCGGTCGATTCGTTCCAGGACATGCGCTCGGAGATGTGCCTGATCCTGGAGCAGATGGGCGTGCCGGTGGAGGTCCACCACCACGAGGTGGCGGGTGCCGGCCAGTGCGAGATCGGCACCAAGTTCTCGACGCTGGTGCAGCGCGCAGACTGGCTGCAGGTGCTGAAGTACGTGGTTCACAACGTGGCGCACAGCTACGGCAAGACGGCGACCTTCATGCCCAAGCCGGTGGTGGGCGATAACGGCTCGGGCATGCATGTGCACCAGTCGATCTGGAAGGACGGCCAGAACCTGTTCGCCGGCGACAAGTACGCCGGGCTGTCGGAGTTCGCGCTGCACTACATCGGCGGCGTGATCAAGCATGCGCGCGCGCTGAACGCGATCACCAACCCGGGTACGAACTCGTACAAGCGGCTGGTGCCGGGCTTCGAGGCGCCGGTCAAGCTGGCCTACTCGGCGCGCAACCGCTCGGCGTCGATCCGCATTCCGTACGTCAGCAATCCCAAGGGCCGCCGCATCGAAGTGCGCTTCCCGGATCCGACGGCCAACCCGTACCTGGCCTTCACGGCGCTGATGATGGCCGGCCTGGACGGCGTGCAGAACAAGATCCACCCGGGCGAAGCCGCCGACAAGAACCTGTACGACCTGCCGCCGGAAGAGGATGCGAAGATCCCGACCGTCTGCTCGTCGCTGGACCAGGCGCTCGAGTATCTGGACCAGGATCGCGAGTTCCTGACCCGCGGCGGCGTGTTCAGCAACGAGATGATTGATGCGTACATCGCGCTGAAGCACGAGGAAGTGACGCGCTTCCGGATGACGACGCATCCGGTCGAGTTCGACATGTACTACAGCCTGTGATCCCGTCGGGGGTCGCATGAGTCAACGGGGCGGGCTTCCGCCCCGTTTTCGTTTGCGGGGCATCGTGAACGGCAAGGTGAAGAGCGTCCGGACGCTGCCAGGGGCGTCGCCGACCTGCGGCGCCGCTTCGGGGTACGATCGCCGGGTTGCGGCCCAGGACCGCCGTCCGTCCGTCCGATGCGAACGGATGGTTTGTGGCAGGGGGACCGCTGTCTTACACTTGAACGATTGTCGAACCGCATTTCATGACGAAGCCGTTTTCCCTGCTGCTTGCCGCCTCGCTGCTGATGGCCGCGCCGGCGGCGTTCGCGCAGATCTACCGCTGCGAATCCGAGAACGGCGTCACCGTCTACCAGGGCTCGTCGACGGGCAAGAACTGCCGGGCGCTCGATCTGGCGCCGCTGACGACGATTCCGGCGCCGAAACTGCCGCCGTCCAAGCCCGCCGGCGGCGGTGCGGCGGCCGGGACGGCTTCCGGCGGCAGCTCGGCGACCACGGCCAGCGCGCCGCGCACCTCGCCCGAGGCCTTCCCGAAGGTCGACGCCTCGGTGCAGCGTTCGCGCGACAACGACCGCCGCCGCATCCTGCAGAGCGAGCTGCAGAAGGAAGAAGCCAAGCTTGCCGAGCTGAAGGGCGAGTACAAGGACGGCGAGCCGGACCGGCTCGGCAACGAGCGCAACTACCAGAAGTACCTGGACCGGGTGCAGCGGCTCAAGGAAGACATCGGCCGCTCCGAGGCGAATCTCGCATCGATCCGCCGCGAACTCGGCATGATCAAGGACTGAGACCGCCGGTACGGCGCGGTACGCCGCGCGGGGACGGGCGCCGGTCGACGATCCAGTCAACTCGGCCCGGGAGGCCCCTAGCGATGGCAGTGGTCCATGGCAACGCCGGCTGAACATGCGCCGATGCTGGCGGGGTTCGACCTGCTGGCCAGCGCCGTCGTCGTGCTCGACGAGGACGGCAACACCGTTTTCCTGAACCAGGCCGCCGAGCAGCTGTTCGAGGTCTCGCAGCGCATCGCGGTCGGCCACCCGTTCGCGCGGCTGTTCGTCGACGGCAGTGCGCTCGATCTGCTGCTGGCCGAAGGCCGGGCGCGGGTGTTCGAGGAAAAGCACACCGACATCACGCTGGAGCGGCCGGGGCGCGAGCCGCAGACGCTGCTGACGATGGTGGTGGTGCTCAGCGGCGTGCCGGGCGCGCTGCTGCTGGAGTTCCGCGAGCACGACAAGCGCTGGCGCGTCGACCGCGAGGAGCGGCTGCTCGATTCGGCCAAGGCCAATCGCGAGCTGGTGCGCAACCTGGCGCACGAGATCAAGAACCCGCTGGGCGGCATCCGCGGCGCGGCGCAGCTGCTCGAATCGGAGCTGAACTCGCCGTCGCTGCGCGAGTACACGCAGGTCATCATCAAGGAGGCCGACCGGCTGCAGACGCTGGTCGACCGGCTGCTGGCGCCGCACAGGCGGCCGCGCATCCTCAGCGATCTGAACATCCACGAGGTGCTCGAACGCGTGCGCTCGGTGCTGCTGGCCGAGTTTCCGCAGGGGCTGCGCATTCAGCGCGACTACGACGCCAGCCTGCCCGAGTTCCGCGGCGACAAGGAGCAGCTGATCCAGACCGTGCTGAACCTGGCGCGCAATGCGGCGCAGGCGATGAACGGGCGCGGCGAGATCCTGCTGAAGACGCGGATCACGCGTCAGGTGACGATCGCTAAGCGCAGGTGGAAGCTGGCATTGGAATTGCATGTCATCGACAACGGCCCGGGCGTGCCGGAAGAGATCAAGGACCGGATCTTCTTCCCGCTGGTCTCGGGTCGCGATGGGGGCAGCGGACTCGGGTTGTCGCTCGCACAGACCTTCGTGCAGCAGCACGGCGGGTCGATCGAGTGCGAGAGCCGGCCTGGACGCACCGATTTCAGGATTCTGCTGCCTTTGCGATGAGCCTCCACATGAGCCGCCGGGGATGAATGCAGTCTGGATAGTTGACGACGACCAGTCGATACGCTGGGTGCTTGAGAAGGCGCTGGCGCGCGAGGGCTTCGCGGTGCGCGTGTTCGGCACCGCGCGCGAGTGCCTGGCCGCGCTCGAGGATGATTCGCCGCAGGTGCTGGTGTCCGACATTCGCATGCCGGGCGGCAGCGGCATCGAGCTGCTGCAGCAGTTCCGCGTGCGGCGGCCCGAGACGCCGGTGATCATCATGACGGCGTATTCGGACCTGGACAGCGCGGTGTCGGCGTTCCAGGGCGGTGCGTTCGAGTATCTGCCCAAGCCCTTCGATCTGCCGCAGGCGGTGGAGCTGATCCGTCGTGCCGTGGACGAGAGCCGGCACGAATCGGCCGAGGAGGAAGCGGTCGAGGTCAGCCTCGACATGCTGGGCCAGGCGCCGGCCATGCAGGAGGTGTTCCGCGCGATCGGGCGGCTGTCGCAGTCGCACGTGACGGTGCTGATCACCGGCGAGTCGGGCACCGGCAAGGAGCTGGTGGCGCGCGCGCTGCACAAGCACAGCCCGCGCGCCGGGCAGAGCTTCGTCGCCTTGAACACGGCGGCAATTCCGCGCGATCTGCTGGAATCGGAGCTGTTCGGCCACGAGCGCGGCGCGTTCACCGGCGCGCAGCAGATGCGGCGCGGGCGCTTCGAGCAGGCCGAGGGCGGCACGCTGTTCCTCGACGAGATCGGCGACATGCCGGCCGAGCTGCAGACGCGGCTGCTGCGCGTGCTGTCGGACGGCCAGTACTACCGCGTCGGCGGTCTGCAGCCGCTGAAGGCCAATGTCCGCGTCATCGCGGCCACGCACCAGAACCTCGAGGAGCGCGTGCGCCAGGGGCTGTTCCGCGAGGACCTGTTCCACCGGCTCAACGTGATCCGGCTGCGGCTGCCGCCGCTGCGCGAGCGCGTCGACGACATCCCGCTGCTGGTGCGCCATTTCCTGCAGAAGAGCGCGCGCGAGCTGGGCGGCGATCCGAAGCGGCTGACCGCGGAAGCGATGCGCGTGATGAAAGCCTTCGCGTGGCCCGGCAACGTGCGGCAGCTGGAGAACATGTGCCATTGGCTGACGGTGATGGCGCCGGCGCAGGTCGTGGACGTCAAGGATCTGCCGCAGGAGATCAAGGATTCGGTGGCGCCGGTGTTCGTGGCGGCGGCGCCATGGCCGGCGTCGGCGGATGAGGCGGCTGCGGGGCTGGCGGGCGGGGTTGGCGTGCCGTCGGCGGGGGCCGTGGGGATGGGCGCTGGCGCCGGAGCGGGTGGGCCGGGGGGTTCGATCGGTCCCGGGGGCGCAATGGGCCCGGGTGGTTCGGCGGGTCCCGGCGGCTCGATGGGCTCGATGGGGCCGGCCGGCTCAGTCGGCTCGATCGGCCCCGGCGGTTCGGCCGGATCAGCCGGAGGGATGGGCGGCGCCATGGGCGGTCCGATGGGCGGCGAGGCGGCGGTGCGCGGCAGCGGCGGTGCCGGCGGTGTCGGTGTCGGTGTCGGTGTCGGAGGTTTCACCGGCGGGGCCGGTGGCGGCTTCGGGGCTGGGCTGGGGCAGGGCGGTGGGCTCGGCCAGGGAGTCGGCCCGGGAATCGGTTCGGGAATCGGCCCGGGTCAGGGACCGGGCCTCGCGCATGGCGGCGGCCCGGCGGCGGCAGCCGTCGCGACGCGCTGGTCGCAGCTGCTGGAACGCGAAGTGTCGGCGCTGCTGGCGGCGCAGCCGCC
>JBFWXS010000018.1:11442-17566 GCA_050187175.1 Burkholderiaceae bacterium
CGGGAATCGGCCCGGGTCAGGGACCGGGCCTCGCGCATGGCGGCGGCCCGGCGGCGGCAGCCGTCGCGACGCGCTGGTCGCAGCTGCTGGAACGCGAAGTGTCGGCGCTGCTGGCGGCGCAGCCGCCCGAGCAGCGCGGCGACGGTAGTAGCCAGCTGATGGACCAGCTGTCGCGCGAATTCGAGGGCACCATCATTCGCACGGCGCTGCGCCATACGCGCGGCCGGCGCATCGACGCGGCGCTGCGGCTCGGCATCGGCCGCAACACGATCACGCGCAAGATCCAGGAACTGCGGCTCGAGGACGACGGCGACCGCTAGGCTGACGCAGGCCGGCGACACGCCGGCTTCCGGCTTTGCGGCCGCCGCCTTCCGCTGGCCGGCGCGAACCGTCCGCACCGCGCGCTTCGGGCTATCATGGCCGATCGGCGCCGCCTGTCATGGCCGGCGCGCCCCTTTCGGTCTCCAGCCTCTAGAATCGCGGTTTCCGTGTCCGCTGCGCCGTCATGAATCAGAGCGAGCTCGCCAGTCTTCCTGTCGCCGACGCGGCGGCGCCCCGCCGCCGGCTCGGCGAGCTGCTGGTCGCGCAAAACCGCCTGTCGGCGCACGATCTCGAGCATGCGCTGGCCGCGCAGCGCGAGATGGGCGATCTACTGGGCCGCGTGCTGGTGCGGCTGGGGCTGCTGTCGGAGCTCGACATCGCGCGCGTGCTGTCGGAGCAGCTGGGTGTGCCGCTGGTGCTGGCGGACGCCTATCCCGACGAGCCGGTAGTGGTGCCGGGCCTGTCGCCCGATTATCTGCTGACGCATCAGGTGCTGCCGCTGCGCGTCGAAGACGGTCGTCTCGACGTCGTGATGGCGGTGCCGCAGGATGCCTTCCTGCTGAAGGCGCTGCGGCTGGCCACCGGCCTGCAGGTGGCGCCGCGGCTCGGGCTCGAGTCCGAGCTGCAGGCCGCGCTGACGCGGCTGTACACCGAGCCCGAGGTCGAGGACGATGAGGCCGAGGACGGCACCTATACGTCGACGCTGGGCGGCGAGAGCGAGTTCGTCGAGCACCTGAAGGATCTGGCCAGCGAAGCGCCGGTGATCCGGCTGGTGAACCAGATGATTGCGCGCGTCATAGACCTGCGCGCCTCCGACATCCACATCGAACCTTTCGAGGATGGCCTGCATCTGCGCTATCGCATCGATGGCGTGCTGCAGGCGGCCGAGACGATCACCAATGAGCTGGCCGCGGCGGTGACTTCGCGGATCAAGCTGCTGGCGCATCTGAACATCGCCGAGCGGCGTCTGCCGCAGGACGGCCGCATCAAGACGCGCGTCAAGGGGCATGAGCTGGACCTGCGCGTGTCCTCGCTGCCGACCGTGCACGGCGAGAGCGTGGTGATGCGCGTGCTGGACCGCGCCAGCATCCGGCTCGATCTGGAGAACATGGGGTTTTCCGGCGACACGCTGGCGCGCTACCGCGAGCTGATCGAACGGCCGCACGGCATCCTGCTGGTCACCGGGCCGACTGGTTCCGGCAAGACGACGACGCTGTATGCGTCGCTGGCCAAGCTCGACTCGGTGTCGCTGAAGATCGTCACCGTCGAGGATCCGGTCGAGTATCAGCTCACCGGCGTCAACCAGGTGCAGGTGCTGCCGCAGATCGGCATGACCTTCGCGCATGCGCTGCGCTCCATCCTGCGGCAGGATCCGGACATCATCATGATCGGCGAGATGCGCGACACCGAGACGGCGCAGATCGCCGTGCAGTCGGCGCTGACCGGTCACCTGGTGCTGTCCACGCTGCACACCAATACCGCGGCCGGCGCGATCATCCGCCTGGAAGACATGGGGGTCGAGCGCTATCTGATCACCTCGTCGGTGAACGGCGTGCTGGCGCAGCGGCTGGTGCGTCAGCTGTGCATGCATTGCCGCGAGGCCACCGAGCTGCCCGATGCCACGCTGGCCAAGACCGGCCTTGGCCGCTTCATGCCGGCGGGGCAGCGCACGGTGTACGCGGCGCGCGGCTGCGCACACTGCAAGAAGACCGGCTACCTGGGCCGTACGTCGATCCACGAGCTGTTCGTCATCGATGAGCCCGCGCACCAGGCCATCCTGTCGGGCGCCGACGCGACGACGCTGCACGGGCTGGCGCGCCGCAGCGGCATGATCACGCTGTACGAGGACGGCTTGCGCAAGGTGGCGGCGGGCATCACCTCGCTCGACGAGGTGCTGCGCGTGACGCAGGATCAGGGCGCCGATGCCTGAGTTCGCCTATCGCGCGGCGCGCGCCGACGGCCGCATGCAGGACGGCCGCGTCGAGGCGGCCAGCCGCGACGCGGCGCTGCGCCAGTTGCGCGGCAAGGGGCTGACGCCGATCCGCATCGACGCGGCCGACGGTGTGGCGGCGGCAGCGGCTGCTGGCGTGGTCGGCGCGGCCGCGATCGCGGCGCAGCCGGCGATGTCGTCGCGCGGCGCCTCGGTTGGCGGTGCGTCGGTTGGCAGTGTGTCGCTTGACGGTGCATCGGTTGGTCGTGCCTCGGTGGGCAGCGCATCGATTGGCAGGGCGTCGATGTCGGCCGCGGCCGCGAAGTCCGTCGCTTCCGCGTCGGCCGCCGGCGCGGGCGGCTCGGCTGCGGTGTCGCGGCCTGGCGCGCCGGGCGCATCCCCGTTCGCATCGGCGGCTTCCCGCGTCCAGGCCAATCCGGCCGCGGGCACTGCGCGCCGCTCGCTGTTCTCGCGCGACCGCGGCCCCGGCCATCGCGACGTCCATCATTTGACCAGCGAGCTGGCGGTGATGCTGCGCGCCGGCCTGCCGCTCGATCGTTCGCTGCGCGTGCTGATCGGCATGAACCAGAAGCCGTCGGTCGGCGCGCTGCTGGAGGATCTGCTGAAGTCGGTGAAGGCCGGCAAGGGGCTGAGCCAGGCGCTGGCGCCGCATCACGAGCTGTTCGGCGACTTCTACGTGAACATGGTGCGTTCCGGCGAGACCGGCGGCCAGCTCGCCGACGTGCTGAGCCGGCTGGCCGAGCACCTGGAGCGCGTGCGGCAGCTGCGCGAGGGCGTGGTGTCGGCCGTGATCTATCCGGCGATCCTGGTCGTCGTCGCGGTGATCTCGGTGGTGCTGATGCTCGGCTTCGTCGTGCCGCAGTTCGAGTCGCTGTTCAAGGACATGGGCGAGGCGCTGCCGTGGCCTACGCAAGTCATCGTCGCGGCCGGGCATCTGGTCGCTCAGTGGGGCTGGCTGCTGGCGCTCGGCGTGGTCGGCCTGGTGCTGCTGGTGCGCAGCGCGCTGCGCACGCCCGCCGGGCGCTTGTGGCGCGATCGGCATCTGCTGCGGCTGCCGGTGCTCGGTCCGCTGATCCGCAAGTATGAGATCACGCGCTTCGCGCGCAGCATGGGTACGCTGCTCGGCAACGGCGTGTCCATCGTCACGGCCATCCGCATCGCGTCGGACACGATGGAGAATCATCTGTTGCGCGGCGCGATGGTTTCGGTAGGGCCGGCGATCAAGCAGGGCGAGCGGATGGCGCAGGCGCTCGAGCGCACCGGCCTGTTCACGCCGCTGGCGCTGAACATGGTCCGGCTCGGCGAGGAGACCGGCCGCCTCGACGCGATGCTGCTCGAGCTGGCGCGGATTCACGACGACGAAGTGCAGTCCGGCGTGAAGCGCGCGCTGACGCTGCTCGAGCCGGTGCTGATCCTGCTGATGGGCGCCATCATCGCGGCGATCATCGTCTCGATACTGATGGGTATTCTGTCGGTCAACGATCTGGCCGTCTGAGGAACGATGCTCGTTCATCCGCAATTCGATCCTATCGCTATCAGCCTGGGGCCCATTGCCGTGCGCTGGTACGGGCTCATGTACCTGCTGGCCTTCGTGCTGTTCTTCGCGCTCGGCCGCTACCGGCTGGGCAAGCCGCAGTTCCGCGCGTCCAGCGGGCTGGAGGCGCGCGACCTCGAGGATCTGCTGTTCTGGGGCGCGCTCGGCGTGGTGATAGGCGGCCGGCTGGGCTATGTGCTGTTCTACAAGCCGGCCTACTATCTGGGCCATCCGCTGGAGGCGCTGGCCATCTGGCAGGGCGGCATGTCCTTCCATGGCGGCCTGCTCGGCGTCATCGTCGCGGTGGCGCTGTACTGCCGGCGCCGCGGCAAGCCGTTCTGGCCGGTGATCGACTTCATCGCGCCGCTGGTGCCGGTGGGCTTGGCGGCCGGGCGTCTGGGCAACTTCATCAATGGCGAGCTGTGGGGCCGGCCCAGCGATCTGCCGTGGGCGATGGTGTTTCCGCAGGTCGACGCGCTGCCGCGCCATCCGTCGCAGCTGTATCAGTTCGCCGGCGAGGGCGTGCTGCTGTTCGCGCTGGTCTGGTGGTATTCGGCGCGGCCGCGGGCGGCCGGAGCGGTGTCGGGGGTGTTCCTGATGGGCTATGCCGTGCTGCGCTTCGCCGCCGAGTTCGCGCGCGAGCCGGACGCCTTCCTCGGCCTGCTCGCGTTCGACATGACGATGGGCCAGTGGCTGTGCCTGCCTATGTTCGCTGCGGGCCTGTGGCTCTATCTGCGCGCGCGGCGCAGCCAGCCCGCCGCCTGAGGGGCGGCACCGGCTTGAAGGGGAGACCGACCGATGTTCGAACGGATCCGGCAGGCGCGGCGCAGCGCTCGCGAGCGCGCCGACCTGGGCGCGCTGATCGACGACTGCCGCCAGCTGCTCACCGAACGAGGTGAATCGAACAGCCTGGTGATCGCTGCGCGGGCGCTCGAACGCTATCGAGGCCTGGGCGATGCGGCGGCGGCGCAGCTGTTCGAGGTGCTGGCTGCTGACTTCGATCCCGACCCGGACGAGGTGCTGCGGCTGGCCGAACGCTATGCGGCCTCGCGCGCGCCCGAGCATCTGATCGAGCTGATGACGGCGGCCGAACCGCCGCGGCAGGAGCTGCTGCGCCGGCTGAACCGCGCGCCGGGTGGCACCGCGGCGCTGGTCGCGATGCGCGCGCAGCTGCTGCAGCGCCTGCGCCAGCAGCCCGCGCTGAAGGCGCTCGACGCCGACATGCAGCATCTGCTGTCGTCGTGGTTCAATCCGGGCTTTCTGACGCTGCGGCAGGTCGACTGGAACTCGCCGGCGCAGCTGCTGGAGAAGATCATCCAGCACGAGGCCGTGCACGAGATCGACGGCTGGAGCGATCTGCGCCGCCGCCTAGAACCCGACCGCCGCTGCTTCGCCTTCTTCCATCCCATGCTGCCCGACGAACCGCTGATCTTCGTCGAGGTGGCGCTGCTCGAAGCGATGCCCGATGCGATCGCGCCGCTGCTCGACCGCCGTTCCGAGCCCGAGCGGCGCGAGGACCGCTTCAAGGTGGCCGCGTTCTATTCGATCTCCAATTGCCAGCCGGGGCTGCGCGGCGTGAATCTCGGCAACTTCCTGATCAAGCGCGTTGCCGAGAATCTGCAGCAGTCGCTGCCCAAACTGAAGACCTTCTGCACGCTGTCGCCGATTCCCAGCTTCGCCGGCTGGTATGCGCGCGTCGAGCAGATCGAATCGCCGCGGCTGAAGCCGGCGGCGCAGCGCGAGCTGAACGCCGGCCTGCAGCGGCTGCGCGAGCGCTACGGCCGGGATCCGTCGGCGCTGGTGCTGCCGCCGGACGACGGCGCGCCGGCGCGTTCGCGCGCGGCGGCGGGCGATCTGCAGATGCTGCAGCGCTTGTGCGCGTTCTACCTGACCGATACCTCGCCCACCGAGCAGCGGCCGTCCGATCCGGTGGCGCGCTTCCATCTGAACAATGGCGCGCGGCTGGAACGCATCAACGCGTCGGCGGATCTGTCGCGCAACGGCCTGCGGCAGTCGTTCGGCCAGATGGTGAACTACCTGTACGACCTCGACGAGATCGAGTCCAATCACGATCGCTTCGTCAACGACCAGGTCAGCGCCTCGAAGGCGGTGCTGGCGCTGCTGTGACTCATTTCTTCCTCAATCTTCCTGCCCATGCGACCGACCGCGATGCAGACCGCTTCCCACGACGCCGCCGCCGTCGATAACAACCTGTACGCCGCGCTGGCTGCGCGCTTTCCGGCCGATCGTTCGGCGTGCTGCGTGGAGGTGCCTGCTGCGGGATCGCCCGCCGCGGGATCGCCCGCCGCGGGATCGCC
>JBFWXS010000018.1:17666-39425 GCA_050187175.1 Burkholderiaceae bacterium
GCGGGATCGCCCGCCGCGGGATCGCCCGCCGCGGGATCGCCAGGCGACCTGTACTACAGCTGGGACGACGTGGAACGTGCCAGCGCGCGGCTGGCCAATCTGCTGGCGCGGCTGAAGCTGCCGGCCGGCGCGCGCATCGCCGTGCAGGTGGAGAAGTCGCCCGAGGCCTTGCTGCTCTATCTGGCCACGCTGCGCGCCGGCTATGTATTCCTGCCGCTGAACACCGCCTACCAGGCCGCCGAGATCGACTATTTCATCGGCGACGCGGAGCCGTCGGTGGTCGTCTGCACGCCGGCGGCGCTGTCGTGGGTCGAGCCGATCGCGCGCCGTCACGGCGTGCCGCATTTGTTCACGCTGGGTGATGACCGCAGCGGCACGCTGCTGCAGGCCGCGGCCGGCCAGTCCGATCGCTTCGCCACGCGCGCTGTGTCGGCGGGCGAGCTGGCCTGCATCATCTATACCTCGGGTACCACCGGCCGCAGCAAGGGTGCCATGCTGTCGCACGGCAACCTGTTGAGCAATGCGAGGACGCTGCATCAATACTGGCGCTGGCGCAGCGGCGACGTGCTGCTGCATGCGCTGCCGATCTTTCACGTGCACGGACTGTTCGTGGCGATTCACGGTGCGCTGATGTCGGGCAGCAAGATGATCTGGATGCCGCGCTT
Organism: Burkholderiaceae bacterium; assembly: GCA_050187175.1. Lineage (GTDB taxonomy): Bacteria > Pseudomonadota > Gammaproteobacteria > Burkholderiales > Burkholderiaceae_E > Zeimonas. The sequence goes on from JBFWXS010000018.1 coordinate 18,332, forward strand.
CGAGCCCAAGGCGGTGCTGCGCCGGTTGCCAGACGCGACGGTGTTCATGGGCGTGCCGACGATGTATGTGCGGCTGCTCGACGAAGCCGGCTTCGATGCGCAGGCCTGCCGCAACATGCGGCTGTTCGTGTCCGGCTCGGCGCCGCTGCTGCCCGATACGTTCCGGCAGTTCGAGGCGCGCACCGGCCGCCGCATCCTCGAGCGCTACGGCATGAGCGAGACGGTGATGCTGACGTCCAACCCGTATGACGGCAACCGCGTGGCCGGCACGGTCGGGCTGCCGCTGCCCGGCGTCGAGGTGCGCGTCGTGAACGACGAGGGCGCGGCCTGCGGCGTCGACGAGATCGGCGCGATCCAGGTGAAGGGGCCGAACGTGTTCTCCGGCTACTGGCGGATGCCGGAGAAGACGCGCGAGGAGTTCAGCGCCGACGGCTTCTTCCGCACCGGCGACGTCGGCAAGTGGGATGCGAACGGCTATCTGTCCATCGTCGGCCGCAGCAAGGACCTGATCATCTCGGGGGGCTACAACGTCTACCCGAAGGAGATCGAGTCGTATCTGGACGAGATGGACGGCGTGTTCGAGTCGGCCGTCATCGGCGTGCCGCATCGCGATTTCGGTGAGGCCGTGACGGCGGTGGTGGTGCCGCAGCCCGGCGCGCGGCTGGACGAGGCCGCGTTGATCGCGGCGCTGAAGCAGCGCATCGCTTCGTTCAAGGTGCCCAAGCGCATCCACGTGGCCGCGGAGCTGCCGCGCAACCAGATGGGCAAGGTGCAGAAGAACCTGCTGCGCGAGCGCTTCGCCGCCTGATCGGGCGGCGACCGGCTCAGGCGGCGGGCGGCTCAGGCGGCGGGCGGCTCAGGCGGCGGGCGGCGCGGTTTCGACGATCAGCACGTAGCCGTTGCCCCAGGCCGTCTTCAGCATGCGGGGGTGCCGTGGATCGGGTTCGAGTTTACGGCGCAGCCGGCTCACATGCGTGTCGATGCGGCGATCGGCCGGCGTGACGGTTTCTCCGTGCGCGGCCGCTTCGCCGAGCACCAGATCGATCAGCTCGTCGCGGCTCAGGATGGTGTTCGGCCGGCGGATCAGCGCGGCGAGCAGCCGCGTCTCGGTGGCGCTGAGCGCGGCCGCCTGGCCCGCGGGATCGATCAGCAGCCGCCGTTCGGCCTCGAGCACCCAGCCGTTGAAGCGGTGCCGCGTCGGCGGATCCGGCACGGCGTCGTGATGCGGACGGCGGCGCAGCACGGCGTGGATGCGATCGATCAGGTCCTGCGGGCGGCACGGCAGGAACAGATAGTCGTCGGCGCCGGTGTCGAGAATCGTCTGCAGCGGCCGGCGGTCGCCGGCGGGCACCGCCAGGATGACCGGCAGCACCTGCGTCGAGGCCAGATGCCGGCACAGCTCAAGGCCTTCATCGGGCAGCTGCGAGTCGACGACCGCGATGTCGAAGGGTTGCCTGGCGAGGCAGGCGCGACTCTGCGCGACATCCGCGGCGGGCGTCGCGGCTACACCTGCCGCGCTCAGGCCCTCGGCCAGCATCTCGTACGTCTCGCCGGCGGCGAGCGCGAGCAGCACACGCAGCGGTGCGGCGCCGGCGCTCAATGGCCAGCCAGCCCTTTCCACAGCATGTAGGCGGACAGTACGTATAGCAGCAGCGCGAACACCTGCTTCAGGTGCTTCACCGACATCGCATGTGCGGCCCTGGCGCCGAGCGGCGCGGTGAACACGCTGGTGACGACGATGCAGACGAGCGCCGGCAGGTACAGATAGCCGAAGGTGCCGGACGGCATCTGCAGGTTCCAGCCGGCCACGATATAGCCGACGGTTCCGGCCAGCGCTATCGGAAAGCCGCAGGCGGCGCTGGTGGCGACCGCTTCATGGATGCGTACGTTGCGGCGCGTGAGGAAGGGTACGGTGACGAATCCGCCGCCGGCGCCGACCAGCGCCGACAGCACGCCGATGAAGCCGCCCGCGCCGAGCATGCCGGGAGGGCCCGGCAGCGGGCGGTCGGCCTGCGTCTCGCGCTTGAACAGCATCTGCGTCGCCATGAAGCCGACGAACACGCCGAAGCCCACCGCCAGCACGCTGCCGCGCAGCAGCGCCGCGATCTGCGCGCCGATCAGCGAGCCGAGCACCATGCCGGGTGCCAGCGTCTTGGCGATGTCCCAGCGCACGGCGCCGCGCTTGGCGTGCGCCCGCACGCTGGACAGCGACGTGAACAGGATGGTCGTCAGCGACGTGGCGATCGCGACCTTGACGATGTGCTCATTGGGGAAGCCGCTGCTGGACAGCAGCATCGTGATGAACGGCACCAGAATCATGCCGCCGCCGATGCCGAGCAGGCCGGCGGCGAAGCCCGTGGCAGCGCCGAGGACGAGGAACCAGAAGATCAGGAGGGGGTCCATGAACGGAAGGCCGGAAGCGGTGTACGGGCGCAGATGCTAACACTGGCCTGCGGCGCGTGTGATGCGCGTCCGTCTTCCGGGCCGAGGCCCTGCGCGTCAGCGCGCGTCGCCGCGCAGCAGATGGCGCTCCAGGTAGCGCCATTCGTCGGGCGTGACCGGTGTGATCGACAGGCGGTTGGCCTTGCGCAGCACCGTCATGTCGGCCAGCGCAGGATGCCGGCGCAACTCGGCCAGCGGCACGTATGGCGTCTTGCGCTGCACGCGCACGTCGACGAGGATCCAGCGCGGCGCCTCGCGAGTGCTCTTGGCGTCGAAGTACGGCGAGGCGGGGTCGAACTGCGTCTCGTCGGGGTACGGTGTCGAGCTGACTTCGGCGATGCCGGCGATGCCCGGCTCGGCGCAGCCCGAGTGATAGAACAGCACGCCGTCGCCGATGCGCATCGCATCGCGCATGAAGTTGCGCGCCTGGTAGTTGCGCACGCCGAACCAGGGCACCACGCGGTCGGGCATCGCGAGTGCGTCGTCGATCGAGCACTCGTCGGGTTCCGACTTCATCAGCCAGTAGGCGCGGCCGCGGGGGCTGGAACTGGATGGCATGCGAAGAATTCTGGAGGACCCCGCCTGTGCCGGCAAGACCGGCATCCTGAACCGTTCAGTTCAGATCGGCCGCAGCAGGCATCACATCAGGTTCATCCGACTAGGGACGATCGCAACAGCGATGCGCTAGGAAGCCGCGACCTGGATGCATAGCATTGGTTCAAGGAATATATGGCCTTGTCGAACACCGCAGGGTCGACGCCATTCTAACGCGAGGCGGGCGCAGGGGTCGAATCGCCGTGCCGTGCAATGCGCGGGGCGGCGGAGGCGCTGCCGACCGGGGCGCCGGCCGCGCCGACGCATCCGCTCAGAACAGGCTTTCCTGCCGCTTCAGCTCGGCCTCGAGATCGTCGCTCATCTTCTTGATGCGGCCGAGCAGCTGCGCCGACGGCGTGCCGGCGGCGGGATCCTGCGCGCCGAGCAGCTCGTGGGCCAGCTGCAGGGCGGCCATGACCGCGATGCGGTCGACGCCGGAGATGCGGCCGGCGTCGCGGATCGAGCGCATCTTCTCGTCGACGATGTGCACGGCTTCGAGCAGCCGCGACTTGGTTTCGCCGCTGACGGCGAGCCGGTAGTCGCGGTCTAGGATCTTGACTTCGATCTGTTCCATAGGGGGCAGTCCGTGGGGCAGGCGGGACGTCGCGGGGGCCGCGCGCGGGTCAGCGCGCGCGGTCGGCGGACAGCGTGCCGTCGGCGGCCAGGGCGCCGTCGGCCGGGAAGGCGCGGCCGCCGGCGGCATTGCCGGGCGCTGCCGCCGAAGCACCGGTTGCCGCGCCGCCGACCGTCGCAGTATCGACCGCCGCGGCGTCGGCAGCCGCGGTGCCGGATGTCGCATTGTCGATCAGCGGCAGGCGCGACAGTGCCGACTCGACGCGCGCGCGCGCTTCGCTGATGCGCTGCTGCAAGAGCTGGTTGGTGTTGCGGCTGTCTGCGAGCTGATCGCGCAGGGACGCGTTTTCTTCGGTCAACCGCCGGACGACCTGGAGCATCCGTTCGACGTGCTGGCCTAGCTGCTCAACTTCCTGATCCATGGCGAGATGTTATATGAAGACGGCATGTAGGAAGACAGCGCAGGCGCGCGCCGCCGGTTTTGAAAGCCATTGCGGGGACGCGCGACCGACCTGCGGTGCCGGCGCCGAGGCGCGCCGCGGGCGTTCGCCTGCGTTCCGGTAGCATATTTTGCCCCGCCGACGCGCGTGGGCTCGGATGAACCTTGCTGTCGATGAAATCTTTGCGCGCAATCTCCAGGCTGCCGTACCGGCTCCGATCGGCCGTGCGACGGGCGATCGGCTTCGCCGGTCCGCTGCTGGCTGCGTCGCTTGCGCTTGCGCCGATGCAGGCGCAAGCGCAGACGCAAGTGCAGGCGCCGGTGCCGGCCCCGGGCGCGGCGCAGTCGCTCGGGGGCAGTATCGCATCGACGATCGCCGCGCGGGAGGCCGCGCCGTCAGCGGAGGTGACTTCGGCGACCGCGGTCTCGGCGGTGACGGCCTCATCGGGCACGACCGCCGCGACCTCGGCTGCGGCGACCTCGGCCGCGGCCGCATCGGCCGCACGGACCGGCCCCGTGCGCGTCGAAGCAGTGCAGGTCGAGCTGGTCGCCGACAAGGCCGCCGTGGTGCCCGGCGAAGCGCTGCAGCTGGGGCTGCGCATCGAGCATGATCCGCACTGGCATACGTACTGGCGCAACCCGGGTGATTCCGGGCTGCCGACGCAGCTCGAGCTGCGGCTGCCCGACGGCGTGCGCGCCGGCGAGATCGGCTGGCCGGCGCCGCAGCGATTGTTCATTCCGCCGCTGGCGAACTACGGCTACGAAGGCGAGATCGTGCTGCCGCTGCCGCTGCACGTGCCCGCTTCGCTGGCCGGCGACAGCCTGAGGATCAGCGGCAAGGCGCAGTGGCTGATGTGCCGCGAGGTCTGCATTCCGGGCGAAGCCGAGCTGGCGCTGGTGCTGCCGCTGAGCCGCGATGGCAGCGCCGCCGGGCCGTCGCGCTTCGCGCCGCTGTTCCAGCGCGCCGTCGAGCGCCAGCCGCGCCAGACCCTGCCCGCGCAGGTGTTCGCCGACGGCGAGACGCTGTCGATCGCGCTGCCGGCGCCGGTGCGCAAGGCCGAGTTCTTTCCGTATCGCGAAGGCCTGCTGCGCAACGCCGAGCGGCAGGTGCTGTTTGCCGTGGATGGCGTTGCGCCGGCGCTGGCGCGGCTCGAGCTGAAGCTCACCCCCGACGGGGCAGCGGCTGCGATGCGCGATGCCGACGGTCTGCGCGCCGCGGCGGCGGGCGTCATCGTGCTGGATGGGGCGATCCGCGAGCTGGTGCCGACCGCCGCTGCGCAGGCGTTCGCCGGGGGCGCCGAGATCTCGCGCATCGACGGCGCGCCGCAGACGCGGGCCGCCGTCGGCGACAGCGGCGGCTCGTCGCTGCTGGGCGGGCTGTTCGGTGGACGGCGAAGCGCCGACGCCGGAATGAGCAGGATGGACGGTGCGCCTGCTGCCGGCGGTGGGCCCGCGATCGAAGGCGCGGGTGCGGCGGCGGGGGGCGGCGGACTAGCGGCCCGCGGGGCGGCGGGCGGAGGGCTGGCGGGCTTCGGCGCCGCCACGCCGGGAGTCTGGCTGGCGCTGCTGTTCGGCCTGCTCGGCGGCGTGATCCTGAATCTGATGCCCTGCGTGTTTCCGGTGATCGGCCTCAAGGTGCTGAGCTTCGCGGGGAGCGCGGCGGCAGGCACGGCTGCGAGCCCGAGCAGGACCTCCGTCGCCGCGGCGTCGCGCCGCGGTGCGCTTGCCTTCGCCGCGGGCGTGCTGCTGTCGTTCTGGGTGCTGGCGGGGCTGCTGCTGGCGCTGCGCGCGGCCGGCGAGGCGGCGGGCTGGGGCTTCCAGCTGCAGTCACCGGCGTTCGTCGTGGCGATGGCGCTGCTGTTCGTCGCCATCGCGCTGAATTTCTCGGGTGTCTACGAGATCGGCACGGTGCTGACGCGGTTCGGGGCAGTACCGGTGGCCGATACGGCGGCGCGTCATCCGCTGGCCGGCTCGTTCGGCACCGGCGTGCTGGCCGTCCTGGTGGCCACGCCCTGCACGGCGCCGTTCATGGGATCGGCCCTCGGCTACACGCTGGGTGGCAGCGTGCTCGACTCGCTGCTCGTGTTCACGGCGATCGGCGTGGGCATGGCGCTGCCGTATCTGCTGCTCGGCTTCTTCCCGGCCTGGCTGCGCTGGCTGCCGCGCCCCGGCCGCTGGATGGAGACGCTGAAGCAGGCGCTGGCATTTCCCATGTACGCCACCGCCGCGTGGCTGGCCTGGGTGCTGGGACAGCAGCGCGGCATCGATGCGGTGCTGGGGCTCGCAATAGGCGCCGTCCTGCTCGGGCTGGCGGCGTGGGCTTACGGGCGCTTCGTGCAGTTCGGCAGCGGCGGCCGGCGCGGCTGGGGCGTGGCGGTGGCGCTGGCCTGCGTCGCTGCGGCGTTTTGGGTGGCCTGGCCGGGTGAGGGCGGTGAGAGCGGCGACGGCGGGGCCGGGGTGCTGGCCGATGGCCAGGCCGCCGGTGCGCCGGCTGCCGATCGTGCAAACGCGGCCAACCGCGGCTGGCAGGTCTGGTCGCGCGCGCGCGTCGATCAGCTGCTGGCCGAAGGGCGGCCGGTATTCGTCGACTTCACCGCCGCCTGGTGCGTCAGCTGCCAGGCGAACAAGCGGCTGGTGCTCGATCGCCAGGTCGTCACCGACGCGATGGCGCGGCGCGGCGTCGTGCGACTGCGTGCCGACTGGACGCGGCAGGATCCGGCGATCACCGCCGAGCTGGCGCGCTTCCAGCGCAGCGGCGTGCCGCTGTATCTGCTCTATCGCCCCGGCGATGCGCAGCCGCAGCTGCTGCCCGAGCTGCTGACGCCGGGCATCGTGCTGCAGGCGCTGGACAGTCTCGCCGCTGCGCCGCGCGCAGGTTCATAGCACCAGCTCAAGGTTCGGGCGCCTCGCGCCGCCCTATAATCTGCCTCGCTTACGGTGTCGCGCGCCATCCGGCGCGCGCTGAAACGGGAAACAGGAATTGCGGCCTCGCGCCGCGGTGAACCTGTGCTGCCCCCGCAACGGTAAGCAGCGCCGCTCGCGTTCGCGGGCGGTGGCGCACCTGATTGGCCACTGGGGCCCGGCGTCGGTTTCGCCGGCGCGGTCCTGGGAAGGCGGTGTGCCCGCGGCCGGTGATGCATCCGTGCATCGCCGCGCCGACGCTGCAGCCCGGAAACCGGCCGTGAGTATGGCGCGCCGCGCTGTCGGCGTCGAACTTCACGATGAACCTGCGTCTTGCGGTGGGCGAGGCGCTCAGGAGTTTTCCATGTCCAGATGGTCCACGTCCGTGGCGCTGCTCGGCGCGCTGTCGGCCGCTTCTCCGTTCCTTGCCGCACAAACCCTCGACCCGGTGGTGGTGACTGCCACGCGGATGGATACCAGCATCGATCGCGCGCTGGCCGACGTCACCGTCATCGGGCCGCAGCAGATCCGCGATGCCGGCCCGGCGACGCTGCCCGAGCTGCTGCGCGCTCAGGGCGGCATCGAGATCGCCCAGGCGGGTGGCGCGGGGGCAGTCGCCGGTCTGTTCATGCGCGGCACCAAGACTTCGCAGGTGCTGGTCCTGGTCGATGGCGTGCGGCTGGAAAGCCCGCTGAGCGGCAGCGCGCTGCCCGAGTATCTGCCGCTGGCGGCGATCGAGCGGATCGAGATCGTGCGCGGCCCGATGTCCGCCTTGTACGGCTCCAGCGCCGTCGGCGGCGTGATCCAGATCTTCACGCGGCGCGGCAGCGAGCCGGGCTGGCGCGGCAGCTTCTCGGCGGGGATCGGCAGCCGCGGGACGCGGCAGCTGCAGGCCGGCATCAGCGGCGCCAGCGGCGGTACGCGCTTCGCGCTGCATGCGTCGGGCGAGCGCACGTCGGGCTTCGAGGCGACGCTGCCCGACAGCTTCGACTACCAGCCGGATCGCGACGGTCATCGCAACCATTCGCTGACCGCGTCGCTGTCGCAGCAGCTGTCGCCGGCCTGGGAGCTCGGCGGGTCGCTGCTGGTCAGCGACGGGAAAGTGTTCTACGACAGCATGTTCTCGGCGCCGTCCGATACCTGGCAGACCTATCGCAGCAGCGCATTGTCGCTGCACGCGCGCGGCCGGTTCACTGACGCCTGGCGGACGGAGCTGCGCCTGGGCCAGAGCTCGCTCGACTACACGGCCGGCGGCTACAGCTTCGCGCCGCGCACCGATTCGCGCACGCTCGGCTGGCAGAACACGATCGAGGCCGGTGGCGGACGCCTGCTGTTCGGCATCGAGTCGCTGGAGCAGAAGGTCGCCGGCGAGGGCGTGACGCGCGGCGACTTCCTCTATGCGCGCGACGAGCGCGACACGCGTTCGCTGTTCGCCGGCTACGAGCGCGAGTTCGGCGAGCACCTGCTGCGCGGCACGCTGCGCCGCGACCGCATCCAGTCGGTCGGCTCCAAGACCACGGGTGCGCTGGCCTGGGGCTGGCGTTTCGCGCCGCAGTGGCTGCTGCGCGCCAGCTACGGTACGGCGTTCCGCGCGCCGACGTTCGACGATCTGTACAACCCGTTCGGCCCGAATCCGCTGCTCAAGCCGGAGCACTCGCGCGGCGGCGAGATCGCCATCGAGCATCGCGCCGGCGCCGATCTGCTGCGCGCCACGCTGTTCGCCAGCCGCATCGAGCAGGCGATCGAGCTCGACTCGATGTTCGTCGCGCAGAACCTGGCGCAGGCCAAGGTGCGCGGCGTGACGCTGGAGGCGCGGCGCAGCCTCGGGGCCTTTACGCTGCGGGGTAGCGCCACCTTCCAGGACACCGAAGGCGAGGCGCGCGGCGACGACGGCGTGCTGCGCAGCACCGGCGAGCTGATACGCCGCGCACCGGCCTACGGCACCTTGGGCGTCGACTGGCGCGACGGCCGCTGGCGGCTAGGCGCGGAGGCGGTGGCGCAGGCGCGGCGCTTCGATACGCAGGGCCAGCGGATGGGCGGCTACCTGTTCGTCGATGCGTGGGCCGGCTACGAGCTGAACCGGCAGTGGGAGCTGTTCGCGCGGCTGGGCAACGTCAGCGACCGGCAGTACCAGACGATCTACGGCTACCGCGCGCCGCCGCGCTCGCTGTTCGTCGGCGTGCGCTACGCCACGCGCTGAGCGCGACGATGAGCGGACGGCGCTCGGCTTCGGCTGCATTCGCCGGCGGGCGCGCCGTGGCGGCGGTGCTGCTGGGGATGGCGGCGTTGCTGGGGAAGGCGGCGCTGCTGGGGACGGCGGCGCTGGCGGGCGGGCCGGGCGCGGCGGCGCCGCAGTCAGCCGCGCCGCAGCCCGCCACATCGCAGGCCGCAGCACCGCAGGCCGAAGCACCGCAGGCCGAAGCACCGCAGCTCAGCGCGTCACAGCCCGCTGCATCGCGCCCTCCTGCAGCCGCAGCCATCATCGACGACTGGGGCCGGCGCCTCGAAGCATCCGGCCCGGCGGTCCGCATCGTCTCTCTGGCGCCGCATGCCACCGACCTGCTGTTCGAGGCCGGGCTCGGCGCCCGCGTGATGGCGGTGGACCACGACAGCGATTTTCCGCCGGCGGCCGCGCGGCTGCCGCAACTGCCGGCCTATCCGCCGCCGGATCTCGAGCGGCTTCTTGCCATGCGGCCGGACCTGGTCATCGTCTGGGGCGCTGGGGCGCGGGCACCGTGGGTCGAGCGGCTGACCGCGCTCGGCGTGCGGGTCTTCGTGTCCGAGCCGCGTTCGCTCGATGAGGTCGGCCGGTCGCTGGCGCGCTTCGGTGCGTTCGGCTCGGCCGACGAGGCCCGCCGCGCGCAGCTGGCGGCGCAGCGCTTCGCCGGCCAACTAGCCGGCCTGCGTGAACGCTTCGCTGGGCGCCCGCCGGTGCGCGTGTTCGTGCAGGTCTGGTCGGCGCCGCTGATCGGCCTGAGCGACCGGGACGTGATCGGCGATGCGCTACGCAGCTGCGGCGCCGTCAACGTGTTCGGCGATGCCGCGGTGGCGGCGCCGAGGCTGGACCCCGAGGCAGTACTGGCGGCGCGGCCGCAACTGGTGCTGGCCACCGACGGCCAGGCTTCGGCGCGGCGCTGGCGCGAGCGCGGCTTGCTGCAGCCCGCGGGGCCGGCGCGCTTCGCCGTCTTCGACGCGTCGCTGCTGCACCGCCCGGGGCCGCGCATTCTGCAGGCGGTTCGCCGGCTATGCGACGAAATCGAGACAGTCCGCAGCGGCCGTGTGCAACCCTGATGCACGACCTTTTGTTACCATCGGCCGGCACGCATTGACCGTTCATCGTTGAGACCTGGGAGTCCGCGCATGCCTGTGGTGGCTGTCGTTAATCCTAAAGGAGGCGTCGGCAAGACGACGCTGGCGACCAATCTTGCCGGCTACTACGCCGGTGCCGGCCATCGAACGATGCTCGGCGACTTCGACCGCCAGCAGTCGGCGCGGCACTGGCTGAGCCTGCGGCCGCAGGGGGTGCGGCCGATCGAGACCTGGCACATGAACGGCGAGATCGCGCGGCCGCCGCGCGGCGTCACGCACGTGGTGCTGGACACGCCGGCGCAGATCACCGGCAAGCGGCTCAGCGAGCTGGTGCGGGTTGCCGACAAGGTGGTCGTGCCGCTGCAGCCGTCGATGTTCGACGTCATGGCCACGCAGCAGTTCCTCGAGGAGCTGAAGCAGGAATATCGCAATGATCGCCGCTTCCAGGATACGGTCGGCATCGTCGGCATGCGCGTCGACACGCGCACCAAGGCGGCCGAGCAGCTGGCGCGCTTCGTCACCAGCCTCGGGCTGCCGGTGGCCGGCTATCTGCGCGACACGCAGAACTACGTGCATCTGGCCGCGCACGGCTTGACGCTGTTCGACGTGCCGTCGCAGCGCGTCGAGAAGGACCGCGGCACCTGGGAACCGCTGCTGCAGTGGTTGCAGCACTGAACCGTGCGCCGCGCCGGGCACGGCGTTTGCCCGGTCGGCGATCATGTCCCGCATCGAGTTTCCGCGACTAGACCTGCCCGGCGCGGTAGTGTCGCTGCGCGTCGTCGAGGACGACGGCGAGCAGCTGGCGATCGTGCGCGGGGTGCTGCAGCCGCCGGCGCTGTGGCGCGATCGCGGCGCGATGCTGACCGTCTGGCACGGCGGCGAGGCCGGCTATTGCGCGACCGCCGATCTGTCGCCGGCCGGCCTGCGTGAAGCGGCCGATCGTGCGGCCCGCTGGGCGCGCGCCGCCGTCGGCCGCGGCTTGGCGCTGGCCGGCGGTGCGCCGCCCTGGTTGACGCAGGCGCCGAGGGGCCGCTCATCGCAGCAGCCATCGCAGCCCCGGCCGGACCGGCTGCGCCGCTACCGCAGCCCCGCCGCAGCGCCGCTGCCGCCGCGCGACGAACTGATCGGACTGCTGCGCCGCGAGGCCGAGGCGCTGCGGTGTTCGCCGGCGATCGTGCACTGGGTGGCCAACCTGCGCGTCACGACCAGCCGGCAGCGGCTGTGGATCGACGGCGAGCTGATCGCCGACCAGCGGCTGCGCTTCGTCGAACCCAATCTGGAAGCCACTGCCGAGCGCGACGGTGAATCGCAGACGCGCTCGCTTGGCGGGCAGTACAACGGCTTCTGCCGGCAAGGCGGCGGCGAAGTGCTGCAGCAGTCGGGCCTGATCGGCGGCGGCGCGCGCGTAGCCGACGAGGCGCTGCAGCTGCTGGCGGCGCCCAACTGCCCGACCGGTCGGCGCGATCTGCTGCTGGCGCCGGACCAGATGATGCTGCAGATCCACGAATCGATAGGCCATCCGCTGGAGCTCGATCGAATCCTCGGCGACGAGCGCAATTTCGCCGGCGCCAGCTTCGTCACGCCGGAAATGTTCGGCCGCTATCAATACGGTTCGCCGCTGCTCAACGTCAGCGTCGATCCCGGGGTGGCGGGCGAGTTCGCCAGCTATGCCGTCGACGACGAGGGCAGCCCGGCGCAGCGCGTCATGCTGATCGAAGGCGGCGTGCTCAAGCGCGCGCTGGGCGGCGCCTTGTCGCAGGCGCGGGCGCGGCAGGCCGGGTTCGACATCGGCGGCGCGGCCGTGGCCCGCGCCAATGGCTGGCACCGGCCGCCGATCGACCGCATGGCCAATCTGAACGTCGAGCCGGGCGACAGCCGGCTGGAGGAGATGATTGCCGCCATCGAGCATGGAATCTGGATGCAGACCAATGTGTCCTGGTCGATCGACGATCAGCGCAACAAGTTCCAGTTCGGCTGCGAGTGGGGGCGCCTGATCGAGAACGGCCGGCTCACGCAGCGGGTGAAGAATCCGAACTACCGCGGCGTGTCGGCAACCTTCTGGCGCAGCCTGGCGATGGTCGGCGACCGCAGCACGCTGCAGGTGCTGGGCACGCCGTTCTGCGGCAAGGGCGAGCCGGGGCAGGTGATCCGCGTCGGTCATGCGTCGCCGGCCTGCCTGTTCCGCGACGTGGACGTGTTCGGAGGCGACGCGTGAGCGGCGGCGCCGCGCCGGCCGGCGTGTTCGAGGAACGCTTCGATGCGCTGGCGCGCTACGTCACCGGCGCGGCCCGCGCCGGCGAGGCGCTGTTCGCCGAGCTGCATGCCGAGCGCGCCGACTACCTGCGCTTGAATCGCGGCCGCGTGCGGCAGGCCGGCACGGTCGAGCGGGCCACCGCCGTGCTGCGGCTGATCGCCGGCGACCGGCAGGCGCGCATCACTTGTCCGCTGGTGCCGGGCCGTCGCGGCCGCGCGCAGCTCGACCGCGCGCTGGGGCGGCTGCGCGATGCGCTGGCCAGGGCCGATGCCGATCCGTTCCTCGCCTGGCAGCGCGAGCCGGCGCGCAGCCGCGTGCAGCGCGGCGGTCTGGTGGCCACACCCGAGCAAGTGGTGACCACGCTCGGTGCGGCGGCCGGCGATGCCGACCTGATCGGCTTTCACGCCGCCGGACCGGTGGCGGCCGGTCTGGCCAGCAATCTCGGTCATCGGCACTTCCATGAGGCGGTCTGGTCCTCGTTCGATTTCACGGTGCAGGTCGATGAAGGGCGCGCGGTGAAGGAGACTTGGTCAGGCCGCGACTGGGACGCAGCGGCCGTCGCCGCCGCGGTGGCGCAGGCGCGCGAACACGCGGCGCTGCTGCGCCGGCCGGCACGCCAGCTGGCGCCGGGCAGCTACCGCGCGCTGCTGGCGCCGCACGCCGTCGCCGATCTGCTGAGCCTGCTCGGCTGGGGCGGCTTCTCGCTGCGCGCGCAGCGCACCGGGCAATCGCCGCTGGCGCGGCTGCAGCGCGGCGAGGTGCAGTTCGCGGAGATGTTCTCGCTGGCCGAGGACCTGGCGCTGCATGACGTGCCGCGCTTCCAGTCCGATGGCTTCGTGCGGCCCGACTGCTTGCCGCTGATCGCCGCCGGTCGACAGGTGGATGCATTGGTCTCGCCGCGCAGCGCGCGCGAGTTCGGTGGCGCGGCTGGGAACGGTGCTGACGACGGCGAGGCGCCGCTGGCGCCGACGCTGGGCGCCGGCAGCTTGCGGCAGGCCGACGCGCTGGCCGCGCTCGACACCGGCCTGGCGATCAGCAACCTGTGGTATCTGAACTACTCGGACCGCGCCGCCTGCCGCGTCACCGGCATGACGCGCTTCGCCACGCTGTGGGTCGAAGACGGCTGGCCGGTGGCGCCGGTCGGCACCATGCGCTTCGACGACAGCCTGTACCGGCTGTTCGGCCCGGCCCTGCAGGCGCTTACCGATGAGGTACGGCGCATGCCGTCCACCGAGACTTATGACGGCAGGCAGTTCGGCGGTGTCGCCGCGCCGTCGGCGCTGGTGTCGGCCCTGACCTTCACCTTGTGAGCTCGGCGGCCTTGGGCGCCGCGCGCACCGGCTCGGTGATGAAGCCGATCTGCGCGATGCCGGCCGCCTGCGCGGCGGCCATCAATTCGGCGATGCGCTGATAGCGGGTGTCGCGGTCGGCGCGCAGCTGCAGCGGCGCCGGCGGCTGCTGCGCCGCGGCCTGCCGCAGGCGAAGCTGCAGGGCGTCGGCATCGGCGACCGGCTCGTCGTTCCAGAACACCGCGCCGGCGGCGTCGATCGACAGCGTGACCGTCTGCGGCGGCTGCGCGGAAGGCGGCGCGCCGGCGCGCGGCAGGTCGAGCCGGATCCCGTGCGTCAGCAGCGGGGCCGTGATGATGAAGATCACCAGCAGCACGAGCATCACGTCGACCAGCGGCGTGGTGTTGATCTCGGCCATGGGCTGCTGCTGGCTGCTGGGGCTCAATCCGCCGAATGCCATGTCGGTCTCCGTCCTGTTCCGGTCGGCTTGTCGCCTGTCCGCTCGTCGCCTGTCCGCTCGTTGCTTGCCCGTTCGTCGCTTGCCCGTTCGTCGCCTGCCGCTCGCTGCGCGCCGCGCTCAGCGCACCAGCTGGCCGCCGGCGAGCGGGGCCACCGCGCCTTGCAGACCGTCGCCGCCGCCATGGCTGAGCCGTCGGCCGGTCAGCACCAGCGCCAGCAGATCGTGCGCGAAGCCGTCGAGCTCGGCCAGCAGCAGCCGGTTGGCGCGCACGAATGCGTTGTAGGCCAGCACGGCCGGGATGGCGACGGCCAGGCCGGCCGCGGTCATGACCAGCGCTTCGCCGACCGGACCCGCCACCTGGTCGATCAGCACCTGCCCGCTGGCGGCGATGCCGATCAGCGCGTGGTAGATGCCCCAGACGGTACCGAACAGGCCGATGAAGGGCGCGGTGCTGCCCACTGACGCGAGCAGCGTGAGGCCGCTTTCGAGCCGAGCCGAGGCCTGCGTGATCTCGCCGCGCAGCGCGTGCGTGACCAGTTCCTCGCGGTCGATGGCGGCGGCCAGCGAGTCGTCGGGTTGCATGCCGGCCGCGGCCCGCGCCTTCTCGACCAGCGGCGTGAACAGCGCCTCCGGGTCGGCGCGCCGCAGCTCGGCCAGCGCCTCGTCGATCGAGCGCGCGCGCCAGAAGCGCTCGAGCGCCGCATGCGCGCCGCGGCGCAGCCGCCACAGGCTCCAGCTCTTGGACAGAATGAAGTACCAGCTGAGTACCGACATCAGCAGCAGCAGATAGGCGACCGCGTGCGTGACCGCATCGGCCGACTGCCAGAAGTGCATCAATCCTAGGTCCTGCCGCATCCGCTCGTTCCTTTCGGCGCGCTCCCGCTGCCGAGCTGCGTCGGCGTGGTTCGTGCGGCCGTATTCTTCCAATCACGCCTTCGATGGTAGCCAATTGTCCGGCAGCCCGGCGCCGCGAAGGGGGTCTTTCGGTTCGCAGGTAAGCTGTCGCGGTGTTCGATCGACGTTTCAGGATTTCCGTGCCGATCTCGGCTGGCGTTCATACCCGAACGGCGCGGCGCCGGCTGCTGGCGACGGGGCTGCTGCCTTTGCTCGGCGGATGCGCCGTCGCGAACGGGCCGGAGCGCAGGCTACCCGGTGCGCCGGGGGCCGCCGGGTTGCCGGGGCCGGGATCGCCGGGCGCCGCATCGTCGAGCAACGCATGGTCGAGCACCGCATCGCCGAGCGCCGATTCGCGGCCGCCTGAATCGCTGACCGACGAAGCCTGGCGAGCCGACTACCTGCTGCTAGGCGAGGTCCACGACAACGCCGAGCAGCACAAGCTGCGGCTAGGCTGGCTCGATCACCTGAGCTCCTCGCGCCGCTTCGTGCTGGCGGTCGAGCAGCTCGATGCCGACCGGCAGGCGGATCTGGATCGCGCGCTGCGCGAAGCCGCGGCGGGCGATCCGGCGGCCCGCGCCCGGCAGGTCGCCGAGGCCGCGGGCTTCAGCTTCGACGGCTGGCACTGGCCGTACTACGCACCTTATTTCGAACTGGCGCTGCGCCGCGGCCTGCCGCTGGCGGCGGCCAACCTGTCGCGCCGCGACGCGATGCGCATCGCGCGCGGGCAGGCGCCGGCTCCCGCGGAGCCCACTGGCTGGGGGGCTGCCGAGCGCAGCGCCATGGAGCGCTCCATCAGCGATGGTCATTGCGGCATGCTGCCGGCGAACGCGGTGGCGACTATGGCCGCCGCGCAGCTGGCGCGCGACCGCTGCCTGGCTCAGTCGGTGGTATCGGCCGGACAGCGGCACGGCCTGCCGGTGGTGCTGCTGGCCGGCAACGGCCATATGCGGCGCGATATCGGCGTGCCGCGCCACCTGCGCGAACTGGCGCCGCAGGCGCGCGTGCTGGCGATCGGGCTGATCGAACGCGGCGATCCCGGCGACGCCCCGTTCGACCGCGTCGCGACGACGGCCCCGCAGCCGCGGCCCGACCCGTGCGAGGCGATGCGCCGGCGCGGCGCCTCTGCGCCTGTTTCCGCCCCTCCGCCTGTTTCCGCCCTTCCGCCCGTTTCCGCCCCCGCCCCGGACCGGCGGTGACCTTGACAACGGTCATGGTGAAAACCAATCGGCTGTATAGAATTAATCAATTTCCATAATTTCGCTGACGCAAATAAGATTGAGTCTCCTTCTCCACTGAACTCCAACAGAGGACCCGCGATGTCACTGATCAATACCGAAGTCAAACCGTTCAAAGCCACTGCCTATCACAACGGCAAGTTCGTTCCCGTCAGCGACCAGGACCTGAAAGGCAAGTGGTCGGTCTTCGTGTTCTATCCGGCCGACTTCACCTTCGTTTGCCCGACCGAGCTGGGTGATCTGGCCGACAACTACGCCGAATTCAAGAAGCTGGGCGTCGAAATCTACGGCGTCTCCACCGACACGCATTTCACGCACAAGGCGTGGCACGACACGTCGGACACGATCGCCAAAGTCCAGTACCCGCTGGTCGGCGACCCGACTGCGGCGCTGGCGCGCAACTTCGAAGTGCTGATCGAGGAAGAAGGCCTGGCGCTGCGCGGCACCTTCGTGATCGATCCCGAAGGCAAGATCAAAGTGATGGAAGTGCACGACAACGGCATCGGCCGTGACGCCAAGGAACTGCTGCGCAAGGTTCAGGCAGCCCAGTACGTCGCGTCGCATCCGGGTGAAGTGTGCCCGGCCAAATGGACGCCCGGCGACAAGACGCTGGCCCCGTCGCTCGACCTGGTCGGCAAGATCTAAGCGGCTCGTCTCCGCCCGATACGCCCGGGCGTTTGCTGCCCGGGCTTTTTTTTGCCGTTCGATCCGACAAGTGAGTCAATCATGCTCGATGCCAACCTCAAGACACAATTGAAGAGCTATCTCGAACGGCTTACCCAGCCGATCGAGATCGTGGCGTCGCTCGACGACAGCGAGCCGTCCAAGGAGATGCAGTCGCTGCTGCAGGACATCGCCGGCCTGTCGGAGCGCGTCGCGCTGGTCGAACGGCGCGGCGACGGCGAGCGCGCTCCTTCGTTCGCCATCAACCGCCCCGGCGGCGGCGTCGATCTGCGCTTCGCCGGGCTGCCGATGGGCCACGAGTTCACGTCGCTGGTGCTGGCGCTGCTGCAGGTCGGCGGCTATCCGCCCAAGGTCAGCCCCGAAGTCATCGAGCAGGTGCGCCGGCTGGAAGGCCGCTTCCGCTTCGAGACCTACTTCTCGCAGTCGTGCCAGAACTGCCCGGACGTGGTGCAGGCGCTGAACCTGATGTCGGTGCTGAATCCGAACATCAGCCACGTCGCGATCGACGGCGCGGCCTTCCAGGACGAGGTCGAATCGCGCCAGATCATGGCGGTGCCGACCGTGTTCCTGAACGGTGAACCGTTCGGCCAGGGCCGCATGACGCTGGAAGAAATCCTCGCCCGGATCGACACCGGCGCGGTGGCCCGCGAAGCCGAGCAGCTCAGCGCGAAGGCGCCGTTCGACGTGCTGATCGTCGGCGGCGGTCCGGCCGGCGCCGCGGCGGCGATCTACTCGGCGCGCAAGGGCATTCGCACCGGCCTGGCTGCCGAGCGCTTCGGCGGGCAGGTGCTGGACACGCTGGCGATCGAGAACTTCATCTCGGTGAAGGAAACCGAGGGGCCGAAGATGGCGGCGGCGCTCGAGGAGCACGTCAAGAGCTACGACGTCGACCTGATGAACCGGCAGCGCGCGCAGTCGCTGTCGGTGCAGGCCGACGGCATCGAGGTGCGCTTCGACAGCGGCGCCGTTCTCAAGGGCAAGACGGTGATCATCGCCACCGGCGCGCGCTGGCGCGATATGAACGTGCCCGGCGAGCAGGAATACCGCACCAAGGGCGTGACCTACTGCCCACACTGCGACGGTCCGCTGTTCAAGGGCAAGCGCGTGGCGGTGATCGGCGGCGGCAACTCCGGCGTCGAGGCGGCGATCGATCTGGCCGGCGTGGTGGCGCACGTGACGCTGCTCGAGTTCGCGCCCGAGCTGAAGGCCGACGCGGTGCTGCAGCGCAAGCTGCGCAGCCTGCCCAACGTCGAGATCATCGTCAACGCGCAGACCACCGAGGTGAGCGGCGACGGCAGCAAGGTCAATGGCCTGGTCTACAAGGATCGCGTCAGCGGCGCGACGCAGCGCGTCGAACTGGAAGGCATCTTCGTGCAGATCGGCCTGCTGCCGAACACCGACTGGCTGAAGGACAGCGGCGTCGAGCTCACGCGCTTCGGCGAGGTGGTGGTCAATGCACGCGGCGAGACTTCACTGCCGGGCGTGTTCGCGGCGGGCGACGTGACGACGGTGCCGTACAAGCAGATCGTCATCGCGATGGGCGAGGGCTCCAAGGCCTCGCTGAGCGCGTTCGATCATCTGATCCGTACGACGGCGCCGGAAGAAGCGGCGCCCGCGGGCGCCAAGGCCGAAGCCCTTACCGCTTGAGCATGGCGGGGCGCCCTGCCAAAGAAAACGGGCGGCCGTCGCCGCCCGTTTGCCGAGGTGCGCGACGGCTCAGTCCGTGCGGCGGTTCGAGCGGTTCAGGTTGAACAGTCCGAACGCGGCCAGTCCCAGCCCCAGTAGCGCCATCGAACCGGGCAGCTCCACTGGTGTGCCCGGATCCGTCGGTTCGAGCCGTTCCGTGGTGCGGATGCCGAACGTGAAGCCGTGCCAGCTTTCGGGTGTCGGCACCGTCCACGAGAACGTCGAGTACGTGCCGATGAACTGCAGCGTGCCGTGTCCTTCACGGCCTTGCAGAACGTCGCCCGGCAGCGCCGTCAGTGCACTGCTGCTGCCGCCCCAGTAGCCGGCGCCCTGGCTGACGATCGTGAACGGCGAGTCGAAGTCGTACGTCGTCGGCACACCAGGCTGGCCGAGGCTGAGGATCGCCATGATGGGATCCTTGATCGCTTCGGACAGCGTCACCACGTAGGTCTGGTTGACGCCGCCGACCAGGGCCAGGATGTCGCTGTCGGGCGGCGCGTTGCTGACCTCGCTGCTCAGATACGGAGTATTCGGCGACCAGTAGTTGGTGCCGCCGCTGGTCTGCGCGAAGTACAGCGAACCGAACGAGCCGTCCGCGTTGTACGACTGAAAGCTCACGTTCACCGTCGAGCTGTCGGGCAGCGTGATGACGCCGGTCGCCGAACCGGTGGCGACGTTCGCCGAAATCCAGTCGACGTAGTGATAGGTGGCGGCGGAGGCGGCGCCGGCCGTGGCGGCCAGCGCGACAGACGCGAGCCCGTTGACGAGACGCCGTGACATCGGGGTCGACATGCCTGTTCTCCCGGCAGTTCGTGATGATGACGCCGGTGAATGTCAAGCAAGTTCCAGCCCAAATCGGAAATGCGAGTCGAAACAAGCCGTTGGCAGCGGGCCTATGGCGGATGTGTAAAAGAATCCGACGCGGGGCGGCCCGCGCAAGGAATCAGCGCTGCGGCATGTCGGCGCTCGAATAGCCCAGGCTCACCGTCGCATCGGCCGGGATGGCCGGCATCGTCGCGTTCCACGCCTGCCAGGCGTCGCGCATCCGGGCCAGCCGTTGCGGGTCGCGGCGCGCCCGGTTGGCGCGTTCGCGTTCGTCGGCGGACAGGTCGAACAGATACTCGTGGCCGTCCACCATCAGATACTTCCAGTCGCCGTCGCGCAGCGCGCGCTGGCCGCGGTGATTCATGCGCCAGTACATGGGCCGCGCGAATGTTCGCGTCGGATCGCGCAGCACCGGCTGCAGCGACACGCCGTCGGGCGGGTGAGCCGGGTCGGCGGCGACGCCGGCCACGTCCAGCAGCGTCGTGGACCAGTCCATGGTCAGGCAGTGCTGCGTGCTGACGGCACCGGGCGGGATCACCGCCGGCCAGTGCGCGATCCACGGCACGCGGATGCCGCCTTCGGTGAGATCCATCTTGCCGCCGACCAGCGGCCAGTTGTCCGAGAACCGCTCGCCGCCGTTGTCGCTGGTGAAGACTACCAGCGTGTCGCGCTCCAGCCCCTGCTCGCGCAAGGTCCGCATCAGTTCGCCTATGCCTTCGTCCATGTGATGGATCATGCGCCGGTAGCGGTCGACGCTGCCGCCGTCGAGGTGGAACAGGTTGCTCGCTACTTCCGGCGCCACGTCGGCGTCGTCGCGCGTTTCCCAGGGCCAGTGCGGCGCCGTGTAGTGCAGGCTGAGGAAGAACGGACGGCCGGCGTGCGCATCGGCCGCCGCCCGCCGTACGTAGTCGACGGCGCGCCGGCTCAGCAGGTCGGTCAGATAGCCGATCTCGTGATGCTCGTCCTCGCCGAGGTACAGGTCATGGTGGCCGGCCCCCGAGCAATGCGTGAAGTAGTCGACGCCGCCGGCGAGGATGCCGTAGAACTCGTCGTAGCCCGAGCGCAGCGGCCCGAACGTGGGCGGATAGCCGAGATGCCATTTGCCGATCAGCGCCGTGCGGTAGCCGCCGCCGCGCAGCAGTGAGGGCAGCGTCGGCAGCTCCGGCGGCAGGCCGAGCGTCGTGCTGCCCTTGCTGCGGCTGTTGATGGGTTCTTCCAGCGCGCCGCGCAGCCGGTACTGATAGCGCATCGTCATCAGCGCGAAGCGCGTCGGCGAGCAGACCGGCGAGTTGGCATAGCCCTGCGTCAGGCGCAGTCCGCCGGCGGCGAGGCGGTCCAGTTCAGGCGAGACCGGCTCGCGGCCGCCGTAGCAGCCCAGGTCGGCGTAGCCCAGGTCGTCGGCGACGATGAAGATCAGGTTGGGGCGGGGCTGCCGGGCGGCGGGAGAAGTGGCGGCAGCGGAAGCAGTGGAGGCGGCGGAGGCGGCGGAGGTGGCGGAGGTGGCGG